>NZ_JBFBAT010000023.1:0-102187 GCF_040682375.1 Streptomyces sp. NPDC051214
TTCCCCCCACACCGCCCGGCCCCACATTGGGGGGGGGCTCACTTCCACCCCCCCGCGGGGGGGGCGCCCCCCCGGGGGGGCCCCCCCCGACGGCGATTTCTGGCGCGGGCGTGTCAGTGCTTGCCCATGTCCTTGGTCTTCTCCTTGGCCTGGCGTGCGTCGCCCTTCATCTGCTGGGCGCGTCCCTTGGCGGCAAGGCTTTCGTTGCCCGTGGCGCGTCCGGCGGCTGCCGCGGCGGCACCGGTTGCCTGTTCGAACTTTGCCTTGGCCTTCTCGTTGGTGGCCATGCTCCGCTCACGCTCCTTGGCATCGACATCATGTGCTGTCACTTCGCCTGGCCGCTCAGCCTCCCGGCAAACATCATCACCGCGATCGGATCTCGCGGCCGTCCGGTGTCGCGGCTGTGCGCATGACCGGGGCGGAAGGGGGTACTCCGCACTGCGGACGCGTGCCCTCCATTTTGTGTGGAAAACGCAACTTTTATGTGTTTGTGGAGAAGATCTGGGAGCACCAGAGTGGCTGGAGGTTGATAACAATGGTTCCCCTGATTCTGGTGCTTCTTCTGGCTCTGCTTCTCTTCGGTGCGGGTTTCGCGCTGAAGGCGCTGTGGTGGATCGCGGTCATCGTGCTCGTGATCTGGCTGCTCGGCTTCGTGCTCAAGCCCGCCGCACGCGGCGGCCGCAGGGGCCGCTGGTACCGATGGTGACGCGAGCCTGATAACAGCACATGCCTGATGCCGACACATGCCTGACTGCGGCACAGAGCGGCACGACGCCACGGGCGGTGGCGTAGGTGCCTGAGGGTGGGCCCGACCTGGGACGGCCGGGCCCACCCTCTTGCGCGTCGCGGCGCCCATCCCGCGGGACGCGCTCTTGACCCTCACGTGGCGTCGCGCCGCATGGCCGGTGCCGTGGAACAACATCTGACAGGTCGGATAACCCGTCCTCACTGTCGGCTGTGCGACGTCACGCCCGAGCGCCCCCGAGATTCTCGGAATGATCCACCAGCGCGTTCAGCACGCGCGCGAGCCTCTGCGCGTGCGCAATGCCGGCGGGCAGTCCGGGACGGGGTTCTGTACCCAACTTCATCCGGGCTTCGCCGATGCACGCGAGAGCGCACGCACGAGGGATGTCGTCCTCGGAAAGCTTCCAGGCCGCTGACTCCACCTCCGGGATGGTCAGCATGATGTGCCCCCGGAGCGTCAGGGTCAGGGTGTCGAGTTCCTCGGGGGTCGGCACGTCGGCGTCTTCCCCGACCAGTCGGCGCGCAGTCGCGCGCATGGTCGCGACGTCGAGTGGGATCGGTCCCGAGCCCGGATGCCCCGTAGAACGGGAGGTAGCGGTACGGTGCGCCATGGTCGACTCCTGGCTAGTCGGCTAGCCGCCGGATCACGCTGCATGTGGTCCGGCGGCGCTGCGTTGGAGGCCAGGCACAGGCAGGCTACGGGGTCCGGGTAGCCTCGCGCCCGTGCGAAGGCCGCCTGCTGAGGGTCGACCCCCTGAAGGGACGTATCTCGCCCCCGAACAGCGACAGTTGAGCAGTACGGGCGCTAGCCTGAAGAAGGCCCAAATGTCGGGGGGAGAAGCCTTGAACGCAATGCTTCGTCAGGCTATGGATGCGGCTCATCAGTCGCCACGACGCTTGGCTGCACGCATCGGGGTTACGAGCAAGACGGTTGAGCGATGGTTGGCAGATGAAGATCTAGTGCCACATGCTCGGAACAGGGAAGACGCTGCCCGCGCGTTGGGAGTGGATGAAGACATGCTCTGGCCAAAAGCCATCAAGGAGAGGCTGAAAACAGGAGGCGACCTGGAGATCGTTGAGTCGTTCCCCTACCGCTCAGCGGCTCCATCTGCCCTCTGGGCTTCCTTGATCGAAGAGTCCCAGAACGATCTTTTCTTCAGCGGCTACACCAACTACTTTTTCTGGACCCATGTTCCCGCGTTCTCCCAAGTGCTCCGGCGCAAGACCAAGCAGGGTGTTCGGGTGCGCTTCCTCCTGGGGGACCCGGACGGTGAGGTCACCCGCCAGCGAGAGACCATCGAGGACGTTGCTCTGACGGTCTCTACGCGTATTCACATGACCCTTGAGGAGCTGAAGCGCGTCGGGGGCCTGGAGGGCCTGGAGGGCCTGGAAGTCCACTTCAGTGCGCCAGAGGACGCCGTGAACCATGTGAGCCTGAGCGTCTTCCGGTTCGACGAACAGGAGTTGGTCACCCCGCACCTGGCGAGGCTCGTGGGTCACGACTCCCCCCTCATGCACCTCCGGAGGGTCAAGGAAGGCGGCATGTTCGATCGCTTTGCTGAGCACGCCGAAGAGCTGTGGTCCAGGTCCAGGCCGGTGCCTGAGTCACTCAACTGAGTTCGGACGACGAAAGAGGCCTGCCGCCCTCCGGTAGGCCTCTACCTGGCGCTCGCAGATGGGCCCGTTCCGTCCCTAAGACTCCTCCCGCCACGACCTCGAGCACCTGCGGTTCAGGGTCCTGCCTCGTGGCCTGAACCGTCGCCCGGCGGTCCGGTTCTCTGCCCGTCGGGTCGTCAGGCGCGGCAGCGCAGCATTTCCAGCGGAGGGTTGGCGTGGAAGTCCGCCCAGTGGGCCGCGCCGAACGCACGCACGCCGGCTTCAGTGACGGTTAGCGACACCCAAGCCAGGTCGTTGAAGCCGGCCGCTTGCAGGCACTTCTCGTAGACCTCGCGGCGCGGCAGGTTGGCGACGAACGAGACCGGTTCCGGGTCGAGCAGCGCTGTGGTCCGCACCTGGCGCCCGGTCTCCACGACCTCGCCGGTGAGTTCGGTGCGGAAGCCGTACTTGTCGGGGCCCGGCCCGTCGAAGCGGAAGTCGGGCGACTGGTTGAGCAGGAACAGCTCGCCGCCCGGCTTCATGCTCCGGTGGATGTTGCGGCACATGCGTTCCGTCGTGGCGATGTCCGAGGCGTAGTTGAGCAACTGGACGGCCAGCGCGATGTCGAAGCGGCGGCCGGCCGGCCGCAGTTCGGCCACGTCGCCGACCTCGTAGCGCACGCCCAGCGGGTCGCGCTCCTCCAACTGCTGTGCCACCGAGACCATTTCCCCGGAGATGTCGATGCCGAGGACATCGGTGGCACCGCGCCGCTTGAGCTCGCGGCTGTAGAAGCCGGTGCCGGAGGCCAGGTCGAGGACCGCCTTGCCCCGCACGTCGCCGACCATCGCCAGGAAGCCGGGCACCACGGCGTACTGCTCGAGCGGCAGGGCCTTGAAGCCCTCGTACGCCTCACCGATCTTGTCGTACTGCTGCTGCTGCGCGCTCATGGTGCGGTCCTCCGTAGGTATGCCCGTAGACGCGGATTCCCGTCACGGGGACAAGCCGCGACTCCCTCTTGTCCGGCAGTCTCTACGGGGCCCGGCGCACCCCCGTATTGGCAAAAGCCACGAAGATCCGGGCCTCGTCCCGGCTCCGGGCACAAGTGCGCCGCTGGCTACGCTTCCGGCGTGAACGACACCACACATGGCATACGGATCAGACCGGGCGGCCTGGCCGACTCCCCGGCGGTACTGCACATGCTCGACTCCGCGGTGGGATGGATGAACGAGCGCGGCAACACCGAGCAGTGGGGCACGACGCCGTACTCGCAGAAGCCCGGCGGGGTGGCGCGGGTCGAGCGGTACCTGACCGAGAACGTCCCCTACATCGCGGAGCTGGACGGCACGCCCGTCGGAGCCCTGGTGCTGGACTCCGGGCCGAGCGCTCAGATGCCGATCGCACCGGCTGAGGAACCCGAGCGGTACGTCCGGCTGCTGGTCTCCGACCGGCGACATGCCGGTCTTGGTGTCGGGGCTGTGCTGTTGGCCCATGCCGCTGAGGAGACTCGGCGGGCGGGAGTGGAGTTGCTGCGGGTCGACTGCTGGGCGGGTGGCCGTGGCGAGTTGGTTGCCTTTTATGAACGCAACGGCTTCATCCCCACGGAGCGCTTCGTGTCCGGGGGGTCGGGGCCCTGGCCGGGGCAGGTGCTGGCGCGACGGGTCGCCTGACGGCATGGCGAAGGGGGCCGCCCCCCAAAGCGGCCCCCCTCGGCTCGTTCGAAAGCGGCGTACGGCAGGGACGCTCAGGATTGCGGGGCTGGCTTGGGCTCGCCGGGGTTGACCACCGCGATGCCTTCCCCCTCCAGCTTCAACTGCACGGCCTCGCCCGAGCCGCCCTTGATCATCGAGCCGACGCTCTGGGAACGGTGCAGCGACGCGCGCAGCGGGGGGCTCCAGGCGACGACGGCGTCGGTGTCCACGTAGACGGGCGCTTCCGGGGTGACAGGCAGTACCAGCGGGATGCCCGCACTGGTCAGTGCCAGGCGCCCGGTGCCGGTGAACGTGCAGTTGAACAGGCCGCCGCCTGCCATCCCCGCGCCCTTGACGGTGGTGATGTCATAGTTCAGCGAGGCATCGAAGCACAAGATGTTCTTGCCGTTGACCGTGAGGCCGCGGTTCTCGTCCACGTCGACGAGGAAGCAGTGCGCCGCGTCGGAGGCGAACCACGCCTCGCCCTCGCCGCTGACCGTCATCAGGGCCAGGCCCTCACCGGTCACCGCGCGCTTGAGCAAGTTGCCCACGCCCTGGCCTTGCCGCTCGAACTCCAGCGAGCCCCGCCAGGCGACCATCGTCCCCTGCCGAGCCCGTGCCTCGCCTTTGACGGTGTAGCGAACCGTCATGGGGTTGTCCTGCGTGAGCCCGGGGGCCGACGCGGGTTGGATGAGATTCTCGGGATCGAAGAGATTTCGCTGCATGCATCCTCCCGTACCCCGCCAAGTCGCCCTCAGGCGCGCGGAGTTGGGCGATAGGCCATTCCACGCAGCTCCGTGCCCGACCCGCCGTGGATCGCGGGGAGGCTACGCGCCGAGTCCCGCCTTCTTCGCGTCCTCGATACGCGTCCTGCGGCCCCAGGAAGTGAACGGGGGCCGCGCGTACAGCAGTTCGTCCCCGTCGGGACGGACGAGGACGCCGCGGCCCCCGGGACCCGGGCACCACCACACCGAGTTGTCCTGCTCCGCGACGACGTGCCTGGCTCGCTGCCGGGTCGCGAGGACGAGGAGCGGGCACAACTCGCCGGACGGGTCACGCAGGACGATTCCGGCGCCCTTCCAGCGGCTGGGCGGGAACTGATGGGCGCGCCGGGAGAGCCACGGGCCTGCCTTCAGGATCTGCCGCATGCGGGCATTGGCGTACAGGCCACTCGCCCCCAGGCAGACGCACACGACACCGCCGGCGGCCAGTCGGCTGCCCACGCCTTCGATCCAGTCGATGCCTCGGGTAGCGCCCATCCAGGTCGCGACCACGCACACGGCGGTTGCGACGACGCCTGTCACCAGCCACCGTAGGCTGTGGCCCCGGTGGCGCGCCAACGCACGGTCGGTGCGTGGAGTGTGGAGTGCGGGTGGGTCCGTCTCCGGCTTCACGCGCGTTGTCTCTCGGCCCTCTGTGCGCTCGCTCATGGTTCTCCCACCATGTGTCACTGCGGAGGCGTCCAAGTGACTCCCGGTTACCCGGTCTCGCGTGCTCCAATCGGGGTTGTGTGGTCGCGCGGTCTGCGGGTACTTGCTCGGGCCAGGACCCGAAGGGCCAAGGAGGAGACACAGTGAGCGATCGGATTCCGGCTTCCCCCGGCGAAGACGGCAGCACGCCCATCCCCCGGGACACCCCCGACCAGCAGGCGACGGGTGAGCCGGACGCCTGGGACCTTGACGTGGGCAAGGCCGCCAAGGAGGCCGAAGGCGGCGACAGTGACACAACGGCCGACGTCCCCGACACCAACGAGGGGGGCACCGCCAGGCGCGGCGAGTCCCGGGCCCTGGAGAGCCACGCGGAAGAGCCGGTGCCGGACGAGCCCACGGGGTGACGTCAGACTCCCTGAAGGGGAGGCTGCCAGACGGGGATGCTGCCTGACGGGGAGGGCTGACTGAAGGCGGAGGCTGCCCGCAGGGATGGAGCTGAGGCCCGGTCTCGACCCCGGCCTCAGCCTTCCCCGCCCCCGCAGCTGGCGAGCCGGTCCAGCGCCACCCGGCTCCCCTCGTCCGCGGCGCGGTAGATCACCAACTGCTGGTCCGGGTCCTGGAGCGGCAGCAGCGTCTCGAAGAGCACAGCGATCTCACCGACGACGGGATGCCGCATCACCTTGCGTCCGCGGCCGTTCACCTTGACGTCTCTCCGGCCCCACAACCGCGCGAACTCCTCGTCGCGAGCCATGCACTCGGCGATGAGGTCGGCCAGCACCTGATCCTGCGGATGTGCGGCCCACGCGGTGCGCAGATGGGCGATCCCTTCCCGTACGACGCGTTCGCGGTCGACGTAGAACTCCCTCATCTCCGGACGCAGTAGGCACAGCCACATCACATTGCGCCGCTCAGGCGGCAGAGTGTCGAAATCCAGCAGCAGCCGGGCCATTTGGGCGTTCCAGGCCAGGATGTCGTAGCGGTGGTTCATCACCATGGCCGGGAGCGGCGCCAGGTCGGCGACCAGTTGGGCCAGCGGCGGCGCAGCGGCGGTGGCGGGCTTGACGGTGTCACTGCGGCGCTGTCGGGTCAGGTCGAAGAGGTAGCCGCGTTCGTCGGGGCCCAGACGAAGCGCCCGGGACAGCGCCTCCACCACGTCCAGCGAGGGCCGCAGCCCGCGGCCCTGCTCCAGCCGCACGACGTAGTCGACGCTCACCCCGGCCATTTCGGCGACCTCCTCGCGGCGCAGTCCCGGTGTCCGGCGCGCCCGCCGACGCGAGGGCAGGCCGAAATCCTCGGGGTCAAGCCGTTCGCGTCGGGTCCGGAGGAACGCGGCCAGCTCCTGTGTCGCGTCCATGTCGCGGGTCGTCATGTTCGATCCAACAGCCAGGGTAGGACCGCTGTTCCCAGGACATCACGTCCCTTACCCCTGCCGCGCGGCGGTCGCAGGCTTGTCCTCCGTAACGGATCACCAGCACAGGAGGACATCATGTCGCTCACCCTCGACACCTACCGGCTCCTCGGCCGCTCAGGGCTGCGGGTCTCGCCGCTGGCGCTCGGCGCGGCGACCTTCGGCACCGAGTGGGGCTGGGGCGCCGAGCCGGACGAGGCGCGCAAACTGTTCGACCTGTACGTCGAGCGAGGCGGCAACTTCATCGACACCGCCGACACCTACACCAACGGCAGCTCCGAACGCCTCCTCGGCGAATTCACGCGCGACCACCGCGAAAGCCTGGTGCTTGCGACGAAGTACTCGACGCTGCGCCGTCCCGGTGACCCCAATTCCGGGGGAAGCCACCGCAAGAATCTGTTCGCCTCGGTGGAATCGAGTCTGCGACGGCTGAACACCCACTACATCGACGTGCTCTATCTGCACCTGTGGGATGTCACGACGCAGGTCGAGGAGGTTCTACGCGGCATGGACGATCTGGTCCGGCAGGGCAAGGTTCTCTACGTGGCCGTGTCCAACATCCCGGCCTGGCAGGTGTCGCGCATGCAGGCGGTCGCCGATCTGCGGGGCTGGTCGCCACTGGTCGCGTTGCAGATCGAGTACAACCTGATCGAGCGCACCGGGGAACGCGACCTGATCCCCATGGCACGCGAGATGGGGTTGGGAGTGATCCCGTGGTCACCGCTGGCCGGGGGAGTGCTCACCGGCAAGTACGGCCGTGAAGACCTGACCGCGACCGACGTCGCGTCCGACGACGGCACCCGCAAGAGCCTCACCGTCGCGGGTGGCGCGCTCACCGAACGGAACCACGCCATCGTGGACGTCGTGAAGGAGATCGCCACGGACATCGGCCGCACACCCGCCCAGGTGGGCCTCGCCTGGACCCTGCGGAACCCGGGCGTGACAGCGCCGATCATCGGCGCCCGCACCCTGACGCAACTGGAGGACAACCTGGGCGCCCTGGAAGTCGACTTCACCGACGCCCAACTGGAACGCCTCGACGAGGTCAGCGCGATCGCACTCGGCTTCCCGCACGACCTGCTCGCCGGCGAGAGGGTCCGCACGCTGATCCGCGGCGACCGGAAGCTGGAAAGCCGCCACTGACACGCGCACGACCGAGGGAGGGCGGGTCCGTGTGGCACGCGTCAGGAATGGCTGTCTGCCTCCAGTCGGCGCAGGCAGTCCTCCCAGCGCTCACGTCGTTCGGCGGGAGTCTGCTCCCACCAAGGCGTGCCGCGTTCTCCCAGCCCTGTCTTGGCGAGCTGCACGCGGGCTCGGGCCGCTTTTCGTGCGTCCTCGTCCTCACCTGCGGCGCCGACAGCCCTGCGGGCCGCCATGAGGTGGTGCGTCAGACGCGTTTCGATGTCGTCGGGCAGATGAGGATCAGTGGCCCGCCAGCGTCGTCCCTTGATGACGATGAAATGGCCGTCCTCGGTGTACTGCTTCTTGTCCGTCGCCACGTGGCCATCATGACCCGGAGTCGGTGCCACGTGGGCCCCGCCAAGCGGCCGTCCCGTCACTCCTTCAGGTTGCCGACCGGAATCGCGTGAGCGAGCTTGGTGAAAGCAGAGAGGGCTCTGCTTGAAGAAAGCAGAGAGGGCTCTCGAGGGTGTGCCCGATCCCAGCCGTTCGATTCTCAGGAGGAACGATGACCAACCCCGAGCAGGATCCGAACCAGAACGAGGGTCCCGCCGACGGCGGTGCGGCGGGCACGCCGGGTGTCCACGACGGTGGCGCCGACGGCGGGGCCGAGGGCCCCGCGGACGGCGGCGCCGCCGGCACGCCGGGTGTCCACGACGGTGGCGCCGACGGTGGAGCCGAGGGTCCCGCGGACGGCGGTGCGGCGGGCACGCCGGGCGTTCACGACGGTGGCGCCGACGGCGGGGCCGAGGGTCCCGCGGACGGTGGCGCCTCAGGTACGCCGGGCGTCCATGACGGAGGTGCCGACGGCGGAGCCGGCGGCTCTTGAGCATCCCCGCGACCGAGCTCCAGGACGCCGACGCCACAGCAGGCGTCGGCGTCCTGAAGCCACTTGTGAAGCCACTCCTGGAGACACGGCTGACCGGCCTGAGTCAGGACGAGTTCGCCCGCGACATCTGGGCGCGCACCGCGCTGCTCACACGCCGTGCGAGCGACTTCTCCGACCTGTTCTCCGCCGAAGCCGTGGACGAACTGATCTCGCGTCGCGGGCTGCGTACGCCCTTTCTGCGCGTTGCCAAGGACGGCGCCACGCTCCCTGAGGCGTCCTTCACCTCGTCCGCCGGTGTGGGTGCCACCGTCGGGGACCAGCTGGACGACACCGCTCTGTGGCGCCTGTTCGCCGACGGCGGCACCCTGGTCCTGCAGGCTCTGCAGCGCACCTGGGGGCCGGTCGCGGACTTCAGCGCACGGCTGAGCACGGAGCTGGGCCATCCCGTACAGGCCAACGCCTACGTCACTCCGCCGCAGAACCGCGGGTTCGACGACCACTACGACGTACACGATGTGTTCGTCCTGCAGATCGAGGGCACCAAGCGCTGGCTGATCCGCGAGCCCGTCCACCCCGACCCGCTGCGCGACCAGCCCTGGACCGACCGCCGCCGCGCCGTCGCCGAGGCGGCGAAGAGCGAGCCCTGCATCGACACCGTTCTGGAGCCCGGCGACGTCCTCTACCTGCCGCGGGGCTGGCTGCATGCCGCCCAGGCGCAGGGCGAGGTCTCGATCCACCTGACGCTGGGAATCCACAGCTGGACGCGTCATGCCCTGGCCGAGCAGCTCGCCCAGGCCGCGCTGGCCATGCTGCGCGAGGACCCCCAGATGCGCGGCACCCTGCCCCTGGGCGTGAACGGGCCGGAGGGCGAGATCGACATCGTCCGCGAACGCCTGGTCGCCGCCATCACCCGAGCCGATCCCGCTCCGCAGTTCCACCGCACCCGTCGGAGCCATGGACGACCCGCGGCGCTGGGACCGCTGGCCCAGCTCAAGGCCGTCGACGGCCTTGGACCCCTCTCGCGGGTGAGGCTGCGCGGGGAGCTGGAAGCGCGGCTGGAGGGCGGGCGGCTGTCCACGCGGGTGGGCTGGCTGGAATTCGCGGAAACGGATCTGCCGTCGGTGGCCCGCATGCTCGACGGTGAGGTCCGCACCGCCGATGATCTCGGTGTCGAACTCGTTGAGAGACTGCTGCGCGCGGGCGTACTGGTACCCGCGGAACAGTGACGTGGCCCCGGTGACAGCGGCAGAACGCTTCTTCTGCGCTGAGGCCGCGCGAAAACGCGCCGACGCACTCGCTGGCACGGCGCCGTACGGCTCCGTCTGGGTCCTCATCGAATACCGGGGCGGCTGGCCCCCCAACGGCTTTGACGGCCTCGACCTCGACCCATCCACCAAGAAGCTCGTGTTCTCCGCCGCCCAGGCGGTACGGGCGCGTGTCCTGCTCATCAGGCGGCCCGGACGCCGCAACCACGACGGCCCAAAACGCTGGGCCGTGCTGCGTCACGAGAACTCCGGTGCCCACCGCCAGAGATGGGGCACATGGAGCCACGACCAGGACCTGGCGGACATCGCCGACGCCCTCAACACCCCTGGGGAACTCGGCTGCCCCCCTGTCGTCCTCGTCTGCGCCCACGGCCAGCACGACACCTGCTGCGCCGTGCGCGGCCGCCCGGTGGGAGGTGCTCTCGCCGAGCGGTGGCCGCAGCTGGTGTGGGAGTGCACCCACGTCGGCGGCGACAGATTCGCGGCCAACGTCGTGGTCGCTCCCGACGGCGTCTACTACGGCAATCTCGACGCCGCCTCATCGGTGGCGGTGACCGAGCAACACCTGGCCGACCGGATCGACGCGAAGCATCTGCGCGGCTACACGGACCTCTTCCCGCCGCAGCAGGCTGCTCTCTCCGCCGTGCTCGAACGCTTCGGCCCGGCCGGCCGGCACGACTACGAGGTCGTCGACACGGCCCGCGAGGACAACCACTGGCGCATCCGCTTCACCGGCCGCCCACCCCATCCGACGACCATCGACGTCGAGGTCCACTCCCACCGCACACCCCCGACCCAACTCACCTGCCGCGGCCTGTCCATGAGCTCCGCCGCCGTCTATGAGGTCACTTCAATCGACGTGGGCTGAGCTGACTCCCGCCGAGGTGCCCTACTGGGCCGGTGGTGTGGCGTGATGGGGCGCCGGGGTAGGGAGGTGACGAAATAGAGGTACGGCGGTGGGGGGTTCCTGGTGGATATCGCGGCCTTGGTGGTGTCGCTGCTGGCCTTTGGGGTGTCGGGCCTGGTGTCCCTCCGACAACTGCGGCTTTCGCAGCACGCCAACGCACTGCCTGTGATCGTGGACTTGTTCCGAGAACATCGCAGCCTGCGGCTGGCTCGAGCGCGGAGCTTCGTACATGAGGACCTGCCCGCCTACGACCTCTCCCTTGGCTTGGCCGGGCTTCCGCAGGAAGGCCGTGACCTGGTGCGCGAGCTGGGCTGGTACTACGACAACCTCGGCGCCCTGGTCACCCACGGGGTGGTGGCCATAGAGCCGGTCTCCGGCTACCTGGGAGGGTCGGTGCTCTCGGTGTGGGAGCACATGGAGCCACTGGTGAGGGCGGAACGGGCTCGGCGTGCACGAAGCGCCCTGCCAGATCCCGATCGGTGGCAGGCGTACTTCGAGAATCTCTATCACCTGGTCCGCGAGATGCCCGCGGAACGAGCACGGTCACAGGCCCCGTTGTGGTGCCCGCCCAGCTGACCGGGGACGAGCAAGCGAGCGTGCCACCGAAAAGGAGGGTCGGTGGCACGCTCGCTCGGGCCGTTTCGAGCCGGTGGGCTCTTACGGTGTCACGCGGCTGGTCAGCGGTTGACGCAGGTGTTGCCGAACGCCGGGTTGAGCAGGCCGATGACGTCGACGGTGTTGCCGCACACGTTGACCGGGATGTGGACCGGGACCTGAGCCTGGTTGCCCGAGAGCACGCCCGGCGAGCCCACGGCAGCACCCTGGGCACCGGCGTCAGCGGATGCCAGACCAGCAGCGCCCATCACGAGGCCACCGGTGGCCAGCACCACGCTCATCGTCTTCTTCATGGCAGACATACTTCTTTCTCCTTGGGTTCGATCAGACACAAGGCGCCAAGCCAGCCTCAACAGACATCGCGCGGCCGGAGCACCCCGCTTCTTTGGCGCCTGCGCTGGTCAACGCCCTGACCGGACCGCGGACACGCCCATTCCCCCAAATGCCGAACCCGAGGCTGAATCGTTCGTCAGTTCCCGTCGTCGGGGCGCAGGATGACCGGCAGTTCCCGGTGGCCGTTGGAGATGAACGACTCTCCGGGGCGCAGCGTGGACGCGGGGGCGGCCAGGGCGAGATCCGGGTAGCGCGTGAACAGGGCCCGCAGCGCGGTCTCGGCCTCCATCCGCGCCAGGGCGGCCCCGAGGCACACGTGGACGCCGTGGCCGAAGGCGAGGTGGTTCTTGCTGACCCGGGTCAGATCGAAGGTGTCGGCGCTGGGGCCGTGCAGGTCGGGGTGACGGCCCGCCGCCGCGTAGGAGGCGAGGATGGCGTCGCCCTGACGGATCGTGAGTCCCTGCGTCAGCGCAATGTCCTCGACCGCGAACCGCATGGGCAGGTGTGCGACGGGCGCCTCATAGCGCAGCGTCTCCTCGACGACGTCCGTCCACGTGCTCGTGCCCTCGCGGATCAGGGCGAGCTGTTCGGGGTGGCTGAGCAGTGCCGTGATGGCCTGGTCAAGGAGGTTGACGGTGGTCTCGTAGCCCGCGCTGATCACGAGGAGGAGAGTGTCGAGGAGTTCCTGTTCGGTCAGTGCCGAACCGTCGCCGTCCTCGCTGTCGTCCCGGGTGGCGATGAGTACGGAGGTCATGTCCTCGCCGGGCTCGGCGCGCTTGGCCGCGACCAGGTCGGCCAGGATCGCGTACAGCTCCTTGGTGTTGGCGGCGGCCTGATCAGGGCTGAGCGTGGTGTCGAAGACCCCGTCGACGGTACGGCGGAAGTCCGGCTGGGAGTGGTCGGGGAGCCCCATGAGCTCGCTGATGACCCGGATGGGAAGCGGATAGGCGAAGCGGTCGCGCAGGTCGACGGGTTCTCCGGCGGGGATGGTGGCGAACTCGTCGAGCAGTGCGTGGGATATCGCCTCGATGCGCGGCTGCAGGGCGGCGATGCGGCGCGCGGTGAAGGCCGGGCTGACCAGCCGCCGCAGGCGTCGGTGGTCGCCTCCGAAGGCGGTGAACATGTTGTCGACGGCCACCCACAGCGCGAGCGGCCAGGTGCCGAGGATCTTGTCGGGGAACAGTGGCCAGTGCTGCCGGGGGTCCTTGGAGACCCGCGGATCGGTGAGCAGCTGTTTGAGCAGGGCCGGGTCGGTCACGGCCCAAGCCTCGACCCCCAGGACGTCGACGCGGGTGGCCGGGCCGCGTGAGCGTAACTCGGCGTCCTCCGCGTGCCGGTCGCTGCCGGTGGCGTCCAGGACGAGGATCTGGTGCGGGTCCATGCGGGAGCTCCTCAAGGTGTGGGGGACAGGGTGATGCGCGGCGGTCGGCGGCAGGGGATGGCTAGCTCCATCTCGGCTGGTACGTGGTGGAGTTGCTCGATGGTGGCGGCCTGACGGATCAGCTGCCGGTCGGTGGTCTGGGCCGGGCAGGAGACACAGTAGTTGTCCATCTGCGGGCGGGTGAAGGCCACTTCGGGGCGGGTGGCCTCGGGCGGTCGCGAGTGGCTCCGGAGGGCGCGGGTGGCTCGGGTGGTGGGGATGCCGCGGCGGTCCGGACCACCCCTGGCCGACGACTCGGGCGTAGCGGCCGAATGGCGGCGTCCTGCAGGTCGGTCGTGCAAGAGATCGAATCGCTGCGGCGCGTTGACCGGCGAGGGCACACGGTGCCGGTGGATCATCGGAATGTACGGCGCATGCTCGAGCCCCCTGGTCACCTGGGAGGCGCTGGTGGAGGAGCGCCACGAGAGGGAACAGGAAGAGAGCTGCGAGCGCGCCGAGCGCGACCGTCGCCGCGCGGAGGAAAGAGACTGCAATGACCGACGCCATCGTCCTGCTCGGAGTGGTCATCGGATTGTCTGTGCAGATCCAAGCGGTGTGGGACCTGAGCCGTGCCCCTCGCGAGGGGGAGGACGCGGATGCCGTGCAGGCTCAGGCGATCCTCCTGGCCATGGCGGGAGCGCTGTGCGCGGTCGTGGCGCTGGGTGTGGCGCTTTTCGTCCCGGCTTACTGAGCGCTCGGCTTCTGCCGGTGTGCTGGTGCTGTCGTGTCACGGAACGCACCCCCTGTCACCCCCTATTACCCACGGGTAACTTGACGTAAGGTGCTGCGGGCGCGGGCAGCAGGCCCGCGGGCTGTACAAAAGGCAGCCACCGCACGGCAGACGGGCTGCGCACTACGCAGCCCGGGGAACAGAAGGGACCCGTCCTCATTACCGCATCACGTCGGCTTCGCGCCGCAGCGCTCCCACTGGCCCTGGTCGTCTCCGCAGTCGCCTTGGGCACCGGAGCCGCAATGGCCGCACCGCAGGACGAGACCTCCAAGGCCGCACCGAAGACGGCCGAGCAACGCCCCACCTGGGCCATCGCCCACCGGGTGCTGACCACGGGCGGGGTGACCACGGCGCTCTCCAACGGGGCCAACGCACTGGAGATCGACGCCACGGCCTGGCGCAAGGGCTGGTGGGCTGACCACGACGGCACCCTCACCAGCGCCGGCGACACCATGTCGGACATGTTCGACCAGGTGGCGAAGGAGCACGAGGGCGGGCGTCGGGTCTCCTTCGTCTGGCTCGACATGAAGAACCCCGACTGGTGCGACAGCAGTGACCCCGAGTGGCGCCACTGTTCGGTGGCCGCGCTGCGGGACATGGCGCGCGAGAAGTTGGAGAGCAAGGGGATCCGGGTCCTCTACGGCTTCTACGGCACGGAGGGCGGCAGCGGTTGGAAGAGCCTCCTCGGTGACCTGAGGCCCAAGGAGGCGGTCAGCTACAGCGGCGACTACGCGTCGGTCCGCGACGGCTTCGCCGAGCACGGGCCCGATGTCCCCGGCAAGCAGCGCGTGATGGACAACGGCCTGTTCAACATGGCCCTGAAGTTCGGCGGCATCCGCAAGGAACTCGAGGCCGGCAGGCCGGCAAGGGATGCCGGAGACCTCGCGCAGACCGTGGGCTGGACGGTGGCGAAGGGCGACAAGGAGCGCGCCGCCACGCTGCTCGACTCCGCCGACGGCGCCGCCGCCGTGGACAGCCTGATCTACGGCAACCGGATGTCGTGCTACCCCGACGGTGTCAACGGCCCGAAGGGCTGCGGCACCGACGACAGCGCGGTGCGGGAGTCGCTCTCGTACATCACGGACTACGTCAAGGACCACCCCGACACCCGCCGCATGGCCACCCGGAAGGACATCCCCTTCGGCAGCTGACGGCGACGGGCCAAGGGGTTGCTCGGGCCGAGCAACCCCTTGGACGGCTATCGGCGGAGAGATCATCATGTGGGGATGCCTGAGAACAACGCATCCTCGACAGCGCCGACCACAGTGCGGCTCGCGCGGTACACCAAGACGGAACAGAGCGAGATCCTCGGCGACGGGGACGACCCCTTCGGCGTGGCCGAGACCGGCCTGACCTGGCTGCCCAAGGAAGAACACTTCGGGGTCAGACTCGGCGAACGGCTGGTGGCCCACACGGGCTTGTTGCGGCTGCCGATTGCGGTCGGCGACGTCCGGACGGACGTGGTGGGTGTGGGCGGCGTGGCCGTCGCGCCGGACATGCAGGGCCGGGGGCTGGCCAGACTCGTCGTCACCGCGGCGCTCGACCATGCGCGCACCATGGGCCCGCAGCACGCGCTCCTCTTCTGCCGGCCTCCCCTCGTACCGCTGTACCAGCGTCTGGGGTGGCGTCCCATCGACGAGGACGTCCTCGTCGAGCAGCCCGAAGGCCGCCTGGTGACCATGCCGTTGCGGACGATGGTGATACCGCTGCGCGAGGGCGCGTGCTGGCCGTCGGAGTCGGTGCGTCTGTTCTCGCTGCCTATGTGAACAGTCTTGCCCGCGCTTGGAGACACCCCTAAATTTAAAGACATCTCTAAGTTCGATTCGAGTGGTGTCGACTAGTGGGGGTGGGGCGGCATGGCGCCGGGGAACGACGGGGGACTGCGGGAGCGGCACAAGGCGCGGCGGCGCTCACGGATCGTGGAAGCGGTGCGTGAACTCCTGCGTGAGGGGCCGAAGTCGGGGATCAGCGTCGAGCGGATCGCCGAACGCGCGGAGGTGGCTCCGGCGACCGTCTACAACCTCATCGGGCCGCGCGAGAGGATCTGGGAGGCGCTCGCGGCCGGGTTCATGGAGGAGCTGGAGCACCGCCTTGCGGGGCAGGGGACCGGGGACCCGCATGTGGTCGTGCGTACAACGGTGCAGCTCTTCGTGGCCGATCCGGTGGTCTCGCGTCGCATGGTGCGCGCGTGGGAGGCGAGCGGGCTGGTGCTCGACCGCAGTCCGCTCACCCGGCTTCGCGACGCGATGGAGGAAGCACGGGCACGGGGAGTGTTGCGCGCGGAGGTCGACGTCGACGCGCTGGCCGCGGTGGTCGCCGCCGCATGCGTGGGCGCGCTGCATCAGTGGGTGGCCGCCCTCATCGATGACGACCGGTTCCTTTCGCGCGCCGTGTTCGCACTGGATGTCGCGCTGGCCGCGGCGGCCGCGGACCCCTGCCGCGAGGAACTGCTGGAGCCGCTGCGACGCCGGAGCACGCGGTGACGCCGGGCGCGCGGCCGCGGCCCCACAACTTCATGGGCGGCGGCGGGCTCGTGCTGACGGCGGATGTGTGGGGCGAGGAGTCCCGGCCGCCTCTGGTCCTGCTGCACGGTGGTGGCCAGACGCGGCACGCCTGGGCCCGGACCGGTCCTCGGCTGGCGGCGCTGGGCTGGCGGGTCGTCGCCCCGGATCTGCGGGGGCATGGGGACAGCGGATGGTCGCCCGACGGTGACTACGATCTGGGCCTGTTCGCGCAGGACGTACGGGCGCTGGTCGCTGCGATCGGTGGCCGACCGGTGCTGGTCGGCGCCTCGCTGGGCGGCCTGAGCGCGCTGCTAGCCGCCGGAGAAACACCTGGGGTGGCGGTACGGGCCCTCGTGCTGGTCGATGTCGCCCACCGCCCCGACCCTCGCGGCTTTCGCCGGATCGTGGAGTTCATGCGCGGCGCCCCCGAGGGTTTTTCCAGCCTGGAGGAGGCGGCTGCGGCGGTCGGCGCCCATGTGCCCCAGCGTCCGCGTTCGGTGGCCCGCCCCGGCCTGGAGAACAACTTGCGGCGCCAGGGCGATCGGTGGATCTGGCACTGGGATCCGAGGATGCTGGACAGCTTCGAGGGCCGGATGGACCCGCCGGGCATGGCGGAGCGCCTGCTGTCGGCCGGCCGCAACGCCGGTGCGCCGCTCCTGCTCGTCCGGGGCCAAGTCAGCGATGTCGTACGCGAGGACATCGCCGAGCAGTTCTGCGACCAGGTCCCGGGCGCGCGGCGCGTGGAGGTGGCAGGCGCGGGCCACATGGTGGCCGGCGACCGAAACGACCACTTCCTGGACGCGATCATCCCGTTCCTGGAGGGCGTCGGGTGAGCGTGCACCTGGGGGAGGGCGCGTGGGCAAGGGACGGCGGTGAAGGGGGCGTCGGCGAGTACCTCGGCGCTTGCACACATGGTCTGGCAGATGCGGTCACGCGGCTGCCCAGGTGCGGGAGGCGAGCTCAGGGAAGGCGTCCTCCCAGACAGTGCGCACGGTACGACCGATGAGGGTGCGCGTCGTGCAGGCCCTCGTGCAGGACAGTGCGGTAGAGGCCCCTGAGCTGGCGCGGTTTGCCCAGATCGTACGAGGTCATGCCGGACCAGGCCAGGTATAGGGGCAACTCCACGAAGCCGTGAGTCGGCCCACCTAGCTTGTCCAGTGCCTCCGGCAGGCGGCGTCGGAACTTTTCCCGGTACAGCGCGAGATCCGCCTCGTCTGAGCCCGAGAGGTCTCTCGGCCCGGGTTCGGTGTGCGGATGGGAGGCCATGCCCCCATTGTGGCGGCCGCACAGCGCTGAGGCCTGTGGCTTCGTCAATGGCCCCAATGTCACTGCCTGTTGCTGGGCTCGGCCTCGGCCACGCGGACGGCTCGTGTACCGAGCGCGTGGCCGGGGTGGACGGTTCAGGTGACGCCCGGCGGAGGTGCCGGAGGCGTCGCTGTGGTGGCCGGGCTCGGCTGCGGTACGGCGCCGGGCTGTACTGCCGGTGCCGGTCCTGGCTGGGGCGGGATGCCCGGCCCGTGGTCGGGGGGCTCGCTCGGCTCGAAGAGGTCTCGGATGGCAGTCAGTGCGAACACCCGGTCCACCGCGGGGCTGCTGGAGAGCACCGTCACGGACTTGCCCTGTCGCAGCGCCAGTCGGCGCAGCTCAAGCATCAGGTTGGTCCCCGAGCAGTCGCAGAACGCCACCTCCCGCAGATGCAGGTCGATGCCTTGGGCCGAGCGACTCAGGGCACGGAGCAGATCGGGCCGGAGCTGCTGGCAGGTATCCAGGTCAAGTTCTCCGCGCACGATCACGGTCACCCGGTGGCCGTCCGGCACGGTGTCGACCGTGGCCGGCAGCTGAAGCCGGGGCAGCAACGGATGGGTGTCCCATGCGTGCTCGGCAGCCTCCCCGCCGAGGGGCTGCTCTGAATATGCAGGCTCCGGCATGGCCTCTCCCTCTCGTCTTGCCCAGCGCCGCTCCTAGGCTGCACTCCACAGCCCAAGCACGTCAACTAATACCTGAAAAGGAGTACGTGTTTTTGAAAACGTGTACGCGCGGTCGCTAGAGTTGGCGCATGGATGAAGTGCCCGAGCCTCACACCGGATGGACGTTTCTCACCAACCATGCGCGGGTCCTGGCGGCCATCGCCGACAATCGCAACGCCCGCATCCGTGACATCGCCGCGCGCTGTCGGCTCACCGAGCGCGCCGTCCAGAAGATCATTTCCGACCTGGAGCAGGACGGATACCTCTCCCACGTCCGACGGGGACGCGGCAACACCTACCGGATCGCGCCCAGCGAGGCACTGCGCCACCCGGCCGAGTCCGGGCTGGCCGTGGCCTCGCTCCTGTCCCTGCTGCTGCGGGACGAAGACGGCCGCGCCGTGTCCTCGGACGCCGAGGAGCGGCATGAGGGGCGACACGAAGGCTGGAACGAGGGCCGGGACGAGGGCCGACGTCGCGTCAGCGCGTGACGCGGGCGACGAGCGACCAGTCATCACGGGTTCCGCTTATCCGGTCCTCAGACGGCGATCAACGCAACCTTAAGGATCACGGCCCGAGGCCGTGAACGAGGGATCGGCGGCGCGCTGACGTCTATGTTCGGTCGTGTGAGTTCCGAAGCAACCGTCCCAGACCCGTCCATGTACCCGGCGCTTTCCTCCTACCTGACGCGGACGACGGACCACCGTCCGCACACGGCGTTCGGGGTTGCGCGTGCGGCGGGCGTACCGACGTACACGACACCCTCGAGCGATGTCGCGTCGTCCCCTCCCGGCAGAGAGCGCCGAGGCCGCCATCGTGCGGCCGCCGCCACGCCGCGCCAGCCGCGCCCGCGCGCCTCCCGTCATGGCGCGCCCCGGACCCGACGGAGCATCCCACCGTTCTCGTACGGCTACGCGTCCGCGGCTCTCTTGACCCTCACCGCCGCGCTCCTGGCCCAGTCCCACGGCCCCGCCCAGGTCAGGCCGCACGCCGCGCCGCCCGCGGAGCAGCCGGAGGCTCCCAGCCACCAGCCTCCACCCGCGCCCGACAAGGCACCCACCACACCCAACCCGCCCGGCGACGCCACCCCGCACCGGAGCTCCTCGGCGGGCACCGACGCCGCGCCCCGCCACTCAAGGGCCTCGGCCAACAGCGCATCCAGCGTGCTGCGCGTGGGCAACACGGGTAGCTCCGTGCGGCAGTTGCAGGAGCAGCTGCGTCAACTGCGGCTCTACACGGGACCCGTGGACGGCTATTACAGCCACGACGTGGCAGCCGCGGTCGCGCGCATGCAACAGGCTCAAGCCATCCCCGAACCACTCGGCGTCTACGGCCCCGGCACCCGCACCGCCATCAGGACCGCGGCCATGTGAGGCTATGGCGAACGCTGCTGAACAGGGGGACCGGCGATGAGCATGTACTTCGATGTCGGTGACGAGTGGCCGACGCGCTGCACACGCGGGCAGTGCAGGTGGACCGCGCGATGGCCCGCTGAGGGTGCCTGGGGATGCCGGCGGGTGCCGGTGAGTGCTGGCGGCGGCGGGCCGGGACCCGGTGTCGCGGTGTGGCCGGATGGCGCATCATGGGCCCCAGGGGGCGACATCGCCTTGCGGGAGCGCCGGGGACGTGCCGTGGGGGAGGAGGAACGGTGGACGTATATCGGTGGGAGGCGGCGGCCGCGGAGGTACGCGAGGCCGTCCATCAGCTGTTGCGCGTGCTGGAACCGGAGCAGGTGCGTGTGCTGCGCGCCGTGCCTGCCCGCCTGGACGCACCCGAGCTGCGGGAGTGGACGTATCTGCCGGGCTCGCGCCCCGGATTGTCCACCGAGAACCTGGACAGCCATCAGCGCGCTGCCGTCGACGCCGTGCTGACCGCGGCGCACAGCGCTGCGGGGGCGGAGCTGGCGCGCGGGGCGATCGAGGTGGAGCGGTATCGCCGTGCGTCGGTCGGCGGCACGGGCGGTGACCGGTACTGGGTGCGTCTGTTGGGCGACCCGGACGACGGCGCCCCTTGGGGGTGGCGGATGAACGGCCACCACCTCGCCGTACACGTACTGATCACGGCGACGGGGATGCGGGTGACACCGCACTTCATCGGTTCGGAACCGGCACGCGTCCCGGACGGTCCGCAGGCGGGCCGCCGTCTGCTGGGGCCGGAGGAGGACCTGGCCCGACAGCTGGTGACGGACCTGGACGACGGGCGTCGGGGCAAGGCCGTCTTCGCCACCGCACCGCCGGACGACATCTTGACCCGCGATGACCCCTTCGCCGATCCGGACCGGCTGCCGACCGGCCTGACGTACGGCGACATGACCACCGGGCAGCAGGACATGCTCGAGCGCCTGGTGCGCCGATACCTGGACCGCGCGCCCGCCGCGTATGCGTGGGAGTGCTGGTCCGACACGGTGGCGCACGGACTGGACGCCCTCTCGTTCGCCTGGGCCGGAGGCCGCGAGCCCGGCGACCAGCACTATTACTGCGTGCGGGCCCCGGACTTCCTCATCGAGTACGACAACACCCAGGACGACGGCAACCACGCGCACTCGGTCTGGCGGCACATCCGCCACGACTGGGGCGCCGACCTGCTCCGCGCGCACTACACGGAGCAGCACAGGCCCTGACCGGAGCCGCCGTTCTGTCTACTGCAGGGAGCGTAGAAAGATCCACCGCATGCGTGGGGTGTCATGCACGGGGCACCTGGGCGCAGACCTGACACAGGCTCAGTACGTGTATCGAGGGGTGGATTCGATGATCAACGCTACGTCCCGTGCTTCCCGTCTGGCACTTCTCGGCTCGGCCGGACTGCTGGGCGCCACCGCTTTGACGGGCTGCGGTTCCGGAGACGACGGCGACGAAAGCTCACGATCGGCGGGTGAGGAGCGGGCGAAGTCCCCGGCGCAAGTGGTGCAGGCCACCAACGACAAGACGTCCGAGGCGGGTTCGGCCCAGGTGAAGGTGGTCACGACGGCCAGTTCGGGCGGCCGCAGCGAAACCGTCGAGGGATCGGGCGTGATGGACTTCGGTGACGGGAAGAGCCGCATCGAGCTGGGTCAGCAAGGCCAGCGGATCGAGCAGCGGATCGTCGACAAAGTCCTGTACCAGAAGCCGCCCAAGGGCAGCGGCGGGCTGCCTGGGGGCAAGACGTGGATGAAGATCGACCTCAAGCGGGTGCAGGCCGCGGGCGGGACGGGCGGAACCGAGGTCAGTGATCCCGCGGACTCCTTCGCCTACACCAAGTCGCTGTCCGAGAAGGACGTGAAGAAGGTCGGCCAAGAGCAGGTCGGCGGCGTGAAGACCACGCATTACCGGGTCGCGGTCGATGTGGAGAAGCTGGCCAAGGGCAGTCCGGAGCAGCAGAAGATGCTCCGGCAGCAGCTCGGCGACACCCTCCCGATGGACCTGTGGATCGATGGCAAGGGTCTGACCAGGCGTCAGCAGATGGAGCTCTCGATGACCGGTGAGGGCGGAGGCGGCGCATCGAAGGCGTCCTCCGGCGGGAAGGTCTCCGAGGAGAAGGTCAAGGCGAAGGTGGTCATGGACTTCAGTGACTTCGGCACCGACGTCGCCGTCAAGGCGCCCGAGGCCGCCGACACGGTGGACATGACCAGCAAGGTCATCAAGCAGGGGAAGCAGAAGGCCTGACCGGCGAGGAACCGGCGGCGAGCCAGGAGGGTGCGACCCGGTGAGGCCGGGGGTCAGTTCTGGCGTCCAGCTCTGGTGGTCAGTTCTGGTTCACCGGCCAGACCGCGGCCGGGTCGCAGTGGGCCGGACACGCCAGCAGGTAGATCTCGTTGCCCAGGAACAAGGCATCCGTGTCGCCGCCGAATTCCATGCCTTCGGGCACCTGGCAGACGTACACGAGCTCGGCTCCGCACGCACACGTGTAGTGCTCGGGTTCCTGCGCCCAGGACGGCGTACCGCCGACCTTGAACGTCTGGGATCCGAGCCCGTGGGAGTCGGGGGTGTCGACGAAGGCCGTGAGTGTCAGTGGCAGGGCGATGAGTGAGGGTTCCGTCTCGGCCACCGGCTTGGCGGCACGCTGGAGCAGTACGCGCCAGAACGGACGGGGGTGGGGCGGCTGCGGGGCGTCCCAGTACCGGGGCACGAGCCGCCCGGCGGACAGCTGGGGGTCGGACGGGTCGTTGTGCGTACGGCAGTGGAAGACCAGCAGGTGGTCTCCCGCGAAGTGCTCCACGTCCAGGGGTATGTCGAGCTGGAAGAACAACGCCATCCGCTCGCCGCAAAAGCACTCGGGCCATGGCTGGGCCTCATCGAGGAACGGTTGGCCGCCCACCGAGTTGCGTGTCGGCCGGTCCAGCGGCTCGGCGCCGACGTCGATCGCGTGGGCGGGCAGCACTGTCGGCGATGTCTTCGTGTCACTTTCAGCCATGGGGACACCTTAAAGCGAGGCGAGTGTCGTGTTCCTAGCCGCCGGTGGCCCAGGCGATCGTGCCAGGATGCTGCGTATGTCGGGTCGCGCACTGAGCTTCGGATCGATGGCGGAGGCGTACGAGCGGTTTCGGCCGGGGTATCCCCTGGAGCTGTTCGACGCGGTGCTGGCGTACGCGGACGGGCCGGTGCGCACCGCCCTCGAGATCGGCGCGGGGACAGGCAAGGCGACCCGTCTGTTCGCCCAGCGGGGCGTCGCGGTCACCGCGAGCGACCCCGATGCCGAGATGCTCGCCGAGCTGCGCAAGCACGTCCCGGCACATGTCCGAACGGTGCGGGCCGCGTTCGAGGACTTGCGACCGGGCGGCACATACGGGCTGGTGTACGCGGCAGCGGCCCTGCACTGGACGCACCCGGAGGGTCGCTGGTCACGCGTGGCCGCGTTCCTGGAGCCGGGTGGCGTGTTCGCCTCGTTCGGCGGGCCGATCCGGGTGGCGGACCCAGCCGTGAGGGAGGCCGTCCGGGTGGCGCGAGCGCCCTTCCTGGAGAGCGAGGAGGTTCCGTCCCCGGACGGGACGCCTCCGGAGCAGGACATGCAGTGGCCGGGTACGGAGCTCCAGCACACCGAGTTGTTCACCGACGTACGGCAGTCCACCCTCCGCAGGCGCATGACGATGAGTGCTCGCGACTACGTCGGCCAACTCTCCACCGTCTCGGCTTATCTGATGCTGTCGCCCTTGGAGCGCAAGCAGGTCCTGCGGCACATCGCACGGGTTTTGCCCGAGACGGTCGAGGTCGCCGCCGACCTCACTGTTCATCTCGCCCGTCGGTGCTCCGGGCAGCCCGCCGCCGGCAGCGGTTCGAAGACGAGGAAGAAGAAGCGTGCTCCGGGCGAGGCGTCGGGCTGAGCCGTGCACATCGTCACGTTGCCCAGTTGTGAGGGAGCGTGTCGGTCGCAGCAGGGGTCCCGCAGGTCGGTGGAGCCTTCCGGGGCGGTGAAGCCGGCGTGCCGCATGGGTCGTTCGGCCCCGTCGTGCTGAACGTAAGTGATGTTGTGATCGTGGTAGATCGGACCCGCGACCGGGTCGTCGCTGACCTCTTGGGCAAGGCGCCGGAGGTTTTCGTTGCCGGGGTGTGCGGCCACCGTCGTGCGCAGCTTCGCGGCCACCGGTTTGGCCCACCGCTCCTCCCAGTCCACCAGGTGGTGCTCGCGTGCTTCCTCGCGCAGCAGCATCCACCGCATGAGGTTGCGTTCCGGCAGGCGGGGCGGCTTGCCCGGTTCCTGCGGGAACATCCGCATGAAGTCGTCGTTGGCCGCCAGAATGTTCCACGCGATGTCGTTGATGTAGCAGGGCTGCCCGGTCACCTTGCGCACGGCCTTCTGCCAGGCGCTCGGCACGCTCGTGCCCGCCGCGGGGTCCATGGAGGTCGGCGGCTCGTGCCCCAGGGCATAGACGTACAGGGCCGACCGCTCGCGGTCCTCCATGCGCAGCACGCGCGCCACGGAGTCCAGGAGCTCCGGAGTGGGGGAGGCGATGGTGCCGCGTTCGAGAGCCGCGTACGTACGCTCCGACACATGCAGGGCCTGCGCGACCTGGACCTGCGAGAGACCCTTGGCGCGGCGTCCTCGTCCGGCCCGCTGTGGCCAGCCGAGCTCGACTGGGTCTATCGCTTCGCGTCTGCGGCGCAGCAGGTGCTGCTGGGCCTCTCTGTTGTTCACTGCGAACCCTTCCCCCATGGTGTCCGTGCGGCAAGTGGCCCACCTCGCAACCCACCTCGCGATGCCGACAGACCACCCTCGGGCGCGCCCGCGACGTGCCCGGGGCGCCGAAAGGTCCAGAGAGCGTATAGCCGCGTACACCCGATTTCCTAGATCTTTTGTGCTCCGGAGTGGGCGGAGGCACCGCGGCGAAGGCCGTTCTCAGGGGCCGGATCACCGCTACCATCAGGCGATATGCCGCAGGCCGCGATGGGTTTGGGGCAGTCGCGGGCGTCACGGTCGGTGTCGCCGTGCCCTGCACATCTATGGCCGTATTACTGACGGGTCAGTACGGTGCTGGCCAACCCCCCTTGCCCACAGGAGAGTTGGGAGAGCTGCATGATGTCAGCCCTACGCAGACGACCGGTGGCCGCGAGCGCCGTCCTCGCGGTGGCGGTGCTCGGGCTTCCCGGGTCCGCCGCCGCGGAGAGCGCGCACGCGCCGGCCGCCGCCCCCGCGGCCGACTCGGCGGCGCAGGCCGCCGGGAAAGCCCCCAGCGCCGCGAAGCACGGCAAGGACAGACACCACGGCCATGGGCGGGCCGGGAAGCACCTCGGCAAGAAGAAGACCCCCGGCAAGATCCTCAGCTCGAAGCCGTCCTCGTTCCAGTACACCCCGGGTGTTCCGACCCCCACCAAGGCCTGGAAGATCACCTACCGGTCGACCACCGCCGCCGGACGGCCCAACACGGTCTCCGGCACCGTGATCGTCCCCGATGACGGCAAAGCGACCCCACGCCCGCTGATCACCTACGCCGTCGGCACGGTCGGCCTCGGCGACAAGTGCGCGCCCTCCGCCGGTTTCCCGGGCGGTACGACGGCCGAGGCGCCGCTCGTCAACGCCGCGCTTGTCAGGGGCTACGCCGTCGTCGTCACCGACTACGAGGGCCTCGGCACCCCCGGCGACCACACCTACATGGTCGCCAAGGCGCAGGGCAGCGCCGTCCTCGACGCGGCGCGCGCGGCGCAGCGGCACCCGGGAGCGGCGAAGTACGGCGTCTCCAAGGGCGCGCCCGTCGGGATCATGGGCTACTCGCAGGGCGGCGGCGCCAGCGCGAAGGCCGCCGAGATGGCAGCGACGTACGCTCCCGAACTGAAGGTCAAGGGAACGGCGAGCGGCGGAGTTCCCGCCGACCTCGCCAAGGTCGCCGATTCGCTCGAAGGCGGGGACAGCGCCGGCTATCTGCTGATGTCCGCCGTCGGCCAGAACGCCGCCGACCCGTCCCTGAAACTCGACAAGTACCTCACCAAGGAAGGCCGCAGGCTCGCCAAGGTGGTGCGCAACGAATGTGTCGGCACGGTCCTGGAGGCCGGGCGCGGCAAGACCATCGAGGACGTCACCACCTCCAACCCGCTGGACCAGCCCAAGTGGCAGAAGGCCATCGCCAGGCAACTGATCGGCAGCAAGCGCCCGTCGGCGCCGACCTTCGTCTACCACGGCGACGCGGACGAGACGATCCCCTACGCGGTCGGGCAGAAACTGCGGGCCGACTGGTGCGCGAAGGGCAACGCCGTGGAGTGGCGGTCCTTCGCCGCGCAGTCCCATGTGGGAACGGCGATCCAGGGCAACGGCCCGGCGCTTGAATGGCTGGGCCGACGCTTCGCCGGCGAGCCGGCATCGGGCAACTGCGGGACCTGATCCGGCAGCCCACTTCCGCAGTCCGGCCACCGCCGTCCACGGAGGGCGGTGGCCGGACCGCGACACAGGGGAAGGTGGGCCGGATTCGGCAATTCGGCGGCACCGGGCGGGAGTTGGGCCGTTTCCTGCGCACCGTCGCTTCGTTGGCCAAGCTGTCCCGGCACGAGACGCGCCCCCGCCCCAGATTCAGAGACCCCCATGATCAATTCCTGGACCACGCCTGACCGTCCCGGCGAACCGCTCGACGAAAAGCTCGCCGACCGCTATGCCCGCCGCAGCAGCACGCTTCGCGGCGCTGTCCGCCACCGGCTCGTCGATCGCGCGTTGGGCGAGCACCTGCCGGACGCGCGACCGCAGCAGGTGCTCGATGTCGGCGGCGGCACCGGCGTGCAGGCCCGGATGCTGGCCGAGCGCGGTCACCACGTCACCGTGCTCGACCCCGACGAAGCCATGCTGGCCAAAGCCCGCTCCTCCTGGCTGCCGCACGCCCACGACGCACCGGGCAGCATCACCTTCTACCACGGCTTCGGCGAGCAGGCCCCGCGGCTGGTCGGCACGGGGTGGGACGCGGTGCTGTGCCACGGCGTCCTGATGTACCTCGAGGACCCGGCCCCGCTGCTGCGCGTACTGGCCCAGTGCCTGCGGCCCGGCGGCATCATCTCCGTCCTCGCCTACCAGGCCGACGCCCTGGCCATACGGCGGGGACTGGCCCGCGACTGGAGCGGCGCGCTGAATGCGCTGCACAGCCCGGTCGAGGACAACAGCATCGGCACGGTCAGCCGCGGCGTGGACCGCGCGCTGGTCCTGCGGATCTTCGCCGAACACGACCTGGAGCTTGTGCGGTGGTACGGGGTGCGGGTGTTCACCGACCACCTCGAGGACGAGAGCTCCGGGGACGACTTCGACCAGGTGCTGCAGGCGGAGTGGGAGGCCGGCCGGATCGACCCCTACCGGCGCATCGCCCGCCACTTCCACCTCATCTCCCGGGCCGGGCAGACACAGACGGCGAGGTGATCGGGGCAGGCCGCTAGGACACCGCGTTCAGGGCGGTGAGGACGGCCAGCGGTGTTGCCGCGGCCCAGGCCTGCGGAGAGCAGGAGTGGGGGTAGGGGACCGGCTGCTGGTGCCGGGTGCGGTCGTAACCTGCCATGACCTCGGGCAGCCGGTGGTTTTGGTGTGTGGAGGCGGCCACCAGTCCGTGGGCGATGGTGCGTGCCTCGTGGGTGAGGCCGCAGCGGGCGAGACCGAGCAGGATCACCGCGTTGTCGTGCGGCCAACAGGTGCCGCGGTGGTAGGAGAGCGGGTGATATCCCGGTTGCCCCGAGGCCAGCGTACGGATGGCCCACCCGGTGAAGAAGTCGGGCTCCAGGAGACGTTGGCCCACGCGGCGGGCCTGTGCTGCGTCGAGGATGCCGGACCACAGGAGGTGACCGGCGTCCGAAGCCAGGGAGTCGACGTGCCTGCCCTCGCCGTCCAGTGCGAGAGCCGGGAAGTCGGGGCCGGCCATCCAGAAGTCGCGTGCGAAGCGCGCTCGCAGCTCGGTGGCTGCCTCGTCGAGCCGGTCAGCGTAGGGGGCGTCGCCCCACAGTGAACGGGCGAGCCGCGCGGTCCGTACGAGCGCGTCGTAGGCGTAGCCCTGTGCTTCGGCGACGGCGATCGGCCCTTCGGCCTGCGTGCCGTCGAGGAAGCAGATCGCGCCGGCGGAGTCTTTCCAGTTCTGGTTGACCAGACCCTGCGGATCGGGCGAGTAGACGAGGTAGCCGCGGTCGTCCAGACCGCCGTCGTCGAACATCCAGGCCACGGCGGCTCGTGCCTGCTTCTCCAGGCTCAGGGCGAGGTCGTGGTCGCCGGTTGCCTGCGTGTAGCTGTCCAGAAGCACCAGGAAGAGCGGGGTGGAGTCCACCGAGCCGTAGTAACGGCCGTAGGGCACCTGGTGGAAGTGGGCCAGCTCGCCGTGCCGGATCTCGTGAACGATGCGGCCCGGCTGCTCGTTGCGGAAGGCGTCGTACTCGGTGCCCTGTGTCGCGGCGAGGGCGCTGAGCGTGCCCGCCGCCAACTGTGGCCGGTAGGGGAGCGCGAAGAGCGAGGTGAGCAGCGAGTCCCGCCCGTAGAGCGACAGGAACCAAGGGACCCCGGCGCCCGGCACGCGCACGCTCTCCCCGTCCGGGCCGTGAGCGGAGACCCGCAGCGACGCCAGGTCGCTCAGCCCGCGGGCGCACGCGGCGGCCAGTCCGTCGGGGGCGTCGGGTGGCATCGGCAGCGGGGCGCCGACGAAGTCCGCGCGGTCGGCGGCCAGATCGTCGGCGGCCTGGGAAGGTGTGCCGGCCGGGGCGGTCACCGGTGCGCCGGGGGCGTGGGCCGTGGCGGTCAGCAGCAGTTGGGCGGTGCCGTGGGCCGGCAGTTCGATGTGCCACTCCAGCCGGTGAGCGGTGCTCTCATCCGTGCCCACCGTTTCCACTGGCTTCACGGCGGTCGGCGCGGGGGCAGCCGACACCGTGGTGCGTGCGACCCAGGTGTCGCGCTCGTAGGTGAAGGTGATGCCGTCGGGGCGGACCGTCGCGGTGCGCCGGGCGCCGTTCTTGGCGTAGTGCCGCTTGTCGGAGCGCAGTTCGAGCTGGTCGGCGAAGTCGGCGTCCACGGTCAGGCCAAGGACGGCGGTGGTCGCGGCGGGGCGGTTGTTGACCAGCTGGATGGTTTCCGTCAAGGCCCCTTCCGCGAGGGCCTGTTCGCGGAAGACGGTGTAGGCCGGGGGTTCGTCGCGGGTGCCCGGCGGGGTGAGCGCACACTGGGCGGACACCTCACCGGCGGAGGGGACGAGCACGAGGGGCGCGGTGCCGTCGACCGTCAGTGTCCACCGGCTGAGATGGCGTGCGTCGCGGTGGAAGAGGCCGTCGGGTGCGGCGCCGCGGCGGCCGGTCAGTCCTCCGTCGGCGCCCAGGACGGCGAAGGTGCCGCCGTGGATCAGGGTGGTGTCCGCTGCGCCGTTCACGTACGCGCTCCGTTCGAGGGGCTTGGGTGGCCGGGGCCCGCGGGTCGCTGACCGGCCAGCAGATCGAGGGTGAGGGCGGCGGTCCAGCCGAAGTCGCGGGTGCCGCGGGCTTGGGCGGTGACGGGGTCCACGTACTCGGCGAAGCCACTGGCGCCCGCGGCGTGAAGCATGGCCGTGCGCAGCGCGTTTGCCGTGCGGGCCTGCCCGTACTGGCGCAGGCCGTGCTCCAGGAGCCAGTTGGTGTTGAACCAGGCAGGTCCGCGCCAGTAGCGCGAGGGGTCGAAGGCGGGCCCGTCGAAGGCGTAGCTGGGCACCATGGGCACCGAGCCGAGCCGGAATCCGGGTCCTGCCGCTGTGGTGAGCAGGGCTTCGACGATGTTCTGCGGAAGTTCGGGGACGATGAGCGGCACCAGGCCCGCGATGCTGCGTTCGGCGATGAGTGCGCCGCTGACCAGGTCGCGGTTGAGGAACATGCCGTCGGCGGGCGACCAGAGGCGCTCGACCAGCGCGGTCGTCAGGCGGGCGGCCCGCTCTTCGTGCGGGGCCGGGTCCGCGCCGATCTCGGCGGCGATCTTGGCGAGGGCGTGTTCCGAGACGATTAGCAGGGCGTTGACGCAGGGGTCCTCGACGGCGAAGGCATGGTGGCCGCCCGCGTCCGTGTAACCGCTGTCGCGGTAGTCGGTGGCCAGCCGCACATAGCGGCCGTAGTCCAGGTCGGTGGGGCGCTCGGCGGGCTGCCCGTGGTCGAGGTCGGCGCGTCGGTAGGAGCCAGGGGGCACGGGGTCGATGCGTGCCAACGGGCCGTCCCAGCAGGGGCTGTTGTCCATGCCGGGCTCCCACGGGTGGACCATGGCGGCCAGTCCGCCGCGGCCGAGGTCGCGTGGGCCGGTGAGGTAGTCGTGCCAGGCGGCGAGCCGGCCGTACAGGCGGGGCAGGAAGCCCCGGCGGTGCGAGGCCTGCGGGTCGGCCTCGTGCACGAGCCAGGCGGCCAGGGCGTGGACCGGCGGCTGCACGATGCCGGAGGTCTCGGTGTGGGCGGGCGCTCCGGCGGCGGCGCCGGCCGTGGAGGAGCGCCAGAAGTCGGGGCTGGGGAAGTAGGCGTCCAGCGGCACCAGCGGGTTGAAGACGATGTGGGGGACGCGGCCGTCGGCCCACTGGGCGCCCAGCAGACTCTCCAGCTCGCGCTGGGCCCTGCGTACGGAGAGATGACGCAGGCCGATCGCGATGAAGGCCGAGTCCCAGCTCCACTGGTGGGGGTACAGGCCGCGGGAGGGAACGGTGGAGATACCGGTCCAGTTGCGGAGCAGGACCCGTGCCGCGCCGCGCCGAAGGGTCAGGTCATCGGCTGCGGCGGGCACGGGGGTTTCGAGCAGCGAGGTCACGCGCCGGACCTCCGCAGGAACGCGGGGACGGAGCGCACCGCCTCGACGGGGTCGCCGGTCAGTCGGCACTCGGCGGCGAGGTACCCCTCGAAGCCGATGGTGTGCAGGGCGCCGAGCCAGGCGGGCCAGTCGAGGTGACCGGCTCCCGGCTGGAACCGGTTGGAGTCGCTGACCTGGGCGTGCCCGATGTAGGGGGCGGCGGCGACGATGGCGGCGGCCGGGTCGGCTTCCTCGATGTTCATGTGGTAGCTGTCGATGCCGATGCGCACGGAGTCGAGGCCCACGGTGCGGATCAACTCGGCCGCCTGGTCCAGGCGGTTGACCATGTGGTCCTCGTAGCGGTTGAGCGGCTCCAGGTAGAGGGTGACGCCTTCGGCGCGGGCGTGCTCGCCCAGTGCGGCCAGTCCTTCGAGGAGCACCTCGCGGTCCTGCTGCTCGGAGCGCGGCGGCTCGAACGGCGGCAGCCTGCGGGAGAACATGCCGTACGAGGCCGGGGTCTGCACGCCGAGCGCGCCGATCTCGGCTGCCACGCTGAGCTGTGACTTCATCTGCTCCAGTGCGTCGTGGCGCAGGTCGTCGTCGAACGCGGCGAAGAAGTGGAGCATGTCGACGCAGACGGTCGGCATGACCACACCGTCGGCGGCGGCCTGCTTCAGTTCGGGAAGGCGGTCGCGGAAGTGGAAGTCACCCTTGGAGCGCAGTTCGACGGCGTCGTAGCCGGCGTCCTGTGCGAACGCCCACTTGTCCTGGAGCGTGTCGCCCGGGAGGAGCTGTTCCTGGCAGGCGGTTTTCAGCATGGTGAAGCCTTTCAGCGCTGAGGGTCAGCGATCTGGTGTGTCTGGGTGACTGCCCGGGGGCGAACCGGTGGGCGGGGCTCAGAACTGTGGGCCTGGCTCAGAACTCCAGCACGATCTGCAGGGCGTCGGCGGGGCGTTCGTCGAGCAGCACGTAGGCGTCCGCGGCGTCCGCCACCGGGACGACGTGGCTGACCAGGGACTTCACGTCGACCTGGCCTTCGGCGACCAGCGAGAGGAAGGTCTGCTGGAGCCGCTCGACGGTCCACCGTCCGGCCAGCTGCGGGGGGACCCCGCCGATCTGGGAGCAGATCAGCTGTACCCGGTTGTGGTGGAACTCGTCGCCCAGGCGCAGGCCTGCGCCGTCGCCCTGGTAGAAGCCGGAGGCCACCACGCGGCCGCCGACGGTGACCGACCGCAGGGCTTCGTGCAGGGCCGGGTAGACGCCGCTGATCTCGATGGCGACATCGGCGCCCGTGCCGCCGGTGGCCTCGCGGATGCGTTCGGCGACGGTGTCGGTGCGGGCGTTGAGGGTGTGCCGTGCGCCGTACTCACGGGCCGTGGCGAGCCGTCCGTCCAGGGCGTCCACCGCGGTGACGCGGGCGCCGTTGAGCTGGGCGAGGCGGGTGGTGAGCAGGCCGATGACGCCCTGGCCGAAGACCGCCACGTCCTCGCCGAGGTGGATGTCGGCGGCGAGCACGGCGTTGTACGCGATGGCGCCGACTCGGGCGAAGGCTCCGGCCAGCGGTTCGAGGCCGGCGGGCAGGGTGTGGCCGATCATGCGTTCGGCCGGGACGATGCCCTCGCTGCGGTGGCCCCAGATGCCCCAGACCAGGTCGCCGGGGGCGGGCATGCCCGGCGTGCCCACGAGTTCGGGGGAGACCTCGGTGACCTCGCCGACCTCGGAGTAGCCCCAGCCGGCGACCGGGTACTCGATGCCCGCCGCGCCGTCGCGGAAGAGCCGCGCCTCGGCGTCCCAGGTGCGCGTCAGATAGGGGTTCGTGCCCCGGTAGGCGGTGAGTTCGGTGCCCGCGGAGATGCCGGAGTAGCGGGTGCGCACCCGCAGATGTCCGGTGGGCAGCGCGGCACTCTCGTGCTCGGCTACTTCGACCTGGCGGGGGCCGGTGAACTGGACGACGCGTTCCACGGGAGCTCCGGAAGTGCTGGGAATGGCTGTTTCTCGATGACTTACGTCGAAGATATCTCAGAGTTATGTCTTGTCAACACGCAAAAGTGGTGCTGAGATGCTCGGGAAAAGTGCATGAGTGGCGTGAGGACACAGCATGTTGATGAAAACCCGGCGGTCGAGGGCGGCCCGCCTCGGGCTCGCCGCGACCTTGGCCGCGGGCCTGCTCGCCGGCTGCTCCGGCAGTTCCACCGCCGAGCGGCAGGCGGACAACACGATCACGGTGTGGTCGCAGGAGAACCTGCCTCCCCGGATGGCGGCGACCGAGAAGATCGTCAGCCGTTTCGAGAAGGAGACGGGCGTCAAGGTCGACCTGGTTGGCGTGGACGAGGCGCAGCTCCCGCAGCTGATCATGTCGGCGGCCGCGTCCGGCAAGCTTCCCGACGTCATCGGCGCCGTCCCCATGGGGCAGGTCTGGCAGATGTACGGCAACGGCCTGCTGAACACCAAGGTCGCCGACCAGATCGTCAAGGACCTGGACCCCGGCACGTTCAACGCGAACGCCCTGTCCCTCACCGAGGACCACGGCACCCGCCTCGGTGTCCCCTCCGACGCCTGGCTCCAACTGCTGGTCTACCGCAAGGACCTCTTCGCCGACGCGGGCCTGAAGGCGCCGGACAGCTATGCGACGGCCATGAAGGCCGCGGCCGCCCTCGACAAGGACGGCAGGGCGGGCATGTCGGCCGCCACCGACCCTTCGGACGTCTTCACTCAGCAGAGCTTCGAGGACATCGCCCTGGCCAACGACTGCCGCCTGGTCGACCCGGCGGGCAAACCCGCCCTCGACTCACCCCAGTGCCGCACGGCCTTCGCCGCGTACGACGACCTCGCACGCGAACACGGCGCCTCCGGCACCCAGAGCGTGGACACCACCCGCGCCACCTACTTCGCCGGCAAGTCCTCGATGATGATCTGGTCGTCCTTCCTGCTCGACGAGATGGCCGGCCTGCGCTCGGACGCACTGCCCAGCTGCCCGCAGTGCAAGAAGGACCCCAAGTTCCTCGCCCGCAACACCAAGGTGATCACCGCCCTGCAGGGCCCCGACGGCAAACAACCCGCCCAGTTCGGCGAGATCACCTCCTGGGCCGTCACCAAGACCGCCGAGAGCGGCGCCTCGCGCACGTTCATCCAGTACATGATGAGCAAGGGCTACGAGGACTGGTTCGGCATGGCCCCCGAGGGCAAGATCCCGGTCCGTACCGGCACCAAGAGCGAGCCCGGCTCCTTCGACCGGGCCTGGCGCTCCAGCGTCATGGGCGTCGACCGCCGCGCCTCCATGCAGAAGGCCTACCCGCCCGAGCTCCTGGACCGGCTCGTCGCGGGCGTGGGCGACATGAAGCGCTGGGGCCTCACCGAGGGGCAGGGCGCGCTGGTGGGCGCGACCAACGGAGAGCTGCCCGTGGCCAAGGCCATCGGCGCGATGACCAGCGGCCAGATCTCGCCGGACGAAGCCGCCGAAGAGGCCAACGACGAGGTGGCCGCGCTCCAGAAGTCCCTCCAGTAGCCAGCCGCACAAGCGCCCCTCTCCGCGTTCCCCCAGGCGCTCCTTCTCCGAGGTAACCCATCCATGAGCACACTCCAGAGCGGCGCGAAGAAGCGCCGTGACCCTCAACCCCCGTCCGCAAGCACGCGTGAGAACCGCGCCGGACTCGCCTTCGTGACCCCCACCTTCCTGGTGGTCCTGGTCGTGGTGATCCTGCCGATCCTGTGGACCGTCCTGCTCGCCTTCCAGCACGCCAAGCTCGTCAACATCCAGGACAACGGCCTCTTCGGACGCTGGACCCTGGCCAACTTCGAGCAGGTATTCGGCTCGCCCGGATTCTGGAGCAGCCTGGGCACCACGCTGGTCTACACCGTCGGCGCCACCGCGGGCTCCGTCGTCCTCGGCCTCATCGCGGCCCTCGCCCTGCGCAAACCCTTCCGCGGCCGGGGCATCCTGCGCGCGGCGATGCTCCTGCCGTACGTCGCGCCCGTGGTCGCCGTCGCCTTCGTCTGGGAAGTGGCTCTCAGCCCCCAGTTCGGCATCGTCAACGAATGGGGCCACAAGCTCTTCGGCTGGGACGACCCGATCGCCTTCCTCTCCACCCGCTCCTACGAAGTGGGCGTGTTCGGATTCCACTTCGACATCCCACTGGCGCTGCTCACCGTCATCGCCTTCGAGACCTGGCGCTACTTCCCCTTCGCCTTCCTCTTCATGCTCGCCCGCCTCCAGGCCGTGCCCAGCAGCCTGGAAGAGGCCGCGGAGGTCGACGGCGCCACCCTGACCCAGCGCTTCCGGCACATCCTGCTGCCGCAACTGATGCCCGTCATCGCGCTGCTGTCCGTCCTGCGCTTCATCATGACGTTCAACAAGTTCGACGACATCTACCTGCTCACCGGCGGCGGCTCCGGCACCGACGTCGTGGCCGTACGCGTCTACGACTTCCTCACCTCACGCTTCGACGTCGGCGCCGCGTCCGCACAGGCACTGGTCCTGGCCGTCTCCCTCATGGCCCTCCTGGGCATCTACTTCAAGTTCTTCGGCAAGAAGGTTCAGGAGGAATCGGCATGACCCGGACCCAGACGATCACCCGCGAACGGACCGAACAGCCGGAGCGTCCCCTGCCCCCACTCCGCCGCAGTGCGAGGGGCCTGACCCGCGCACAGTTCGAGGAGCGCCTCTTCGGAGTCCTGCGCTGGGTCGTGATCGCCTTCCTGGCCGCGATCACGATCGTGCCCTTCTACTACATGCTCATGCTGTCGGTGAAGCCCATCGACGCGCTGCTCCTGGACCCGGGCAACCTCTGGGTCTCGGCCAAGGACTTCACCCTCAGCACCTACGAGAACGTGCTCAAGCCGTCCTCCGAGGGCGGCCAGGGATTCCTCGGCATGCTGCTCAACTCGGCACTCGTCGCCATCGCCACGGTCCTGCTCACCCTGGCCGCCGCGGTGCCCGGCGCCTACGCCGTCAGCCGACTCAAGTTCTTCGGCAACCGGCACGTCAGCGCCCTCTTCCTGGCCGTCTACCTCTTTCCCGCGACGCTGCTCGCCGTGCCCCTCTTCGTCATGTTCGCCAAAATGGGGCTCTCCGGCAGCCTGGTCGGTCTGGCCATCGTCTACATCGCCCAGACGGTTCCCGTCTCGATCTACATGCTCAAGAACTACTTCGTCACCATCCCGTACAGCATCGAGGAAGCAGCGGCCATCGACGGGGCCTCACGCCTGCAGACCGTCCGCAAGATCATCCTGCCGCTCGCCACACCGACCCTGATGGCCACCGGGCTCTACGTATTCATGATCGCCTGGAACGAATTCCTCTTCGCGCTCCTCTTCCTGGCCGCCGAGCCCGACAAGTGGACGGTCTCGCTGGGACTGCAGCAACTGGCCAACGGCATCGAGGTGTCCAAGACCGTACTGATGGCCGGGTCGGTCATCCTCACCATCCCCGTGGTACTCCTGTTCTTCGCCGCCGAACGGCTCCTCACCGAGGGCCTGACCAGCGGCGCCGACAAGGGCTGACACCGGCTCAGCGCGGCGGCAGCACACAGCCGTACGGCTCGACCGGCCGGCGGCACGCACCACACGCACCCTCACGCTTCACACGCACAGATCGACAGAACAGGACGGGGACAGCGGGCATGGCAGGAAACCAGGCCAGCGCAGGGCACCTGCTGCAGCTCATCCGCAGCGGCGAGGCCACCACGCGCGGAGCGCTCCAGCAAGCGACGGGACTCTCCCGCTCCACGGTGGGCCACCGGCTCGATCAGCTCTTCGCGGCCGGCTGGCTGCGCGACGCGACGGGCGCCTCGACCGGCGGCCGACCCTCCGTCCGCCTGGAATTCGACCCGACGCACGCCGCGGTCATCGCAGCGGACCTGGAGACGCGGCACGCGCGGGTCGCCGTGCTCGACCTGGCGGGCAACGTCCTCGCCGAGCACAGCGGCGCCCTCCTCATCGGCGACGGACCCGACCGCGTCCTGGACGAACTGGCGCGCTGGTTCGCCCCGCTGCTCGCCGAGGCCGGTGTCGACGCCGCACGCATCTGCGGCATCGGCCTGTCCGTACCCGGCCCCGTCGACTGGGAGACCGCCCAGATCGTGCAGCCGCCGATCATGCCGGGCTGGGACCGCTTCCCCGTACGCGAACGCCTGCGCGAGGCATGGTCCGAGCACGTCGTCCCGGGGGGTGCCGCGGGGCCGGTGCCTCCTCCCGTCTACGTCGACAACGACGCCAACCTGATGGCCCTGGCGGAGCAACGGGCCGGCCACCCCGACTGCAGCGCCTTCGTCCTCATCAAGGCATCCACGGGCATCGGCGCGGGCGTCATCGTCGGCGGCGAGGTCTATCGCGGCATCGACGGCGGCGCGGGCGACATCGGCCACATCCGCCTGCACGACCGCCCCGACGCCCTGTGCATGTGCGGCTCCTACGGCTGCCTCGCCGCGGTCGCCTCGGGTGGCGCCATCGCCAGACAGCTCACCGCCGCCGGCGTGCCCACCGCCTCCGGCTCCGACGTCCGCGCCCACCTCGCCACCGGTCACCCCGACGCCGTGCGCTTCGCCCGGGAGGCCGGCCAGCGCGTGGGCGAAGTCCTGGTCACCGTCGTCACCCTGCTGAACCCCGGTGTCCTGGTGCTCACCGGCGACCTGGCCGGCACTCCCTTCCTCACCGGCGTACGCGAACTCCTGTATCAGCGCGCCATGCCCCGCACCACCTCCCACCTCCAGGTCGTCACCTCCGAACTGGGTGACCACGCCGCCCTGATGGGAGCCACCCTGATGGTCGTCGAACACCTCTACTCCCCGGCCACGGCGGACGCGCGCCTCGCGGAGCTCTTGGCGCCGGACGCGACGGGGTGAACCGGCTTAGCGCGTCGCGGCCGGACGCCGCCTCCGCGCGGCGCGAGGGGTAGGACCCACCGCCCGGTACACCGCCCCGACGACGACACCCGCTCACCCACGGAGAAGCACCATGCCCCACAGCACCGCCGCCCCGGCCACCGCCTGGACCCACCCGCCTGTCCGCGTCGGGCTGGTGGGCGCCGGCCCCTGGGCCCGCGCCATGCACGCCCGCATGCTGGCCGCCGGTCCCGAGACGACGCTCGCCGGGGTCTGGGCGCGCAGGCCCGAGGCAGCCGCCGAAGTCGCCGCGGCGTACGGCGCCCCCGCCGCCGCCTCCTTCGAGGAACTCCTCGACACGTGCGAGGCGGTGGCCTTCGCGGTACCACCCGCCGTGCAGGCCGCTCTGGCCCCGCGTGCCGCGGCGGCGGGCCGCGCCCTGCTCCTGGAGAAGCCGCTCGGCACCGACCTGGAAACCGCCCGCGCCGTCGCGGACGCCGTCGCCGAACACCAGGTGATCTCGCAACTGGTCCTTACGAAGCGATACCACCCGGCCACCCGTGCCTTCCTCGCCGAAGCGGCGACGCGGGAGGTGACCGGCGCACGCTCGTGCTACCTCCACGGAGCCTTCCTGGAGGGCGACTTCGCCACCGCCTGGCGGCTCGAACACGGCGCCCTGCTCGACCTCGGCCCGCACCTTCTGGACCTGCTCGACACCGCGGTCGCACCGATCGTTTCCGTACGCGCCACGGGCGACCCCACGCGCTGGATCGAGCTGACCTGCGAGCACGAGAACGGCGCGGTCAGTCAGGCGTCCCTGTCCGGCAGCGTGAACCTCCCACGCGCCAGGACCCGCGTGGAGCTCTTCGGACCCGGCGAAGAACTGGTCTACGACACCGCCGACATCGACCACGAGGAGTGCTGGCCCATCCTGCGCCGCGAGTTCGCCACGGCGGTCCGCACCGGCCAGGGCACGGGAATCGACGCCGCCCACGGCCTGCACATCCAACGGCTGCTGGCCAGCGCCCGGCCGTAGACGCGGGTCGTGGCGGCCCTCGACTGTCGCTACCTGGGCGGTACGTGGGTGAAGTGCTGCCGGATGCCGTCCTTGACGTCATGGTCGAGGAGGAGGCGCCATTCCAGGCGTCCGCAGTTCGCGCAGACCAGCGCCGATGTCGGCACGGTCTCTCCGCGGAGAGCTCCGAACTTCAGCCGCACCTTCGGCAGTGCCTGTCCGTAGTAGGCCTGGCCTTCATACACCTCGTTGCTCCCGCAGCCGGTGCATACCCCGTGTGCCATGCCCGTCCCCTCATCACTCATGGCCCCACCTTAGGGCCACAGTTGGAAACTACTTGCGGTGTCGTCCGGTCGCCCGATATCCAGCGTCGTGACCGTGTCACGCCGTGCTGTACGAGTTCAGATCTGCGGGGCCCAGGTATCGGGTGACGGGCCCTCGGCCGCTGACCGGGGGACCTTCGCGCACGGGGTGTAGCCCGACAGGAAGAGGGAGGTGGTCGAGTCGTTCCAGTCCAGGTCGAACGTATCGCCCGTCTTCGGGTCCTGGACGCGGAAACCGAACTCGACGAAGGTCTTGCCCCGGCGGTTGCCGTCGTGGGTCACGGTCCAACCCGCCGAGGCGAACTGTTTGCGCAGGCGCGCTTCCGCGGTACGCGCGATGTCGACCGGGACATCCTCGACCGTCCAGCTGAGGTCGAAGGTGACGACGTCGGGCAGGGTCTTCTCGATGCTGAGGCCTCCCGCGGAGCAGCTGTGGCCGGGAATCACCCGGACCGGCGTCACGGTCTCGTGGCGCGGCAGTGCCATCCCCTCGTACGCCCACTGCGCGCGGTCCGTCAGGCGCTGCCTGAGTGCCGCCGGTTCGGCGGAGGGGTACTCCCGCTCCACCGCGGAGCAACCCGTGGTCGACAGGGCGGCAAGCAGCAGGGTCAGGGAGATGGCGGCTTTCCTCATGAGGCGACCGTACGAACGAGTCGACGTCGACCGCATGAGTAGCGGTACTCAATGCCGTCCCCGGCAGGTATGTTTTGCCCGGTCGTCGCCGCCCTCAGGACGGGAGCCCTGTTGTGAGTACGTTCGTGTTGATCCACGGTGCCGGAGACGTCGGCTGGTCCTGGCATCTGGTCGAGGCGGAGCTTCGGGCGCGCGGTCATGACGTGGTGGCTCCGGATCTTCCGGGCGACGACGACTCGCTGACGCTCGACGACTATGCGGATGCCGTGGTCGAGGCGGTCGGTGACCGTCGCGATCTCGTGGTCGTGGGTCATTCGTACGGCGCGTTCACCGCGCCCCTGATCGCCGCCCGTCGTCAGGTCGATGCGCTGATCCTGGTCGCCGGGATGGTGCCCGAGCCTGGTGAGACACCGGACGCGTGGTGGAGCAACACCGGCTACGCCGAGGCCGTGCGGCGTCAGGCCGAGCGGGACGGCGGCCTCACCGGCAGCGATGACCCGCACGTCTCCTTCTACCACGATGTCCCGCGCGCGCTGGCCGAGGAGGCGATGAGCAAGGAACGAGCCCATCCGTCCTCGGCCGCGTCAGCCCAACCGTGGCCACTCGATGCCTGGCCGCGCGTGCCGACCAGGTTCGTGGTGTGCACCGAGGACCGTTTCCTTCCGCCGGAGTTCCAGCGCCGGCTCGCGCGGGAACGACTCGACGTGACCCCCGACGAGATCGCGGCGAGCCACTGTGCGGCACTCAGCCGCCCCAGAGAACTGGCGGACGTTCTGACGGCGGCGGCCAAGGGCTGACGTCACTCCTTCTGCGCGGCCGGACGGGCCGTGGGTCGTGCGGCCGGACTGGTCAGGCGCCCCGCGCCAGCTCATCGCCGACGCGCGCCGCGGTGGAGCGCAGCCACATGTGGGCGGCGTCGCGTGTGTGTACCGGGTGCCACCACAGGGCTTCTCGCAGCGGGACCGCGTCGTAGGGCGGCCGCATGAGGCGCACCGGCGCGATGCCGGCGAGGAGCCGGGCCAGGCGTTCCTGCATGAGGGCGATCCGGCGGGTGCCTGCGACAAGGAGGGGGAGTGACTGGAAGGTGTCGACCGACACCTCCACCCGTGGCTCGACTCCCAGCATCGCCAACTGGCGTACGGCCGGGGCGTCGTAGGTGCGTTGGTAGGTCACCCACGGCAGCCGGGCCAGGTCCTGCTGGGTCAGCTGCTCGCCGACCTCGTCGTTGTCGTCGGCGACGATAAAGACCCAACTGTCCTCGTAGAGGTCGGTGTAGGGAAGGTCGCTGACGACGCCGTGCGGCATCAGCAGCCCGTCGTGCGCGCTCAGCAGCGTTCCGGTCTCCTCGATCACGGTGGGCGGCGTCCGGGTGAACCTGAGCCGGATTCCGGGTGCCTCGCGGTGGACGACCCGCGCGAGCGCGGACCCGAAGACGGCCACCGCGTAGTCGGACGCAAGGAGCGTGAACTCCCGCTCCTCCTCGGCCGGTTCGAAGACGGCCTGACTGCTGAACAGGCGCTCCAGGAGGTCGTAGGCCGTGCCCGTGCGGTCGAGGAGTACCTGCCCCAGGGCCGTGAGTTCGTACTGGCCGCCCGAGCGCACCAGCAGCTCGTCGCCGAAGTGTTTGCGCAGCCGGGAGAGCGCGGCGCTCATCGCGGGCTGGCTGAGGCCCACGCGCTGCCCGGCGCGGGTGACGTTGCGTTCCTCCAGGAGTGCGTGCAGGGCGACGACGAGGTTGAGGTCGAGGCGGGCCAGGTTCACCGGTGCGTTCTCCCTGCGCGAATGGGGGCGTGACTGTCTGACCACTGACTATAAACACGGCGGATGATCAGTATCCACAGAATCGATTTCCATGATCGTGGGTGTCGGCGTCAGATTGGTGGCATCGCCATCAGGAGGACACCTTCGTGAACCCCGCACCCGCCCCCACGCCCGCACCCACTCCCGCATCCGGATCCGGATCCGCTCCCGCCTTCGCCCCCTTCGCCGGGCCTTTCGCCCTGGCTACGCTCTCCGGCTCCGACGGGGTCGCCTTTCCTGCCCTCGTCACGCCCGATCAGCAGGTGCTCGACCTCGGGGCGGCGCTGGGCGATCCGGCGGCGACGACTCGTACGGTGCTGGAGCGCTGGGCCGAACTGCTGCCCCTCCTGCACCAGTTGGCCATCTCTGGTGCCGCCGCCGACGCGGCGGCGACCGATACCGGACGCCGGCCGCTGGCGGACTTCCAGGTGCATGCTCCGGTCGAGCCGCGCCAGGTGTTCCAGTCCGGTGCCAACTACCGGCAGCACGTGATCGATCTGCACGTGGCGCACCGCGACCCGGCCGACGGACGCTCCGTGGAGGAGGCCCGCGCCGAGGCCGCGGAGATCATGGACCGGCGCGCGGTCGAGGACCTGCCGTACGTCTTCATCGGTCTGCCGAGTGCCATCACGGGCCCGTACGACGACGTGGTGCTGCCCCTCTGGGCCGAAAAGCCGGACTGGGAGCTGGAGTTGGCGGCTGTCATCGGTCGCCCTGCCCACCGGCTCACCGTGGGGGAGGCGCTGGAGCACGTCGCCGGATACACCATCGCCAACGACCTCACCGACCGCGCGACCGTCTTCCGCCGGGACATGCCGCAGATCGGCACCGACTGGCTGCGCAGCAAGAACGCGCCCGGCTTCACCCCGCTCGGCCCGTGGATCGTGCCCGCCGACTCAATCGCGAACCCCGACGACCTGCGGCTGACCCTGAAGCTGAACGACCGGACGATGCAGGACGAGTCCACCGAGGACATGATCTTCAACGTCGCCCGCATGGTGTCGTACGCCTCCCACACCGCCCGGCTCCTGCCCGGGGACCTGGTGCTGACAGGGTCTCCCGCCGGCAACGGCATGCACTGGGGGCGCCTGCTGCGCGACGGCGACGTCATGGACGGCTCGATCACCGGGCTCGGCGCGCAGCGCACCCGATGTGTGGCGGAGGGCGCGGCGTGAGCCTGGATCGCACCGACCCGGAGCGTGAGATAGCCGAAGCCGCCAAGTCGTACTCGAACTGGGGGCGTTGGGGTGCGGATGATGTGCTGGGTACGCTGAACTTCCTCGACGAGGCCAAGCGACGCGAGGGCGCCGCGCTCGCCCGCCGGGGCGCCAGCTTCTCCCTGTCGCAACGGTTCGGCATGGACGGTCCGCAGAAGGGATGGCGGCGCCGCACGAACCCGGTGCACACCATGCTGGACACCGGGACCGACGCGGCCCTGGGCCATCAGGGCTTCCCGCACGGCCTCGGCGGCGCCGACGACGTGATCGCCATGCCGTTGCAGTGCTCCACCCAGTGGGACGGCCTCGGCCACATCTTCGACCACGGCAAGGCGTGGAACGGCCGCCCGGCCGAGGAAGTGGTGACCTCCGAAGGGGACCTGGTCACCGGCATCGAGCACATGGCCGCGCACGTCGCCGGGCGCGGCGTCCTCCTCGACGTGGGCCATGTGGTCGGCGACGATGGCGAGTTGCCCGACGGCTTCGCCATCACCGAGGAGCACCTGACCGCGACCGCCGCGGCCCACGGCGTGCGGGTGGGCCGCGGCGACATCGTCGTGGTGCGTACCGGACGGCTCACCCGGGCGCGGCGTGAGGGGTGGGGCGAGTACGCGGGGGGTGACGCGCCCGGCCTGTCCTTTACGACCGCCGGCTGGCTGTACCGCACCGAGATCGCCGCCATCGCCACGGACACCTGGGGCTTTGAGGTCCGGCCGAACGAGTTCGAGCACGCCTTCCAGCCCCTGCACCAGGTCGCCATCCCCAACATGGGCCTGCTCATCGGCGAGATGTGGGACCTGGACGCCCTGGCCGAGGACTGTGCGGCCGACGGCGTGTACGAGTTCTGGCTCACCGCCGCGCCGCTGCCCGTCACCGGCGCCGTCGGCTCCCCGGTGAACCCGATCGCCGCCAAGTAGCCCGTGGGATCAAGTAGCCCGTGGAACAGAGGAGTTCCCTCATGCTGAATCAGACCCGCAAGGTCCTCGTGATCGGCGGCGGCGCGGCCGGAAACGCCGTGACGATCCTGCTGCGCCGCGCCGGCGTGGCCGTCGACCTGATCGAGGCCCAGCCCGGCTGGAACGCCAGTGCCGGATCCGGTATCACCCTCCAGGGCAACGCCCTGCGCGTGCTGTGCGAACTCGGCGTGTGGGAGGACGTCGAGGCGTCCGGCTTCGGATTCGACGCCGTCGGCATCACGGCCCCCGACGGCACGGTGCTGCACGTCTCCGAAGACCTCCGCAGCGGTGGCGACGACCTGCCCGCCACCGTCGGCATGCAGCGCCCCCAACTGCAACGCGTCTTGATGCGGGCCGTCCGTGCGAGCGGCGCGACGGTGCGCCTCGGTGTCACGGCCACCTCGCTCGAGCAGGACGCGCACGGCGTCGACGTCCGGTTCAGCGATGGCGCCCGGGGCCGCTACGACCTGGTGGTCGCCGCCGACGGTCTCGGCTCCGGCACGCGGTCCGCGATCGGCATCGCCACGAAGCCGGAGCCGACCGGCATGGCCATCTGGCGCGTCGCCGCCCCGCGCCCCGAGGGGGTGAGCCGGGCCGACCTCGCCTACGGCGGTCCCGCCTACATCGCCGGTTACTGCCCCACGAGCGCCACCACGCTCTACGCGTTCGTCGTCGAGGCCGCCCGTGATCGCGCCTCCATCCCGTCACAGTCGTACGCGGACGAGATGACCCGCCTCGCCACGGCCTATGGCGGCCACTGGCCGGAGATCACCGCACACATCACGGACCCGACCCAGGTCAACTACACCTGGTTCGACCAGATGCTGGTGGAGGGCTCCTGGCACCGCGGCCGCGTGGTCCTCGTCGGGGACGCCGCGCACTGCTGCCCGCCCACCCTCGCGCAAGGAGCCGCCCTGTCCCTGGAGGACGCGCTCGTCCTCGCCGAACTCCTTACGGGCTCCGACACCTGGGACGACGCCTTGCTCCAGGCGTACTACGAGCGGCGCATCCCGCGGGTGCGGGCCGTGGTCGAGGCCTCCGTACAGATCGGGCAGTGGCAGTTGGACGGCGTGCGCAACGCGGATGTGCCCGGCCTGATGGGCCGCACCCTGGCCATGCTGACGGAGAGGCCGTGACCGCGGCGGCCGGGGCAGCGGCCCTGACCGCGCGCACCGGGGGAGCGGCGGCGCCCGCTGCCGTGGCCGCGCCCACCGTGGACGTGCACGCGCACGTTCTGCTGCCCGAGGTGGACGCGCTGGTGAGCGGCCTGCCGGGCCACCTCGAAGCCCGCGCCCTGGACGCCCGGCGCAACGGCCCCGCGGCCCTGGCCGTCAACGGGCCGATGATCGGCGAACGCATCACGCGCCTGACCGACCCCTCGGCCCGGCTCGCCGCGATGGACGCCCAAGGCGTCGATGTACAGCTGGTCAGCCCGTCGCCCTCGCACTACCACTACTGGACCGACGAGCAGACGGCCGAGAACGTCTACCGTCTGGCCAACGAGGCCACCGCGACCCACTGCGCGGCCGCCCCCGAACGGCTGCGCGGCCTGGGCCTGGCACCGCTCCAGCATCCGGATCTCGCTGTCCACGCTCTCGAACATGCCGTGGAACAAGGCTTGTTGGGCGTGGAGATATCCAGCCACGCCCCCAACCAAGCTCCCAGCCACACCCCCGGCCGCGGGCTGTTCCGCGAGCTGTCGGATCCCGCGTACGAGCCGCTGTGGACGCGGGCGGAGGAGACGGGAGCGATCCTCTTCCTGCACCCCTTCGGCTGCACGCTCGACGAGCGCCTCGACCAGTGGTACCTGTCCAACACCGTCGGCCAGCCCACCGAGAACGCCGTCGCCCTCTCCCACCTGATCTTCTCCGGAGTCCTCGACCGGCATCCGGCCCTGAAGGTGCTTGCCGCGCACGGCGGCGGCTATCTGCCCACGCACATCGGCCGATCCGACCACGCCTGGTCGGCACGGTCGGACGCGAGCATCGCCTGCGCACACCCGCCCAGCAGCTATCTCAACCGCCTCTACTTCGACTCCCTCGTCCATGACCCGTACGTACTACGGGAGTTGATCCGCGTCGTCGGCTCGGACCGGGTCCTGCTCGGCTCCGACTTCCCCTTCGACATGGGCACCCAGGACCCCGTCGGCGCCCTGCGCGCCGCGCACCTGTCCGACGCCGACTTCCACGCCGTACGGGGCGCCAACGCCGCCGCTCTCCTCCGGAAGGACTGACATCATGACCCGCCTGCTCACCCACCTGCGCCACGTCGACCTCGCCGTGCCCGACTACGACCGGCAGCTCGACTTCTACTCCGGCGTCTGGGGCCTCACGAAGGTCGCCGAGGACTCCGGGATCTCCTTCCTCGCGGCCGAAGGCTCACCGGAGCAGTACGTGGTCCGGCTGCGCAAGGCCGCCGAGAAGCGCCTCGACCTCATCTCGTACGGGGCCTCGACCCCTGCCGACGTGAACACCCTCGCCGAACAACTCCTCTCCGACGCCGTGCAGTTGATAACACGGCCCGGAAGCATCGACACCCCGGGCGGCGGCTACGGCTTCCGCTTCTTCGATGTCGACGGCCGCACCATCGAGGTCTCCACCGACGTGGAGGTGCGCAGGCACCGGAGGATCGAGGAGAAGGAGGCCGTCCCGGTCAAGCTCTCCCACGTCGTCCTCAACGCCCCCGACCTGAACACGACCCGCGCCTGGTACGAGCGGCACCTCGGCTTCAAGCTCTCCGACACGCTCATGCACCCGAACATGGGCGAGGCGATGCACTTCATGCGCATCTCCAACCAGCACCACTCCATGGCCATCGCCCAAGGCCCGCACGCGGCCCTGCACCACATCTCGTTCGAGCTGCGCGGCATCGACGAGTACATGCGCGGATCGGGCCGCGTCATCCGCGCCGGACACCACAAGATCTGGGGCCCCGGTCGCCACGTCGCGGGAGACAACACCTTCACGTACTTCCTCGACCCGAACGGCAACACCGTCGAGTACACCACCGAACTGGAGATGCTCGACGAGGACACCTGGCACCCCCATGTGTACGACTTCTCCAACCCCGAGGTCACCGACCAGTGGGGCACAGCGAACGCGATGAACGAGTTCGTCGCCAAGGAGTCGTTCAACGACGTCGACCGCGGCTGCTTCGTCGCCCCGCCGGTCTGAGCCCTGTGCCTGGAGGAAACCCCTATGCGCCTCGCAGCGTATGAACACCCACACCCACACCCACACCAATACCAGCACCAACATCAACGCCGCGTCGCCGTCGTCGAGGACGACGGCACCCTCTACCCCCTGCCCGGGGTCAGCTCCCTCACCGACCTGCTCGCCCCTGGCGACGGGCTGCGCGGCTGCCTCGACCGCGGCGCCGCGGCACTCGACGGGCCGGCCGGCCCCCACGCCTCCCAGGTGCGGCTGCTGGCGCCCTTGCAGCCCACCTCCGTGCGGGACTTCGTCGCGTTCGAGGAGCACGTGGAGGGCGTACGCCGCTCCGTGGAGGGCACCGCCGGTGTCCCCGAGCAGTGGTACGCGGCCCCGACCTTCTACTTCGGCAATCCCCACGCCATTTACGGTCCGCACGACGACATTCCGGCGGCGCCCGGAGCCGGGGTCCTCGACTTCGAACTCGAAGTGGCGGCTGTCATCGGACGCGAGGGCAGCGATCTCAGCCCCGAGCAGGCCCGTGAGCACATCGTCGGCTACACGATCTTCAATGACTGGTCGGCGCGTGACCTCCAGTCGGCCGAGATGCGGGTGGGCCTTGGCCCCTGCAAGGGCAAGGACACCGCCACCACTCTTGGCCCCTACCTCGTCACCGCCGACGAATTGGAGCCCTACCGCGACGGCGACGGGTTCCTGCGGCTCGCCATGACCGCCGCGATCAACGGTGAGGTGGTCGGCAGGGACCTGCTGTCCAACATGAGCTGGACCTTCGAGGAGATGGCCGCCTACGCCTCGCGCGGCACCCGCGTCGTTCCCGGCGATGTCCTCGGCTCCGGGACCTGCGGCAACGGAGGCTGCCTCGCCGAACTCTGGGGGCTGCGCGGCCGCCAGGACCCGCCGCCCCTCAAGCCCGGCGACACCGTCACCCTCACCGTCGAAGGCATCGGCACCGTCTCCAACACCGTGGTGCCCGGCCCCGAACCCCTCCCGATCCCCGCGGCCCGGCGCCGCACCCGGGAGCGGCCATGACCGACCCACAGGCCGTGCCCGATGTGCGCCACAGGCGACTCCTCGGCAAGGTCGTGATCGTCACCGCCGCGACCGGTGGCCAGGGCGCCGCCGAAGCCGAGGCGCTCAGTACGACTGCCCGAGTTCGGCGGGCAGTTGGGCCCAGTCCGTGTCGCTGGTGACGTCGAGACGGCGGACAACGCCGGAATCACCTGGCGCGCACGGATCGATGACGTACGCGCCGATGACATGGCCCGCGTTCACGCGGTCAACGTCACCGGGCAGCTCCTGGGCATCCAGCACCTCACCTCGCTGATGGCGCCGGGCGCCTCCATCGTCAACGTCGGCTCCTCGGCGGCGCTGACCGCCCACTATCCGGTCGCGTACACCACCAGCAAGTGGGCCCTGTGCGGTCGGCCACCGCGCCGGCCGCCTTCCGTGACACGACCCTGCGCGACACCCCGCTGGGTCGCACCGGCACGGTCGACGACATCACGCCGCTGGTCACGTTCCTGCTCAGCGACGACGCGTCGTTCATCACCGGTGCCGACATCCCCGTGGACGGCGGCTACACCGCGCACGGTGGCGCCAAGGCGGTGTCCGACGCCCTGCGCCGGACCTGACCCGGGTCGGTGCAATCGGTCGTCGCTATGCGACCGTGAGCACGATCTTGCCGCGGATATGGCCTTGGGCGGCGCGTTCGTGCGCGGCTCGGGCTTCCGCGAGGGGGAACGTGCTGTCGATCGCCACGCGGACCGTGCCGGCCTCGAGCAGACGCCCCAGTTCGGCGAGCTGCGCCCCGTTCGAGCGGACCTGGGTGCCCGTGACCGTGACGCCCAGCTTCGCGGTCTCCTCTTCGTCGAACTCGCCGAAGAACACGGGGAACTGGGAGCCGCCGCGCTTGAGTGTACGCAGGAAACGCCTGCTGTCGGGGCCGCCGACGGCGTCGAGAACGAGGTCCACGTCTCGCACGACGTCCTCGGGGCGAGTCTTGGTGTAGTCGATGAACTGATCGGCGCCGAGCTCGCGCAGGAACGCTTCATGTGCGCCCGAGGCCACCGCGATGACCCGTGCGCCCTTCCATTTCGCCAGTTGGAGCGCGAAGTGCCCCACGCCGCCCGCGGCGCCGTTGACGAGCACCGTCGTGTCGGCGTCGAGCGCTGTGGGGCGGTGCCGCGCCGCCTGGAAGGGCGAGGGGTGATCGTGTCCGAGGTCGATCAGGAACTGCCACGCGGTGAGGCCGGCCATGGGCGCCCCCGCGGCGTGCACGTGATCGATGCCGGACGGCTTGAGTGCCAGGTCGGAGGCGGGCGCGGCCACGTACTCGGCATAGGTGCTGCCGTCGAAGCTGGGGAAGCGCAGGAGACCGAAGACCTCGTCACCGACGGAGAAGCCGTCCACATCCGCGGCCACGGCCTCGACGACGCCCGACAGGTCCGTCCCCGGGATCACGGGCAGGGCGAACTTCGGCCTCGTCTCGGGAGGCAGGTTGGACATGCCGTCGCGCAGATACCAGTCGGGCGGGTTGATGCCGGCCGCGTGGACGCGGACGAGTACCTCGCCCGGCCCCGGTTCGGGGATCGGCACCTCCTCGTACCGCAGAACTTCCGGGCCTCCGTGGTCATGGAGGCGGATGGCCCTCATCGTGCGTGTCGACATCGTTCTTCTCCTGCCCGCGCCGCGAGTTACGCTGATTCGGATCAGCGATCCACATAAGTGGACCACTGATCCGAATATATGGACCAGTGATCCGGATAGTCAAGGGGACCCATGCGGGCCGATGCCAGGAAGAACCGCGACCACCTGCTCGCCGTAGCGGGCACCGCCCTTGCCGAGCAAGGCGTCGACGTGTCCCTGCGCGACATCGCGCGCAGGGCGGACGTCGGGCTCGCGACACTGCTGCGGCACTTCCCGACGCGCGAGGCGCTGCTCGATGCCCTGCTCCGCACGAGCTTCGACGAACTGACGGCGAAGGCGTGCGCGCTGGAGACGTCGAGTCCGCCCGAGGTCGCTCTGGTCTCCTGGCTGCGCGACTGCGTCGCCTGGACCACCGAGTACCGGGGTGTGACCGTGCTGATGGCAGCCGCCATCGAGGACACCGAATCCGCACTCCACGCCTCGTGCGTGACCTTGCGCGCGGCCGGTGCGCGGCTCCTCACGCGCGCGCAGACGGCGGGCCTGGCGCGGAAGGACGTCGACGGCGCCGATCTGTTCGCGCTGGTGGCCATGCTCGCCTGGACCGGCGATCAACCCTCACTCGCGCCAAGCGCCGATCACCTCTTCGAGGTGGTGGTGAGCGCGATCCTGACGACGACGCGGGGCAGCGAAGCCGGGTAGAAACGCAGCCCGCGTCCGCACCCCCGACCACCACCCGGCCGTGGCCACGCGCCCGCACTCAACCTCGACCCGCCCACGCAGGAGCCCGGATGCAGCCCGCCGTCGCACGCCTCACCGCACTCGTTCCGCCCCCGGGCCCCCGCCGCTCACGGGACTGGGCCGCCGTGGAGCAGCAGCTCGGCACCGCCCTGCCACCGGACTACAAGGAACTCGTCGAGGTCTACGGCGGCGGAATCTTCGACGAGGAGATCCGGCTCCTGGACCCCGCATGCCCCGACAAGGACTACAACCTCCTCGACGAGGCCCGGGAGCGCGCGGAGATCCTCGCCTCCTTGTGGGAATTCGAGCCCAAGCCGCCGCAACTCCTGGCAGGCGACGGGGCCCAGGTGCTGCCCTGGGCCTACATCGAGGGCAGCGGCGCCATGCTGTACTGGCTGCGCCGACCGGGGCAGCAGCCGGAGCAGTGGACCACCCTGTTCAACGAAGGCCGGGGCCCGGAGTGGGAGCACCACCCCCACTCCTGCGCACAGTTCCTGCTCCTGGTGCTCACCGGCGAAGCCGACACCGTCTACTTCGACGCTCTTCCCTCACGGCAGCACCAGTTCGACTCCAACGACGACGTCCTTTGAGGGACGGCTCAGGGTTCCCCGGACCACCTGGTCGTGCCCGCCCCGTGCAGGTGAGCCGCCGCCTGGCGACGCCATGCCACCGTCTCCTCGGTCGCCGCGGAGCCCAGCTGGTCGAACAGGGTCAGTGCCTCCTCCCAGCAGGCGCGGGCCCGGTCCGTATGCCCGATGCCGTTGAGCGCGCGGCCCAGGAGGGTGAGCACGCCGGCGCGGTGCCGGGCTCTTCCGGGGCCGGTCAGGAGGGAGAGCGCCAGCTCCGCGTCGGCCGCGGCGTCCGCGAAGCGGCCCCTGGCCATGTGCACCTCGGCGAGCCGGAAGAGGGTCTGCCCCTCCCAGGTCTGCTCGTGCTGAGCCCTGAACACCTCCAGGGCCAGCCGGAGTTCGAACGTGGCGTCGTCGTACTGTCCGGTCCTGGTGTAGGCCAGGCCGAGTACGTAGCGGGCGTGGGCGCCGCGCACCCGGAGCCCCATGTCGTCGTGCATGGCGAGAGCGCGCCGAGCGAGTTCGACGGCGCCGGCGGAGTGCCCCGTGGCCAGGTGCACGCGGGCCAGGTTGCCCAGGGCGTCGGCCTCGCCGGCCCGGTTTCCGAGCGCGCGGAAGGTGTCGACGGCTTGCCGCAGATACCGTTCCCCTTCGGCGTGCCGGCCCGCGTGCATCGCGATGAGCCCGAGGTCGTGGGTGGCCCAGCACTGGGGCAGCGGGTCGCCGCTCTCCTCGGCGAGCCGCACGGCGCGCCGAGCCTCCTCGTCCGCCTCCTCCAGGCGGCCGGACAGCAGCAGTACACCGGCCAGCGCCGTTCTGGCCCGCCCCTCGGCCCGCACGTCCCCGGCGTCGCGGGCGGCGGTACACACGGCGGCCGCCACGGATTCGTACAGTCCGGGGTTGGCGCCCGGCTCGGCAAGTTCCTTGGCCGCGAGGAGCAGGTCCACGCTGCGGCCCAGGGAATCGGGCGTCAGGGACTGCTGGACGCAGGCGAGGACGCAGTCGGACTCCGAATGCAGCCAGGCGCGGGCGGTGGCATCGTCACCGAAGCTCAGGCCCGCGTTGTACGTGGGTGCGAAGTACCCGACCGTCGTGTCGCCCGGGTGGGCCCGTGCGTAGGCCTGCGACGCCGACGCGAGGTGGAAGTCGAGCAGCCGGGAGAGTGCGGCGGCCCGTTGGCTGGGCGGCAGTTCGTCGCGCTCCGCGCACGCACGGGCGTACAACCGCACGAGGTCGTGGTAGCGGTAGCGGCCGGGTGCCGCCGACTCCAGCAACGACGTGTCGACGAGCGACTCCAGGAGGTCTTCCGTCGGTTCCAGCGGCAGGTCGAGCATCGCGGCCGCAGAGGACAGTGAGATGTCCGGGCCGTCGGCCAGGCCCAGGAGTCGAAATGCCCGGGCCTGCGCGGGCTCGAGCGCCCCGTAGTCGAGTTCGAAGGTCGCCTTGACCGCGAGGTCGCCGGCCTGGAGCTCGTCGAGCCGCCGCCGCTTGTCCGCCAGTTTCGCGGCGAGCACGGAGACCGTCCAGGTCCTGCGGGCGGCCAGGCGGGAGGCCGCGATCCTGATCGCCAGGGGCAGGAACCCGCACGCCGCGACCACATCGAGCGCCGCGTGCCGTTCGGGGGCCACGCGTTCCGCACCCACGATGCGCTTGAAGAGCAACAGCGCTTCCTCGGGGGACATCACATCCAGGTCGACCAGATGGGCCGCGGGCAGGTCCACCATGCGCACCCGCGAGGTGATCAGCGCCGCGCACTTGCCGAAGCCCGGCAGCAGTGGCTTGACCTGCGCCACGTCCCGCGCGTTGTCCAGGAGTACGAGGATCCGGCGGTCGGCGAGGATGGAGCGGTACAGGGCTTGGCGTTCCTCCAGCGTGTCCGGGATCGCCGAGTCGGGGGTGCCGAGGGCGCGCAGGAACGTGCCCAGGACCGCTTCGGGGTCGGCTGCCCGTGCTCCGGTGCCCTGCAGGTCCACGAAGAGCTGACCGTCCGGGAAGGACGCTCTGAGCCCGTGCGCCACGTGGACCGCGAGTGTCGTCTTTCCCGCTCCGCCGATACCGGCCAGGGCCGAGACGGTCATGCCGCGGCGTTCGGTGGAGGACAACGCCTGACTCAGCTCGGCCACCAAGGCGTCCTTGCCGGTGAAGTCGGGGACGGTGGCGGGGAGTTGATCCAGGCGCACCGCCATCGTCGTGGACTCGCGCGCGGGCGCCACGGGCCCGGCCAGGTCCGTGTCGGCCTGCAGGATGCGCATCTGCAGCTCGCGCAGTTCGGGGCGCGGGTCGATGCCCAGTTCGGTGGTGAGCAGGCGCCGGGTGTCGGCGTACACGGCGAGGGCTTCGGCCTGGCGTCCGGCGCGGTAGAGCGCCAGCATCAGCAGCTCCCGCAGCCGCTCCCGCAGGGGGTGCTGCGCTGTCAGTGCGGTGAGCTCGGAGACCACGGCCCCGTGGTGTCCGAGCTCGAGGTCCAGGTCCATGCGTGTCTCCAGGAGCTGCAACCGCCACTCCTCAAGGCGTGTGCGCTGTGTCTCCGCGTAGGGGCCGGGAACGTTGGCCAGCGGCTCGCCGTCCCACAGCGACAAGGCGGTGTCCAGCAGCGAGCGGGCCCTGCTGCGCTCACCCGCCGTGCGCGCCTTCTGGGTCTCGGACCACAGGTGCTCGGCCGCCGCGAGGTCCAATGCCTCGGCGGGAACGGGAAGCCTGATCGCGTAGCCGCCCGAGATGCTCGCGAGCAGCCCTGGAGGAAAGGCCTTGCGCAGGCGCGAGGCATACGTGCGTACCGCTGCCAGGGCCGGAGAGGGGGGAGAGTCGCCCCAGATCGCGTCGATGAGTTCGGAAGCGGTCGCTACCCGCCCGTCGCGCAGCAACAACGCGGCCAGGAGCGCGCGTTGCTGTGGAGAGCCGGTCGGCAGCTGTTCCGTGCCGCGCCAGGCCCGTACGGGGCCGAGCACGGAGAAGCGCACGGTGTCGGCGGGGTGTCCGCGCTCGTGCACCCGGGGCGGTTCGAACTGGATGGGGCCCCTCTGCACCACGGGCGCGGGCGGCGGGGTGGCCCGCTGTTCGGCGACGCGGGTGAGCGGCGTGCGCAGGCTTCGTCGCGGTTCGACGGAGGGGGCGGTCTGGGTGCGTTCGCTCAGTGTGGCGGTGGCCCGGACCATGGCGCCGGCGTCCTCGACTCTCTGTGCGGGCCCCAGGACCTGCGCCGCCTCGAACTCGGTGCCGGTCAGGGTGCGCAGGGAGGACAGTGACTGCGGGTGGTGGGTGCCGAGCGTCGCCGAGGTCTTCTGGGCCATGACGGCAAGGACGTCGGCTGCCCTTTCCATCCGCTGCCGTGCGCCGGCTGAGCGTGCCGACTCGAATTCGGCCGACGCCAGGGCCACCACGGCGGACAGCGATCTGGGATGGCTCTCGCCGAGAACGCCCACCAACTGACGTACCGCTTGCTCCAGTTCACGGAGCAGTTCGTCCGCATCGGCGATCGCGCCCTGCTGACGTACACCCTCGGTGAGGATCGTGAGCGCCAGCACCCGCACGTTGAGCCGGGCCTCGGGGCCCTCGTCCCCGGTTGCCGTGTCCAGCGCGTGCCGGGCGGCGGCGATGGCCTCTTCGTGATCCCCCTTGCGCATCTTGACCGCTGCCAGGTTCGCCAGCGTACGAGCGGCCGCGATCCCGGTGGTCGCGCGCGAGCCCAGGTCGTGGTCGAAGGCCAGCAACACCGAGGCCGCCGACAGCTTTCCCCGGTTCGCCAGGGTGACGGCGAGCTGATTGCGCACGGTGCTGTCCAGACGCCGCAGCTCGGGATCCCGCAGAGCGCTGTTCGCCACCTGATCCACCAGCGTCGAGGACTGGTCCCCGAGATCCAGCGCGTCGAGCAGGGCGCAGAGGTAGGCGAAGTGTTTGCCCGCCGCCGGGGCGAACAGCGCACGAGGATCGCTGCGCAGGTCGTCCACCGCACCGGTGATCTCGGTGAGGGGCGCGGTCCCTCCTGCCAGGGCGCTCTCCGCCCGTGAGATGGCCGACTGCCACGCCGTGCTCACCGGCCACCCCCTTCGAAGTCGCTCTCGATGGCGCGCCGCGCCGCGATGAACTTCAGCTCGGCTATCTGGGACGCGTCCATCTCTCCCGCTTCGGCCCACTGCTGGAGCCGGTGGAACCACTCCTCGACCTTGGCACCGTTGGTGACGGCGACGTCCTTGACCGCCTCGGCCCGCTGCTCGCCCGATGGGCCGGGCGGGCGCAGCACGTCGATCAGGTGGGACAGCTGCAGATGGTCGAAGCGGGAGACGGCCTCGGCGATGGTCGCGGCGAACAGGACGTTGGCCGCGCGCCGGCCGTCGGCCCGGTCGAGGCTCTGCTCCAGAAGGATGCCCACGACGACGGGCTCGTGCTCCTGGGAGGCGCTCTCCACCGGCCCGCCGGAGTAGCCCGAGTAGTCACCCAGGACCTGATCCACCGTCAACTGCAGCGCCTCGATGGCTGCTCCGCCCTGACACGCGTAGTCGTGGGACTGGGCGTCGATGTTGCCGCGCAGCTTCGCCTCGTCCAGACCAGGCCGGTAGGGCCCTTCCCAGCGGCCGCCGACGAGGGCACGTCCGGCCTTCCTGATCATTGTCAGCGGTACGTAGTGATGTGTCCCGATCTCGATCAGCGCCAGGTCGGCGCTCTCGTCCTGCCGGCACACCTGCCCCTCGATCAGGCTGCCGTCGGACAGGACGATGCGCACGCTGCGATCGGGCGCGCTCAGCCCCCGCAGACAGTGCAGTGCGGTAAGGACGTATCGGGGCGTCAGCAGGAAGCCTCCGCCGAGGCGTTGCTGCCCTTGAAACAGATCGACCCAGCAGTCCGCCCCCGTCGCGCCGGTCATGGCGTACCAGAGGTCCGCTCCACGGTCAGGGTGACCTCGAACGATGCCTCCGCCGACGCTTTGGAGAGGATGACCCCGGCTTCGGCGGCAAGGGTCAGGCCGAAGGTGACCTCCATCGAGGAGACCTGCCAGCCGTCCCGGGCGGGAGCCTGTGCCAGGGCCGTCTGCGCGATCGTGGACGCCTGCACGATCGCCTCCTCCACCTCGGCCGAACGCTCGGCGAGCGGCGACGTCGTCCGGGTCCGGCTGGCGATCTGCCTGTTGCCGACGGCGTCGAGCGCCACCGTCTCCACCCTGACGTGATTCATGTACCGCGTCGCCCCCGTACTTCGTTGCCCCGTCCGGCAGTTGACCGGCCCGTCCGGCGGATCGATCACCCCCATCAAAGCGCGTGAGGCGACGCAGCGGCAAGGGTCCGCCACAGCTGCGGCCCGGTCACCCCACCAGATCAGGCGACCGCAGCAGCTGCGGCGGGATGCCCCAGGCGTCGACGAGGTCGGCCGCGAGGGGGCGGATCTTGCGGCACAGGTCGTTGACCTCGCGGCGGATCGCCTTGGAGCGCTGTGTCGTCAGGCGGCCGTGTTCCATGAACCAGGCGCGGTCGGCCTCGATGGTGGAGAGGGCGAAGAGGTCGCACAGCAGCCCCAGTGCGACCTTGTTGTCGCCGTCGGGCAACCGGCGCATCTTGTCCACGAAGGCTTCGAGCACCAGCCGCTCCACGTGGGCGTGGGCCACCGCGATGACGTGGTCCTGCACCTGTGAGAAGACGACACCGGGGTGGGTTTTCTGGTCCATTCCGCGCTTGAGGCGGCGTGCGACGCCGGCGAGCATGTGCTCCTCGCGGAAGCGGAGCATGGCCAGTTGATACTCCGAGTCGAGCAGGCCCGCTTCCTGGTCCCACTCGTCGCCGCCGGGCAGCAGGTCGCGTACCCGCTCCAGCAGTTTGTGGGCCGAGGTCTTCTCGATGACCGTTTCCACGGCGAGGTTGGTGACGTAGCGGACCATGCCGAGCTGGTCCAGGTTCTCGAACTCGCTGGCGTAGTGAGTGAGCAAGCCCTTCGCCACCAGTTGGAGGAGCACGTGGTTGTCGCCCTCGAACGTCGCGAAGACGTCGCTGTCGGCCTTCAGGGCGGCGAAGCGGTTCACGGCGAGGTAACCGGCGCCCCCGCACGCCTCGCGGCACTCCTGGATCGTGCGGGTGGCATGCCAGGTGCCCAGGGCCTTGGTGCCCGCGGCCCGTGCCTCCAGTTCGCGGCGTGCGAGCTCGTCGTCACCGCCCCCGGAGAAGACTTCGTGCAGCTGTGTGCGGACGACGTCCTGTGCGAAGTGCAGCGCGTAAGTGCGCGCGATGAGCGGGAGCAGGCGGCGCTGGTGCATGCCGTAGTCGAGCAGCACCTGCTCCTCCGTGTCCGATGCGGCCTGGAACTGCCGCCGGCGCACGGCGTACTTGGTGGCGATCGCCAGGGCCACCTTGCTGGCGTTGATGGCGCCACCGCCGACGCTGACCCGCCCCTGCACCAGCGTGCCGAGCATGGTGAAGAAGCGGCGGTCGGGGTTGTCGATCGGGCTCTGGTAGGCGCCCTCGGGAGTGACGTCGGCGAACTGGTTGAGCAGCGCCTCGCGTGGCACGCGTACGCCGTCGAACCAGATGCGGCCGTTGTCCACGCCGTTGAGACCCATCTTGCGGCCGTCGTCCTCGATCCGTACGCCGGGGGCCACCTCACCGTCGACGCGGACCGGCACGACGAACGCGTGCACGCCCTCGCGCTTGCCGTCCACCTCGAGCTGGGCGAAGACGACCGCCAGCTCGGCGTGCCGGGCCGCGTTGCCGATGTAGTCCTTGCGGGCCTCGTCGCCGCCGGTGGTGATGACGAACTCCTGGCTGTCGGCGTCGTACCGAGCCACCGTGCCAAGGGCCTGGACATTGGAGCCGTGTCCGGTCTCGGTCATCGCGAAGCACCCCATCAGCTCCCCGGTGATCAGGCGCGGCAGATAGGCCTCGTGGTGACGCTGGGTGCCCAGGTGCAAGATCGCACCGCCGAAGAGCCCGAACTGCACGCCGACCTTCACCAGCACCGACAGATCGCCGAAGGCGAGCGTCTCGAACGCGGCGATCGACGCACCGATGTCGCCGCCTCCGCCGTACTCCTTCGGAAAGCCCATGCCCGTCTGGCCCGTCGCCGCCATCTCGACGACAAGCTCCCGCACGCGCTCGCGGAACTCGTCGAAGCCGAGTTCCTCCGCTTCGTCCAGGACGCCCGCGTACGTCGTCAGATTGGTGCGAACCAGATCGCGGACCTCGGCGTACTCACCGTCGAGCAGCTCGGTGAGAGCCTGGATGTCGATGGTGGGCTGCGCGTAGCCGCTGGGGGAGGCAGAGCTTTCGGTGACCATGTCGCCCTGCTACCCGCGCGTAAGCGGATCAAATCGGTCGCCTGGTCCATCTGCGCTGCCGCCGTGAGGACGCCCGATGGGCGAAGCCGCCGAAGGGGCGCCCTTGTCAGTGGGGCGGTGCATGATCGGGCGTATGACCTTTGGTTCGATCGAGGCCCTGAGCACGCTCGCTCACCGACACCTGCCCTCCGACGTCGCCGAGCGATGGGTGAGTCTGTTCCGTCCGGGGGTCCGGCTCGAGGCGGCTGCGGGAGCGGACCCCGTGGTGGGCAGGCTCGGTGGTCTGCCGCATCTCCCGTCCGGGTGGCTCATCCGCCCCGCGGACCTGGCCGAACGCCGCTTCGACCGGGCGATGTTCACCTGGCAGTGCAGCTGAGCGGAGCGGTCCGGTACGGCCCTGTTCGTCATTAGGCTGGAGGCCCCACCGTCCAAGGAGCAGCGTGCCGCCGGCCTTCGTCCACCGGATCACCAAGTACGACCCCGCCGACCGCGACGAGCGCGGGCACTACACCGGTACGCAGGACACAGCCAGCGACCACGGGCCGGTCGAGGCGGCGTATCTGGCGGCCATCGCCGCCTTCGCGGAGGCCTCGGGCATCGACCGGCTGGAGATGCGCGAGCCCGCAATCACCGGCTTCGTTCACTTCGGCCTGGAGCCGCCGACGGAGGGGCACGGCCTCGCCGGGCTCTTTCCGCCCGACCTCACCGGCTATCACGACGGGGCCGAGATTTGTCTTCCGGTCGCTCTGGAGCTGGTCCGGGCCATGCTGCGCGACCAGGGCGCCTGGTGTCGGCTGGAGGTGGGGGACGTGTTCACCGTGCATGTCGGGTGGGACCAGTACGTGTACGTGGGCACCGACCGGCCCTGCGCGGACGCCGTGGCCCATACGCGCGAACTCGGTCTCTTCGCCGAGCCGATGGCGGCCTCGCCCTACGCGGCAGAGGCCGAGGAACACGAAGTGACGCAGGCCGCCGACGAGGACTTCTGGGCGCGTGTGCGCATGGAGCTTGCCGCACGGCAGACGGTGCTCCTCGAAGAGGCCTTCGTCCGCAACGCAGCACGCTGGCACCGCCTCACGGCGGACAACCTCGACGAGGTGCGCGCCGGCTTCAGCCCGCGCGCCCTGCTGACCGTCTGGCCCGACCTGGACCCCGCTGTCGGCGCGGTTCTCGCGGCGCTGCCCGAGGAGGGAACGGTGGTGTTCGTCTGGGAGGCGCAGGACTCGACGATCAGTCACGTGATCGTCGACGACAGCGAGTACCAGGAGCTCGCCGCCCTGGCCGCCGGGATGCGGGCAGCCTGTGCCCTGCCGATGGACCTCGACGACCACCACCCGTTGCTCTGCGCCGCCCTGCCCGACAGCGACGGCGTGCTGCGCGCCACGTGGTGACTTGGTGATCTGGTGATTTGTTGACAGCAGGGTGAGCCGGCCCGCGTGGGCGACGCAGCCGGCGCGACCCGGTCGACCACGCATTCTCAGCTCGTGAACTACGTGAGCCTTCGGCACCCTTGCGCCAGACGTGGCTGCTGTAGTCCGCTGGCCCGCATGGGGAAGAAGAGCATTGCCGCAATGACCGCCGCCCTTGTCGCGGGGTCCCTTCTGACGGGCGTATCGCATGCCGGTGCGCAGAGCGCCGGGCATCCTGCCGAGAGTTCCTCACCGCCGACCGGGTCGGCTCGCGTTTCCGGGGTCGACCTGGACACCGTGACGATCCCGGAGTTACAGGCGCGCATGGGGGAGGGGTCGCTGACCTCGGCGACGCTGACCAAGGCCTACCTGCGGCGCATCGCACACGTCGATCCCAAAATTCACTCGGTCCTGCGCACCAGCCCGACGTCCCTGCGGGAGGCAGCCGCCAGCGACGTACGCCACCGACGTGGAAAGCCCCTCGGTCCCCTGGACGGTATCCCTGTCCTCCTCAAGGACAACGTCAACACCCGTGACATGCCGACGACGGCCGGGTCGCTCGCGCTCGCCGGGAGCCCGCCCGACACCGATGCCGCGCTGGTGACCCGGCTGAGGAAGGCCGGGGCGGTGATTCTCGGCAAGACCAACCTGTCCGAATGGGCCAACTTCCGTGGTGCGAAGCCGACATCGGGGTGGTCGGCGGTGGGCGGCCAGACCAAGAACCCGTACGTGCTCGACCGCAATCCGTGCGGATCGTCCTCCGGTTCCGCCGCCGCACTCGCCGCTTCGTTGTCGCAGGTGGCGATCGGCACCGAGACGGACGGCTCCATCGTGTGCCCGGCCGGGATGAACGGTGTCGTCGGCCACAAACCCAGTCTCGGCCTGGTCAGCCAGTCAGGCGTGGTGCCGATCTCCGCCGAGCAGGACACGGCCGGACCCATGGCGCGCAACGTGATCGACACCGCGCTCACGCTGTCGGTGCTGAGCGAGCGCCAGGACGCGCGTGGTGACGACGCCCGCACCGGCCCTCTTGCGGACCTCCCCGGCACCGGCCTCCGTGGCAAGCGGATCGGCCTGTGGCGCCTGCCCTCGCTGGGACCGGACGTGGACGCCGTGATGACCCGTACGGCCAAGAAGCTGCGCAAGGCCGGAGCCGTGGTCGTCGAGGTGACACCCCCGTATCAGGCACGGCTGGCCGAACTCGAATTCCCGGCGCTGCTCACTGAGTTCCACCGGGACATCGACGCCTACCTCGGCACGCGCAAGGGGCCCCGCGACCTCGCCGAGCTGATCGAATTCAACCGCGCCCACCCCGAGGAACAGACCTGCTTCGCCGGACAGGAGCTGTTCGAGCAGGCCCTGGCCGCGCCGCCCACCACCGACCCCGAGTACCGGGCGATGCGCGCCGAACTGAAGGACCTCTCCCGGCGCTCCATCGACGAGACCATGTCCGCTCACCGTCTGGACGCCATCGCCGCGCCCACGAACCCGCCCGCCTGGACCACCGACTGCGCGCGCGGCGACAACGACGTCATCCCCTCCTCCACCCCGGCAGCCGTGGCCGGATACCCGTCCCTCTCGGTGCCCGCCGGGTCCGTGAACGAACTGCCGGTCGGCCTGCTCCTGATGGCCGGCGACCACCAGGACGCCGGGCTCCTGTCGCTGGGGGCCGCGGTGGAGGACCGCCTGAAGGCCTGGCGTGCACCGCGCTACCTGCCGACGCTCGGGGCCGGCGGGCAGAAGTGACCGGGCGGGGGCGAACCCGACGCCCACGTTGAGAATGATGCCGGTGACACCGCCCGAGGCCGGCCAGGATGCGCGGCCGGTTGTGAAGGACCCGCAGGGGCACGACTGCGCGCCTACTTGGCCTGGTAGGCGCGCAGGAAGGTCCGCACTCCCTCGACGATGAGGGGCCGGACCCGTGGGTCCTCCGCGGCGTTGGCCGAACCGAATCTGTTGAGCGCGACGTTGAAGGTCAGCGCGATGAACTGGTCGGCCGCGAGGCGGGCGTCGGGGGCGTCGAGGAGGCCGGCCTCGGCGAGCGCGGCGAACCGCTCGGCCAGTGCCTCGTCGGGGGCGTCGGCCATGGAGTTCTCGCCGCCGTCCGGCAGTTGGCCGGCCTGCGTCCGGACCAGTCGCTGCAGTGTGGCGTACTCCGCTGAACCGAGCATGTCGGTCGCGATCCGCATCGAGAACGTGACCAGCACGTCCTCCAGGTCGGCCGTTTCGGTGAGTTCCGAGGGGTCGGTGAGAGTGTCGTCGAGGATGCGCCGGATCGTGGTGATCAGTGACTGGCCGACGCCGTCGACGACTGCTTGCAGCAGCGTCTGCTTGTCGCCGAAGTAGTCATAGACCGTCCGCTTGGACACCTCGGCCCGAGCGGCGACCGCGTCGACGCTGGTGCGGTCGAAGCCGTCGGCGAGGAACAGTTCCCGGGCCGCGGAGAGGATCGCGGCCCGCTTCTTCGTGGACCCCTCGCGCAGTGTCTTCGTGGTTGGCATGGCCGTATCTTAACTCGACTTTACTACACCGTGTAGTGTAATTCTGAGTCAGGAGAGCTGCTGCCGAAGGGAAGTTCATGACCATCACCACCCTGGGCCCCCAAGTCCGCGTCGGGAAAGCCGCGATAGCGGCTCTCGGTGCACTGGCGGCCGCCACCGGAGCCCTGGAGTCGGTGGTGACACCGACGCTCCCGCTGTTACAACGCGAGTTATCAATGAGCCGCGCGCAAGGGGCACTTCTCAGCGTCACCCTGCTCATCACCGGCGCGCTCGTCACGCCCGTCGCGGGCAACCTCGGTGACCGCCACGGCGGAAAACGCGTCATGCTCCGGCTGATGGCGGTGGTCGCGGCCGGTGGTCTGGTGTCCTCGCTCGCACCGAACCTGCCGGTGTTGCTGCTCGGGCAGGTACTGGAAGGCGCCATGGTCGGCGCGATGCCACTCTCCTTCATCCTGGTGCGCAAGCACCTCTCGACCGGAGAGTCCCAGGTGGCCATCGGGGTGGTCAGCGGCCTGTTCGTGGGCGGGGGCATGCTGGGAACGCTGATGGCCGGCCCCATCGCCGAAGGGCTGTCCCGGCACTGGATGTTCGCGATACCGACGATCGCGGTCGTCGCGGCGACCTTGGCCGTCCACAGGCTGATGCCGGATGATCCGCCGGCCCGCACGGACGCCAGGATCGACTGGCCCGGCCTGGCCCTGCTGAGCGGCGTACTGCTGACCCTCATGCTCGGACTCTCGATGGCGCCCGAGGTCGGCAGCCGGCCGCTCGCCCTTGCCGCCCTCGTCGTCCTCCTGGCCGTCCTGGTGGCCGGATGGGTCGCCGTCGAACGCCGGTCGCCCTCGCCCATGGTCGATCTGCACCTGCTGGCCAAGCCCGCGATCTGGAGCTCGTACGTCGTCACCTTCGCCGTCTGCGTGGGCACCTCGGTGTCGATGTATCTCGTTCCGCAGCTGTTCGACGTGTCCGCCGCCGGCTACGGCTTCGGGGCCGACTCCACCGACATCGGACGGTATCTGCTGCCCGGCGCCATCGCGGGGGCGATCAGCGGGCCACTGGGCGGGGCCGCGGCGCGGCGCTTTGGCTCAAGTGCCGTGGTCGCAGCAGGAATCAGCGTCATGACGGCCACGCTGCTCGCCCTGGCGTTCCTGCACGCCGAGGTCTGGCAGCTTATCGTCGGCAAGGCGCTGATCGCTCTGGCCAGTGGTGTCTGCATCACGGCGATGGTCGTCAGGACCGCCACCTCCGTCGATCACGAGAACACCGGCACCGCCACCAGCCTGGTCCTGGTGACGCGCGTGATCGGCTTCGCCGCGGGCGCCCAGATCTCCGGCGCCATCCTCACGGCAGGAACTCGCCCCGGTATGGACGACCCGGCCGAATCGGCCTTCGTCACCGGCTTCGTCGTCGCCGGCATCGTCACGGCACTGTCCCTCCTCGTCGTCCGCACCATGAACAAGGGAGCCAAGCGATGACCCCCACCGATCAGTTGACGGGCAGTCAGGCCGGTGGCCGTACGTCCCCGCGGCGCAAGGTCCTGATATCGGGGGCCAGCATCGCGGGTCCCGCCCTCGCCTACTGGCTGACCCGGCGCGGATACGCGGTCACAGTGGTGGAGAAGGCGGCCACACCACGCAGCGGCGGCTACCCCATCGACGTACGCGGCACCGCGTTGGAAGTCGTCCGGAGGATGGGGATGTTGCCCCGGCTGCGGGACGCGCACATCGACACGCGCCGGATCACCTTCCTGGACGCAGATGGCGGCAAGGTGGCCGCGATCAACCCGCACGCCGTCGCCGGCGGTGTCGCGGGAGAGGACATCGAGGTACGGCGCGGGGATCTGACCGACGCTCTGTACGCGGCGGTCCGTGACGACGTGGAATTTCTGTTCGACGACTCCATCGAGGCCCTCGACCAGTCCGGCCACGGGGTCGACGTCACTTTTCGCGGGGGCGGCAGGCGTACGTTCGACATGGTGGTCGGCGCGGATGGCCTGCATTCCGCTACCCGCAAGCTGGTGTTCGGCCCCGAGGAGCAGTTCCACCGCTACCTCGGGTACTGCTTCGCCGTGTTCACCATGCGTAACACCTTCGGCCTCTCCCACGAGATCATGATGTGGAACACCCCGGGCAGAGCCGCCGCTCTCTACGCCGTGGAGGACACGGCCGACGTGCACGCCTTCTTGAACTTCGCCCGACCGGAACCGCCCTTCGACACCTTCCAAGGTCCGGGAGCGCAGCGGGAGTTGATCGCCTCGGCCTTCGCCGGCGCGGGGTGGGAGGTGCCGGGCATGGTCGCCGCCCTGGACGACGCGGACGACCTGTTCTGCGACATGGTCAGCCAGATCCGCATGCCGCGCTGGTCCGGCGGCCGGGTCGCGCTGGTGGGCGACGCCGCGTACGCACCCTCGTTCCTCACCGGACAAGGCACCAGTCTCGCGCTCGTCGGCGCGTACATGCTCGCCGCCTGTCTGGCCGACCGGGACATCGCCTCGGGGCTCGCCGCCTACGAGAGCAGCACCCGCGCGTTCGTGACCGCGAACCAGGGGCAGATCGGCAAGGGTGAGGCCACACTCTTCCCCACCACGACGCGCGCCCTCGCCCGGCGCAACGACATGCTGCGCAACCTCAGCACGATGCCCGCGAAGCGGGGTCGAGGGGCGCACTCGGCTCTCACCCTGCCCGAAGTCATGCCCATGAGGTGACGCACCGTGCGCCAAGAACCGTGCGCCAAGAACAGTGCGTCAAGAAATCGTGCGCCCTGAGCAGGCGGGGCAGGTCATACGTGGCGGTCGGCCGGACTCCCGTCCAGGTCATCGGCCAGGCCGAGAACCGCGGTGATGCGCTTGCCCGACGGTTCGCGCTCCACCTGGAGTTTGTGGCACACGGCCTGCACGACCTCCAGGCCGTGCTGTCCCAGGCGGCTTGGATCCGGCGCCGAGACCGCGGGAAGCGCGGAGTTGCTGTCCCGTACGGTGACCTCGATGTTGGCGCCCTGCACCGCGAGGGCGAGCAGGCACGGTCCCGGCGCGTATTTGCGTGCGTTGGTCACCAGCTCGCTGACCACCAGTTCCACCATCCCCATGGCCTGAGTGGTCACGGGGAGCCCGTGAACGGATCGTAGGTCTGTCAAAAAGTTTCGGGCCAGATGCCGTGCGTGTGCGATCCCCTCGCTGCCCTCGAACAGCTGGGAGACCGACACGGAGCCGTTGTCTGTCGTCGGCTGGCCGTCTTCGCCCGCTGTCTGATCCATGCAGTCCGCCTTGCTCCTCGATCAGCTCGGCCTATGCGGGCCGACTACCCCCATAACTGCGCTTAATCCGCCCGGCGGGGGGCGTCGGCTCAGCGTACTTGTGCCGCTCGGCGCAGAGCTGCGAGGAGTTCCCTGTTGCTGGCGCCCTTGAGTACGTACGCAAGAGCGCCCGCGTTCTTCATCTGCTCGATGGAGGCTTTGTCGTCATACGCGGAGAACGCCACGATGCGGCTGGCCGGTGAACACTGGGCGATGCCTCTGGCGACAGCGGGGCCGCCGCCGGGGAAGCGGACATCAAGGACGACGAGGTCCGGTTGAAGACGAGAGGCGAGTCGAAACGCCTCCTCGCTGTCGCACGCGGTGCCCACGACCTTCAGGTCGGGCTGTGCTTGGACGACCTCGCTCAGGGTCTCCAGGAGCAGCGCGTTGTCATCACAGAGGACGACGCTGAGCGGTGCACGGGGGCAGCCGTCCGCGGGACTCGCCGCGGTCACGGCGCGTCGTCCGGGGATGGCGCGGGTGGTGGGGGAGTCGGAAGGTGGTTCGGTAGCCAGAACTCGACGGTCGTGCCTGTGCCGGGTCGGCTGTGTATGGACCACCAGCCGCCGGCTGTTTCGGCTCTTTCCCGCATCTCGATGATCCCGAAGTGATCACGGGCGCCGTCGCGGGCGACCGGGGCGCCGGTTCCGTCGTCCACGACGCGCGTCACGATGCCCCCGTCGGCGGACGCGACGTGGACGTCGACTTTGCTCCCGCGCGCGTGTTTGTGCACGTTCAGCAATGCCTCTTGGACGATACGGAAGATGGTGATGGCGGTCTCGGGGGAAGGTTCATGATCCAGCTGGTGCTCGAAGGAGTAGGGCATGCCCCAGGAGGATCCCACGACATCGGCCAGGTGGCTGGAGAGGCCGTCGACCAGACCATGCCTGTCGATCCCGGGCGGATGCAGCCGGAAGGTCAGACTGCGCAGGCGGCCGATCGCCTCGCGCACCGATGTGTCAAGGCGCTGCAGTTCCGCGGCGAACGAATCCGGTACGCGATCCGCCAGTAGTTCCAGCCGCATCGCGACGGCGACCATGGCCTGGATGGAGTCGTCGTGGACATCCCACGCGATGCGGCGTCGTTCCGTTTCCTGTGCCTGGACCAGGTGATCGAACAAGCGCCGACGCTCGCTGAGGGCGTGCTGCGCGGCCCGCCGCTCCGACATGTCACGCGTGACCTTGCCGAACCCCCGTAGTACGCCCTTTTCGTCCCACAGGGCGGTGATGACCACGTTCGCCCAGAAGCGGGAGCCGTCCTTGCGGACGCGCCACCCCTCGTCCTCCAGTCTGCCGTCGGCCACGGCGGTCTCCAGCTCCCATTGGGGCTTGCCGGAGGCCTGGTCCTCGGGCGGATAGAAGACGGAGAAGTGCTGTCCGACGATGTCTTCGGCGCGGTATCCCTTGATCCGCTCCGCTCCCGCGTTCCAACTGATGATGTGGCCCTGCGGGTCGAGCATGAAGATGCCGTAGTCCAGTACGCCCTGCACCAGCAGGGTGAACGCCGCTTCCGTCATCGGAGCCGCTTGCTTGCGCGCGCGCCTTTGCTGTCGCGGCTCCTGTGTCACGAAAGGAGCCCTTCACGGCGCGCGATCGTCACGGCTTCCAGCTGGGAACGCGCTCCCAGCTTTTCCAGCACCCGCTGGACGTGGTTGCGTCCGGTGTTGAGAGCGACGCCCAGCTGATCGCTGATCTCGCTGGTGCTGCGCCCTTGGCCCAGCAGCTGGAGGGCTTCCCGCTCCCGCGGGGTCAGGTTCGCGCCGAGGCTCGGCGTTCTGCCGGCCAGCCGTCCCAGTACGTCGCCCAGCAGCTCCTGGCTGAACACCACCTCACCCGCTGCCACCCGGCGAACGGCGTCCTCCAGTTCGCTCAGGCCGCGGGCCTTCAGGATCAGGCCGGCCCCGCCCGTCTCCGCGACGCGCGCGGCCACCGATGCGCTGCCCTCGCCCGCCAGGACCAGTACCCGCGCCTTCGGTCTGAGAGCCAGCAGGTCGGTGATGGCGGCGACCCCGTCGCCGTCCGGCAGGCGCCGGTCCATCAGCACGACATCAGGTTCACATCGCTCCGCGTCGGCCAGCGCCGATGCCACCGACGCCGCGTGGCCCACGATCTGCAGATCGGGCGACCGCTCCAGGGCGAGGCGGATGGCCTCGGCCACCATGTCGTGATCCTCCACCAACAGGATTCTGATCGGACGGCTGTGCGGGGGAGACGAGGGCATTGGTGCATCCTTGCAGGTGGCGGACTGCACGATCATGCCAGAAGGTCCCGGAGCAGCGACTTGTCGGCGGCCGCCTCGGTGTCGCGGCGGCGTGCGGTCGTATCGGAGGCGCAGAGGGCGGCTTCCGCCTCCGCGTCCGTAAAGGTGCTGCCCTCGGTGAAGATGCCGTCGGCCCCGATCAGCGCGAGAAGCCGCTCCAACTGGACTCCGACCCCTATGACGAGAAGCTCCACGCCTGCCTGGAGGACGGAAAGCCGCGCCGTCAGCAGGGAGTTCAGACCGGCGCAGTCGCAGAAGGAGATGCCGGTCAGATCGAGGCAGAAGCCAGTCGGCCGCTCGGCCAGGCAGGAGTCGACCGCTTCGAGAACACAGGGTGCGGTGTCGAAGTCGAGTTCACCGGCGAGCGTCACCCGGGCGTGGCCGGAATCAACGACGGCATGCGAGGTGAAGGGGGGGAAGGTCACAGCGTTCCGCACCTCTCCGTGCTCTTGTGCGGCGCGTGCGAGCGCGGTGCGATCCCACGATCCCTGCCCGCGGAGGCTTCTCCTGCTGTCAGCTGCGGCATCACTACCTCATAGCCTCATAGTGCGAGGGCATCAGTTGAGCTCTAGTGAATCTGCACTAGGCGCGGAAGTCAACACGCGTCAGCGGAGGTTGACGTCGGAGGATGCCGTGAGCCATGCGGCCGCCGAGTGGCAGGGCAGACCCGAAGTGGGCGCGGAAGCCGTGGAGTTGCCCGGCGGTCTTCGCCCTGGGGCTGATCGGGCGATCCCTGGTGACGCCTGCCGCGGAGTCGGAAGCGCGCGCCCTTAGCTTGTGACGGGCCGACAAGGCCCTGGTCCCAAGGAGGAAATATGCGCCCTCTGGTGCGGCGTGGTGCTCTCGTTGCCGGGGCGGTGCTGCTGGCCGCCGCCCTCACTGCTCCGTCGGGGCAGGCCGATGCCCCTGTCGGCGGTTCCGCCGAGGTGCGGAGGGAGCAGGTGCTCGGGCTGGTCAAGCAGTACTTCATCGCGCGTGACAAGGGTTGGCTCACGTCACAGACGGGGTTGCTCGCGGCACGACAGTCCGGTGGCGGCAGTAGTGGTAGCAGGTCCAGTAGGGGCAGCGTCGGCGCTCAGCCCCTCCTTGTGGCCCGATCCCTCGCCCGCATCGCAGACGAAGCGGCAGGGCAGCGGGGGCTGCGTGCGGTGAAGGTGCGCACGGGGTTCGGGCCCGATCAGCGGGTGGACTTCTCCGAGCGGGCCGCCACAGGAACGGCGACGGCCACCCTTACCACCGGCACGTACCTGGCCTGGAACGACAGGGCGCTCAAGGCGACTGAGCTCAGCGACACGTACACCGTGCGTCTGCGCCATGACGGGCGGAAGTGGAAGCTGACGCGCGTCTCGTACGCGCCCGTGCCCAGCACGGACGGCATCCAGGCGCCGGACAAGCCGGACCGCGGTAAGGGGCCGCGGCGCAGCGCAGGGCCACGGGCGGGAACCTACAACCGGGCCGCAGCCGCGGCGTACGCCAACAAATGGTCGGGGCAGTGGCGGAAAACGTCCTTCGGTATGACGTTCACCCAGGACGCGCACAACCCCGACTACGACCACTTCGACAACGACTGCGCCAACTTCGCCTCGCAGGTCCTGCACGCCGGCGGCTGGCCCATGAAGCATGGCAAGGGTTGGTTCCAGGACCCGGCCGACCCGCTCGTGTGGAGCAGCAACGTCAGTGGGATCCGGGGGGCGTCCCGCACGTGGACCCAAGCGCGTTCGCTCCACAGGTATGCGACCGATCCGGCACGCGGTCAGGCGTGGAAGGCCGGGTTGCCGGGCGACACGAACGACATCTGGAAGCTTCGGCCGGGTGATCTGCTGTTCTCGGACTGGGACCCGAACGGACGCTTCGACGGTCACATCGACCATGCGATGGTCATCAGCGGCACCTTCACGGAACTCGGCTTCACCGAGCCGACGTATTCGCAGCACAGCCCGCACCGCAAGAACGTTCCGTTGAGCATCGGCATCAAGATCGCCACCGCTACGCCGCCGCGGGTGGAACCAGGCGGCGGGATGGGCGGCCAGGGGCGTGCGGTGATTCTGCACCCCGTGCACGTGAAGGACTCGTACACGGGCTGAGATCGCGGCCCTCAGCGCTCGGACAGGCCTTGGCGAGCAGCCAGTCGCTCCATCAGGGCTGCGCTGCGCGCGAGCAACTCCCGCTCTTCATCCGTGAGTTCGGCCTCGATGGCCTGGGCCAGCCAGCCGGCCCTGCGGCCGCGTTCCGCTTCCAGCGCGGCCCGGCCCGCGTCGGACAAGCCGAGCAGGGTCTTGCGCCCGTCCGTGGGGTGGGCGGTGCGGGTGAGCAGGCCCTGTTCGAGGAGGAGGCCGACCGCGCGGGCCATCGACTGCGGGCGTACGCGCTGGTCGGTCGCGAGGTCGCTGGTGGTCATGGCGCCGTCGCGGTCCAGGACGCCGAGGACGGCGACCTGGCCGTGCGGGATCCGGTCCTCGTGCTTCACGCGCCGGGTGAGCTTGCCCATCGCGGTGCGCAGTTCGGCGGCGACGGCGGCGGCTTGCGAGGTGGGCATAGGGCACTTTAACCCGGACCGGCCGTCACGCAGCGGAACTGAACAGCAAGGCTAAACAGCTGAACTGAACAGCAAAACTGAACAGCAATGCTGTAGTGTCTGTCGCGTCGGGCTGAGCGCCAGTGCCGTCGCAGCCACGGCCCGACAGGCGACAAAGGGAGGAACTCCCATGCCCGCACCTGCAGTTGAGCCGACCAGCGTCCGCACCGTCACCGCCCGCACCGTCCTCGACAGTCGAGGCAACCCCACCGTCGAGGTCGACGTCGTCCTCGCCGACGGATCACTGGGGCGTGCCGCAGTGCCCTCCGGCGCCTCCACCGGAGCCCGCGAAGCGGTCGAGCTGCGCGACGACGACCCCCAGCGGTGGCACGGCAAGGGCGTCGACCGGGCCGTGGCCCACGTGAACGGCGAGATAGCGGATGCCGTCACCGGGCGCGACGCCGACGACCAGGCCGGACTCGACGCCGCGCTCGTCGCGCTCGACGGCACCCCCACCAAGGCGCGGCTCGGTGCCAATGCCCTGCTCGGGGTCTCCCTGGCCACGGCGAAGGCCGCCGCCCTCTCGCACCGGCAGCCGCTGTACCGCTATCTCGGCGGGGCCGACGCCCGCGTGCTTCCGGTGCCCATGATGAACATCGTCAACGGCGGCGCCCACGCCGACAATCCGCTGGACTTCCAGGAGTTCATGATCGCGCCGGTGGGTGCGGCCACCTTCGCGGAGGCCGTCCGGATGGGCTCCGAGGTCTTTCACACGCTCCGGCGCGACCTGCTGGCCGCGGGCCACTCCACCGCCGTCGGCGACGAAGGCGGCTTCGCGCCCGCGCTGCGTACGGCCGAGGAGGCGCTGGACTTCGTCATGGCCGCGATCGAGCGGGCCGGGTACCGGCCCGGCGCGGACATCGGTCTCGTCATGGACCCGGCGTCGTCGGAGTTCTACCGGGGCAGTGCCTACGAGTACGTGGGGGAGGGGGTGCGGCGTACGCCCGCCGAGCAGGTCGACTACTTCGCCAAGCTGATCGACGCGTACCCGATCGTCTCGGTGGAGGACCCGATGGCCGAGGACGACCACGACGGATGGCGCGAGCTGACCGCGCGGGTCGGAACGAGGTGCCAGCTGACCGGCGACGACGTCTTCTGCACCAACGAAGCGCTGGTACGGGAAGGCATTCGTACCGGGGTGGGCAACGCGGTCCTGATCAAGGTCAACCAGATCGGCACGCTGACCGAGGCGCTGGGAACGGTGAGCACCGCGCGACGGGCCGGCTGGGCGGCGGTCATGTCGCACCGTTCCGGCGAGACGGAGGACACGACCATCGCGGACCTGGCCGTGGCCACGGGATGCGGGCAGATCAAGACGGGTTCACTGTCCCGGTCGGACCGCACGGCCAAGTACAACCAACTCATCCGAATCGAGGAGGAGTTGGGGGAGTCGGCGGTGTACGGATACGCCGCTGCGTGAGCCCGGTCAGTCGGCGCCGGACCCGAATAATCGGTCGGGCGTATTGCGTCGGCCCTCGTACCGTTGCGCCATGACAAACGACAGAGAGCCGCAACTCTTCGTGAACCGCTGGGGTGACACGTCAGGTCCGGGTGCGGAGGGGCATGGAGGGCGCCAGGACGCCTGCTCGTGCCTCAACCAGTCCAGGCCGGCTCCGCGAGCCCGGGTCGGGTTTCACGCCGAGCGCCAGGACACCTCCGCGCCGGGCTGGCGACGTCTGCTTGAGCTGGTCGAGGAAGCCGTCGCCGACGGGCGGGAGGAGTTCCGTCCCCTGGTGGAGTTGAGCCCGCAGGAGCGGAGGCAGATCGTCACCCTGCCATCGAGCATCGGTCGGCTGACAGCGGTCAAGCATCTCGTGCTCTACGGCAGCAACCTCGTCCGGATCCCGCCCCAGATCGGGGGCATGACCAACTTGGAGGAGTTCACCCCTTACACCTCCTACCGGCTGCATTGGTTCCCCTACGAACTCACCCGGTGCGCCAGGTTGACGCGCAGCACGGTGAGCACGCGTGCGCTGTTCGGCAACTACAAGCTGCGGCCACCCTTCCCGCGGTTGCAGCCTGCGGAGGACTCCGGCACGGACCTCGACCCGGGCAACCTGGACCCCCGACGCCGGGGCGTCACGGCCCTCCATGGATGCAGCGTCTGCGACGGCCCGATCGGGCCTGCCGAACTCCACCAGAGGTGGATCTCACTGCGGGTGGCCACCGACGTACTGCCCCTGCTGGTGAACGCCTGCTCATCGGCGTGTGTCGCCGCGCTGCCCAGGGGCGCTGACGACTACATCGCGACGCCGCACCAGGGCGGCCGAGTCGATCAGCCGTCGTCTGACGAGGACTGACCTGGCAGAAGCCGGTCGGGCTGTCCGGCCCCGTGGCCTCAGCCGCTGAATGCCTTGCGAAGGAGTTCGCCGAACTGGGCGGGATGCGTGGTCAGGCCGGTGTGCCCGCCGGGGAAGTGCAGGAGTTCGGTGCCGAGGCGCTCGGCCATCAGCGCGGCCGGGCGGTAGGCCAGCTCGCCTCGTGAGTCCTGGCCTGCGGCGAGCACGAGCTGATCCGACAGCTCTGCCAGCCGGTGCAGGTCCGGCGTGTAGGGCATGAAGCTGGGAACGATGCGGCCGACGAAGTACGGCAGGTTGGCCATGGTCTGTTCAGCCCTCGCCGCTGCCTGCGGCGGAAGCTTGATCTCGGCCTTGGGTTCAACGGTGTCGGTGCCGGGGGCGGCGTCGCCGTCCTTCTTGAGTCCCGCGGCGAACACGTTCATCGCAGGCATGAGCCCTTGCGTGCGGAACACCTCCTGCACGCGGGCTATGAGGGCGAGATGAGTGGAGGCGTCCGGCAGCACCGTCACCGTCGGGGGCTCGTGCGCCACGACGCGTCGGACATGCTCGGGGCGGGTGGTGAGCAGATGCAGGGCCGCGATGGCGCCCGAACTGGAGCCGAACACCCGGGCGGGCTCACCGGGTGACAGCAGTTCCAGCAGGCGGAAGGCGTCGTCGGCGTGTTCGGCCACGCTCTGCTCGGCCTCGGGGTCGTCCAGCGTGCTTCGGGACATGCCGCGCGGATCGTAGGTGGCCACGGTGTATTCGACGGCCAGGTCGTCGGCGAGCTCGTCGAAGGAGGCCGCGCCGCCCGATCCTCCGGGTATCAGCAGCAACAGCGGGCCCTGGCCGCGCACTTCGTAGTGCAGGGTTGCGCCGTCCACGCGCAGGGTGCCGGTGGTCGGGTCAGCCATGGTGAGTCTCCTTCTCGGAATGGGGCCAGCGCTCCAGGAGGGTGTGCAGGGCGTCGAGGGCGCGGGCCCACGACTGCTGCGGCGAACGCTGGTGTGCGAACCCGCCCGCGGCCTCCAGGGCGACAAACCCGTGGAAGGTGCTGCGCAGCAACCGGACCGCGTCGGTCAGGTCGGGTTCGGTCAGGCCGTAGCCGTGCAGCATGCCGTAGGTCAGCTCGACCGCGCGCCGAGGGCCGGGCGCCTTCGCGGCGAGCTCGGGATCGATCTGGATCTGGGTCTGGGTCGCCATGTAGCGGCCCGGATGCTTGTGCGCGTACTCCCGCCAGGCGTTGGCGAAGGCGACCAGCGCGTCCTTGCCCGAGCGGCCGGCGGTCGCCTCCGCGATACGGATGGTCTTCTCGTCGGCCGCCAGCAGCGCGATGCGGCCGCGCAGATCCTCCAGGCCGCGCACGTGCGTGTAGAGGCTCGCGTCCTTCACGCCGAGCCGCCGGGCGACCTGCGACATGGTCACCTGGTCGAGCCCCGCCTCGTCCGCCAGCTCAGCGCCCGCGAGCGTCACCCGCTCCGGCGTCAGCCCTGCCCGCACCATGTGCCCTCCACCTCGTTCCTAGGGCTCCTAGGATAAACCTAGGAGCCCTAGGAACGGCAAGTCGGTTCTGGTGCGTCAGCGCAGCTCCTGCGCTCCGATGACGGAGAGCAGCTGCAACTTTTCGTAACTCTGGCTGCCGGGGCCGGCGGTGTAGACGAGAAGGAGATGCGACTGGTCGGGATCGAGCAGCGTCTGGCAGGTCAGTTCCAACTCCCCGAGCTCGGGGTGGACGAAGTGTTTTACCTCGTGAGGCCGGACGCCGATCTCGTGGTCGTTCCACACCTGACGGAACTCCTCGCTCTGGGCGAGCAGCAGGTCGGCGTAGTGGGCCGCGCGGGAACCGGGGCCCCGCAGTGTGGCCACCCCGCGCAGGCCCGAGACGAACATGCGGGTCAGGAAGGGATGGTCGTCAGGGGCGTAGAGCTGTCGCGTGGCGGGGTCGGTGAACCATCGGTAGCCGAGGCTGCGGGCCGGGCCGCTGTAGCGGGTCAGGTCGCCGGTGAGCGCGATGCCGAGCGGGGTCTGCCGCAGCGTCTCGCCGAGCTCGGTGACGATCTCCGCGGGAGTGTCGTGCAGCCGGTCCAGGATGCGCAGCAGGCCGGGGCTGATGTGCTCGCTGTCCGCGCCCCGCGGGGGAGGGCTCTGTCCGGCGAGCCGGAAGAGGTGGTCGCGCTCATCGAGGGAGAGGTGGAGGCCCTGCGCGATGGAGGCGATCATCTGCTCGGACAGCTGAGGTCCGCGCTCCCGCTCCAGGCGCGCGTAGTAGTCGGTCGACATGTGGCACAGCGCGGCCACTTCCTCCCGCCGCAGCCCGTTCGTCCGTCGGCGCTGTCCGCGCGGAAGACCCACATCCTCGGGTTGCAGCGACTCCCGGCGACGCCGCAGGAACTCCGCAAGGCCGGTCCGATCGATCACCGCGCGCCTCCGTCACCGTGCATGCCTGCGTACCTGCTCATGTCTACCGCCCGCGCACCTCGACAACCACGGATCGTCAGTCCCCCTTCACGGGTTGCCACCCCTACGGAGCCATCCGAGGCTTTGGTACGTACGCGGCGCTCTGTGACGTAGCCGCCCGCGAAAGAAACCCCAGCCAGGACTTCCCGATCAGTGGATCGACCGGCCCTGCACAGCGCCGCCGTCCTGCCCGACGGTGGAGGCAACCACACACCTCAGGAGTGGGCACATGCCACGCACAACCATCGACATCACCCTTCCCGGCCTGTCCGGCAAGCGCGCCGTCGTCACCGGAGCGAGCGACGGCATCGGACTCGGCCTCGCCACAAGGCTCGCGGCGGCCGGGGCCGAGGTGCTGCTGCCCGTACGCAATCCCCGCAAGGGCGAGGCCGCGATCCGCACGATCCGCCAGGCGGCCCCAGACGCGAAGGTGTCGCTGCGCGAACTCGACCTGTCCTCACTCGCCTCCGTGGCAGCCCTCGGCGCGACCCTGCGGGAAGAAGGCCGGCCGATCCACGTTCTCGTCAACAACGCCGGCGTCATGACCCCGCCCGACCGGCAGACGACCGCGGACGGGTTCGAGCTTCAGTTCGGCACCAACCACCTCGGTCATTTCGCCCTGGTGGCCCACCTGCTGCCGCTGCTGCGCGTCGGCCAGGCACGCGTGACCTCACAGATCAGCGTCGCGGCCCATCAGAACGCCATCAACTGGGACGACTTGAACTGGGAACGCTCCTACGACGGCATGAAGGCCTACAGCCAGTCCAAGATCGCGCTCGGTCTCTTCGGCCTCGAACTCGACCGGCGCAGTCAGGCCCATGGCTGGGGCATCACCAGCAACCTCGCCCACCCCGGGGTCGCTCCGACGAACCTGCTCGCCGCCCGCCCGGAGGTCGGCCGCGCCAAAGACACCATGGGTGTACGCCTGATCCGGGCTCTGTCTGCCCGCGGCATCATCGTCGGGACGGTCCACACCGCGAAACTCCCCGCCCTGTACGCCGCCACCTCACCCGACGCCGAGCGCGGCGGGTTCTACGGGCCGCGCGGACCCGGGCACATGGGCGGCCCTCCCGCAGAGCAAAAGCTCTACTCACGCCTTCGCAGCACCGAGGAAGCCCAGCGCGTCTGGCAGATCTCCGAAGAGCTCACGAGGGTTCCCTTCCTGGTCAGTTGAGAAGCTCGCCGCCGCTTCGTGCGTGGTTGCCGCGCCGGCTCATGCGTCCGGAGCGGGCTCGGTGGGGCCGTGCCAGTCCAGGATCATGACGGTGGCGTCGTCCTTGAGGTTGCCGCGGCAGGCGTCCAGGACCGCTGTCGTCAGGGTGCGAACGGCCTCCCGGGGATGCAAGGTGCGGGTCTCGCGCACCAGAGAGGCCAGATCGACGGCCGACGCCCCGCGTTCCTGCATGCCGTCGGTGAGCAGGACCAGGCGGTCACCCGGGCTCAACTGAAGCTCCTGCAGCCGGTACGGGGCGGGAGACGCCACCCCGAACGGCAGGTTGATGGCCAGCTCGACCTCCTCGACCTCCGCGGAACCTGCCCGTAGGCGCAGGGGCCAGGGATGCCCCGCGTTGATCAGTTCGCAGGTGCCCGTCTCGAGGCGGACGCAGAGCAGTTGCCCGGTGGCGAGCCCGCGGTTGTGGGCCAGCAAGGCCTCATGGGCGCGACGGGCTTGTTCCAGCGCGTCGCAACCGGAGCGGCGGGCACCGCGCAACGCGGCCATCACCAACGTGGCCAGCAGAGCGGAGTCGGTGTCGTGGCCCATGGCATCGGTGATGGACAGATGCAGCGCGTCGTGGTCGAGCGTGTAGTCGTAGGTGTCCCCACCGATGTCGTCGGCCGGGACCAGCCCCGCGGCGAGGGTGAACTGTGGTGCTTCGCAGCAAGAGGCCGAGGGCAGCAGCTGGTGCTGGATCTCGGCGGCCAGACTGGTCCGGGTGGTGCGCCGGCCCGCGTGATAGAGGTCCGTGAAGCGGCGGTCCGTGACGATGATGTAAGCCAGTGCGTGAGCTGCTTCGCGGATCTGTCCGAGCACGACGTCGTCGGCGTACTGCAGGCTCACCTCCAGCACGCCGATGCAGTCGCCGCGGTTGGTCACCGGCGAGATCACGCGCCGTCCGCCCTGACGGTCCGGCTCCACATGCTGGCGCTGGTCGCGCAGCACCGCCTCGTAGACGCTGCCCCGCAAATCGAGCCGCTCCGCGGCATCCGTCGCCTCTCCCTCGGCGGGCGCGCTCAGGCGCAGGAGCTGCTGCTCCATGAGATCGACGAACAAGAACGACACACGGTCCGCCCCGAACCGCTTGCGCAGATCGTGCGCTATGACACCGACGGACTCCCCGGGCGGCGCTGACTCCGCGGCGGCCAAAAGCTCGCCCAGTTCCAGATCTCTACCATCCATGGCAACCTCCATCGTCTAGTCGCCACTCCTTCCCCGGGATTGGCTGATCTCACCCAGGAAGTTCGTCACGCCCCGACCGCTGCCCTGTTCCGTCCGGCCGGTCCCGCGGCGTGGCGTGCGGGGTGCGCCCGCAGTGCATCTGACGCGGTGACCTGCTGTTTTGCCCCCGAAATTGGCCAGAGAGGCGTGCGTGTCGGCGCTTGGTCAGGAGGAGGTGAGGCTCACACATCCAGTGCATGGGGCTGTCGGCCGTGGGCTGCCGGTTCAACCAAACCGGTTGGCGAAGCCGAACGGGGGTACGTGCTTTCGATCGAGGTGCGGACGAACAGACACTCGAAGCGTGATTGCTCTCGCCTTGCTGACGACGGCACTCGAGAGCAATCACACGCGGCTTCGCCTACGCCCTCATGAACGTGCCTCGTCGGCCACCGCGCCGGAGTGCGCCGTGGATGCCCCGTACGCGGATCGGGTCCGCGTGCCCCAGCGTTCAAGCGGCGGGCCGACCGCGCCCACGGCTGCGAAGAACAGGCCGAGGAACAGCCAGCCGGTCGTGCCGTACCCCAGCACGAGGGTGGTGAGGACGGCGGGGGCCAGCGCCTGGCCCGCGCTGAAGCCGAGACCGAGAAGTCCTTGGTACTGGCCCTGGGCATGGTCGGGCGCAAGGCCGAATCCGAGGGCGAATCCGGCCGAGGACTCCCAGATCTCCCCGAGGCTGTGGACGCAGATCGCCGCGACCGCCAGGCCGACGGCCACCCAGACGGGGGCGTGTGCGGTCAGTGCCATCAGCGGACAACTGACCAGGAAGAGGAGCCCCGCGGTGCGAAACGCCCGGCCGCCGTCGCGAGGGGTCTCGATGCGGGAACCAATTCTGGTCTGCAGCAGGACGCAGACGGCGGCGTTCAGCGCGGACACCGCGGGCACCGTCCAGCGTGGTGCGTCCGTGTGTTCCGAGATCCAGATCGGCAGCAGCAGGGACACCACCGGGTACTGCAGCCCCATGGCCCCGAAAAGGGCTGTGAACGCGACGAAGGGCCGGTCGCGGAGCGCGATCCAGCGGCGTTGCAGCGGCGGAGGCGCCAGCGCCTCGTAGTGGGGGAGCAGGAACAGGAGAAGGGCGCAGAGCGCGAAGCTGGCGGCGTTGCCAAGAATCAGCACCACGTAGGCGGTTCGGGTATTGGCTGCCACGGCGAGTCCGGCGCCGACGGTACCCAGGACGACGCCCAGGTTGACGTAGGTGCGCAGCTTGGCCCGGAAGAGCGCGGGTTGATCGGTTCCGACGCGTACGACGAGGGCTCCCCACGCCGCTCCTCCCGCGGACGCGGCCAGTTGGTCGATGGTGGCGATGGCCGCGAGGGCGGTCCAGCTCTCGACGAAGACGAGGGCGGACATCGCCGCCGCCTGAACGGCGAGAGCCAGCATCATGATGGTGCGAGGACCCCGACGATCGGCGAGGTGGCCTCCCGGGATCCCCGCGAGCAGGCCGATCAGTCCGGCGACGGTGAGGGCGAAGCCGACCTGCACTGCCGGGAGTTGCACGACCAAGGTGAAGTACAGCGCTGACGCGGTGTTGAAGAGGCCATTGCCGACCCGGTTCACGAAGCTGGCCAGGATCAGCACCCGTTCGGACCGGGTGTCTCCCGCCATGCGCGCTATTCGTCCGGCTGCGGCTGATCTCCCCGTGATCATGGGGCGCAGGTTAGCAGCGGCCGTACGAGGCCGTACGAGGCCGTACGGGGCCTCTGCGGACCGCGGGCACGAGCTGAGTCGCGAGGGGCCACCCGGAGTCCGTGCGAAGGAGGGCCGCCTACCCGATCGCGTCCTTCGCGGTCACTCGATCCCTAGGGGGCCGAAGCCCAGGTCCTCTCTCATGCGGCTGCGCATCTCCGCCATGGCCGTGCGACGCTGCTGGATGAAGGCCCTGTCCTCCGCGGACCCGATCTCGACCCCGCGCGCATAGGCGTCGCGCATCCGACGCAGGCTGTGGAACGCCTCGTTCCCGGCCGCCACCACGGCCGGCGAGCCCACGAGCCAGAGCTGCTCGCTGGCCGTGTGCAATCCCGTTCCCCGAAAGGCTTCACGCACCGCCGCATCGCGCGCTGACTCGGACATGTGATCGCCCAGGGCGACAGCACGTATCTCTTCCCCCGCGTCCTTGAGGGCGACGGCGTACTCGGTGTAGACACCACGCCGCACTTCCAAGGCGTGCTGCCCTTCCTCGCGACGCCACCGGCTGCGATCGGCGACGAGGGTGGCAGCGATGCCGATGACAGCGCCTGTCAGCGTGGAGAGCAGAGGCATCCAGTCCATGCGCCGCATGCTGTCACCTCAGTGGGCGTCGTCGGCTTTCGGTGCGCCAGGGACCCGGCGATCACCGCCGTTGCGGTCCTGCCACAGGCGGTAGACGTCGACGGCGCTTTCGCGCGGCTCGTGGCGCATCGGCAGCCGGCGCTCCTGCCAGGGTTTGGCGAACTCGTCGTAGAACGTGCTCAGTTCGAAGTACTTGCGGTCGTCGACGTAGTGCGGCTCATAGGCGTCGCGGGTCGTGACGAAGACGACCTCGTCGGGGGAGCAGTAGTAGAGCGCGCCCAGGCACATCGGGCACGGCTGGGCCAGGACGTAGATCGTGGTGCCGGTCAGGTGCTCGGTGCCGAGCCGCACGCACGCGTCCCGGATGGCCAGCACTTCGGCGTGCGCCGTGGGGTCGTGGGTCTGGGCGACCTGATTGCCGCGCTCCGCGATGATCTCGCCGTCCTTGACGATGACGGTGGCGAAGGGGCGCCCGCCGTCAAGGACGTTCGCGCGTGCCAGGTCGATCGTGCGCCGGACGAAGTCCATGAAGTGCCTCCGGTCGGTCGTTTCCGCTGCGTTCGGACACCCTCCAGTGTCGCTGATCTGCGTCTATAGCGTCCAAGACGCGCTGTGCATGCCTCCTATAGATGTGAGCTATAGGCGGCGTTACGCTTCCTGGCATGGCCCCTGTGGAACTGCGGCACCTGCGCTATCTCCTCGCCGTCGTCGAGCACGGCACCTTCACCCGGGCCGCCGAGGCGCTGCACGTGTCCCAGCCGACCTTGTCGCAACAGATCCGGGCGTTGGAGCGGACCGTCGGCCTGCCGTTGCTCGACCGGGCCGGGCGCACCGTGCGGCCCACGGACGCGGGCCAGGTGTACGTGGACCATGCGCGAAGAGCGCTGCGCGAACTGGCAGCCGCCGACCGGGCCGTGCAGGACGTACGGGACCTCTCGCGAGGGCAGCTGCGGCTCGGGGTCACCCCCACCTTCACCGCCTATCTCGTCGGACCGCTCGTTGCCGCCCTGCACGCACGGCATCCCGGGCTGGCCTTGACCGTCCGCGAAGGGACGCAGGAGCGCATCGGCGAGGCGCTGATCGCCGACGAGCTGGACGCGGGGATCGGCTTCACCGGTGATCCCGTGCCCGGCGTCGAGGCTGCGCCGCTGTTCGTCGAGTCGCTCGGCGTGGTCGCGGGCGCCGGGGAGGGTTCCGGACCGCTTTCGGCCGCCGAGCTGGCCGGGCGTGACCTGGCGCTGCTCGCCGGTGACTTCGCGACCCGGGCCCGGATCGACGCCTACTTCACCGAGCAGGGTGCGACGCCGCGGGTGGTCGTCGAGGTGGACTCGGCGCTGGCGCTGCTTGAGATCGTGCGCGCCGGGGGACTGACCGCCGTGCTGCCGGACGCCGTGACTCTGGACCGGCCGGGGCTGACACAGGTTCCCCTGTCACCGCCGCTGCCACCCCGTACGGCCGCGCTGCTGACCCGGACCGGCGCCTACCGTTCCGCGGCCGTGCACGCCTTCGTCGCGCTGCTGCGCGCGCAGGTGAGGGAGCGGGGACTGCCGCCTGTCGGGCCGCGCGAGGAGTGAGGTCGCGGCGGGAGGTTCCGCATGGGGCGAACTGGCCTCCGGCGCACGGTTGTTGACGCGATGGTCCTCGGCATGATGGGTGCCGTCCACGGTGAATTGACGTCGGCCATCGCCTCTCCGCGGTTCGTGGTGAAGGCTTAGCAAGGCACTGCCGGCAAGTCGCAGCCAGCCAGCAAGGCGCAGGAGTACCCGGCGAAGATGTATGTCGCGATATAGCGTTAGTCTTCTACGCGCGCGTCGCTCCCTGCGTCGCGCAAAGCGTTCGACAGGACCAGGACGGAAGCATGTCGGGAGAGAACCCGCCCACCGGTAAGCACGCCGACCCCGGCTCGTCGCCCGGGCTGCGGGCCTCGCATGCGGACCGGGACCGGGTGGTCGATGTGCTGCGTGTCGCGGCGGGGGACGGCCTCCTGACCGCGGAGGAGCTGGACGAGCGCCTGGAAACCGCGCTGTCGGCGCGGACTCTGGGTGAGCTGGCCGCGCTCACCACCGACTTGCCGCCCGTATCGGTTACGGAGGGGACGGCTGCGCATGCGGCTGCGGCTGAGGCCAAGGATGTCGTCCGGATCGAGCAGATTCACAGTGGTGCGGTAGAGCGCCGGGGGTGCTGGGTGGTGCCGCGGCGCCTGGAGCTCGCGGTCGTCTGGTGCGACGTGACGCTCGACTTCAGCGAAGCCGTGATCACGCAGGACACCCTTCGGATCGATGTGACCATGGCGGGGAAGAGTCTGACCCTGATCACAGGGCCGGGCATCGAGGTCGATGCCGACGGCCTGACCCTGGTGCACTGCAAGCTGGTGGACCACGCCACGCGGACGCCCCCGGGCGTGCCGACCAAGTTGCGCGTGGAACTGGTCGGTCAGAAGGCCCACGGCCGTGTGGTGGTGCGGCCCCCGCGCCGGACGTTCGGGCAGTGGTTGTTGCGTAGACCTGCGATTTCAGGCTGAGCGGTGCTTCGTCGAGAGGGCGGGTCTCGCCCGCGCCTCACATGCTCTCTTGTGGTTACTGAGGAACCATAGGAGAGTGGTGGGCGTCGATGTGGAAGAACGCACTTCTCGGTGACTGGGGAACACAATGGGCACCAAGCAGCAACTCAAGGGCCTGCCCGAGGACGCCGACCTGAGGCGCGCGGACTCGTTGGCGCGGGAGATCTTCTCGGACGTCGCCAACAAATGGGCGCTCCTGATCATCGAGGCGCTGGGCGAACGCACCCTGCGCTTCAGCGAGTTGCGCAACGAAGTCGAGGGCGTCAGCCACAAGATGCTCACCCAGAACCTGCGCATGCTGGAGCGCAACGGACTGGTCAGCCGGAAGGTGTACCCCACCGTGCCTCCCCGAGTCGAGTACACCCTCACCGAGCCGGGCCGCGGCCTGCGCGCCGCGGTCGATGCCCTCTGCGACTGGACCCATCAGTACCTCGGGCACATCGAGGACGCGCGCCATCGCTTCGGTGCCTGACGGACACGCACCAGCGTGCCGCCCTGTCCAAGGGCTCGCCCCAACCACTGGCGCTTGAAGGCTCATTGGCCGAGGCTGCCCCGGCACAACGCCACCGTGGCGGGGTCCGTGACACCTTCGGCCATGTCGCACACGATCTTGGCGTCGTAGGTCTTCCGTTGACGCGGGGGACGGGGCGCCACCGGTTTGGGGCGCCGCTCGGGCCGTTGTGTCACGGGCTGGGGCCGCGGCGTTGACGCTCGCTGTACCGGTGTACGGGGAGGGGCTGGAGGCCGGGGTTCACGGTCGGCGGCCGCTGCGCTGCGGCGCGGCGTCGGCTCCGCGTCCTTCCTGTCCTCCTTGCTCTTCGGCCTGCCCGTGCCGCTCTTCACCAGCGCGTCACGGGCCGCGGGCTCGGTGGCGGGCGCGTGAGCCTCCCGCGAAACCGGCGCCTGCCCACCCGCGGGCTTCAGGGACGGAGGGAGACGCGGCGCCACGGAGGTGCATCCCGCGGTACTCAGCAGGACCAGAACGACGAGCGTGACGAGGCGGCGGCGCATCGGGCCACTGTCCCCCAGCGGAAAGCCCGCGCGCAGCCGCCTGCGGCCGAACCACCGGAGTGAGTGACGGGGACGCCGTGCGTTGAAATGCATCGGTCCCGGCGACGGCTCATCGAAGCGTGCGAGTGGCTGTGCGCAGCTTCTTCGCGCATGGCCGGTGGCCGTTCACTGATCCTTCGGTTCGAATGCCTGGGCGACGGCAAGGCTGTCCTCGTAGACGTGGTGCCGGGTGACAAGACCGTCTTCGACGGTGAGATGCAGCGCGAACCGCGCCTTGTAGGCACGTCCGGTGGGCCGGGCAGTCTGACGAATCTCGCCCAGCACGACCGCGTCGCTTCCGTCGACAAGGATGCGCTCGACCTCAGTGGCCGCATGCTCCGGCACGTGGTTCTCGGCCAGCTCGCGGTAGTGGGCGGCCGCGTCGGCCCGGGTGGAGCGGTGACGGATCCACGGTGTGGCGGTACGGCCGTGCTCGGACTCCGGCCAGTCCAGCTTCCAATCACCCTGCTCGGCATACAGATCGGCGATGCGCTCGGGGTTTCCCTCGCCAATTCTGCGCAGCAACTCCTGCACCACAGCACGCGTGTTGGTGGATGTGGCTATGGACATGGCCGACCTCTCCGTCCTGGTCCGCGTCCTCCGACGCGAAGAGATCACCAACCCTGCCAGCGTGGGCGCGCCGGGACGATTACCTCAGACGTAATGGGGGCGGCGGATCACCAAGATCCACTTTCGGTCAACGGCCTGGCGTCCGCTCAGCCTTCCGCATCGGTCTCCGTCGCTTCGCGTGCCGTGGCGAGGGCCCGCTGCCTGATGTCGCCGAACAGCTGGATCATGGTGGCGGCCAGGACATCGTTCCTGTCGATGGTCCGCCCGCCCTTTGTGCAGGTGGGCAGGGCCGGGACGGACTCCGGAACAGACGGGCGCGTCTCAGTCGGTTCGCCCGGCATCGTCAGGGTGACCGTGCCGAACCGTGTGATGCCGCCCTCCCGCACGACCAAGGCAGCGTCCCGGGCGAGGTCCGTCAGGAACACGCTCGCGAGCCCGTCCAGATCGCGGAGCATCGCCGGGACAGCAGCCGTACCCCGGTGGCGCAGCAGCTTCCTGATCCCGGCCTCGAACCTGTGGGCGCCCACCATGGCACTGGGCTTGCGGGACCTGCTGCGCTTGGGAGCCTGTACGGCGACACCCTCGGCGTCGTACACCACGCCGGTCAGCCCCTTGAAGGTAGGGCTGTGGCGATACCAGATTTCTCCCACCTCCAGCTCGACGTCCCGGCCGATGGCTGTCACAAGGTCCTTGGGCAGCAGCTTCTTTCGGGCCTCCTCCTCCGCCGCTCGCCGCGCGCCGTCAACGATGCCCGTCAGTACCGTCTGCGTCACCGACGCGGCAGCCCGCGCGGCCGAGCGCGAGACGTGCAGAGGGGTGACGTCCCTGAACACCGCCTTCACGAGGGAAGCCTTGAACACTGGAACGTGCATGCCTGCGGCGGACGCGGAACCGGTGCGCTCGGGGCGTATGGACTGTGCAAGCTGTGTGGGCTGTGCGGGTGGTGCGGGCATAGGAAAGGGCGCTCCTTGCTGTCGGTATGCATCGGGGCCCGCCTCGCCGCGCGGGCCCGCTCTCTTGCGCCGTCCTCCGTCGATGCCGTACGCGATCACGGGGCTGACGGGCACTGGCGCAGATCCACCACCGTATGTCGTCCATCAGTCGGCGCAGGCCAACTCCTGCGGGCACCCACCGCCGCAAAGCCGTGCAACAACCCTGCTATCGGGTCGAGTTCCGCCCACCGCGGCCATGATTCGGGTGACCGATAGGCTGATCTTCATGGAGACCGAGAGGGCCGGGGAGCCGGCGGGTGTGGTGTGTCCCGGGTGCGGCGGTGTCGAGGTGCGGACCGTTGAGGAGGCGCGCGGCGGCAAGGGCGCGATGCGTGAGGACCTGCACGGGCGGTTGGAACCGGGGCCGAACAAATCCGGCGACGGATGCCTGCACTTCGTAGAAGGCATGGTACTGACCGGCTTGGGCATCGCCCTTGCTTACATGGGCGTCGAGGAGGACAAACCGCTGTACACGGTCGGCGGTGTCGTCCTCGCGTTGATCTGTCTCTTCGGTACCTTCGCGGTCGTGCGCAGCGACGGGCGTGAGAAGTTCGCCGCAGAGGCAGGCCAAGCTCGTGCGGAACGCCTGTGGAAGCCCGCACGTTACTGCTACGGCTGCACCTCGGTGTTCTGCCCCGGCGGCACCCCGTGGCAGGGAGTGCTCACCCCGGAACAGTTCAAGAAGCTGGTGTGGACCGAAGCGGGTTACGCCGATCAACTCCAGCCGGGAGACAAGGCGAAGGACGCGGAGCTGCCTGCGAACGTACTGCAGGAACGGTCGTAGGGGCCCGACAGGGCCCGACAGCTCCGGCTGAACGCACGAGCATCAGTGGGGGGGATGAGGGGTGGGCCTTCACGTACGCACGAGCGTGACCGTCCCTGTCGCGGCGATCCGTCCGGCGACGCTGACGAGGACACGCGTGCCGCCGGTCTCCGTTGCCACGTCGATCTCAGCTCCACGCAGTGGTACCGGCGCATGCACCTGCATGCGCAGCCCCGTCACGGCTGCCGCCGTCATCCCCGAGTTGAGCAGCGTTGCTTGGCGCCCCGCTTCCAGCACGGCAAGGACGGGGAGCGTAGTGGGCCGGCCGGGCAGCAGTACGGGATGGCGGGGGTCTCGTGGTGCGATCAGCACCCTTCCTTGTGGTGCCCGCGCCAGCATGACGTCGAGATCGGCCGCAGCCCCCACCGCGGCGCCCGCGGGGGAGAGGAGTGCGGGAAGGACCCTGTCGTCCCCGTGGGCCGGGCTTGCAGGGGACGGACGTGCGAACTGCATGGTGCACGACGCGAACGGCTTCCCGCCGTGCAGGTACTCGGCCGTGAGCCGGTAGCGGGCGAGCGGGCCGGCCTGCGGCGCGCGGTCACTCAAGACGAGGCGGACCGCCACATCGGTGGCACTGCCGTGCTCGGTCGGCCGTACACGGGGATTCAGGCCAAGGCTCACCGAGAGGGGATCGAGCGGAGGCAGGCCCGTTGACGGCAGGTGTCGGCGTTCAAGGGTCAGGGCGAGCTGCCGGGTGGTTTCCACCACGATCAGCGGATGGTGCGCTACGGGCACGGCGCGCTCGTTGAGCGGATGGAGCCGGGGCCACTGGCAGCGGGCCGCGAAACTGCGGCTTCCCTGCTTGCGCAGGGACACGACCAGCATCAACGCCATCGCGTCGAGTCCGATCGAACTCCAGGTGAGGGGAGCATCCGGTGCGTGGGGCTCTTGCCACCAGGGGACACGGGCGCCGCTGTCATCCGGCCGCTGATCGGCAGTGTGCGCCCCGTCCAACGCCACACCACGCATGTGCTTCTCCTGCCGATGAGGCCTGACCAGCCGACGCGACCGATTCGCACGCAGAGGCGCCGACGGATGCAGCTTTTTCCCCGGACCCCCCATTCAGCGGCAGAGACGCAGCCACAACTCACGGCTCGCAGATCGCGACTCGAGGCTCGCAACTCGCGGTTTGACACTCACTGCTCGCAGAGAGCGAGGAGTGCGGTGACGGCTTCGTTGAGTCGGTGGGGGCGCAGGGTGCCCGCGAGGTGTGGTCCTGCCCAGCCGGGGCCGGCCACCATGACGGCTGACTGCGTACGGGCTCCGGGAACGCCCCATTGCAGCGAGCTGACATGCTGGGCGAGGGGGCGGCTTGCGGTGCCGTAGGACTGCGCCCACAGGACGACCGCGGCGGGACCGATGCGGCGTACGGCCTGGTCGAGCGCCTCGGCCGGCACCGAAGACCCGAACATGCTCACCGGAACGCCGCGTTCCGACAGGGCCGCCGCGAGGGCTTCCAACGGCAGGGTGTGCGCCTCGCCCGGCACGCAGGCGAGGAGTATGGGTGAGGTCGGGGCCCCGGCCTCGCGCTGCATCGCGCCGTAAGGTTTCGTCACGCGCCGCAGAGCCGTCGACACATGCCACGACAGCAGATGCTCGACCTCGACATAACGCTCGCCGGAGGTCTCCCATTTACGGCCGACCGCATGCAGGGCAGGCATGATCACCTCGTCCCACGCGGGGATCAGCCCCAACTGCGCGATGGCCGTACTGAGCAGGCTTTCGACTGCGGGGGAGTCGAGCCTCAGCGCCGCACGGCTCAGCCCGCGCAGGTGCTGGCGGGCCTGGCCGGGCGAAGCAGGCCGCTGGAGCGGCGCGGGCCGGCCGCTCGGATCAGGGGCCGCGGGTTCCAACTGGCCCGAAGGAGCTACGGAGATCTGCAGGGCGGCCCGAGCGGCTTCGGACGGTGGTACGCCCGTACTGGTGAGCCGGCACATGTGCTCCAGGACCGCTATGTCCTCGCACGTCCAGCGACGATGGCGCCCGCTCTGGTGGCCGGCGGGGCCGACGCCGTAGCGCTGGCCCCATGAACGCAGTGTCGTCGGCGCCACGCCGAATCGTCTGGCGACAGCCCCGGTGCTCAGGCCCGCCACGGCCAGTAGGGGGCGCTGCAGCTCGGAGTCCCTCATGGGTTCACCGTACGACGCAAGACCGACGCATGTTGCGCGGCCCGGCGCGTGATCGCGAGTCTTGGCCCGTCACAGCGCGCAAGGCGCTTGGTGGAACTGAGCTGCGGTGAGCTCTCGCAGCCCCGCCGAGCCGACTGGACCGAGCTCACCGGGGCGCCAGGTCCGGCAGGAGGAAACCCCATGGCGGTGAACGCGGCACCCGTTTCCACAGCGGTCCCATTGCATGTGCCGGCCGAGGAGAGCCAGGACGCCGCGGATATCGCGGCCGGGTTCGTCCGCGGCGACGAACGCTGTGTCGCAGCGCTCTATCAGCGCTGGGGCGCCCTGGTGCACACGCTCGCCGCGCGTGCGCTGGGCGATGCCCGTGAGGCGGAAGACGTCACGCAGCAGGTCTTCCTCGCCGCGTGGCGCGGCCGGGCGGGCTACCGGCCCGACCGAGGGCCTCTCTCGGCATGGCTTGTGGGCATCACCCGCCGGAAGACGGCGGATGCGCTGACGGCCCGCACCCGCCGTCTCGCGCTCACTACGGCCGCAGGTGTGCAGGGCGAGACGGGGGTGCTGCCGATGCACGATCACCCGGAAGCCGCGCTGGACAGGGTGCTCATCGTGCAGGAGCTCGGCAAACTGCCACCGGTGCAGCGGCTCATGCTGGGCCTGGCGTTCTACCAAGACCTCACCCAGGTGCAGATCGCCCAGCACACGGGCCTTCCTCTGGGCACCGTCAAGAGCCACATCCGCAGGGGCCTGCACCGGCTGAGGCACACCCTCGAAGGTGAAGAGGATCCGGTGGACGGATAGCGCCTCTGGTGCAGAGGCGCAGAAGCGACGCGATTTCGGTGCGATGGCAGAGTCTTCGCGAGCGGCCAGAAACATCTCCCGCACCCGCACCCGCACCTGTTCTCACACCCGCATCCACACCCGCACCCGCACCCGCACCCGCACCCGCTTTCAGTTTCGCGTCCGCATCCGGCAACGTGCCCTCGCGAGAAGTAGTCCGAGATCTGAGGTGCCGGGCGGCTTGAGCGAGGCGGGAGGTGCGCGATCGTGAAGCACATTGACTCATCGGACCTCGCTGAACTCGCTCTCGCAGAGGCCGATGCGGCGCGGTCCGGTCCCGTCGGCGCCCACCTTCGCCAGTGCGGCGCGTGCCGGGCGCATCTCGATGCGCTGCGCCGGGTCGTCGACGCGGCGCGGTCCGTTTCCCCGGCCGACGTACCGACGCCGCCACCCCAACGCGTCTGGCAGGCCATCTCGGCGGAGTTGACCGACGACCTGGGCGGCACCTCGCAGCCGCGCCCGCTGCAGTCCGCCACCGCGCAGGGCACCGTACGGCGGGAGCCGACCCCCGGGGACGGTGGGTCCGGGCCCAAACACGCCCCTTCGGTGCGTCACGCCGGACGCAGGTCCGCGCTGCTGCTCGCGGCGGCCTGTCTGCTGGTCGGCGCCGCGCTGGGGAGCGCGGCCACCCGGTGGCAGCTGCAGGCGCCGGTCCGGCAGGACAGCAGCGCAACCGCCCGCTCGGGCGCCGACGCCACGCTCGCTCCGCTGGCCGTTGACCGGGCCAGGGGAGTCGCACACCTCGTCGTGGACGGCAGCGCGCACAAAACTCTGCGCATCAAGGTGAAGGGGTTGCCCAGTACCGAGGGCTACTTCGAGGTGTGGTTGATGGACTCGACCCACAAGAAGCTCATCGCGGTCGGTGTCCTTGGGGCCGACGGGTCGGCCACACTGCCGCTTCCTCAGGGCGTGAACCTGTCCGGCTACCCCGTGGTGGACGTCTCCGACCAGGCGTACGACGGAGATCCCGCGCACTCCGGTAAGAGCGTCGTCCGCGGGGCGTTATGAGGTGCTGGCTTTCGTAAGTACCCATGTCTGTGCATCCAACGGCTCCCTTCGTAGGGAATGCTGGCTGCAAGGGCCGACGCACGGGCAATGTACGAGGGGCGGCATGGACGACGCGGAGATCGCCATCGTGGGCGCGGGCGCGGCCGGGCTGTCCCTGGCCTACCGGCTGTGCGCCCACCCTCCTGCGGGCACCGGCCATCCCACTAACACCACCCCTTCCGCACGCGCCACCGCTCTCGCACGCGACAGGCCTTCGATCGTTCTCATCGATGCCCCGCGCGGCCCGCTGAGGCCCCCCGAGCGGACCTGGTGTTTCTGGGAGGGGAGCGAGGGCGAGTTCGACGCGTCGCTGTCCGGCGTGTGGGACACCCTGCGGGTACGCGCCCCCGACGGAACATCCGTGATCGGCTCTCCGGCGCCGCTGCGCTACAAGATGCTCCGCTCCAGCTCCTTCGAGGAACTGGTCGCGGCGCGACTCGACCATGACAGCCGGGTGCGGCGCGTGGAGGCCGAGGTCAAGGAGGTGCGTGACCTGCCGCAGGGTGCGGAGGTGCGCGCCACCACGCCGCAGGGCGAGTCGTTGGCCCTGCGCGCCCGGTGGGTGTTCGACTCACGCCCGCTCACGACGTTGCCGCCCGCAAGGACCACGCTGCTGCAGCACTTTCGCGGCTGGTTCATCCGCACCGACCGACCGGTCTTCGAAGCCGGCCTGGCCGACCTGATGGACTTTCGCACCCCGCAGCCCGCGCACGGCCTCTCCTTCGCGTACGTGCTGCCCATGACTCCGTACGACGCCCTGGTCGAGTACACGGAGTTCTCCGGCGCCGTGCTCGATGAGCAGGCCTACGACGAAGCGCTGCGCCTGCACGTCAAGAAGCAACTTGGCCTGGAACGTTACGAGGTCAGGAGTGTCGAGCAGGGCGTCATCCCCATGACCGACGCGCGCTTTCCCCGTCGCTCAGGCCGGTCGGTCTTCCGCATCGGCACGGCCGGCGGGGCGACACGCCCGTCCACCGGCTACACCTTCGCGGCGGTGCAACGACAGACGTCCGCCATCGCGGCCGCCTACCACCTCGGGCGTACGCCCGAGCCCCCGCCCGTCCACGCCAGACGCTCGCTGGCCATGGACTCCGTCATGCTGCGGGCCCTGGACACCGGACGTGTGGACGGGGCCGCGTTCTTCGCCGGACTGTTCGACAAGGTGCCCATGCGACGGCTGCTGCGTTTTCTCGACGGACGTACCCGCTGGGACGAGGACTTCAGGATCGGTCTGCGTACGCCCGTCCTGCCCATGCTGCGTACGGTCGCGGAGCTGCCGTGGCTGCCCCGGCACCACCAGACGCACCCCCTGCCGCAGCGCCGAACGTCGTGACCGGCGACCGACACAGACGTGACAGGCAACAACCCGAAGGAGAAGCCGAGATGACGCTGCTGCGCGACGACGAACTGTCCGCCGCGTTCGACCATGCCGCTCACACCTACGACCGGCTGGTGTCCGCCAATCCCGGCTACCACGCCCATCTGCGACGCTCCGCCCGACGCCTGGGACTGGCGAACGAGGGCGCGGGCCTGCGCGTGCTCGACCTGGGATGCGGCACCGGTGCGTCGACGGCCGCCCTCCTGCACGCGGCACCGCGGGCCGAGATCGTCGCGGTGGACGCCTCGCAGGGCATGCTGGACCGCGCCGCGGCCAAGCCCTGGCCCCCAGGTGTGCGTTTCGTGCACGCGCCGGCCGAGCAGCTTGACCGGGCCGGGGTCGAGGGCCCCTTCGACGCGGTCTTCGCGGCCTACCTGTTCCGCAATCTCGATGATCCGGATGCCCTGCTGACCTCCCTGCGTGAACTCCTCGCCCCGCACGGCCGGTTGGGCGTGCACGAGTACACGCTCGGCGGCCGGGCACTGGACCGCGCGGTGTGGACCGCGGTGTGCAAGGGCGTGGTCCTTCCCGCCGGCACGGTGGCCGGCGACCGCCGCCTCTACCGGCACCTGTTTCGCAGCGTCGTCGAATTCGACACGGCGGCGGCCTTCGCCGCACGGGTACGGCGGGCGGGCTTTCGCCAGGTGCGTGTGCTGCCGATGCCGGGCTGGCAGACGGGCATCGTGCACACCGTGGTCGCTGCGGCCCCGGGCGCCGCGCGGTGAACGGACGCGACACGGTAAACGGGGGTGCGACGCGGCACGGGCGTGACCGGCGTGCGCGTGTGGTGCCGGGCCCGACGGGAGCGGCGCGCGTCTCCGGCGAGGCGCGCAACGTAGCGGTCATCGGCGGGGGCATCGCCGGTCTGGCCGCGGCAACCGCACTGGCGGAGAGGGGCGTTGAGGTAACGCTCTACGAGCGGGACGATCAGCTGGGGGGCCGGCTCGCGGGATGGTCCACGGAACTGGCCGACGGTTCCACGGTCACGATGAGCCGCGGGTTTCACGCCTTCTTCCGCCAGTACTACAACCTGCGTGGGCTCCTGCGTCGTGCGGATCCCGCCCTGAGCATGCTCTGGGGCCTGCCCGACTATCCGCTGCGGCACAGCGGCGGCCTGCAGGACAGCTTCGCGCGGGTGCCACGCACCCCGCCCTGGAGCGCGCTCGGCTTCGTGGCCCTGAGCCCCACCTTCGGCTGGCGTGACCTGACCCGGATGAGTCCGCGCTCCGCGTTGCCGCTGCTCGACGTACGCGTGCCCGACGTCTACCGGCGCTTCGACCACATCAGCGCCTGGGATCTGCTGGAACGCATCCGCTTCCCCCAGGCGGCCCACCACTTGGCCTTCGAGGTGTTCTCCCGCAGCTTCTTCGCCGATCCGCGGCAGTTGTCGGCGGCTGAACTCGCCCTGATGTTCCACATCTACTTCCTCGGCTCCAGCGAGGGGCTGCTGTTCGACGTGCCTCGCGAACCCTTCCCGGCCGCGTTGTGGGAACCGCTGGCCCGGTATCTGGCCGGTCACCGGGCCGACATCCGTACCGGCCAAGGCGTCGAGAGCATTGAGCCCGTGCGCCAAGGCGGCTTCCACGTCGTCACCCGGGACGGACACAAGCGGCATGACGCCGTCGTTCTGGCCCTGGACATCAAGGGGCTTCAGCAGGTGGTGGAACAGTCGCCAATGCTTGTCGACCGCGACTGGCGTGCACGGATCATGAGCCTGCGCACCGCGCCGCCCTTCCTCGTCTCCCGGCTCTGGCTCGACCGGCGCCCGGCGCCCGAGCGACCCGGCTTCCTGGGCACGAGCGGATACGGATCACTGGACAACGTCAGTGTGCTGGAGCGCTGGGAGAACGAGGCGGCCGCATGGTCGGCCCGTACGGGTGGCTCGGTCATCGAACTGCACGCCTACGCGGTGCACCCGGGAGCGGACCGGGCAGCGGAACAGCGCGATTTGTGGGCCCAGTTGCACCGGGTCTACCCGGAGATCCGTGACGCCAAGATCGTCGACGCACGGCATGAGTGGCGCGCCGACTGCCCGCTGTTCCCCGTCGGCGGATACCGGGACAGGCCCGCGGTGCGCACCTCGGACCCGGCCGTCACCCTCGCCGGAGACATCGTGCGCAGCGATTTGCCGGTGGCCTTGATGGAACGGGCGGCCACGACCGGCTTCCTCGCGGCGAACGCCCTGCTCGAACGCTGGGGCGTGGCCGGACAAACACTGTGGACCGTCCCGGACAAGGGCAGGACGATGGTGCTGAGGGCCTTCAACCAGTTGGCCGGTACGAGATGAGAGGTGCAGGTGGTGGCTCACACACCGGCTGAGCGTGTCCTGGCTCGCTCCTACAGCTCCGATGACGGTGCAACCCGATTCAACGTCACCGACTTGACGGTGGACCACCACCCGGATCGCAGCATCACGTTGACCTACCGACTCATCGTCGAGCGGAAGGGGCACGCGGAGGAGTGCTGGGTGTTCACGCTGCCGTGGAGCGACCGGTCCTTTGTGGACGTGTTCGCCTCGCCCGCCCCTGACCCCGAGCGTCTTCGCCACCTGGTGCAGCTGGTGCGTGGCCTGTTGGAAGAGTGGTGGGACACCAAGGGGCGCAACCGTCAGTTCGCGAAAATGGGGCGCCGGTGCACCTGACCTGTCTTCACGGGCAGGAGAAGGGGCTCGGCGTCTCCGCTTACCCGCGGTCGCCGCCACCCCAGGCGCTCAGCCCGGGAAGCGTCCGCTGTTGCGCAGAGTCCAGCGCCTCTCCGCGTACGCCATGTCATCACGCCACAGTCGCCCGGCCGCCGCCCGCATGACGGGGCGCAGCAGGGGCGTCAGGGACCTGGCGACCGCGAAGCCCCGCCGGTCGGACGCGGCGATCACTGCTTCGAACACGGCCGTACGAGGTTGTCCCGCAGGGTCCGGCTCGAGCGGCGTGGCGTGCGTTTCCACCACGGAGCCCGCTCCCTCGCCCTGGGTGATGTGCATGACCACGGTCCGCGGTTCGGGAGCCGTGAAGACGGCCGTGACCGGTACCACCGCGCGTGCGGCCACCTTGAAGGACACCTCCACGGCGAAGCAGTCCTCGGCATCGCTCACCGGCCCGGCGCCGGGCTCGTCCACCACGCGGAGATCGACAAAGGAGTAGGGGTGGAACCAGGCGCCGTGCCAGGGGTCGAGGCGATTGGCGATGATGTCCTCGGGTTCGCAGGCCCCCGTGGCGGTGCAGACCGCCGACACACTCCCGGCCGCCCGCGGACGCTCGGGGATCACCGGACGGTCCAGGGGCTGCTCACCGCCGACCGAGTCGAGGCGTACCCAGGCCAGGACCCCGTCGTCGTAGGCGGGGTAGGGCTGCCAGCCCGCCCGCGCCGATCCGTCGAGGGCCAGCCCGTGCCAGTGACAGAAGAGGGTGCCGCACCGCACGGCACTGTCCTTCAGCGGAGCTCCGAGATGGGGACAGGCGCCGGGGCCGGCCCGTAGAGCTCCCGCGGCGTCGCGCCACGCGACGACCTCGGTGCCGGCGATGGTGCGGCCCAGCGGTCGCTCGGCCGTGATGTCACGGATGTCGCCCAGCACGTACCAGTTGCCGGATGGCCTGGCCTGGGCGCGCTTGAGTGCCTGCGCGATGACGGCCGGCTTCGCCTCGCGCCAGGTCGGGTGCTGCCGCTCCCACGCCACGGGACGGCGCCGCAGCCTCAGCGGATAGCGGCCGGTGCCGGAGAAGCGTCCGGAGCTCATACGGCCTCCTTCCTCGGCTGCCGCGTTCGGGCCTGAGCAGGGTGCGGCCTGTTCGACGGTGACGGCGCGTCAGCTTCAGTTGCGTAGGAGACGGCGGCGCCCGTGGAGCGGGCGCGCAGGCGGGCCGCGGCCAGGCGGGCCAGACCGTCACAGGCGACCGCCGCCCGGCGGCGGCGCGGTACCACGGCACGTCGGTGCAGGACCGCGAATCCGTCGCGTGCGATGGCGTCGAGGATCGCGCCGTACAGCACGAACGCGGTGCGGATGCAGGGCCGAGACACGGGGGCGAGCAGCGGCAGGCCGGGTGCTGCCTCGCGGTAGACGCGCCGGGTGAGCGAGGTGGCGTCCCGCAGGGCCGCGGTGATGCGCCGGTCGTCGCGCCCGCTGTCCCTGCTCCAGCGCAGGAGGGCGCGGTCGACGCCGTGTGCGGCCAGCAGGTCCATGGGGAGGTAGACGCGTCCGCGGTCGAGGTCTTCGCCGACGTCCCTGAGGAAGTTGGTCAGTTGGAAGGCGACGCCGAGCGCGGCGGCGTGCGGGGCGGCCTCCTCGCGGGGGGCGACCGTGCCCAGGACGGGAAGCATCTGCAGGCCGATGACGGCTGCCGAGCCGTGCATGTAGTTCCGCAGGTCCGCGTAGCGCGGGTACTCGGTGACCTCCAGATCGAGGCGCATCGACGTCATGAAGTCCGTGAAGAGTTCCGGTGCGATGGCGTAACGGGCGGCGGTGTCCGACAGGGCCGCCACCACCGGGTCCGTGCTCACCCCCTTGCGCAGGCCGACTTCGAGGTCGGTCTGCAGGAGGTGCAGGGCCTTCGCGCGCTCGTCTGCCGTGGCCGTGGAGTCGAGGTCGTCGACGATGTCGTCGGCCCATCGGGCGAATCCGTACAGGGCGTGTACGGCGGGTCTGCGTTCGACGGGCAGCAGCCGTGTGGCCAGGAAGTACGTCTTGCCGTGCCGTGCGTTGAGCTGGCGGCAGTGGGTGTAGGCGGCGCGCAGGGCGGGGTCGGTGATGCCCGCGCTGTCGAGTTCCCGGGCGGTCATGGCGCGAGGCCCTTCGTGTGGGTCGGAGCCTGGATCCGGGCGGGTGCTGCCGGCCGCGGGCCGGTGATGCGTGCCGCGGCGAGCTTTCCCGAGATCAGGACGGTCGGTACGCCGACTCCCGGGGTCGTGCCGCAGCCTGCCAGGACGGCGTTGTCGATGCCGCGTACGAGGTTGCGGGGGCGGAAGGGGCCGGTCTGGGCGAAGGTGTGGGCGGCGGAGAACGGGGTGCCGGCCGCGTGTCCTTGCGCGGTCCAGTCCGCCGGCGTGACCAGGCACTCCTCTTCGATGGCGGAGGCCATGCCGTGCAGCCCGCGTCGTTCCAGTTCGGTGAGGAGGTCGTCGCGATAGCGGGGCGTGAGGTCGCGCCATTGGTGGGCGGAGGGGCCGATGCGGGTGTTGGGGCAGGGCGCCAGGATGTAGTGCAGGTGGCGTCCTGGCGGGGCGAGTGTGGGGTCGGTGGCCGTGGGGCGGGTGATCAGCAGGGAGGGGTCGGACATCAGGCTGCCGGTGCGGGTCAGTTCGTGGAAGGTACGTTTCCAGGCGGAGCCGAACGAGATGGTGTGGTGGGCCAGTTGGGGCCAGGTGCGGTCGGTGCCCGCGTGCAGGACCACCGCCGAGGGAGAGTGGCTCAGGCGGACGGGGCGGCGCGGCTGAGTTCCGAGCAGGCGGTAGGCGACCGGCAGGTCCGGCGTCAGGACCACGGCGTCGCACGGGAACCGTTCCTGATCGGTGACCACGGCCGTGATGCGGTCCCCGCGTCGTTCGAGGCGCGTCACCTCCTGCCCGAAGCGCAGGTCGGCTCCTGCGTCGGTGGCGGCCGCCGCCATGGCCCGTGGCAGGGCGTGCATCCCGCCTCGCGGGAAGTAGACGCCGGCGATGGTGTCCATGTACGCGATGACGGCGTACGCGGCCAGCGCGCGGGCCGGGGGCACACCCGCGTACAGCGCCTGGAAGGTGAAGACGCGGCGCAGTCGCTCGTCGGAGATGAACCGGCCGATGCGCGCGTCCAGACGGCCGAAGCCGCCGAGTGCCGCCAGGCGGACCAGATCCGGTGTCAGCAGGCCCAAAGGTGAGTCGAAGTTGGTGTCGATGAACCGGCGCATCTGGGCCTTGTACACGTGCTGCAGCCAGGTACGCAGCCTGCGATATCCGGCGGCCTCCCTGGCCCCGGCGAAGCGCTCGACCTCGGCTTCCATCGCCTCCGCCCGGGTGTGGACGTCCAGGCTGCTGCCGTCGGCGAACCGCGCCCGGTAGGCCGGGTGCAGCTCAAGCAGCTCCACACGGTCGCTGAGCCGGTCGCCGACCGCGGCGAACGCTTCGTCCGCCAGGTCGGGCATGGTCAGGACGGTGGGCCCGGTGTCCATCCGGTAGCCGCCGCGTTCGAGCAAGCCGGCCCGGCCGCCGGGCTCCAGGTCCCGCTCGATGACGGTGACACGTCGGCCGGCGCCCAGGAGGTGCAGCGTGGCGGACAGGCCCGCCAGTCCCGCTCCGACGACCACCACATGATCCGTCGGTCCTTGCAGACGCCTCATCGGTTCCTCTCCTCGCGGGCGGCAGTGGCAGCGGCACCGGCACCGGCAGTGGCAGCGGCACCGGCACCGGCAGTGGCAGCGGCAGTGGCGGCGGGGGCGAGCCGGGGGGCCGACACGCCGCTGACCAGGTAGAAAAGCTCCCGAAGTTGCGCTTCGGCCGCCCGGCGAGGGAGCGCGGCATCGGCCAGATGCCGCACGCTCTGCGCGGCGAGCCGTCGTACTCGGTTCTCGACGATGCCGCGGGCCCCGGTCGCCTCCAGCACGCTGCGTACGCGGTCCAGTGCGAGCCCTGTCGACTCGGCCCGGCCGCCGAGGACGGTGTCGAGGACGGCGAGTGAGTCCCGGTCGGCCCCGGCCTCGGCGCGCTCCCGGGCCACGGCCATCAGATACGTCGCCTTGCCTTCGCGGATGTCGTCGCCCGCAGGTTTGCCCGTGTGGTCGGAGTCCGCGTAGACCCCCAGCAGGTCGTCCCGCAGTTGGAAGGCGAGGCCCGCGCAGCGGCCTGCCGCGCACAGCGCCCGCGTGGTCCGGCCGTCCGCGCCGGCCAGCGCCGCACCGAAGGCCAGCGGCCGTTCCACTGAATACAGGGCGCTTTTCAGCGTCGCCGTGCGGGCAGCCCGGGACAGGGAACGGGAACCGGTCACCTGCCCGTGCAGGTCGAGGTACTGGCCCGCGACCATTTCCTCCCGCATGGCCTGCCACAGCGCACGGACGGCCCGTGCCGTGCCCGCATCGAGCGCCGTGTCGGCCACCAGGTCGTCGGCCCAGGCCAGGGCCAGGTCGCCGACCAGGATGGCCGCGGATGTCCCGAACGAGGCACTGGCCCTGCGGGCGGCTGCGTTGGTGCGGGTGCTGGTGCTGTAGCGGGCCTCGAGTTCGACATGGACGGCTTGTTGCCCCCTGCGCAGTGGCGAGCCGTCCATCACGTCGTCGTGGACCAGCGCACAGGTCTGGATCAGCTCGAGGCCGACGCAGAGGCGCAACGCGGCCCGGATCTGGTCGGCATCGAGGGTCTCGGCGCACGCCCGCAACCCCCACCAGAGGAAGCGCGGGCGCAGGCGCTTGCCGCCGCTGGAAGTGAAGTGGGCGACGCGTCCGGCCACGTCCTTGGCGAAAGCGGGGTCGATTCTGCGGGCGGCCTCAAGACGTTCGGCCAAGACCCGTTCCAGCGTGCGGCCCACGGCCGCGGGAACATCTGCGTCGATGAGGGCCGGATCGTGAAGAACCTCGGGGGCCGCTGCAGCCTCAGGGATCTCCGGGACCGCCGGGATTTCCGGCCGCTCCCCGGGGACCTGGGGCATCCCGGGGGAGGGGCCGGGATCTCGGCCAGACCTCGCCCGATCGTGCCCATGGTCGTACGCGATCCGTGGATCGCCCAGGTCAGGGGCGAGGAATGCCTCCGTCCGGGCGCGGTGCATCGCATTTCCTCTCGTCGCATTCGATCGGCATGACGTCTCCTCCCCTTCCGTCCGCCTGCACCGGGCGGATGCAGCTGACAAGCAAACCTTTGGGGGAGCAGGTCTGGGGCCGATTGGCTGGGTGCTCCCAGATGCCGCCGTGCCAACGTTCCGCGTGCGCTTCGGCTACGGATCCCTCGACGGGTACGTTTCGCTCGGCGGGACGAGTGGACGAGTCATGAGGCCACCGTCTCGCGGCGCGGCCTGACACGCATGTCGACGAGACGGTGCTGGAGGGCGGTTCGAGGAGCAAAGGACCGCGTCCCGCATGGTGATCCGTATGTCGTGCATCCATAGGTGCCATATCGGGTGAAACGACACCATGAAGCTGAAAGATGAACTCCCGGTCGACCATCACTTGGCGACCGTCTACCGCTACGGGGCGGCGTTCTGCGGTCTGGTGCTGCTGGTTTTCGCGGGCCTGGGCTTCGCCGACGCGCTCGACCCCTTCGCCACGAAGGGCGACACGATCGCGGGCATGACCACCAACGTCGCGCTCAGCACGATCTCGGTCGTGGTGGGGATCGCGCTCCTCGCCGGAGCCGTGATCGGCGGCAATTTCGCCTCTACGCTCAACGTCACCGTGGGCGCGCTGTTCGTACTCAGCGGCTTCGCCCACCTCTTCGTCCTCGACCGCGCCGCCAATGTCCTGAACTTCGGAATGACCAACGTGATCTTCAGTTTCGTGATGGGACTGCTCATCGCGACGTTCGGCATGTACGGCCGGGTCTCCAGCAAACTCCCGCACGACAACCCGTACTGGCGTCGTCGGCATATCGCGTGAGGCGGGAGCCGCCGACTGCGAGTGCCCCATGCCCGAGGGCCCCATGCCCGAGCGCTCCACGCCCGGGCGCCGCTGCCCACGTGCATGGTCGGACGGCCGTATCCCCCCACATCACGGCCGTCCGACCGACCGCATCCAGGTCGCGTCACCGGTGAAGGGGCCGAACTGGAGCTTTTCGTGTTCGCTCACGGACAAGAGTGGCCCAACAGGTGATCTGGGGTCGACGTGATTTGGCCTAGCCCGAATAACGACATCTTGATCAGGCTCTGCGCATGCCCTTACGGATCCACTTCACCGCAGCCGACTTGGCCCGCACCCGGCTGGCCGAGGGACCTCGTCCCATGCTGGAGCTGGATATCGCGTTGCGACTGCTGCAGGAAGGAAGCCATGCGACACGGTTCGGGGCCTGGCGCAAGGAATCGCTGCACCGTCTGTCGCCCAGGGTGCGGCGACTGTTCGATCTGATCCCGCCGACGGGCTGGACCGTGGACTTCCTCGATCAATCGACCGCCGGCAGCATCGACGAGGCAGTGGAGCGGGTGCGGGCCACGCCCGCCACCCGTATCCGCAAAGATACGGAGACCTGGGCCGGGCGCGACCGTCGGCGTGCCGCGCCGCCCTGGACGCAGTCACTCGGCAGCGACGGGCACCTGCTCACGGAACTGGCCGACACCGTCGCTCACGCCCACAAGCAGGTCATCGCCCCCTACCAGCGGCACATGGACGCCCTCAGCCGCGCGGATCAGGCACTGCGCGCCCGCCAGGCCACGCACGGCGGCCTCGACATGCTGCTGACCGGCCTCAACCCCCGCTACATCCGGTGGGAGGCGCCCGTCCTCGAACTCACCATGGCTTCCGGCAGCTCCGGCGACATCCATCTCGCGGGCCGCGGCCTGCTTCTGATTCCCTCAGTCTTCGGGGCGGTGTACCCGGCGCTGGATGACACAGCCGAACCCCAGCCGTGGCTGACCTACCCCGTGGGGCTCCGCGACACGGACCTCTGCCTGCCGTCCACCGACACGGCGCGAGCCCTCAGTACGGTCCCCGACTCTCTGACCGCGCTCCTCGGCCACACCCGCGCCGTGGTGCTGTGGACCATCGCCCGGCACCCTGGCTGCACCACCACGGAACTCGCCCGCCGCGCCGGCATCTCCCCGGCCAGCGCCAGCCAGCACGCGACCGTACTGCGCACCGCAGGCCTCTCCCACACCACACGCCACCACAACACAGCTCTGCACACCACAACGCCCGCAGGCACCGACCTCCTGAACACCGCAGCCTGAAACCACGGCCCCGTCATCTCTCAGGCGCCGATCCCTCGCCATGGGCCACCCGCCGTGCCGCCCTCAGTCAGGCGGCTAACCTGCGCTGCCGCGTCGCCGCACATGGCCACATGGAAACAACAGTTGGCACGGGCTCCTGCCAGGCTGCTCTAGAGGCGTTCTTGCGGGAGGGGGGTGCCGCACCCGGCGGGCAGACGCCTGGACCGGCAGAACGAAAAGAAGGTCGCTTGGGTCAGTTCGGTGTGCCCGGGCCTGTCGCTTACCGGTACCTGAACCGCTGCCGACAGTGTGCATTCGTGTGCCGTGCGGCGAGAACCTCTGCAGGTCATGGGATACAGGACGATTTGTCGCCCAAGGCGACCCCGGCTCTCCCCAGGCAAGAAGAGCCGGGTCGCAGCAACAGGCCAGGGGAACCGAACGGGCGGACTGACGGAGTAAGGCCACGCCAGCCCCGCCCTGCTCTACGTCGGGGAGACCATCGCACCCACTGCAGGATCTGTGATCGTGGCGCTGAAGAACTGAAAGGCCGACAGCTCAAAGCCATTGTGGCGCGTGATGCCTGCGTGCCTGAGACACCACAGGTGTGCCTCATCCGGGTCAGCCGAATCCACCGAGTGCTTACTACAGACGAGGCATTTGCCTACGTGCCGCACGGCCGTTCCAGGCATGGCCGCCAGTGTCCATTCGAGGGGCACGTAACGGCCTCGTGGCAAGCTGTCCTCACTCACCCGAACGCCCCTGCCGGAAGCTGCGGATCGTCGTCGTCCTCGTCGCTGTCGTCCACATCGGATAGGTCGGATGCGGACAAGCGATCTCCCCGGCTCTCCGCGATTCGATGGACCTCTCGAAGCGACTCGGTCAACCGGGCAGTCACGAAGCGGAGTTCCTCGGGCGTGGCCTTGCGGTCAGCGAGCGTGTCCGCCGCATGCCCGAGAAGATCGCACGCCATGCCTAGTTGAACACTCTCGACGTTGTCGGCCAACCGCGCCATGAAGCCCGTCCCCGGACCCACAAGAATGCAAGGGTTTCCCTCCAACGTCGACCACGGCAGCACCCGCACTTGATCACTCATACCGTCAGCTCCACCCTATGGATCAAAAGGGGGCTGATGTCCTCACCAGTCAGCCCAGGCATGTGCAGCAGCGGCCCAATTAGGACGTCGTCGTTCCGTACAGCCGAGCTTGCCCAGGAAGGCCGGTGGCGCCCCGGGGCGGGTTGGAGGAGCTGTAACGGCTGCCCGGAGACGCGAGCGATACAGTCCGACATGTCGACCTGCTTTCTCAGGTAAGCCATGCCCCGAGGCCGTTGCAGCGGTCGCCGGGGTCTGATCTTTCAGCCTTCCGATTGGAACGTCTGAGAAGTAGCCCAAGCTGGATACCCGCGGTGAGTAGCATCAGCGGACAACGAGTAGCACCGGCCGGCGTCTTGTCCCTCACTCCGGAGCGTCGCTCATGCCTACCTACGAACCGCCCCGCGACCTTCCAGAGCGTGTTCTCAGTGATCCTGAGATGATTCGGGATGGTGTCCCACCGAGTGGTGTAGGCGGGCCGGGCGTTGGAACGCGCGGTTATCTGCTCGGGGCGTGCGCCTGCTGACGGCGTCTGCTCCCTGA
>NZ_JBFBAT010000024.1:0-100996 GCF_040682375.1 Streptomyces sp. NPDC051214
AACCTCCTAGGGGAAACCCACCCCCCCCCCCGCCCCTGCCGGGGGGGGGGGGCCCCCCCCCCGGGGGGCCCCCCCCCGACGGCGTGCTGTGTCAGGTCAGCCGCCACAGATGGTCGGCCGTGCCGTTGTCGTCGAACTGCACGACCTGGGCACTGTTGGCCGTCGACATGCCGTCCACCCCCAGGACCTTCCCGCTGTGCCGGTTGCGGAGCAGGAACCAGCCCTCCCCCTGCTCCACCTTCTCCCAGCGCACATGTGCCTCCGCGCTGTCGGTGAACTGCACGGCCCTGGCCGAGTTGGCCGTTGAGGCTTGCTCGATGCCAAGAACCTTGCCGCTGTACCCGTTGCTTAGCGTGTACCGGCCCTCGCCCCGGTCGATGAGCTGCCACGCGTGGTCGCCGGTACCGGAGTTGTCGAACTGGACCACGCGCCCGCCGTCGTCCAGGGACATGTGGTCGACCGCCAGGACCTTGCCGCTGTGCCGGTTCTCGATGCGGCGGAAGGGTGGCTCAGGCGTCCAGGGGCTGCCGTCGGGAGCGGCCGTGGGGAATGAGGTGACGCGCAGGCGTGCAGCGCCCATCGGGATGAGCGTCACGTCCTCTTGCGTGCTGGTGGCACGGGCCGGGCTTTGCTGGAGCGGCGCCACCACGTGCTCGTCGTCCGCGACCCACTCCGCCAGGCGCCGGGCGCGGGCACGGATACGTACCGGTACGCCCTCGTGCGTGAAGGGGTCGCCCTTGAGCGGTCCGGGGTCGGCGGTGAAGGAGAGGCCGTCCGCCGGATCGGGGTCGAGCGCGTAGTTCCAAGGGGTGGTCGCGTGCACCGCCTGGTGCGGAAAATCGTCCGTGCCCGCGTACCGCTCGTACGATTCGCCGATGCGCAGGGAGTACGTCAGGGGGCCGTGGTCGACGCTGACCGCGCCGTTTCGCCAGGTGCGCACCGAGGTGCTCTGCGGCAGCCGCAGGGTTACGCGGTCCCCGTGGCGCCAAGTGCGCTCCACCTCGGCGAAGGCGGGCCCCTCCGCAGGCGCTCGCAGGCGGCGGCCGTTGACGGCGAGTCGGGGGCCTTCGCACCAGCCGGGTATGCGCAGGCGCAGCGGGAAACGCACCGGCTTGTCCAGGCTCAGGGTGAGGGTGATGGTCTCCTTGAAGGGGTAGTCGGTGTCCTCGGTGATCGTGACCGAGGTGCCGTCGCCGACCTTCGCCGTGACCGTGCACGGTGCGTACATCGCCGCTGCCAGGCCGCGGTCCGGGGTGGCGAGCCACAGCTCCTCGGTGAAGTAGGGCCAGCCCATGCCGTAGTTGTGCGGACAGCAGCGGTACTGGTCGACGCCTGGCTGGAAGGCCTGCATCGCGAACCCGTTCTGGAACTGCCCTTGAGTCTTGCGGGAGTTGTCGAGGTCGACGCTGTTGGCGCTGGTGACGTAGTGGACGCCCGATCCGGCGGGGTCGGTCGCCGCCGGCAGCATGTTGAAGGCCAGCTCCTCGCACAGGTCGGCCCACACGGGGTCGCCGGTGATGCGGGTGAGGAGTTCGTGACTGGCCATGAACTCGACGGTCCCGCAGGTCTCGAAGCCCTGGCGGGGGTCGCCGAAGCCGGGGCGGACGTTCTCGTCTCCCGCGAAGCCGCCGCCGGGGAACTGTCCGTACGTCCCGATCGCGGTCGCGTAGTTGCGGTAGGCCGCCCGGGTGTGGGTCTCCTTGCCGGAGCGCAGCGCGTACTGGGCGGGTTCGCGGAAGCCCTGGGCCACATTGACGTTGTGCCAGTCGGCGATGCCGCCCGCCCAGTCCACGCCATGGGTGTGCATTTTGTCGGCGAGATCGAGCAGGAAGCTCTCCCGGGTCCGGTTGTAGAGCCAGAAGGCGACGTCGAGGCCGTCGCCCCAGCGCTTGGAGACCCAGCTGGAGTCGAAGGCGCCGGGCCCTTGATCGTTCATGAAACGCATGAAGCGCAGCATGAGCGGCTCGATCCGCGTGTCCCCGGTGAACTCCTCGTGTGAGCGCAGCGCCTGGAGGAGCGGCAGGTAGGGCCAGAAGTCCGGGCCGCCGTTCAACTGGGTGCGCAGCCTTCTCGGGCCGAAGAATCCGTCCGCTTCCTGGGTGGCGATGATCGCGTCGATCCAGCGGCGGCTCTCCGCCAGGGCCGCGCGGTCCCGGGTGAGGGCGGCGAGATCGACGTAACCGCGCAGCCAGTACGTCACTTCCTCCCACCCCGCCTTGTCCGGGTGCACCCAGCCGGAGTCGTCGAACGCCAGGAAGTGGGAGATCTGCGCGTACCGCCCGAAAAGGCCGCCGAGCAGGAGGTCGAGCTGTCCGCGCAGCCAGCCGCGCGCGGTGACGCTGCCCACCGGCAGCTTCTGGGAGGCGGTGGGGGCCAGCGGTGCGACGTTGGGGCCGTACAGACCGCCGCGCGCTGGGGCCGCCGCGTGTGCGGTGGGACCGGTGACGGCGGTCATCCCGGCGGCCGCGCCGAGGGTGATCGCGCCGGAGCTGAGGAGAAAGTGGCGTCGGCCGAGCTGCGTCATGCGTACCGTCCCGTCGTTGTCCGTGTGCGTTGGTGTCTGCTGCCGCTCAAGGCGCTTTGCAACGTTGGAAAACTGAGGAGTGCGCGATCTCTATAACGTGGGAAACAGGGGCAGTTGGCATCTCAGCACCGTGGGACGGCATTGTCCAGAGGGGAGACTGAGACGCCCCGCTCACCAGTCGTGCACGGTCCCGTCCCGCAGTCGGTTGACCGGCAGATAGGCCGCCTCGTAGGGATGCGCCGCCGCCAGCTCCTCGTCCAGTTCCACACCGATGCCGGGGGCCTCCCCCGGATGCAAATGGCCGTCCGTGAACGTGTAGGCGTGCCGGAAGACCTCGTCGGTGAGGCGGGTGTGGCCGGAGTACTCCTGGATACCGAAGTTGTGCACGGCGAGGTCCAGGTGCAGGGCTGCCGCCATCCCCACCGGGGAGATGTCCTCGGGGCCGTGCACCGCGGTCTTGATCTGGTACTGCGCGGCGAAGTCGAAGAGCTTGCGCAGGGGCGTGACTCCTCCGAAGTGGGTGACCGCGGAACGCACGTAGTCGATCAACTGCTCGGTGATCAGGGTCTGGTAGTCGTACACGGTGTTGAAGACCTCACCTATGGCCAGCGGTGTCGAGGTGCGCCGCCGCACGAGACGCAGTGCCTCCTGATTCTCGGCCGGCGTGCAGTCCTCCAGCCAGAACGGCCGATACGGTTCCAGGTCCTTGCCGAGCCGGGCCGCCTGAACGGGGGTGAGCCGGTGGTGTGCGTCGTGCAGCAGCGGAAGCTCGGCGCCGAACTCCGCACGGACCGCCTCGAAGACGGTGGGCGTATGGCGCAGGTAGGCGTCGGTGTCCCAGTCCTCCACGAGGGGGCGGGCCTGCTGGTGCTGGACGGGGTCGCCGCCGCCGTCGGTGCTGTGCACGCCGTACACGGCCCTCAGGCCGGGGATGCCCGACTGGATGCGCACCGCCGGATATCCCTCGGCGAGCCTGGCCCTTACGGAGTCCAGGAGTTCGGGGATGTCGCGGCCGTTCGCGTGCCCGTAGGTACGGATACGCTCGCGGCTCGCGCCACCCAGAAGCTGGTAGAGCGGCAGACCCGCGGCCTTGGCCTTGATGTCCCACAGGGCGACGTCGACGGCGGCGATCGCGGCCATGGTGACGGGCCCGCGCCGCCAGTAGGCCCCGCGGTACAGGTACTGCCAGGTGTCCTCGATCCGGTGCGCGTCGCGTCCGGCCAGGAGAGGCAGCACGTGGTCGTCGAGGTAGCTGACGACGGCCAGTTCACGGCCGTTGAGGGTGGCGTCTCCGAGTCCGGTGATGCCCTCGTCGGTGGTCAGTTTTAGTGTGACGAAGTTGCGGTCCGGGCTGGTGACGATGACTTTCGCGTCAACGATTCTCATGTGCGGCTCTTTCCGGCGGGGTGGAAGTGACGTGTTCGTCCCTGGGGGGCCTGACGAGGTGGATAGCATCGCGCCTTGGGGATGCTCAAGGCCGATCGCACCGTTCTCAGGGCGGATCGAACCGTTCTTGAGCCACTCGCGCACGAAAAGGTCAGCACTCGTGATCCGGGGTGACCGCCCGGGACGGCAGCCCGCGCACCGCGCCGTCGCGGTGCCCGCACTCGGCGGACTCGCGGGCCCTGATGACGAAGGCGGATTCGGTATGCGCAGGGCACATTCGATGAGGCACAAGCTCGCCGTGCTGCTCGTGACGGCGGCCGCGGCGGCCGCCACCGGGGTGCCGGTCTCCACGGCGCACGCAGCCGACGGCTATGACCGGTGTCCCGCGGGTTCCTACTGCATGTTCTCGGGCCTCGACGGCACCGGCGACATGATCACCCTCAGGGGCAGCGCCCCCGACCTCGCGGCGCTGGGCATGGACGACCGGGCCAAGTCGGACTGGAACCGCACGGCCTCGACCATCTACCTGTGGTCCGACGCGAACTACTCCGGCTGTACGGTCGTGACCTCGTCCGGCCCGACCGGCAAGGGCAACTTCTTCCCCGCCTACCGCGACTTTCTGAGCTCGGTGCAATTCGACGGTCCTGGCGGCCCGAGCTGCGGCACGCCGCCCGGCGAGGGCGGCTGAGCGCGGCCGGTGGCCGCTTTCAGGACCGCCGAGTATCCCGCTCCCACGACTCCGGCTGCCAGAGTCCAGCGCGCCGCAGCGACTGAGAGCAGTGCAGGTATATCTCGTCTGTCTCGACGACGATCGCCAGCCGGGGCCGTTGCCCCTTGACGGTCATCGAGTCGAAGAACGGGGCGTCCGTCAGGATCCGGGCGCGGCCGTTGATGCGCAGGATGTCGCCGCTGCCCGGCACCAGGTGCAGCAGTCCCACGTGCGGGTTGCGCAGGATGTTGCGGAAGCTGTCGCCACGACGGTTGCCGGGCCGGTCGGGGAGGACGACGGTGCGTGCGTCGAGTGCGCGCACAAAACCCGGTGCGTCGCCCCGCGGGGACGTGTCGCAGTTTCCTTCCGCGTCCGACGTCGAGACGAGGCAGAACGGGGAACGGGCCAAGATTCCCAGGTCACCCTCGGTCAGTTCGTCATGCACCTTGTCGATGACGATCGGGTGCGGCTCGCCGAGCAGCTCGGTCAGCTCGTCTTCCGAGCCGAGCTCCTGCCAGGTGTGCGGCGCCGTGGCGCTACCGCTCAGGGGCGGAACGGTGGCGGGTGTCGCGGCGTCGGGCACGGGGCTCCTCAAAGGTCGGCGGGCAGGCGGACGGACCGATGATCCAGCCAGTAAGGCGCACCTTACTTGAAGGCGAATTCGCTGCTGAAAGGGGACCGGTGCACGCCCTGCCGCTCGTCGCGTTGATGCCGGCCATGGACGGGCGCGCTCGCCATGCCTGCCCCCGGACTCCCCCGGACCGACACCTGATCGCGTCGAAGCAGGCATGAATCCGCTCGGCCCTGCCTACCTTCTACGTATGGGAAATGTGTCGCATGAACCCGTCGCGCCGGACGGCGCGAACCCACTGCGCCGACTCTCACTGGAGCAGCTGCGGCGGCGTACGAGCATGAAGTGGCGGACCTACCCCGACGACGTGCTGCCGCTGTGGGTGGCCGAGATGGACGTCCCGTTGGCGGAGCCGATCGCCGAGGCGATCACCGCTGCCGTAGGGCTCGGTGACACCGGCTATCCCGCCGGGACGGCCTACGCCGAGGCGCTGGCCGGGTTCGCCCTCAAGCGCTGGGCCTGGGACGGGCCCGCGGTCGAGCGTACGGCGATCGTGCCCGACGTGATGCTCGGTGTCGTCGAGATGCTCAAGCTGGTCTCCGCGCCCGGTGACCCCGTCATCGTCAACTCCCCCGTCTATCCGCCCTTCTACCAGTTCGTCGGCAACCTCGACCGGCCCGTCGTCGAGGCGCCGCTCGGCCCGGACCTGCGCGTCGACTTCGCCGTGCTGGAGGACGTGTTCCGGCGTGCGGTACGACGTGCCGCGCGGCCGGTGTATCTGCTGTGCAGCCCGCACAACCCGACCGGGACCGTGCACACCGCCGCCGAGTTGACGCGGATCGCGCGCCTGGCGCGGGAGCACGGCGTACGTGTCGTGGTGGACGAGATCCATGCTCCGGTCGTGGCGGCAGGAGCGTCGTTCGTGCCTTTCCTGAGCGTGCCCGGAGCGGAGAACGGGCTGTCGTTGATGTCGGCGTCGAAGGCCTGGAACCTGGCCGGTATCAAGGCCGCCCTCGCCATCGCGGGGCCCGAGGCCGCCGACGACCTCGCCCGCATGCCCGAAGAGGTCAGCCACGGCCCCAGCCACTTGGGCATCATCGCCCACACGGCAGCTCTGCGCGACGGAGGTGACTGGCTCGACGCCCTGCTCTCGGGCCTCGACGAGAACCGCCGACTGCTGGCCGACCTGCTGGCGGAGCACCTGCCCTCCATCGGCTACACACCCGCGCAAGGCACGTTCCTGGCTTGGCTGGACTGCCGGGAGTTGGGCCTGGGCGATGACCCGGCCGAGGTATTCCTGCGGCGCGGGCGCGTCGCCCTGAATTCCGGCAACACCTTTGGAACCGGGGGTCAGGGCTTCGTCCGTCTCAATGTGGCCGCCTCACCTGAGGTGCTCACCGAGGCGGTCCGGCGGATGGGTTCAGCGGTCCCCTGAGGACCAGCGTCGCAGGTGATGCCCTTGCCAACTCCCGCACGACACATAGGTGCATACCTTTTGGCTCGTGACCCCATCAATTTCGAACGCGGTATCGAGTTGATGTGTGGGCGAGGGTCAGTTTTCCTTTCAGGTGTTTCCTCGGCGGACGCCAGAACGTAGCCTTCATGGCCCAACACATGAGTTACTGCAGTTGCAAGTTGGGCAGCCAACATTCAGGGGCACCTTGCATGTGCCCCCCATCAGGAGTGCTCAGTCGTGAGCACGATCCGCCATCCGCACGACCGCGTGCGCTCACGAAGAGGTCACTGACATGTCAGACGTTCAGCCGGAAACAGCCGGAGTTCAGGCCCAGTACGCCACCCGCGTGGCCGAGGATCTGGAGAGCAACCGCAAGGAACAAGAGCGCGTCGGGGCTGAGCTCGCAGCACTGCAGGCGCAGCTGCAGACGCTGGAGGACGACCACGCGGTGTTGCTGAGCATGCAGCAGGCGCTCGGCTCCTCCGGAGCGCCGACGGCCACCGCGAAGGCGACGGCGAGCCGCGCGTCAACCGGCAAGAAGGCTGTACCCGCCCCACGGGCAAGTGCGAACAATTCCGGTGCGGCCCGAACGAAGAAGCCCGCGGCCGCCAAGGCCAAGAACAACGAAAAGGCCAAGGACAAGGCCGCCAAGAGTGCGCCCAAGGCCACCGCGAAGAAGTCCGCCGAAACGACGGGCGGGCCCACGCTTGTGGAGCTGATCGGCAACCACCTCAGCAGCCAGAAGGAGCCGCGCTCCGCCGCCGAGATCACCAACGCGCTCTCCCAGGAGCTCCCGGACCGCACCATCAAGACCACCGTGGTGCGCACCACGGTGGAGGGCCTGGTCGCCAAGGGCCGTGCCCAGCGCACCAAGCAGGGTTCCTCCGTCTTCTACACCGCGGTCGCCCCGGCGGACGCGGCAGCCGCACCCCAGCCGGAGGGCGCCGAGAGCTGAGTCACCTCTCGGCACGGTCCCGCGCACGGCGCCGCAGAAGGTCGGTCGCCGCGTCCGGCCAGGCGGCGTGCTCGAAGACGAAGCCCTCTTCGAGCAGCCGGCCGGGGATCACCCGGCGGCTCTTGAGGAGCAGTTCCGTGTCCGTGCGGATCACGAAGGCTCCGATCTCCGCCATCCACTTGGTGGCGGGAAGTCCCACCCGGACGCCTGCCGCGGCCCGTAGCGCGCGCATGAACGCGCGGTGCGGGAGTGGGCCGGGCGCGGACAGGTTCACGGGGCCGGTGATGTCGTCGCGGGCGATCAGGAACTCCACCGCGCGCACGAAGTCCTCGTCGTGGATCCAGGAGAGGTACTGCGCTCCGCCCGCGACCGGCCCGCCCAGACCCAGCCTCGTCATCCGCAGCAGGACGTCGAAGACACCGCCCCGGTCGGGGCTCATCACCATGGCCGCGCGCAGAGCGACCTTGCGGGTGTGCGGGGTGTCGGCGTCCTGCTGGGCGCGCTCCCAGTTCTTGGCGATCCGGACGCTGTACTCCCAGTAGTCCGGGACGCCGGTCTCCGTACCGCCGATGACACCGGTGGCCTCGTCGTGCGGTGCGTCGTGGCGGTGCGCGTAGATGGTGGCGGTGCTCATCTGCAGCCAGAGTGCGGGCGGCTTGGCCGAAGCGGCGATGGCCGCGCCGACCACCTCGGCGGACCGCACCCGCGAGTCCATCATGTCCCGCAGGTTGGCCTCGGTGTAGCGACAGCTCACACTGCGGCCCGCCAGGTTGACCACCACATCACTGCCGTCGATCTCGGCGGTCCAGGAACCAAGTGTCCGCCCGTCCCAGCCCACCTGACGCTCACGCCTGGGATGCCTGGTCAGTACGACGACCTCGTGCCCCGCGGCGGTCATCGCCCGCTCCAGGACAGCTCCGACCTGCCCGGTCCCTCCGGCCAGCACGACCTTCATCGGCTTCCCCCCCTCGCTCGGCGAGTACTCCGCCGGCCCGGCGGATACTCCGCGAGCCTGAGCCTAGACCTGGCCCAGCAGGCGCTGATGTGCGGGCTGTGGTCAGGGGCGGCGGGCCAGAAGGCCGTGCTCGCGGTCCGGCTCACGCGCCTTGATCGACTTTCGTGACGCGCATAGGCTCCCATGACCATGGAGATGGGGGAGCCTGGCCGCGGTCGCAGGCCAGGGCGCGAGCGGCCGTCCATGCGTCGTGCGATCGCGGTTTCACTGGCCACGGCAGCAGCACTGGCCACTCTGGGCGCGCTGCTGGTCGTCCTGCCGGGCGCGGTGGTCGACCACGACCTGGCCGGGGCGAGCGTGGCCCCGCAAGACCGGCTGAAAGCCGTCAACGACGTCCGTACGACACTTCTGCAGGCCGTGGGCGGCATGGTCCTGCTGTTCGGTGCGTACGCCACCTGGCGCCAACTCCGCGTCAGTCAGGACGGCTTGCGTGCCACCCAGGAGGGCCATGTCACCGACCGGTTCAGCACGGCCGTCGATCAGCTCGGCAGTGACAAGCTGCAAACACGCATCGGTGGGCTCCACGCGCTGTGGCGGATCGCGGAGCACTCCGCCCGGGACCGGGAGGCCGTCATCTCCATCCAGGCCGCGTACTTGCGCACGCACCTGCCCTGGCCACCCGCCGGACCGGAAGCTCCGCCGTCGGACGCGCCCATCAACGACGTGGCGCCGCTGGAGGTCCGCGCAGCCGACGCCCAGGTGGCGCTGACCGGGCTCGGCGTGTTGTTGCTGCAACCCCGGGAGCATTCCTGGCTCAACCTCAGCGTCACGGACTTGCGCCGAGCCGACTGCGACGGGCTGTGGCTGCATGAGGTCAACTTTGACCGTTCCTGCATGGAGGCGGCAGGCCTGTACCACGCCAAACTGACGCAGGCGTCCCTCGTCGCGGTCAACCTGCGCCACGCCGACCTCACGACGGCGATCCTGCGCCGGGCCCGCTGCGTACTCGCCGACCTACGAGGCGCACGCCTGGTCGAAACCGACCTGCGTGACGCGGACTTCACCGGAGCCGACCTACGCGAGGCGAACCTGCGCAAGGCCGACGCGGGCCACGCCGTCTTCCACGGGGCCGACCTGCGGCTGGCCGACCTACGTGGCTCCGACCTGAGCACGGCCGACCTGCGACAGGCACGGCTGACCGGCGCGATGGCGAGCGAACTCACACGCTGGCCGGCAGATTTCGACCACTCCGGCGCAGGCGTGATGCTCGCCGAGGACCCCGGGCCCGAGCCTCCTCCACTGCTGCAGCCCCCCGGCATCACCACGCAGCACCCACCCCTGCGGTCCATGGCGTGACGGCACCCCCCGAAGCCGTCGCCTCGTCGACTCTGCCGTCGGCAGATCCCTCGAAGGACGGGGCGGGGGGCTGCGAGGCTGGAGCGATGGAGAAGCAAGTGGCCGTTCGGCGGCTCGACCTGGGGTACATCGTGCGACCGGCAGCAGAAGCCGGAACGGACCGGCCGCGCGTTGAGCCCGTACTCGGATATCTGGTGCGGCACGAGCACGGGCTGCTCCTCTTCGACACCGGCATCGGCGCCGTCGATCCCGCAACCGAGAGCCACTACCGGCCCCGCCGCAGACCGCTCGAGGCCGCGCTCGCGGACGCGGGCCTCACCCCCGCCGACGTCTCCGTGGTGGTGAACTGTCATCTGCATTTCGACCACTGCGGCGGCAACCCACTGTTCAACGGCACCCCCATCGTGGTGCAGACGACCGAGCTGGCCGCTGCCCGTGGCGGTGGCTACACCATGGACGCACTCGTCGACTGCCCCGGCGCCACCTACAGGGAACTCACCGGTGAGGCGGAACTGTGGCCCGGCGTCTGGATCATCCCCACTCCCGGCCATACCGAGGGGCATCAATCGCTGGTGATCCGGCAAGCTGACGGCACCGTCGTCCTGGCCGGCCAAGCACACGATTTCGCGTCCGACTTCGCCTCGGAACACATGGCTCACCGGGCGACCCAGGACGGCCTCGAGCCACCCCTGCCTGCCTACCGGCCCTGGATGGAACGGCTCACCGCATTCGACCCGCGCAGAGTGCTCTTCGCGCACGACAGCTCCGTGTGGGAGCCCTCAGTGCCGGATCAGGCCGCCCACCCGACGCCCACCCCGATGAGTTCCTGCCGCGCCACGGGTCTTCCCTTGACCGACACTGGGACCGAGCAAAGGAACAGCCGTGAACGATGATGTCTGGTCGATGGTCCACACGGAGCGCGCAGCGCTGGTCGAGGATCTCGCGCACCTCGACGACAAGCAGTGGGACCACCCCTCCCTGTGCGAGGGCTGGACCGTGCACGACGTGGTCGCCCACCTGGTCGACACGGCTCGCACCACGCGTTTGGGTTTCGTGGGCGGCATGATCCGTGCGCGTTTCGACTTCGACCGTCAGAACGCACGCGGGGTGCGGCGCCGGCGCGGCGCCTCACCACAGGAGACCTTGGAGCGCCTGCGTCAGGTGACCACGCGCACCTCGGCCCCTCCGGCGCCCCTCGACACCCGGCTCGTCGAGGAGGTCGTACACGGCGAGGACATTCGTCGCCCCTTGGGCCTCACCCACACCTACCTGCCGGAGGCCGTCATCAGATCACTCCGCCTGCAGGCTCGTACGTCGGCGTCCTTCGGCGGAGCCAAGGAGGCGGTCGCCGCACTGCAACTGGCTCCCACCGACGCCGACTTGACGATCGGCGAGGGCCCACAGGTACACGGAACCGCCCTCTCCCTGCTGCTGGCCATCTCCGGACGCAAGGAAGCGCTGGCCGAGCTGGACGGCCCGGGAGCCGCCACGCTGAGGGCAGGCGCCTGACGGCCACCGGTCGACGGGCAGGATCTCTACAGGACCGGCGGGCCCTGCTCGACGCGGCGCAGCACGGGCTCGAACCGGTCAAGTCCGTCGCTGGTCTGGATCTGCCGCTCGTCCCACCAGGTGGCTCCCGCTTCGGCCAACGGGCCGATCAGGTCACGGGCCTTGGCCGCGTCCCCGCCCGGCGACGCACCGCCCAGGACGATGTCGAAGGGAGTGCCGGACCGGTCCTCGCGCTGCTTTCCCACATAGGCCACCAGATCCTGGACCTGGCTGATCGGCGGCACATGTCCGTGCTTGGCGTCGGTGAACAGCGGGACCGCGCCGTCCCAGCGGGCAGCCCTGCGCATGGGCGGACGGTTCGGCCAGAAACCGGCGACCCAGATCGGCGGCCCGGGGCGCTGCGCTGTGGCCGGCAGCAGCGTCACGTCGCGCGCCTGGTAGTGGCGTCCGTCGTGGTTCACCGGCTCGCCCGACCAGTAGCGCCGCAACAGGTCCAGGCCCTCGTCGAGGCGCTCGGCCAGCACCTTGGGGTCGGTGGTGTCGCCGAAGCTCGCGTACTCGTCCTCGATGGGGCCGCCGAGGCCCGCGCCGAAGGTGACCCGGCCGCCGCTCAGGACGTCCAGGGTCGCCACCTGGCGGGCGAGCTGCTGCGGGCGCCGCCGCGCGACCGGCGTGACCAGCGTGCCCAGCCTGATCCGGGAGGTCGCCAGCGCGGCGGCGGTCAGCAGCATCCAGGGGTCTCCGAAAGGCCTGCCCGCGTGTTTGCGATGCAGCACGTGATCCCAGACGAACAGTCCGTCCCATCCTGCTTGTTCCGCTGCCACGGCCAACTTCGCCACGGTCCTGGGGTCTGCGAAGTCACCGAAGTTCGGGATGTTGACCGAGAATCGCATCCCCGCATCCTGCTCCAGGACGCCACGACCGGCAACCGCGCGTACGTCTCATGGCCGCGTCAGGAGAAGGCGTCCGCGAAGGCCGCGGTGGGCAGCGGCCCGCAGGTGTCCTCCCAGGCGATGTGGATTCCCAGTTCGTCCTCCAGGAAGCCGAGGAAGGCCCTGTCGGCTGTCTCCTCACCGGTGTAGGCGAATCCGGGTACCTCTTCCTCCGCCTCGGCGGCCCCCGGGCCCGCCGCTTCCTGAGGTTCGTAGTCGCTCAGTACCTGCCCGTCGCGAGCATGGCCCACCCGCTGCATGCCTGCGCCGGAGCTGAAGACGGTGTACGCCCGCGTGCCGCGCGAGAGTTCTCCCAGGTGGTTGCGCGAACGAGAGGTGAAAGCCTCGATGGCGTACGCCCAGCCGGGGATGGCCCCGGCCCGCACAATCGTCTCCGGGTGCGACAGGAACCCGGCCTCGGTCAGCCGGGTCACCAGGTCGTCGTCTTCCCAGTCGAGGAATTCCAGATCGCTGAGATGACCGTCCTCCGGCCGCACCGAAAGCTCTGAGACCGCCAGGTCGGTCAGCTCGTGGATGTGGTGGGGCTTCGCTCCGATCCGCACCAGCAGTTCCCGCGGCGTGATGCCCTGGCACAGGGTGAAGGTGTAGCTCCCGTCGTACCCGTTCGCTATCCAGCGCAGCCCATGGTCCACTTCTTGTCCTTCCGCCGGTTGATGCCCCGTCACACAAGCTCGGCGAGCCGGTCCACCTGGTCGGGGTCGAGGCCGTAGCAGTACAGCATGACCTCGTCGGCGCCCAGGTCGGCGAAGCGGGTGAGTGCGTCGCGGATGTCGCGCGGGGTGGTGCACAGGCCGGCGACCAAGCGGTCGGGCATGCCGGTGAAGGCGTAGTACGCGTGCATGTTCCTGCCGGCGTCCTCGATCACCTCGTCCGGGCCGAGCGCGACGTTGATCTGGGCGACGATGCGCGGTTCACCGTCGCGGTCGTACTGCTTCCAGTACATGCGGGCGGTGTCGAACAGCCCGCCTGCCCAGGCGGGCGGCGCGGCGGCGAGGAAGCCGTCGCCCCAGCGTGCGACGCGTTCGATCGCGGCGGGCTTGAAGCCGCCGAAGAGCACCTCGGGGCCGCCCGGCCTGGCGGGCGCGGGGCCGATCGGGCCGATGCCGGCGCCGTACGGTTCGCCGGACCACAGGCGGCGCATGACGGCCATCTGCTCGTCGAGGCGTCGGCCCCGCGTGTGGAGGTCGATGCCGGTGACCTGATGGTCGTCCTCGCGGCCACCGACGCCGAGGCCGAGGACCAGCCGCCCGCCGGACATCCGGTCCAGGGTGGCGGCCTGCTTGGCGAGGAGGGCGGTGTCGCGCAGTGGGGCGAGCAGGACCTCGCTCTGGACGCGGATGCGCGAGGTGGCGCCGGCGAGCAGAGCCAGGGCGACCAAGGGCTCGGGGTTGTCGTAGACGAGCCGGTCGAGCAGGCCGAGGGTGCTGAAGGGGCCCGCGTCGGCGCGCTGGGCCCAGGTGAGCAAGGTGGCGGGGTCGCCGATGGGCAGACCGATACCGACGTCCATGAAGGAAGCCTCCGGAGGAAGGGTCGACAAAGAAACTGCCGCCTCCCCTGCACCTCAGTGAGGTGGGACGCTCCCGCTCTGCGGCGTGCTTCTGGGGAACGTCTCGTCGAAGTGAGTTCACTCTAGGGTCCGGTGGTGCGGTGGGCCAAGCGGATTATGGAGACGCGCAGGAGACGCGGACGCGACAGGTCCGGGTGCTCCACAATCCGCTTCACGCGCCCCTCGCGGGCCGGGCTCAGCGGTGGATTGCCGCGCCGGGCCCGAGCGGCAGGCCCAGGCCGTAGAAGAGGCCGAGGACCGCGAGCCAGGCGATCAGGAACGGGACCACGAACACCGAGAGCCTCGACAGGACCGTGCCGAGCTGCGCCCCGGGTTCGTAGCGGCGCAGGATGGTCAGCATCAGGAAGACATACGGATTGAGCGGCGTGATCATCTGGGTCGCCGAGTCACCGATCCTGAACGCCGCCTGCGTGACGGCGGGTTCCATGCCGATGAGCATGAACGCGGGGACGAAGACCGGCGCGACCAGGGACCACAGGGCCGAGCCCGAGGTGACGAACAGGTTCAGGACGCAGACCAGGAGGACGAACAGGACCAGGCCCGTGAAGCCGGTCAGGCCCGCGGACTGAAGGAGGTTGGCGCCGTTGACCGCGAGCAGGGTGCCGACGTTGGACCAGTCGAAGACGCCGATGACCTGGGATATCACCAGGATCAGGACGATGTAGCCCGACATCCCGGTGATCGACTCGGCCATCATGCGGGGCGCGTCGTCGGCGCGCTTGAGTGTGCCGACGGTGCGGCCGTAGACGATGCCTGCCAGGACGAACGCGACGAACAGCAGCGGCACGATGCCGTCGAGGACCGGTGAGGGGACCAGTGCCCCGCCCTCGCCGCGCAGCGGGGAACCCGGCAGCAGCCAGCAGGTGACCACGACGGCCGCGTACAGCAGGACGGCGACGCCCGAGCGCAGCAGGCCGGTGCGCTGCCTGGCGTTCACGGTGACCGTGACAGCGGGCAGCGCGGTGGCCTCCTCCCCGCGCCCCTCGGGCTTCGCTTCCGCGTCGGATCCGCTGTGCGCATCGGCGTCCGGGTCCGGCTGCGGCAGCCGGGGTTCCAGGACGCGGGAGATCAGGAAGCCGCCGATCAGGGCGAGGATGCAGCTGGCCGCTGCGGTGTAGAAGTAGTTGATGAGGATGTGGGTGGGGGCGCTCTCGCCGCCCGGCACGACCGCGGCGGCCTGTTGCGTGATGCCGGTGTAGAGCGCGTCGAGCGCGCCGATCGAGAAGCCCGCCGCATAGCCCGCGCAGACGCAGGCGAAGCCGCCGATGAGGCCCGCGATCGGGTTGCGGCCCGCGTTCTTGAAGGCGAGCGCGGCAAGGGGCGGGATCACCAGGATCGCGACGTCGCTCATCAGGTGCGCCTGGCAGGACACGAAGGCGACCAGATAGGGCAGCAGTCGCCTGGGGGCTCGTGCGATGGAGGCGCGTACGGCGGTCTCGAGCAGGCCCGTCTTCTCGGCCACGCCGACCGCGGCCATCATCAGCAGGACGGTGCCCAGCGAGGGGAACCCGGTGAAGTTGGGGATGAAGTTTTCCAGCAGCCAGCGCACGCCCTCGCCGCTGAACAGCCCTTTGACCGCGAGGGTCTTGTCCTCCCCGGGCACCGTGACGGTGGTGTCGGCGGCGGCGAGGACCGTCGAGACCGTGCCGATGATCAGGAACAGGCCGAGGAAGAGCAGCACGGGGTGCGGCAGCTTGTTGCCCGCGCGCTCGATGCCGTTCAGGACCTTGTCGAGCACGGAACGCTGCGGCGGTCCGCCCGCCGGAGTCTTCGTGGGGGTGGCGGAGGTGCTCATCCGGCGGCTCCTCGAGATGGCGCGCCGTCGGCCGCGGGCACGGTCCGCGCCAGGCCGAGGGTGTCCTTGCGTACGGCGCCACGCTGGGCGACGAGCACGATGCGGGCGGGGTCGGCGAGCACGGAGATGTCCGCGAGTGGATCACCGTCACACATCACCAGGTCGCCGTGTTTGCCCGGTTCGAGGGTGCCGATCTCCGCGGAGAGGCCCAGGAGTTCGGCGGCGCTGCGGGTGCCCGCCTCGATGGCCCGTTGCGGGGTCATGCCCAGGGACACGAGATGGGAGAGCTCACGCAGGTTGCGGCCGTGCGGCACCATCGCGGCGTCGGTGCCCATCGCGATCCGCACGCCGTCGGCGATGGCCGCCGCGATGTTCTCCCGGGTGATGCCGGACCAGCGGACCTTCTTCTCGTAGTGGAAGGGCTGCATGGTCGAACGGTCGATGCCGTCGAACACCGTCGAGAGGGTCGGCACCACGAACGTGCCGTTCTCACCCGCCAGTTCGCGTGCCTGCGCGGTGAGGCCGTAGCCGTGCTCGACGCTGCTGACGCCGCCGCGGATCGCGTTCATGATGCCCGCGGTGCCCTGGGCGTGGGCCGCCACGGGACGGCCGCCGTGCCGGGCCACCTCGTCGACGACCGTGCGGATCTCCTCGACGGTCAGGCCCTCGTCGTCGGGCTGGTCGTAGGGGCTGCTCATGCCGCCGGTCGCACACACCTTGATCACGTCGGCGCCGGAGCGGAGCAGACGGCGCACCGCGACCCGTACCTCGTCCGGGGTGTCGGCGATCTCGCCCACCCCGGCGCTGGGGTCGAACCCGCACTCCGTGTGGAAGTCCGCGTGGCCGCCGGTGTGACTGAGGATGCGGACCGCCGTGTGCAGCCGGGGCCCCGCGGTCAGGCCCGCGGCCACCGCGTCCCGGTAACCGGCCGGCAGGCCGCCCAGGTCGCGGGCGGTGGTGATGCCCGCCTCCAGGGTGATGCGCAGCCGCTCGGCGGTGCGGAAGGTCTCCAGGGTCTGGTCGCTCTCGTGGCGGCGGACCATCTGCCGGGGCGATTCGATGGCGAGGTGGACATGGGTGTCGATGAAGCCCGGCAGGACCGTGCGTCCCGCCGCGTCCACGGTGCGGGCCCGGGCGGGCGCCTGCGGGGCGGTGGCGGCGGGCCCTGCGTGGACGATCGTGCCGTCCTCGTCGATGTCGATGACGGCGTCCGTGACGGGCGCCGCGCCGGTGCCGTCCACGAGGCGGGCTCGGATGATGCGCAAGGAGGAGAACGGTGCGTGGCTCATGGCCGACGATCCTCGGTATCAGGGATCACGACTCTGTAAAATCGCCGGAATCGTTCACCACGATGCCTCCTACGCAGGATTCGGCACGCCTCATGGACACGCAGATCGAGCAGGACACGCGCAACACCCAGGGCACGCAGCGGACGCACACCCTGGACGAACTCGACCTGGCCATCGTGCACGGCCTGCAGATCCAGCCCCGGGTGCCCTGGGTGCGGTTGGGCGAGGTGCTCGAGGTCGACGCGGTGACCGTCGCCCGCCGCTGGGAGCGCATGGTGCGCGCGGGCGTGGCCTGGGTCGACGGTTACCTCTCGCCCGGCCACGACGAGGGCGTCTACGCGCAGATCGAAATCGACATGGACGGGCGCCTGAGCGAGGACACCATCGGCCGGCTCGCCCGTGACCCGCAGGTGCTCAGCCTCAAGCAGACGTCGGGCGGGCGGGATCTGCTCGCGATCGTCGGTGCCGCCGACCTCGACGGTCTGGCCCGGCTCACCGGCGACCGGGTGTCGCAACTGCCCGGCGTGCGTGCCGTCCGCAGCCACGTCATCACCGCGGCACCCTTCGAAGGAGCCTCCTGGCGGCTGCGCAGTCTCACCCGCCGGCAGCGCGCCGCCCTGACGGTGGAGCGACCGTCGTTGCCCGCCGAGTCTCTGCGGCCCTTGGACCGCCAGATCGCTCTGGCGCTCGGCATCGACGGCCGGATGCCCCTGACGGAACTGGCCGCGGCCGTGGGCGCCTCCGCCGCCACCGTCCGGCGCCGGCTCCACGTCCTGACCGGTACGGGGCGGCTCTCGCTGCGCTGCGCGCTGGCCAGGCCGCTGACCGGTTTCCCGGTCTCGGTCGTCTACTTCGGGTCGGTGCCCGCCCAGCATCTCGACGAGACGGTGAGCGCGCTGCGCACCCTGCCCGGCCTGCGCATGTGCAGCATCACCGCGGGCGCCCACAACCTGGTGCTCGACATCTGGCTGCCGACGCTGTCCGAGGTCCACACCACCGAGGCGCTGCTCAACAGCCGCCTGGCGCACCTGGATCTGCGGATCACGGAGCGCGCCGTGGTGCTGCGCACGGTCAAGCACGTGGGGCGGGTCCTTGACCGCAGAGGACACAGTGTGGGGTCGGCGCCGCTCAACTACTGGGACGCATAAGGGCGTTCGTCCCCGCCGCGCCGGTACCGGCCGTAGTGGTCGTACGCCTCACGCGCATCGGGGACGAAGTCCTCGTGGCGCACCAGGTCAGCGAGTTCGCGCTCCGTCACCCAGGCGTGCCACGCGACCTCCGAGGGGTCAGGTCGCACCGGCTCCTTCACCACGACCTCGTGCAGGCCGAGCCAGTACGGGCTGATCACCCCCGCGCAGCGGAACTTGAGCACGAACCGAGGCTGCCCCCGCACGCCGAGCTCTTCCGCGAGTTCCCGCGCGGCGGCCTCTTCGTAGGACTCACCCGCGTCGGCGGCCCCACCCATCATCCAGTTGAACTGGCCCGGGAAGCGCGACATGTCGTCGGGGCGACGGTGCACGAAGATCCGTCCGGCCGGGTCACGGCACACGATGGTCGCCACCCGGTGCAGCCACTTGTTCCGTATCGCCTCGGCCCTGTCGACGACGGCCAGCACTTCGTCCTGCTCGTCGACGCGTTCCACCCATTCACTCATGCCCCACACGATCGCAGGGCGGATCACCCCCATGGATTGGCTTGAGCAACTTGCAAAATATATAGACCGGTCTATTCTCTCAGCATGAGAAGAACAGGGTACGGAGCCGACACGGGTTCAGGCGACCGGCACGCACTGGTACTGGGCGCAAGCGGCTTCATCGGGCGCCACTTGGTGCTCGCGCTCGGCCGGAGCGGGGCCAGGGTGAGCGCGGGCAGCCGGAGTACGGACTCTCACTTACGACTGGTGGGGTGGTTGGCGGAGCACGGGCATGACCAGGCACCGGCCGACCTGAGGGTTGATTACAGCAAGGCGTCGCTGATTGCCGCGCGCGAGGGCGCGTTCGACGACATCACCGAGATCTACAACTGCGCGGGCGCCTACCGGTTCGGGATGTCGGTGGACGAGGCCCGCCGCGCCAACGTGGACAGCGTCCGCGCGGTCGTCGCGTTCGCGGCGCGCCTGCCGAACCTGCGTCGCCTGGTTCAGGTCTCCGGGTACCGCGTGGGCGGGCAGCCCCCCGTCCTGTGGGACGAGGAGCAACGGCGGGAGAAGTACCGGGCGTTGGGCGCCTACGAAGCGTCCCGGGCCGAGGCGGATGCCGCTTTCCAGGCCGATGCGGACCGGTTGGGTGTCCCCTGGAGCATCGTCAACCCGTCCAGCGTGATCGGAGACAGCGCCTCCGGGGAGTCGGACCAGTACCTGGGCCTTGCCTCCAACCTGAAAGACATCTGGCAGGGCTCACTGCCGGCGCTGCCGGGAAACGGGCGGACGTTCGTGCCCGTGGTCGCGGCGGACTACCTCGCCCGGTTCATGACGCTGCTCCCGACGGACGCAGAAACCCAACGCGGCGCGTACTGGCCCCTGGCCGACGACACACCCGCCCTGCCCGACCTGCTCACGCTCATCGCGGAGCACTACGGTGTCACGGCTCCCCGGACACGTATCCCGGTACCCCTGCTCAAGCGGCTGCCCCGACGGCTCACCCAGGCTGATCCGGAAACCCTGACCTTCCTGTCCGCCGACCGCTACCCGACCGCACCGGCCCGCGCTTTCGCCGCCCGGCACGGACTCACCATGCCCGACACCCTCACGACGATCCACCGCTGGGCCGACCACCTGGCAGCCCACCGCTTCGGCGAAGCCCCGCCAGGCGACCGGCGGTTCACCGCACACGACGGCATACGGACCTTCGAGCTCGGCCAGGCGGGAGCCCCCACGGTGGTGCTGCCCGGCCTGCCGGTCAACGCCGACACCTGGGCGCCGGTCGTCGCATCGGTCGGCGATGCCCGCGCCGTCGACCTGCCCGGCCTGGGGATGAGCGCGGGACGCCCGCAGGACTGGCCGGCCTGGCTGCGCGCACTGGTGACAAAGACCGGCGCCCGGCACCTCGTGGGCCATTCCATCGGCGGCGCGGCAGCCGTGGAAGCCGCGATCGCCCACCCCGGTGCAGTAGACCAACTCACGCTGGTAGCCCCGTTCTTCCTCCAGACACCCGCACCCCGCACCACCAGGTGGACGCCCCTGACCCGCCGGCATGTGAGCCGGACGACCGCGCAGGCGTTGTCCAGGAGACTGACCGGCACCGCGGACCAAACAGGCGCGCTGCGCTCCGCTGTCGCGGACCTGCGCCGTGGCTCCGTCGCGGCCCACACCGCCCGGCTGCTGGCCCGTACTTCGCACCCACACTGGCGCGCGAACCTCCGGGCCGAACTGCGACGCTACCCGGGGCGCGTCCATATCGTCATCGGCTCCCATGATCCGCTCACAGCGCAGGGCCAGGCCCTGGTGGCCGCTCTCCCCCGGGCCACCGTGACGGTGCTCGCCGGGGCAGGTCACCATCCCCAGCTGACGCACCCGGAAGAGGTGGCCCGGGTCATCTCTCAGGGCCTGCGGTGACCCTGACGGCGGCTCTGGTGGCAGCCCCGGTCACCACGCGCTGATGACCGGCGCGTCCGGATCGTGCTGCTGCCAGGCCTCGTTGAGGCGTGTCAGGCGGGCCGCGGCGGCGATGCCGTGCAGGGAGGCGACCTTGCCGTCGCTGACCTCGCACGACACGGCGCCCACGACCCGGCCCTCGATCACCGCCACGACGGCCGGGGAGCCGTTGACCATCGCGACATGCAGGGCGGGGGAACCGCCCGCCAGCCGCCGCTTCGCGGGCGTGGGCTTGAAGCCGGCCCCCACGTAGGAGGCGACGCGCTCGCGCGTCTTGTACCGCAGCAGCCGCCTGGCCAGACCGGCGCCGTCCGAGACGACGGTCACGTCGGCGGTGAGCATCTCCACCAGCCTTTCGGTGCGCCCAGACGCCGCGGCGACAAGGAACTCCTCGACGATCCGGCGCGCGGACGCGGGGTCCACCGCGTCGCTGCCGCGGCGCTCGGCGGTGACCCGGCGCCGGGCCCGGTGGACATGCTGCTGGCTCGCGGACTCGGTGATGTCGAGGATCCCGGCGATCTCGGCGTGGGCGTACGAGAAGGCCTCACGCAGGACGTAGGCCGCCCGCTCGACCGGAGAAAGGCGCTCCATGAGGGTCAGTACGGCCAACGACACCGATTCGCGCTGCTCGAAGGTGTCCGCCGGGCCGAGCATGGGGTCGCCCTCCAGGAGCGGTTCGGGCATCCAGGCACCGGCCGCCCGCTCGTGGCGCGCCTGCGCCGAGCGCAGCCGGTCCAGGCAGAGGTTGGTGACGACCTTGGTCAGCCACGCCTCCGGCACCCCCACCCGGTCACGGTCCGCCGCCTGCCAGCGCAGGAACGTGTCCTGTACGGCGTCCTCCGCGTCGGCGGCCGAACCGAGCAGACGGTACGCCAGCGAGGCCAGCCGCCCCCGGCTGGCCTCGAATCGGTCGATGGCTGCGCTGTCCATGCGGAACAACCTATGCGGTGACCCTCACGCCCACCTGGTCGGGCACGGTGACCAGACGGCGCCGGCGCTTCGGCATGCCGAAGGTCGGGTGGACGATGCCCCACCCGGCGCCCTTGAGCACGCCCGACTTGAGGCGTGCGGCGGACTTGCCGCCCAGGTACCAGGACTTCGAGCCGGCCTCCCCGTCCACCATCTGGAAGATCGCGTCCCGCCGCCCCAGGCTGATGTGGTTGCCGTAGTACTTCAGGCCGACGGTCGGAACGTCGCTGCCCGTCAGGCGCGCGATGATCGCGGCGGTCGCCTGCATGTTGGTGAAACCGGCCGAGGCGCAGGACATCGGCAGCGGCCGGCCGTTGTCGCCGATCGCGTAGGCGCAGTCACCGGCGGCGTAGACGTCCGGGTGCGAGACCGAGCGCATGGTGCGGTCGACGGCGATCTGGCCCGTGCCGGCGACCTCCAGGCCGCTTGCGGCCGCGATGGGGTGTACGGCGAACCCGGCGGCCCACACCGTCACTTGGGCCGGGATGACCGTGCCGTCGGCGGCGACCGCCCGCGTCGGATCGACGGCTTCGATGTCGGTGTGCTCGTGGACGGTGATGCCGAGCCGATCGAAGGCCTGACGCAGGTGGCGGCGGGCCTTCGGGGTAAGCCAGTCGCCCAGCTCGCCCCGGGCCGCGAGGGCGATGTCGAGGTCGGGCCGCGACTCGGCGAACTCGGTGGCGGTCTCGATGCCGGTCAGCCCCTCGCCGACGACAAGGACGGTGCCGCCTTCGCTCAGGCCCGCCAGGCGCTCGCGCAGGCGCAGCGCCGAGGCCCGGCCGGTGACGTCGAAGGCGTGCTCGGCCACACCGGGGACACCGTGGTGGGCGACACTGCTGCCGAGCGCGTACAGGAGGGTGTCGTACGCGACCTCCCCGTCACCGTCCTCGCCACTGACGGCGACGGTCCTGTGCTCGGGGTCGACGCCGGTCACACGCGCGAGGCGCAGCCGCACCCCGGTGCCCGCGAAGATGTCGGCGAGCTTGCGTACCGCGAGGTCCTGACCGGACGCGAGCTGGTGCAGCCGCATCCGTTCGACGAAGTCGGGCAGGGCGTTGACGACGGTGATCTCGATGTCGGCGGGTGACAGCCGGCGGGCCAGGTTCCCGGCGGCGAAGGCGCCGGCGTATCCGGCGCCGAGGACGACGATGCGGTGCTTCATGGCGTTGCTCCTGTCTCGTTCGCGCGTGCCCCTTGAACGAGATGGCGCCACGATTGCTGACAGGAGCCGGGTGTGACGCGGGTCACCTGTCGGAGGTGGGATTCGATGCCTGTGATCGACGGGCGTCCGGCGCGTGATCTGACCGGTGTCTCGCGCTCAGGGGTCGACGCAGAGGAGCGTGAGGGCGGGGATGAGCGTGCCGAGGAGGCTGAGCGTCCAGTACTGGGCGGGCGAGAGCTGAGTCCTGCGGGCGAAGGGGCGGTTGACGGCCCACCAGAGGAAGCCGCAGGCGGCGACGGGGAGTCCGAAGGCGATCAGGACGATGCCGAAGCCGTCGTTCTCCTCCGGTGCGGGGTGCACCCAGGTCGCGCCGATGTAGTAGAGCAGGAACAGCGGGACGAGGGCTGGGCCGCCGAGCAGCACATTGATGCCGAACGCGGTGTACCACCGTCCGATCATGACTTCCTCACCCCCGTGATCACCCCCCGTGATCCCCGTTCGGGGACAGTAGCCGATGGCCGTTGTCCTCAGGGCAGCGGTACGGGACAGGCCGCCCCGGCGGGGGCCGGTCAGCTGGTGAGGCCGCGGCGGCTCGCGTTCACGCCCGCCTGGAAGCGCGAGTCGGCCTCCAGCGCGGTCATCAACTCGGCGACCCGTCTGCGATAGGTCCGTACGGACATGCCGACACGGCGCGCGCCCACGGCGTCGGTGAGTCCGTCCGCGAGCGCTGCCAGCACGGCGAGCGAGTCGGCGTCCAGGCCCTCGGTCTCGCGCCGCAGATAGTCCGCGAGAGGGGTCCCGGCGTCCCACGTGGCACGCATCAACGCGTGTACGCCCCCGACGAGAGCCGGCGCGGAGGTGATGGTGAACTCCCGGCCGCGCGCACCACTGCGCCCGGCCAGGATCATCACCCTGCGGTCGAGGATGATCGTCTCGTGCGGCAGCGTCGCGGCGCGGATCCGTACCTGCCCACCGGCGGCCGCGACGGCGAACAGGTGCAGCCGCTGTTCCTCGTCGGCCAGTACGGCGGGGGTGTAGAGCTTGCGCACGACCATGCCGTCAGCGGTCCGCGGACCGAGACGGCGTGCGATCGCCGCTCTGGCCTCGGGCCGCGACCAGGTGTGCAGGTCGTTGGCCGCGCAGAAGAACTCCCGCGTCGCCTCGCCGAACAGCTGGGCGGTCCGCGCGACCAGCTCCTCCTCGCCGTGCACTGTCAGCGTCGTTTGGTCGGTCACCCTGCCAGTCTTCCTCACGATCGTGGCAACAGGTTGCCATCCGGTCCGTCGACGGCCCTGACGGGTCGAGGCTGGGGACATGACCACACAGATCACGGCCGCTGCGAGCGGCCAGTTCACCCTCGGCCGCGACCTTCGCGTCAACCGGCTCGGCTTCGGCGCGATGCGGCTGGCGGCGGGCACGTTCACCGGGCCGGCACGCGATCCCCGGACCGGAGTCGAGGTGCTGCGGCAGGCGGTCGACGCGGGAGTCGACCACATCGACACGGCCGGCTTCTACGCTCGCGATGACGTGAGCGCCAACGACCTGATCCGCAAGGCGCTCGCGCCCTATCCCGCCGACCTGCTGATCGCCACCAAGGTGGGCCCGCTGCGCGGCCCGGACGGCATGCCCACCGGCCAGGCCGGCCCCGAGCAGCTGCGGGAGCTGGTGACGGAGGACCTGCGCGCCCTCGGCCTCGACCGTTTCGACCTCGTCTACCTGCGGGTCGGCGGCATGAGTGAGCCCGGTGGCGAGAGCGTCGCCGAGCGGTTCGCGGCGCTGGCACAGCTGCGCGACGAGGGGCTGATCCGTCACCTGGGGGTCAGCAATGTCGATGTGACGCAACTCGACGAGGCGCGGGGCATCGCTCCCGTCGTCGCGGTGCAGAACCAGTACCACGTGCATCGTGCCGATGATGTGGCCGTACTGGCCCGCTGCGAGGAACACGGCATCGCCTACGTGCCGTTCTTCCCGCTCGGCGGCGGCTTCGACCCGATCGAGCACGCCCGCCTCGCGGACGTCGCGAAGCGGCACGACGCGACGACCGCGCAGATCGCCCTCGCCTGGTTGCTCGCGAGCTCACCGAACATGCTGGCCATCCCCGGCACCGGCTCCCCCGCCCACCTCACCGAGAACATCGCGGCGGCAGGCCTGCACCTCGATGCGGCCGACCTCGCCGAGCTGAGGGGCTGAGGGGCCCGGCCACGGGGCGCGAGCGGAGGGGTGGAGGAGGGCGGGCGGGACTCGCACACGCCCTCGCTCACCCCGTGGCCGGCTGGCGCTTCCTCAGTGCCTCGCCGAGCGCCGTGCGCACCGGGCTCGGCAGCGGTTCGCCCTCAGTCGTCGCGATCAGCTCCTCCGCCACCGCGCGCAGTTTCGTGTTGGAGTGCTGCGACACCTCGACCAGGATCTCCCAGGCCTCGTCCGCGGTACACGGCCCCAGCGTCATCAGCATTCCCCGCGCCTGATCTATGGACGGGTGGGACTCCATGGCGCGATGCAGTTCGTTGACCTCCGTGCGCAGCGCCTTGATCTCGGCGACCTCTTCCGCGCATTCGTCGTTGCCGTTGGGGGCCTGGGGCTCGGTGTCGCAACGAGACTGCAGGGCCGATGTGTTGAGAGAGTCCGGTGAGGAAGCCACTGGCTCTGCCTCTCGTCTACTCGGGCTGCCTCTGTCGGGCCGGCAGAACCGCTGATGAGCCGAGCATCGCAGATTCTCCACATCTATGGCCACAGTTTGCGGTTCTGTGCATGCGGCAGCGCCGGTGGCTGTCTGTCCCAACCAACCGGCGCCTACGTCGCACAGCGCTGTACTTACGCAGAGATCGAGTAGCCACCTGCATTGATCTCAAACGGGGAGACTGCTCGGCCTCACCCCAGGGGTGGCCGGCACGACCTGGCTCAGCGCTGGCGTGCGGGCCGTACGACGATCTCGTTGACGTCGATGTCGGCCGGTTGTGCCAGAGCGTAGGAGACGGCGGCCGCGATGGCGTCGGGGCCCATCGCGTGCGCCCGGTAGCTGCGCATGGCCTCGGCGGCGCCCGCCTCGGTGATGGTGTGGGCCAGCTCGGAGTCGACCACGCCGGGCGAGATGGTCGTGACCCGGATCGAGGGGTCCACCTCCTGGCGCAGGCCCTCGGTGATCGCCCAGGCCGCGTACTTGGTGCCGCAGTAGACGGCAGCGGTGGGGACGACCTCGTGGGCGCCGATGCTCGCGACCGTGACGAGGTGCCCCGACCCTTGGGCGGTGAACACGGGCAGCGCCGCGGCGATCCCGTGCAGCAGGCCGCGGACGTTCACGTCGATCATCCGGTCCCATTCGTCGACGAGCAGGGAGTCAAGGCGCGACAGGGGCATGACGCCGGCGTTGTTGATGAGGACGTCGACGCGGCCGTGGCGGTCGCGGGCGCCCTGGACGAAGGCCGCGACGTCCGCGCGGTCCGTCACGTCCAGCCGCACCGGCTCCAGGGCGCCGCCGGACCGGGCTGCCTCTTCGGTCGTGCTCGTGGCCAGTTCTCGCAGGCGGTCGGTGCGGCGCGCACCGGCCACCACCAGGTGTCCCTCGGTCACCAGTCGTGCGGCGATGGCCGCGCCGATGCCGCTGCTCGCGCCGGTGACGAGGATGACCTTGCGGTCGGCGGGCGCGGTGTTCTCGGGTTGTTGTGTGCTCATGTCGTCGAGGCTGGCCCGGCCGGGGCGCCGGTGGGAGAGGCGGCGTTCTCCTGGGTGCAGCGCACCCAGGATGCGCGGCGGGCGCGGACCTAGCATGGGGGCATGGCACGCTCTGAGCTCGGCGCATATCTGACCGCCCGGCGCGCCCTCGTCACTCCCGCCGAGGTGAATCTCCCCGTCACGGGACACCGCCGGGTGTCGGGGCTGCGCCGCGAGGAGGTGGCCCTGCTCGCCGGGGTCAGCGCCGATTACTACGTACGCCTGGAGCAGGGACGGGAGCGCTCGCCCTCCGCGCAGGTGCTCGATGCCCTGGCCACCGCCCTGCGTCTCGACGAGGACGGCCGGCTGCACCTGTTCCGGGTGGCCGGGGTGGGTCCGCGGGTCAGGGCGGCCGCGGTGGCGGACTGGGTCGAGCCCAGTCTGCTGGCCCTCATGGACGCCTGGCCGCACAATCCGGCCGTCGTCCACAACCGGGCGTACGACGTCCTCGCCTCGAACACGATCGCCGACGCGCTCTTTCACGGCTGGGCACACTCGCGCAACCTCATGCATGTCGTGTTCACCGATCCCGCCGCCCGTAGTTTCTACCGCGACTGGTACGACGTCGCACGCAACTCCGTGGCCGGCTTCCGCCTGGGCCACGGCGTGGCACCGGACGATCCGCGGGTACGGCAGGTGCTCGGTGAACTGCTGGAGCGCAGCCCGGAGTTCGCCGAGCTGTGGGCCCGTCACGACGCCCGGGGCAAGGCGTTGGAACGCAAGCGCTTCGCGCATCGCGAGGTCGGGCCGCTGACGCTGACCATGCAGACCTTCGACGTCCGCTCGGCCCCCGGCCAAGAACTCGTCGTCTACCACGCCGAACCGGCCTCCCCCAGCAGCGAGGCGCTCACGCTGCTCGGCTCACTGGCTGCGACCACGCACCCTTGAGGCAGTACGCCCGCCGTACACACCCAGAACACCGGCCCTTTTAGGGGGAGACCCTCTCAACAGCGCCCCTCGGGGTGCGGATGCACGCTAGCGTCGCGGCAACGCACTGTTCGGCGGGAGGGGCAGGGATGCGGCGCTCGGCTGGGCATTTCGCGCTGCTGCAACGGGTGGCTGACGTGCAGCGCAGCGCCGATGGATGGGCCACGGCGGGGCCCGGACTCGATGAACGCACCACGAGTCCCCTGGTGAAACTCGGGCTGGCCCGGGTGGCGCCACGCGAGGAACAGGCGGAGCTCTCCGCGAAGGCCGGCCGGCCCGTCCTGTGGGCGGTGCAGCTGACGGCGGACGGCTGGGACGCGCTGCTCTACGCGCAGGCACGCGCCACTCCCCCGGCCGTCGAGGAACCAGCACCGGGGTTGCAGCAAGTGGGCCTGCGCCGCTCGGAACTGGACGCCCTGAGACGCTTCCTCGACCTACGCGGATCACTGCACCACGGGCCCGCGACGGGCCTGCGGTCGGCGGTGGAGGCCGCCCGTTTCGACGCCGCGTCCAACAGGTGGGTCGTCTACGTCAGCGGCGAGCAGATGCAGTCGATGGCCCGCGCGTTCTTCCTCGAACGGCTCGGCGGATCAGCGGCACCCGCCAACCGGTTCGCGCGTGTCTACGGGGTGAGCTATCCGCCCCCCGCGCCGCTCCTCGTCCCTGAGCTCAGAGGGGAGCGAGAAGCATGAGGATCTCGTCGCGGTCATCGTCCGGGGCGAGCCGCAGAGCGGCCGGCCACCGCCCGACTTCCCGCCAGCCCAGGCGCCCGTAGAAGTCCTCGAGGCCGACGTCGCCGCGGGCGGCCAGGCGCAGCTGCTCCAGACCCATCTCGTCCCGGGCGATCCGGCGTACTTCCTGCATGAGGGCGAGCCCGATGCCGCGTCCGCGTACGGCGGTGCGGGTCTGGACGTGGTGCAGGGTGCCCCAGTGCGCGATCAGGTCGAACCGGTCGCGGCGGACGTTGAGCCAGCCCGCGAGTGCGCCGTCCGCCGTTGCCGTCAAGCGCCGGCTGGTGTCCGGGGACAGCGCGTCGACGATGCGGTCGAGGGCCGGGATCACGTCGGCGACGTCGACCGGAGGGAACGGAAAGCCGGCCGCGCCACCCGCGTTGGTGACCTCGACCCAGCACTCGGCGAGAGCACGGCGGAGCCGGGGAGTGACGTCACCGGGTGTGGTGAGCTGCTGGAAGACGAGGGAATCGGCGGCCATTGCGAGATCATGCCAGTCCGCGGATGTCGAGAACCTGCCGTCGGCTCCGTCCCAGGGACATCAGCGGCCACCACCGGCCGCGTGGAAGAAGGAGAGACTGGCATGGCGATTCAGCGGATGGACAACGTCGGCATCGTCGTCGAGGACATGGACGCCGCCATCGCGTTCTTCGTGGAACTCGGCATGGAGCTGGAGGGCAGGGCGGAGGTCCAGGGCCCCGTCGCCGACCAGTGCACCGGGCTCGACGGCGTCCACTGCGACATCGCGATGGTCCGGACCCCAGACGGCCACAGCCGCCTCGAGCTGGCGAAGTACCGCACCCCCGCGGCGATCAGCGCCGGGTCACGCAACCAGCCGCACAACATTCTGGGCACGCACCGGGTCATGTTCGCCGTCGACGACCTCGAGGACACCGTTGCGCGGCTGCGCCCGCACGGCGGTGAACTCGTCGGCGAGATCGCCCGGTTCGAGGACAGTTATCTGCTCTGCTACGTCCGCGGCCCGGAGGGCATCATCGTCGGACTGGCCGAGCAGCTGCGCTGACGCAGCACGTAGGCTGGCGCCCGGCCGGACGACGGAAGAAGGAGGCGGCCTCCGATGAGCGGGGATGTTCTGCGCTGGAGCGAGTACCGCAGCATGCCGTGGAAGAACGGCGGCGGTGTCACCCGGGAGGTCGCCTCGGGCGCCGTGCGGGCGCCCTTCGCCGCGGAGAAGCCCGCGGAGGAGCCCGCGCACGGGTTCGACTGGCGGGTGAGCATCGCGGACGTGGACGCGGGCGGGCCCTTCTCTCCGTTTCCCGGCGTCGACCGTGTGATCACCCTGGTCGAGGGCGAAGGCATGGTGCTGACCGTGGACGGCGCCTCACAGCTGGTGGAGCCGTTGAGCCCGTTCGCCTTCCCCGGTGACGCGACGACGGACTGTCTGCTGAAGGCGGGCGCGGTGCGCGACATGAATGTGATGACGCGCAGGGGCCGCGCGACGGCACAGGTGCGGATGGTCGCTGTGGCTGCCGCGCAGGACGCCGAGATGGTGTGCGCCGAGGGCGAGACCGTGCTCGTCATGGCCGTCACCGAGGGGATCGGCGTCGACGGCCCGGACGGGCGGCAGAGCGCGCTCGGCCGTCTCGACTGCGTACGTCACGAAGGGGCCGGCGTGCTGGGCCTGCGAGGCGAGGGCACCGTGGCCGTGATCAGGATCAGCGCGACGCGTTGACGGTGGGAACGCGCTGACGGTGGGAGCCGGGTCCTGTGCGGCGGAGCGCAGCTAACCGTCGACGATGCGCAAGGTGTCGATGTCGTCCCAGCCGCGTGCGTTGAGTCTTTCCTGCAGCTCCAGTTGGGGGGCGGCGCGGACGACGAGGCTCTGCGGGGGCTGGAGGTTGTTGGCGAGGGCCACGAGGATCTCCAGGGCGCTGTTGGCCAGGTAGTGAACCCCGGTCAGGTCGATGGTGATCTCTTGTGTGGCGCGGCTCTGCGCGGTCAGGGCCATGGCCAGCGCACCTTTGTGCGCGCCAAGGACCTCTCCGTACAGGCACACGCCCTTGGCGGCGGTCGATGGCACGATGAGGAGCAGATCGTCGGCGAAGTAGCCGCGCATGAGAAGTCCCGGGATGCCGTGCACCGGCCGAGCTACAACGGAACGCAAAGGAGAAGGGCCCGCCCCGAAGGAAGCGCTGCGTCTCGCGGTGCCTGGTGACGGGTTCAGAGCCCCGTAGAAACAGCCGCTGACGGGTGAGGCCCCACTCCGGGCCCGAGAGATCGCCGGAGGACCGCTGCCGCGCTGACGGCGAGCAGTCTTTCCACGGACTATGTCAACAGGGTACTCGCGCAAGGGCTTCGGCCGACAGACCCGCAGTACATCCGGATAGGACACGTTGGTGCCGCGCTCGGGTTTCGCGGCGCGTTGTCGCTCTGGAGTGCGGGATATATAGGCTGCTCGTGTGGCCGGTACAGAGAAATCAGCGATCAGTGGCAGTGCGGCGTCGGATGAGGCGCCCGCTCGGGTGCCGACGGATCTGCAGTCGTTCGCGGTGCAGCTGCGGCGCATGAACGGCGAGCTCAACCGGCTGATCCATGGTTTCGCCGCCGGCCACGACCTGCACGCCACGGACGTCCAGGCCCTCGCGGCGATCCTGGATTCGAGTGATCCGCTCACTCCGGGGCGGCTGCGTGACCATCTGGGGTTGACGTCGGGCGCTGTCACCGCGTGCCTGGACCGGCTCGAACGGGCGGGTCACATCCGCCGGTCGCGGGACAGCGAGGACCGTCGTGTGGTGCATCTGCACTACGCCCCCGGCGCCAAAGCGGCTGCGCGCACCTTCTTCCAGCCCCTTGCCGCGGCGACCGAGAACGCGCGCGTGCGGTTCAGCGAGGACGAACTCGACGTGGTGGTGCGCTTCTTGGCCGCCATGAACGAGGAGCTCTCCGAGCTGCGCGGCCGTCAGCGCTAGCTCCACCCCCTCACTGCGGGCGGCCTTCGCCCGTCCGCGCCGCGTCCTCTTCCGTGTGACCGACGTTTCCTCGCTGCACCCCCTGGGCACCCGTGACGGACGAGATGCTTCAATCATTGAGATACTTATCTATTGAAGCATCGTGTTCGCAAGGAGATCCATGTCCACACGTACGCGCCTGGCACGCTGGCTGGTCCCCGTCGTTCTTCTCGTCGCCTGGCTCGGCATCGGCGGGACGCTCGGGCCGTACGCCGGGAAGCTCGGGGAGGTCGCCACCAACGACCAGGCCGCCTTCCTGCCCCAGAACGCCGAGTCCACGCAAGTCATCGACGCCCAGCGAAAGTTCAAGCAGGACGAGACCCTGCCGGCGATCGTCGTCTGGACCGCGGAGGGTGACACGCGATCCGGCGGCATCGATCAGTCCCAGAAGGCCGACGCCACCCGGGCGCTGGCCTCCCTGAAGGACGCCGCCGGCGTCGCCGGGCCCCCCTCCCCTGCCGTGCTCTCCAAGGACGGCCAAGCCCTGCAGGGGGTCGTGCCCCTGCGAACCGACCTCGGCGACAAGCTGGAGACCACCCTGGCGGACGTCAAGAAGGCGGCGGGCCAGGTGCCCGGAACGGAGGTGAAGGTCGCCGGGCCAGCGGCCAGCCAAGCCGATCTGTCCGACGCGTTCGGGGGCATCGACGGCCTGCTGCTCGGGGTCGCCCTGATCACCGTCCTGGTGATCCTGCTGCTCGTCTACCGCAGCCTGCTGCTCCCGCTGGTGATCATCATCGGGGCCGTCTTCGCCCTGGGCCTCGCCTGCGGAATCGTCTACGTGCTCGCCGACCACGACGTCGTACGCGTCGACGGCCAGGTCCAGGGCATCCTGTCCATCCTGGTCATCGGCGCGGCCACAGACTACGCCCTGCTGCTCACCGCACGCTTCCGCGAGGAGCTCGCCGTCAGCAGCGACAGGATCAGCGCGATGCGCTCGGCGCTCCGCCGCTCGCTCGGTCCCATCGTCGCGAGCGGGGCGACCGTCGCCCTCGGGCTGCTCGCCCTCCTGCTGAGCGACCTCACCAACAACCGCGCGCTGGGGCCCGTCGGGGCCATCGGCATCGTCTGCGCCGTGCTCAGCACACTGACCTTCCTGCCCGCGGTCCTCATCCTCCTGGGGCGCGCGGCGTACTGGCCCGCCAAGCCCAGGTCGGCGACGGAGAAGTCCGCCGGACAGGGCGTGTGGACGCGCATTGCCTCGCTCGTCGACCGGGCGCCGCGCAAGGTCTGGGCCGCCACCCTTCTCGGCCTGCTCGTCTGCGCCGCCTTCGCCCCCTCGCTCCAGTCCAAGGGCGTGCCCCTGAACGAGATCTTCGTCAACGACGCGCCCTCGGTGGCCGCGCAGAAGACGCTCGGCAAACACTTCCCCGGCGGCTCGGGCAACCCGGCCGTCGTGATCGCGGACGCGGACAGGGCCCAACAGGTCACCACCGCGGCCGAGCGCACCGAAGGGGTGTCATCGGCCGCCGCCGTGGGCGAGTCCGGTCGGCCCGGCGCGAAGGCCCTCGTCGTCGACGGCCGCGTACGTATCGACGCCACGCTGGAGGACGCCGCCGACAGTGACGCGGCCAAGGCCACGGTGGCGCGGCTGCGCGACGCCGTGCACGCGGTGGAGGGCGCCGACGGACTCGTCGGGGGTTACACCGCGCAGCAGTACGACACCCAGCGGACCGCCGAGGACGACCGCATGCTCATCGTCCCCGTGGTCCTCGCCATCATCCTCGTCATCCTGATCGGACTGCTCAGGTCGCTGCTCATGCCGGTCCTGCTGGTGGCGACGGTGGCACTCAACTTCCTTGCCACGCTGGGCGTTTCGGCCCTGGTCTTTCAGCACGTCCTCGGCTTCAGCGGCACCGACTCCTCCGTGCCGCTCTACGGTTTCGTGTTCCTGGTGGCGCTCGGCGTGGACTACAACATCTTCCTGATGTCCCGGGTGCGCGAGGAATCACTGCGCCACGGAGCGCGCGAAGGAGTGCTGCGCGGCCTGACCGCGACCGGCGGTGTCATCACATCGGCCGGGGTCGTCCTCGCGGCCACCTTCGCGGCCCTTGGCATCATCCCGCTGGCCTTCCTCGTCCAGATCGCCTTCATCGTCGCCTTCGGCGTCCTGCTGGACACCCTGGTCGTACGGTCGCTCCTGGTGCCGGCCCTCGTCCGCGACATCGGCCCCAAGGCGTGGTGGCCGGGCGCCCTCAGCCGTACGTCAGGTACCCGCTGACACCGGCGAGTCGCTCTGATCGCCTACCGAGTCGCGCGTCGCGGACTTCGGGATGGGCTTGTCGTGGCGCAGGGCGTCCCACACCCGGTGCGAGGCCTTCTTCAGCGGCAGGACCCGTCCCGCGTCCTGGGAGTCGTAGGTGACGGGCATCGTGACCATGTCGGTGCGGTCGGGGCTGATGCCCTTCAGCTCCTTGGCCAGACCGAGCAGCTTGTCCGCGGACGCCAGCTCGGAGTCCGCGCTGATGGTCTTGGTCGCGGTGTCCGCCAGGTCGTAGGACTTGGCGGGGCTGCCCAGCGGGTCGACGGTGTCGGCACGGTGGATCAGCGCCTTGATGAACGCCTGCTGGAGCTGGATGCGGCCCAGGTCGCTTCCGTCACCCACGCCGTGCCGGGTGCGGACGAGCTCCAGCGCCTGCTTGCCCTTGAGCGTGTGCTTGCCCGCGCTCAGGGCGAGCCCGCTGTTGGGGTCGTGGATGGCCTTGCGGGTGGTGATGTTGACACCGCCGAGCTCGTCTATGAGCTTCTGGAAGCCCTTGAAGTCGACCTCGAGGTAGTGGTTCATGCGCACGCCCGACATCTTCTCGACCGTCTTCACGGTGCAGGCGGGGCCGCCGACCTGGTAGGACGAGTTGAACATGGCCTGCCGCGCGCCGGGCGCCGTGCCGCCGTGCGGCTTGGCGCACTGGGGCCGCTTGACCATCGTGTCGCGCGGAATGCTGACGACGGAGGCCTTCTTGTGGGTCTTGTCGACGTGCAGGACCATCGCCGTGTCGGCGCGGGCTCCGCTGATGCCGCTGCCGTAGCGGCCGTGGGTGCCCGCCCGGGAGTCGGACCCGAGCAGAAGGATGTTCATCGAGCCGTCTTTCTGCTCGCTGGGCCGGTCCTTGCCCAGGGCGGCGTTCACGTCCGTGCCCTGGATGTTGCCGTTGAGGTGCTGCCAGGCGTAGGCGGCACCTCCTCCGCCGATCAGGACCAGTCCCAGTGCGCCCCACGTGGCGTACCGCAGGGTCTTCTTCTTCGGCTTGCGCCGGGAGCGCCGCACCCGCGGGGGCCCGTAGCCGGGCGCTGCGGGGCCGTCGGCCGTGTGCGCCTGCTGCTCGTTGCTGCTCTCGTGCGGCATGCGCTGCCCCTTCTCTTTGACCGGTGGCTCAGTGGGTTCCTCGACCGGTGGCTCAGTAGGCGGAGTCGACGTTGTCGATCGAGCCGTACTTATCGGCGGCGTAGTTCGCGGCCGCGGTGATGTTGGCGACCGGGTCGGTCAGGTTGTTCGGCGTGCCCGACACGTGGTACGCGTCGAAGGTGGGCTGGATCACCTGGAGCAGACCCTTGGACGGGGTGCCGTTCTGCGCGTTCACGTCCCAGCCGTTCTGGGCGTTCGGGTCACCGGCGGACTCACGCATGATGTTGCGGTGCAGACCCTCGTAGGAGCCGGGGATGCCCTTGGACTTCATGATGTCCAGGGACTCCTTGATCCAGCCGTCGAGGTTGTCAGCGTAGTTCTTGTCGGCAGCCGCGGCCTGGGAGACCTTCTTGCTCGCGGCGGTCGGCTCGGCGGCCTGGGCCTGCGTGGGGACCAGCGTGAGGGCGGCGGCCGCGGCACCTGCGGTGGCGATACCGGCGACGGAGATCTTGCGCAGTCGGGTGATGCGGCCGGGCTTGGTCTGCGTCTGAGTAATGGCCATGCGGGGGTAACTCTCCAATGCGAAGTTGTTGGGGAGGGGCTCGGTCGAGGCGGGCGATTTCGCCCGATCGATCCCGGCTCTCCGGAACTTCAGCAAGGGTTAGCGGTGGCCGGAGCTGGGCGCAATGATGTGACGTACTACCCCGGTACGCAGGACGCCCTGGTCACAGGCCGCTCAGTCGACTCCCGGCCCGCCGCGGGCGCCCCCGGCGCGCTACTACCGTCCTTAGCATGTGACGTGGCTCCTATGGGTGGGCTCACAGCCTGAGCGGTGTTTGAGCGGAACGCGGGGCGTGGAATCGGCGCCGCGGGGGCAGACATGCCGAATCGGCCCCCTGACCCGCACATGCTTGGCAAAAGTGCAGTTCAGAGGGCCTTTGTCCGGGACGGAGCCCCATCGGGGCGCGGCGGTTACCGGGAGGCGGCGAGCCAGTCCTCGTAGCGCGTGGGGGCCAGGCGCGCGCCGGGGCCCGCGATCAGCACGTCGCCCTCGACGGCCGCGAACATGCCCGCCTTCTCGTCGGTGACGACGGTGCGGGAGTCCTTGCGCGCCGACAGCGTCAGGCGGCCGAGCTCGTCGAGCGGGAAGACGTCGGGGCCCGCGACGTCGAGCGTGCCGTTGAGCGGGGCGGCGGTGGCGACGTCGGCGAGGGCCTGCACCACCTCGGCCGTCGCGATGGGCTGGACGCGTGTGGCGGGCAGCCGGACGCTCTGGTCGTCGGCGGTCCAGGTCATGACCGCGTCCATGAACTCGAAGAACTGGGTGGCACGCACGATGGAGTACGCGGCGGGGCCCTGCCGCAGCAGGTCCTCCTGGAGGGTTTTCGCGCGGTAGTAGTCCAGCTGCGGCACCTGGTCGACGCCGACGATGGAGAGGATGACCTGGTGCCGGACGCCCGCGCGCTCCCCCGCCGCCAGCAGGTTTCCCATGGTGGTGCGGAAGAAGTCCAGGGAGGCCTCGTCGAACGTCGGCGAGTTCGACACGTTGACGACCGTGTCCGCGCCCTTGAGTGCCTCGTCGAGGCCCGCGCCGGTGAGCAGGTCGACTCCGGTCGACAGGGAGGAGGCGACCACCTCGTGCCCTGCCTCGCGCAGCCGGGAGACGAGCTGGGAACCGATCAGTCCGGTGCCGCCGATGACCGTGATGTTCATGATCGAACCCTTCTGTGAACCGAGTGCGCGTGGCGACGCTAACTCGGATACCTGATGTCCGAGATAATACTCGGATATCCTGTGTCCGAGTCAACTGGGAGGGCGCATGAAACTGTCCGGCGGCGTGGAGTGGGCACTGCACTGCTGTGTGGTGCTGACCGCGGCAACCGAGCCGGTCCCGGCTGCGCGTCTGGCGCAGCTGCACGACGTCTCGCCCAGCTATCTGGCCAAGCAGATGCAGGCCCTGTCGCGGGCGGACCTGGTGAAATCCGTGCAGGGCAAGACCGGCGGATACGTCCTGACCAGGACGGCGGCCGACATCTCGGTCCTGGACGTGGTGCAGGCCGTCGACGGCGCGAGCCCGGCGTTCACCTGCACCGAGATCCGTCAGCGAGGCCCCTTCGGGACACCGCCGCAGGACTGCACCAAGCCCTGCCCCATCGCCCGCACCATGAGCGCGGCCGATGCCGCCTGGCGGGCATCACTGCAGGCCGTGTCCATCGCCGATCTGGTCGGCTCGGTGGAACTGGACAGCGGGCCCGACGCGCTGCCGGCCATCGGCGGCTGGCTCAACGCGGCGACCGGCTCCGAGGGCTGAGCGACGCATCCAGGGGTCGCGTCGACGGGGCGCCCCGGCTCTCGCGCCACTCCACTTCCTCGGCGCTCAGAGGGGCCTGGATGCTGTACACGTCTCCGACGCGCAGCTTGTCCGGCGTGCTGTACTCGCTGTAGGTGCCGATGACGCACACGGCCACCCGGGAATCGGGCTGCCAGAAGGTACGGAAGTACGGTGCGTTCGCCTGGAGTTCGGGGATCTCGTACAGCGGGACCCCGCGCCGGTCCAGCAGGCGTCGCAGCTTGTCGAACCGCAGCCGGGGCGTGAAGCGCCCGTAGCGGGCCCGCAGCACCCCGCCGACCAAGGTGCGGTCCCGGTGGGCGAGCCTGTGCACCTGCAGCGTGAAGTGGTGGCCCGTCCAGAGGTGTTCGGGCGAAGCGCGGTCCCAGAAGAACTCGGCGAGGCCGTAGTCACGGCACATGCTGCGGCGCCCGAAGACGTTCTCGGCGAAATCCGGCCCCAGCACCCCGGTGACCCGGTCGGGTGGGCTCGTGGGGCCCACGCCGAGCACGGTGCCGGTGGTGACGACGTCGACGTAGAACGCCAAAGAGTGCGGGGTCAAAGCCTGATCCTCGGTGCGGTGCGGTGCGGTCCGGCACGGCGTCGGCCGTGACCCCCGGCCCGGCGCCGTGCTCGCGCTCACCGGCTTTTGCCGGGAAGCGCGAGCACCTTCCGTCCCCGCCTACAGGCGCGGGGTCGCGTTCCGGTTGCCCGCGGCCCTCAGGCCGGCGACCGTGAGCGCCACGACCAGCAGTGCGGCCAGCGTAGCGGCCACCGCCGTCAGCGTCGGAATCGGCGCTGTCACCCCGTCGGGCCGCAACACATAGGCCAGCGTCGTGGAGTTGACCCGGTCGTCCACCAGGTGGCCGAGGGTCAGCGCACCGGCGATCAACGTGCTCGCCACGGCCACGACCGGCGACGCGGTCAGGCACAGCGCCACGCCCGCGAGCGCGCAGACGACGGAGACGCCGAGCGCGGCGAACAGGCCGACGGTCGAGGCGTCCGACCAGTTCACCGGGAAGTGCGCCGCGGCGCAGAGCAGGAGCAGGATGCCCGCCGTCCGACGCAGCCACAGCAAGGGCGCCTTGCCCTGCACCGCCGCGGCGTCCGCGTCCTGCGCGGCCTCGGCGGCCGGAGCCTGGGCGGGCTGTCCCGTCTCGGCGCCGGTGGGCGGCGCGAGCGGCGCGGCCGGGGCACTGGCCGCGAGGTTGTCGGCCTCCCTGTGCTCTCTGAGGCTGCCGATCAGCTGCATCAGGTCCTCGACGGACCTGGTCGTGCCCGCGGCGTGCACCGCCTCGGCGCTGCTGTGCGCGTCGTGCGGCGGGCGGGACAGCAGATGGACGAGCCGGCTGACCTCCGGGACGGGCCGTTCCTCGGCGGCGTGCCGGATGGCCTCGTCCATGTGGTCGGCCGGGTGTTCCGGCGGGCCCAGGAGTTCCACCAGGCGGGTGACGTCGTCGACGGAGCGGGCCACGGCGGCCAGGCGAAGCACCGAGGCGGCGGTTGTCACACCGTCAGGCGACTGCTCCAGAAGGGTGACGAGGTCGACGACGTCGTCCAGGGGCCTGGACACCACGGCGACGCGTATGAGCTCTTCCACCGCGTCGTCGTGAACGCCGGGCGCCTCCAGTTCCAGGGCTTCGTCGTCGATCCCGGGGGCCTCGCGCGGGGGCCCGTCGTCGTCGGCGTACTCGGCTCGCTCCGGCGGCACGTCCTCGGTGTCGTGGTCGAGTTCCTGCGGCCACGGGGCGGGCGGGTGGGCAGGTGGAGCACCGAGCTGCGCGGTGCCCCAGTGAAGCGATGTCGACACCAGAGGTTCACCGGGCCCGGAAGTGTCCCCCGCGGCAGAGAATGACTCAGCGGCCATTTTCGCTTCTCCATTCCAGCGGGACGTCCTCGCCCCGCACGTGATCGTGTCTCCGTTCTATGCACGCTTCCTCCGCCCCGCCACCGGAAAGAGCCGCCCGGCGGAGCCGGATCGCCCCCTGCGGGAGCCGTCCGCCGCCCCCACGGTCCCGGCCATGGGTGGGAATCCACGCGTCGCACCACGAGCAGCGAAGGGCGGGGCGAGGATAAAGTCGGGGCGCTCCTGCGGCGTCCGTCGACGGCGTACGCCATACGGGGCAGACCGTCCGCACTGCAACAGCCGCGTGCCGCGGTGAGCACCGCCGGAGCCGGTGCACATGCTCCGTTATCTGCACCTCCCCGGACTCGTTGGTTGCGTGACTGACCCACGTGATCAAGGAGTGTGGAGTGGATCTCCGACAGGAACTGATGGAGGGACGAGCTGTCGTCCCCTCGGCCAGGGCGGTCGTCCCCGCCGAGGGGCAGCATCCTCCGTACATCGTCGTCAACGGCTTCGGCAGCGAAGTCGTGCCGGTGACCGTGTACTTGCGAGATCTGGCTCTGGGTGACTGCAGCCCGCTGACCGGTCGGAGCTATGCCTACGGGCTGCTGCGCTGGTTCCGGCTGTTGTGGTTGCTCGATACAGCCTGGGACATGGCCACGGAGGCTGAGGTCGCTGCTCTTGCGGGGTGGCTGCGCACAGCACGCAATCCGCAGCGACGACGGAGCTCGCCGCAGAGCAATGCGGCGGGATCGGTGAACGTCCGTACCGGTAAGGCGAATCTCGGCCCGGGGTACGCGCCTCGAACGATCAACCATGCCCTGTCCGTCGTCAGCGGATTCTACGAGTTCCACGGACACCACGGCCGCGGGCCGGTCGTAAACCCGGTGCCCGTATCACCGCAGCGCCGACGCGCGCTCGGACACCGAAGCCCGCTCGAGCCCGCGCCGGTCCTGGGCAGGGCACGACTGCGGCAGAAGGTCGCCGACCGACCGCCACGGTCGATCCCGGACCTGCTCTGGGACGAGCTGTTCGCCGCCATGGGCTGCGAACGTGATCGGGCCCTGCTCGACTTCTACGTTTCCAGCGGGGCCAGGGCAGACGAACTGCTCGGAGTGGGGCTGGAGGACATCGACTGGTCGGGCCAGAGGACCTACGTGATCTCCAAAGGCACTCGGGCACGCGAGGCGGTTCCCGCCTCGCCCGCCGCGTTCTTGCGGCTGGCCAGCTATCTCAATCAGCGCGGGACGCCTCCCCTGGGCGAGCCTGTCTGGAGGACCCGGCACGGGCAGGACCGGCCACTGAGTTACTGGGCGATGCGGCGGATCATCCAGCGCGCCAACGCCAAGCTCGGTACGAACTGGTCGCTGCACGACATGCGCCACACGGCTGCCTACCGCATGGCCAACGGCGGCACGCTCAAGCTGCAGGAGGTCCAGGCCGTCCTCCGGCACGCGAACATCCAGACCACCAACCGCTATCTGACTGTCCGCGTCGAGGAGCTCTTCGATGTAATGGCCGCGCACTACGCGAAGCCGCCTGTCCAGGCTCACTGCCGACGCGTACGGCCCGTGGCCGGAAGTTCGGTCGTGGGCTCAGACACCGAACACCGCCGCGACGTCTGAGGGGTCGTAGCCGACCGCCACGAGTACGCCGACAAGGAACTCAGCTTCCCCAGCCGCTTCATCTCCGGCTCTCTGGAGGCGGCGCCGGCGGTCGCGGCAACGCCTCCGAGGCCCCACGGCGACCTGAGTACGGCATCCGCGCAGAGCATCGCGGAACTCGTCCGCGACATCGGCGAGATGTCCGCGAACACCCGCAGCAAGCGAGTGCAGGTGACCCGCTCGATGCTCGACTACTTGGACGAGTTCCCGGGCGCGACCTGGCAGGAACGGTGGAATGCCTGCCCCATGGCCCCGGGCGGTGTCAACGCCAGCAACGTCAGCCAGGAATGCGGCGTTCTGGGACTGGGCCAGCATCGAGGTGCTGCGGCACTCCGGCATCCGCATCGAGGAGATGTGCGAGCTCAGTCACCTCAGCATCCGGCAATACCAGCGCCCCAGCGGCGAAGTCGTCGGCCTGCTGGTCATCGCACCGTCCAAGACCGACCGCGAACGCGTCATCCCCATGTCGCCCGAGCTCTTCCACGTCGTCGCCTGCCTCATCCGCCGCCACACCCGCGACGGGCAGCCAGTCCCACTGCTCAGCCGCTACGACCCGCACGACAAGCTCTGGAGCACTCCCCTGCCGTTCCTGTTCCAACGACGCATCGGCGCGAACCGCGGAGTGATCGGCACCAACACCATCCTCAACATGATCCGGCGCCGCTGCGAGGCCCTCGGCGAAGCACACCCCGGCTTCCGGGACCTGCACTTCACCCCGCACGACTTCCGAAGGATCTTTGCCACCGAACTGGTCAACAGTGGACTGCCCATCCACATCGGAGCAGCCCTACTTGGCCACCTCAATATCCAAACCACCCGGGGATACGTCGCGGTCTTCAACGAAGACGTCATCCGTCACTACGTCACCCATCTCGACAACCGCCGCAAGATCCGCCCCAGCGACGAGTACCGCCCTGCCAGCACTGAAGAGTGGGACGAGTTCACCGAGCACTTCGACAAGCTCAAGGTCGAACTCGGCTCCTGCGGGCGCCCCTACGGCACCCCCTGCCAGCACGAACACGCGTGCATTCGCTGCCCAATGCTGCACGTCAACCCCAAGATGCTGACCCGCCTCGACGAACTCGAGAAGGACCTCCTCTCACGCCGGGACCGAGCCGAACGAGAGGGCTGGGCCGGTGAGATCGAAGGACTCAACCTCACCCTCGCCCTCCTCCACTCCAAGCGCGACGAGTCCCAGCGCATGGCGCGCCGACCGGCCGTCGACCTCGGCATCCCGAAACCCCGCCCCATCCCCTCAGCCCCGGAGACCCATTGACGAGTCACATACCGATAGCCACGCGAGCCAGTGGCGCGCCGCAAGGAGCTGGCGACTGCGGACGGGAATCCCGTCCCGTCCGCAGTCCCACCCCGACGCGTCACCAGATGAGGACCCCACCGCCATCTACTCGCTCCGCGCGCCTGGCCGCATCCTCGATATTCGCCAATCGCGCAGAGATCGCGTGGCGGTGTTCTTCCACCGTCCGTACTGGATTGGTGCCGATGACGATGTCCTCCAGGTGGTCTCGGAGGAGAGCACACTCTCGCAAGAACGCCGGCACTTCGCTGGTCTCAACCCTCAGGTCAGCACCCGCCAGAACGGGCAAGAACCGCGCCCCCAGCGAACGAACGACCTGCGAGCCCCACACGCGGGTACGCCAGCTCTCGAAGCCAGCCAGGTCGGAACACCCCTCCGGAACATCCAGCACCTGCATCTCGCCGTCCGCGCCAACGACAAAGACATCAACCGACAGACTCATGGCCGCAGTGGATCACAACAGCCATGCGACGGTCCACGGGATTCAATCCTCCGCACCTCAAGGCCAGCACAGCCACCTCCACACCCGAACGGGTGAAGTGCAGAGAAGTGCGGGCAAATGCGAACAGCCGCTGCCCCGCGGGGAGTTGCCCGCGCCCCCGGGTAGGGTGATCACATGAGCAATCGGGGGAAGACACTCAAGGTCACGGCCGTACTGGTGCTGTCGGCGCTCGCGCTGACCGGTTTCAGCACGGGACGAGGTCACGGCGGCGGCAGTCGCCACAGTGGCGGAGGCGGCGGGGGCGGCTGCAGCAGTTCAAGCCAGGACCACGACAGCTCGTCGTCGAGCAGCTCCGGGTCATCCGGATCCTCGGCCTCGACCACATCGGGTTCCGGATACGACGACGATGACGATGCGTACGGCAGCAGTGGCGCCGGAAGCAGCACCGGCGGCGGCTCCTACAACCGGCCGCCGACCCACGACTCCACGACCTCCGGCTCCTCAAGCTCCTCCGGCGGCAGTCAACTGGAGAACGCGAAGGTCAAGCTGGTGACCTGCGCGACCGAGAAGGACCCGTACGCGACGGTCAAGGTCACGAACGGCAACGCCAAGAAGGGCCGCTTCTGGGTGTCGGTCACCTTCGTGGACGCGGACGGCATCACGGTCATCGAGGAGAGCGAGGAGGTCAAGGTGCCCGGAAAGGGCAAGACGACCGCCCGCATCGAGATCGGCGGCGAGGGCCTGGCCGCCTCGGTCGCTCGCTGCGACGTAGACCCGCAGGCCGTCCCCGTCACCGGCTGAGACGGCGTACTCCGACATGACCTCGGGCGCTCACAGTCTGGACCGGACGACGAACCCAGAGCTCTGGGCCTACCTGGAATCACTGCGCGTCGGCGAGATCCTCACCGGCAAGGTCGCCGCCATCGAACGGTTCGGGGTGTTCGTCGCGCTGGACGACGGCCCCGCGCACCCCCTCTTCCCCGGGGTCGGCTTCATCACCGTCCCCGAGCTGTCCTGGCACCGCATCGAGGCAGTGGAGGAGGTCGTCGAGGTCGGGCAGAGCGTGGCCTGTGAGTTCCTCCAGTTCGACGACTGGAACCTGGAGGCCAGGCTGTCCCTGCGGGCACTGCGGCCGGACCCCTTCCAGGAGTTCGCCGACCGCACCCCGGTGGGCACGCGGCTGGCGGGACGGGTCACCAAGCTGCTCCCGTTCGGCGTCTTCGTACGGGTTGCCGACGGGATCGAGGGGCTGGTCCACCTCACCGAACTCACGTGGACGCCCGTGGAGAACCCGGAGGACGTCGTCCGGGTCGACGACGAGATCGCTGTCGTGGTCACCGAAATCGATCTGGAACGACGTCGGCTGGCCTTGTCCTTGCGCCAGGCCTCCCCTCCCGGGTGAGCCGGGCCGGCCTGTCGTCCGCGACCCGAGGCTGCGAGGGTGTCGCCATGGATTCCACCTCCGGCGGCGAGCACGTCCGTCACCTGGACACCGGGCACTGGCTGGCCCATTTCGCCGGCCGGATCCTGGTGGTCTGCCCCTCGTGCGGGGGCCGGGCGGTCGTGGTTCCCCGACCCGGGCTCCCGGCACCCAGGTACGCCAGCGAGCTCCTGTTCCAGCCGAGGCGTCTGGCGTGCGGCGGGTGCGGGGCCGTCGCCGGCTGGGAAGCGGAGATGCGGGGTGGCGGCCTGATCGGTGCGGTGCTCCGCGGCAGCGAGGACCCGTTCTTCCGGCAGCCTCTCTGGCTGCAGACCCGCTGCGTCGGTCGGAACTTGTGGGCCTACGACGTAGAGCACGTCGACGCGTTGTCCGCGTACATCGGCGCTCGCTTGCGCGAGCGTTCCGGACTGCGGCCGACCATGGCCATGTTCGCGCGGCTGCCCTCGTGGATGAAGAGGTCGGAGCACCGCGCTGACGTCCTGGCCAGTCTGCGCACGCTGCGCGCACTGGCCGAGCGGTCGGCGCCCGCGGACCGCTCCGACGCCGCGCACGACCGGTCGGCGCCCGTGGACCGCTCCGCTGCCGCGCACGAGCGGGATGACCGCCCCCGAGGTCACCGGAACATCTACTTCCGGGGCGGCCCCTACTGATCACAGCCGCCGTGGTCGAGTGTGCGCTTCCCATGGCGGCCTCAGCGTGCGCCCCGCGCGGGCGAGCTCCCCTCTCCCCCAGCGGGACGCACTCCCTCGACGGGCACCCAGGGGTGCGGGAGTCCCCCTGTTCGGGACGGTGCCCGGAGGGCCCTGGGAACCCTCTCTCCCGTGCGGCGTTCCCAGCGTTGGCCGTCCAAATCACGCGCAGGGACGCCAGTTGTGGCGTTCTTCCTCTCGGGCGGAGCCGGGACGCAGGCACCGTGGTAACTTCCGTATACAAGGTGTATGCGATCTCTGGGGGTAGTGGTGGCGTCGGGTCGGGAGAAGGCGTACGCGTTCCTCAAGGAGACCGTCCTGACGGACCCGGCGATGCAGGGCGAGTTCCTCTCCGAGCAGGACATCGCCGATCGCATCGGAGTCTCGCGCACCCCGATCCGCGAAGCACTGCTCCTGCTGGCCGCCGAAGACCTCGTCGAGTTGGTGCCCAAGCGCGGGGCGCGGGTGGCGCCGCTGTCCGGGCGTGAGATCACCGAGCTGATGCAGCTCCGCGGGATCGTCGAGCGGTACGCGGCGCAGCACGTCATCGGCACGGGGCGGGCGCCGGTGGCGGAGTTGGGCGCGTGCCTGGAGCGCCAGCGTGCGCTGAGCGGGCCGGACCAGGCCAAGGAGTTCATCGACGTGGACCACCTCTTCCACTCGTCCCTCGTCTCGGCCGTGGGCAACACCCTGCTCGACCGGCACTACGAGGGGCTGCGCAGCCGCCAGGTGCGGGCCGGTGTGGTGGCGCTCTACAACCAGCAGGGCCGCCAGGAAGCGGTGCTCGACGAGCACCGTGCGATCGTCGACGCGCTGGCGGCCGGTGACGCGCAGGCCGCGTGCGCCGCCATCGACAGCCACCTGGAGTCGACGCTGAAGGTGCTGCTCGCCGGATAGACCGGCCCGCTCATGGGGCTGGGGTCAGCGCGACTCCCCCAGCCTGCGGTTGGCCAGGACCGGGATGTTCTTGCGCACCGCCGCGACCTCGTCGGCGTCCACCTCGACCACCGTGAGCTCGGGCTCCGCCCCCAGACGACGGCGTACGGTCCCGTCGGGTCCGACGAGCATGCTGTGCCCCACTCCGGTGGGCGCCGCGCCTGCGGTCGCTGCCGTCCCGGACGCGGCCGGGTCGGCCTGGTCGACCGCCGCGACCCACAGCGTGGCGTCCAGCGCACGGGCCCGCACCAGCAGCTCCCACTGATCGACCTTGCCGGGGCCCGCGCCCCAGGAGGCCGCGAGCAGGGTCGCGGTGGCCCCCGCGTCGGCGTGGGCCCGGAACAGCTCCGGGAACCGCACGTCGTAACACGTGGCCAGGCCCAGGCGTACGCCGTCCACGTCGATGGTCACCACCCGCGACCCGGCGGCCACGGTGTCGGACTCGGCGAAGCCGAAGGCGTCGTAGAGGTGGATCTTGTCGTACGTCGCCTCGACACCGCGTCCGGTGGCCAGCAAGGTGTTGGTGACCCGGCCCCCGGGGGCCGGCGTGAACAGGCCCGCGACCACGGTGATGCCCGCCGCCTCGGCGATGGCGCGGACCGCGTCGGCCCAGGGCCCGTCCAGGGGTTCGGCGAGCGGCGCCAGAGACGTGCCGAAGCAGGCCATCGACGCCTCGGGAAAGACGACGACGTCCGCGCCGGTGTCCGCCGCGCGTGCGGTCCACTCCTTGATGAGGTCGAGGTTCTTACCGGGCTCGGGGCCGGTCGTCAGCTGGCTCAGTGCGATGCGCACGGTGGGCTGCCTTTCGGAGTCGGGGGGCAGGGACGTCGGGAGGTGGCTTGTTGGTGCTGTTGGTGCTGTTGGTGCTGTCAGGGGACACGCGCCGCGGGGGCGGCCTCCGGTGTGACCGTACCGGCGAGCAGCTCGTCCTCCTTCTCGGCGTGGGCGGAGTCCCTGCCCAGACAGAGACCGATGAGCGTGACGCCGGCTGCGACGGCGAGGTAGAGCGCCAGCGGGACCCAACTGCCGTACGAGCTGAGCAAGGCGGTGAACAGCAGGGGGGCCACCGCGCCGCCGATGAGGCCCGCGAGGGTGTAGGCGAGCGAGGAGCCCGTGTAGCGCAGGCGGGGTGAGAACTGCTCGGCGACGAAGGCCGCTTGCGGGCCGTACATGAAGGAGTGGATGGCCAGGGCCACCACGACACCGCACACCAGCAGAAGCCAGCTGCCGCCGTCGACCACGAGGAAGAAGACGAACGGCCACACCCCTGCGGCCAGAGCGGAACAGCCGTACAGCAGACGCCGGTTGACCCGGTCGGACAGCGCCCCGGCCAGCGGGATGAGAAAGATCTGCAGGAAGGAACCGACCAGGACGGCCGTCAGGGCGGAGCCGCGCGTCATGCCCAGTTCGTCGGTGGCGTAGGTGAGGACGAACACGGTGAACATCGCGTACAGCACATCGGGGGCGACCCTGCTCAGGATCGCGGCGCACAGGGCGCGGGGCTGGGTGGTGAAGACCTCGCGGATCGGGGCCTGCGGCCGGGATTCCTCGGCCTCCATCGCCTTGAAGACGGGGGTCTCCTCCAGCTTCGCCCGGATCCACAGGCCGAAGGCGACCAGCGCCCCGGAGAGCAGGAAGGCCACGCGCCAGCCCCAGGACAGGAACTGCTCCTCGGTGAGCAGCACGCCCAGGGCGGCCAGCACGCCGTTGGCCAGGAGGTTTCCGGCGGGCGGACCGATCTGGGCGGCCGAGGCGTAGAAGCCGCGGCGCCGCGGATCGCCGAACTCACTGGACAGCAGGACGGCCCCGCCCCACTCGCCGCCGACCCCGACGCCCTGCGCGAACCGCAGCAGGACCAGGGCGACGGGGGCGACGATGCCCGCGGTGCCATAGGTGGGCAGGACGCCGATCAGGAACGTGGCCGCGCCGATGAGGACCAGGGTGGCGATGAGGACCTTCTTGCGGCCGATGACGTCACCGAGGCGGCCGAAGACGAAGCCGCCGAGCGGGCGCGAGACGTACCCGACCGCGTAGGTGGAGAACGCCAGGAGCGTGCCGGTGAGGGGGTCCTCCGAGGGGAAGAAGAGATCGCCGAAGACGAGGGCGGCTGCGGCGGAGTAGACGGCGAAGTCGTACCACTCCAGAGCGGTCCCGGTGAGGCTGGCGAAGAAGGCCCGGCGGATGCCGGAGCGGCCCGGTGCGACCGCCGGCGGGCCCTGTGGGGTGTGCTGCATGCTTCCCGATCCTTGCGTCGAGGGCGTGGAAGGCGTCGAGGGGACATCGACCTTCCGGCATACTTCTTGTATACAGGTCGTATGCGCAACCCCCGCGCCGGAAGTTGACCGTCTCGAGACACATGTCTGGACCCGCGTCGAGAACCACGTCCGGACCTGCGTCGAGACCCACCCCTTTGGAGTGCCCATGGCCGTGCTGACCTTCGAACTGCCCGACGGCTCCGCCCGTGACGTCGACGTCGTGCAGGTGCTCAACGCCGGATACGCCGGGCGCAGGCAGGCCGACGTCGCCGCGCACGTCGCCGAGCTCGCCCAGCTCGGTGTGCCCGCACCGTCGGTGACCCCGGCGCTCTACCCCGTCTCCCCCTACCTCGCCCAGCAGACCGACCAAGTCGCCGCCCCGCACGCGCACACCTCGGGCGAGGCCGAATGGGCGCTGGTCGTCGCGGACGGCGGCGAGCTGCTGCTGACCGCGGCCTGCGACCACACCGACCGCGACCTGGAAGTCCACGGCGTGGCCTGGAGCAAGAACGCGGCACCCGATGTGCTGGCCCGCCAGGCCTGGCTCCTGAGCGACGTCGAGTCGCGCATCGACGAACTGACCCTGCGCGCCTGGGTCACCCACGCCGACGGCCGCGAGACCGAGATCCAGCACGGCACGCTCGCCGAACTCCTCACGCCCGGCTACTGGACCGGCGTACTGCGCGAGCGCGGCAACCTGACTCCGGGCACCGTCCTGATCTCGGGCACCATCCCCATGGCCGAGGGCGTGGACCAGTTCGCCGAGGGATGGCGTGTGGAGCTGGGCGACCCCGCCACCGGCAACACGATCCGGCTCGCCTACCAGGTGGTTCCGCTGCCGGAGCCCATCGGCTGAGCGTGTGCGCCCACGGGAGGGTCCGCGGCTGCACCCACGGCTGCACCCTCCCCTAGGGCGTCAGCGCGGGACCTTTACGGAGTTCCAGGGCGGCCGGGGTGACGTTCTTGAGGAACAGCACCGGCGTCGCCGCCACGGCCACCGCGAACACCGCGAACGCCAGGCGCATGCCGCCCAGTTCGGCCAGGAGTCCCACCAGGGCCGCACCCAGCGGCATGGCGCCGAAGTTGAAGAGCCGGGCTGCCGCGCCGTACCGGCCGAGCATTCCGTCGGGGACCATGCGCTGGGTGATGGTGCGGGCGTTGACCGACCAGAGCGTGCCGCCCATGCCGCCGAGGAACGCTCCGGCCGCCACCGCCCAGATGCTGGTGGTCACGGCGGGCAGCGCCACCATCGCGCTGGTGCCGATCAGGTCCGCGAACATCGCCCGTCGCGCGCCGAGCAGCCGGTTCAGCCAGGACACCGCCACGGTGCCGACCAGCCCTCCGATGCCGAGGGCGCTGAACAAGATGCCGTACTCCTGCGGGCCGAGCTCCATGGCCTGCTTGGCGTAGAGCGGCATCAGAGCGAGCCATGCGCCCCAGACGGCGGAGAGCACGGCGACGACCACGGAGAGCGTGCGCAGCAGCCGGTCGCTCCAGAGGAAGCGCAGACCTTCGGTGATCCGGCTGTTGACGGAGACAGGAACCGCGTCCGGGGCAGGCACGTCCGCCCTGAAGCGGCCCACCAGCAGAAACAAAGCCAAGGCGGCGACTGCGTACGAGGCACTGATCATGCCCAGCGCGACACCCGTCCCGGCGGCCAGCAGCAGCCCGCCGACGAAAGGCCCGGCGAACTCCTGCCCCACGGTCTCGGCCCCCACCATCCAGGTGTTGGCACGCTCGCGCCCCGCCTCGGGCACCGCGGCCGGCACCAGCGCGGAGCCGGAGGTCGATGCCAGTACGTCGGCCACGCCCAGGACCGCACCCGCGGTGAAGAGTTGGCTCAGCGTGATCCCCGCGGTTACGGCGGAGACAGTGAGCCATCCCATGGCGGCCAACCGCAGGGCACTCGCGCCCCAGAGCAGCCACCGGCGGTCGAAGCGGTCGACGAGCACACCTATGTGCAGGGCGACGAGCAGCCAGGGCAGCGTGAGGGTCAGCGACACGGCGGTGACCAGTGCGGGCGAGGCGGTGAGCTCGGCGGCGAGCAGCGGGAGAGCCATCTTCATCACGCCGTCGGCAAGGTTGGTCGCGGCGGTGAAACCGACCAGGACCGCGGTGTTGCGGGGTCCGGGGTCTCGTGGGGCGCGATGGCTGTCCGTCGGCCTCGACGTACCGAAGCTCTTGTCGTCGTCCGTCCGCTCGGGCACTGCCGTGGCCATGACCCATCCCCTAACCATCTAACGCCTTAGCCGGTGAGACCACTCTGGCGTACGCGGCCCGCCATCCGCAACCGGTAAAACGCTTAGGCGGTAGAATGGCGAGGACCCGCAGGAGGTGACACGCGATGCTGGAACCGCCGGCCTCAGCCGTCTTGGTGGAGGCGTTCGCCAACACGGTCGACGTGGAAGAGGCGAGCGACGAGATCGCCACCCCGGCCGACCTGTCCGGCTGGCTGCGCGGCCGCGGCCTGCTCGACACGGCCGGAGAGATCCACGCCGACGACCACGCGCGCTACGTGGCCCTTCGCGCGGGCATCCGCGAGGAGTTGGGAGCCCACGTGGGCGACACCCCCGACCCGCGATTGCTCGCCGCGGCCGACCGCGTGCTGGCCGAGCATCCGATGCTGGTCACCACGCGCGGCCACCTGACGCCCACGCCGGGGCTGCCTCCAGAGCGCGGCCCCCTGACCGCACTGGCGATCGCCTGGAGCGAGTTGGTCATCACCGGGAACGCCCCCCGCCTCAAGCGCTGCGCGGAGCACACCTGCGGCTGGGTGTTCTGGGATGTGTCCAAGAACCGCAGCCGCCGCTGGTGTTCGATGAAGGTGTGCGGCAACCGCAACAAGTCCCGGTCGTACGCGTCCCGTCAGCGACAGACGAGCTGAGCCGTCTGACACCTCATGCCGCTCCAGTCCGTCGGCACCTCAGGTCGCGTCAGGACGGGCCAGGACGCGTCAGGAGGGATCAAGGGCTCCCTCGCCGCGCGCCGCGGGCATGCGGTGGGTCATGAAAGGCCGGCTGGTGATGAACTCCCGGAACTTGAGAGCGGCTTCGGACAGGTAGCTGTCCTTGCCCCACACCAGGGTGAGCACCCGCTCGCAACCGGGCGCGTCCAGCCGCACCCAGGCGACCGGCACCACCGTCGCCGTACCGGCCCGACGGGACATCGCCGGGATGAGGCCGATGCCGAGGCCCGCGCTGATCATGTCCTGGCTGGCACCTGGTTCGTCACCCTCGCAGGACAGCAGCGGGGTGAGCCCTTCGGCCGCGAACAGCCGGTCGAGCAGGGTCCGCTGCCAGTGACCGGGGCGTGTGGTGACGAAGGGCTCGTCGGCGATCTCGGGGATCGTCACGCTTTGCCTGCCGTCGAGCCAGTGCCCGGGCGGCACCGCCAGGAGCACTTCCTCGCGGGCGAGCTCCAGCGACTCAAGGTTCGTGCCGGTCAGCGGCTGTGAGGCGACGCAGAAGTCGACCTCCCCGGTGCGCAGCCGCCGGTCCATCTCCTGCGCCGTCGACTGGAACAGCCGTACGTCGGCGCGGGGATGGTCGACCCGGAAGCGGCCCACGAGGTGAGTGACCGTCAGCAGCGTCTCGGAGGCCACGCTCACACGTCCAAGGCCGGTGTCACGAGCCTCACGCACGGCCCTGCAACCGTCGTCGAGTTCGCTCAGGGCGCGCTCCACATGCCGCAGAAACATCGCTCCGTACGGATTGAGCCTGATCCGGCGCCCCTGCCTCTCGAAGAGGGGCGAGCCGAGCTCGGACTCCAGGCGCGCGATGGTACGGCTCAACGAGGGCTGGGCGACGTGCAGTTCCTGGGCGGCGCGGCTGATGTGCTCGAAACGGGCGACGACCTGGAAGTAGCGCAACTGCAGAAGATCCATGATCCACCTTCGCTCCGGCCGTCTGAGTCAACTCCGCTTCATGCCCTCGGGGTTATCTTCACATGGCAGAACAAGTCTTGGATCGCATAAGCGATTCTCTCTACGGTCTTCCTCAGAGCCACGATCGGCACTCCCCCGGCACCTCTCGTCGCCCGGTCACCCCGTTCCCAGGAAGGTCCCACCATGAGCGCTGCGGATCTGGCCCGACTCCAGTTCGCGGCCACGACAGGCATTCACTGGCTTTTCGTCATCCTCACCATGGGGCTCGTGCCTCTGGTGGCGGTCATGCACACCCGGGCCGCATACACCCGAGATCCCGCCAAGAAGGCCCTACGGGAGCGCATGACCCGCTTCTGGGGCCAGCTCTACGTCATCAACTACGCGGTCGGCATCGTCACCGGTCTCGTCATGGAGTTTCAGTTCGGGCTCAGCTGGAGCGGCCTGAGCAAGTTCGCGGGCAACGTCTTCGGTGCCCCGCTGGCCCTCGAAACCCTGATCGCCTTCTTCGCCGAGTCCACCTTCCTCGGCATGTGGATCTTCGGCTGGGGCCGCCTGCGCAGGGGCGTGCACGTCACGCTCATCTGGCTGGTCGCCCTGACCGCGTACGCCTCCGGGTACTGGATCATGGTCGCCAATGGTTTCATGCAGAACCCGGTCGGCTACGAAGTGCGCGACGACGCGGCCTACTTGACCGACTTCGGCGCGCTGCTGACCAACTCCAGCGCCCTGGTCGCGCTCTTTCACATCGCGCTGGCCGCGTTGACGACAGGCGGCGTCCTCGTCGCCGGAGTCAGTGCCCTCCACTTCCTCCGGCACACCAAGGAAGCCGAACTGTTCCGCGGTTCCCTGCGACTGGGCCTGTGGGTGGCCATGGTCACCTCGTTCTTCGTCGTGGTCGTCGGCGAGATGCAGCGGCCCGTGATCGAGCGGACCCAGCCCATGAAGGACGCGGTCCTGGACAACACCGGCGTCGCCGAGGTGCAGGCACAACTCGTCGAAAAACACGGGCCCGGCGACTACGTGCCCTGGCAGGACACGATGCGGATCTCGATGGACGCGATGGCGATCATCGGCAACACCGTGTCCACCATCACGTTCATCGCCGTCCTCCTGCTGTGGAAGAACCGGCTGGAGCGCCGGCGGCCCGTCCTGTGGGTGCTGGTGGCGACGATCCCGTTCCCCTTCATCGCCTCCATGGGCGGCTGGGTCGTCCGTGAGGTCGGTCGTCAACCCTGGCTCGTCTACGGGGAGCTGACGGTCGAGGAGGCTCTCTCCCACGTGAGCACGACCGCGCTGGCCGTGTCCTGCACCGTTTTCATCGCCGTCTTCCTCGCGCTGGCGGTGACGAACTGGACCCTCATCACCCGCTTCGCCCTCCGCGGTCCCGACGCCACGCAGCTCGGCTCCACCGAGCCGCTCCCCGAGGACCTGCCCGAGGGGCCAGAGGGCAGCTCCGACGAGAAACAGCCGGTCCCGGCCTTCTGAACAGCCGACCGCAACGGAAAGTTGAACGAAATGACTCTGGAGACCGCCTGGCTGGCCCTCCTCGGCCTGCTGCTCGCCGGGTACTTCGTGCTCGGCGGCTATGACTACGGCGTACAGATGCTGCACCCCTTCCTCGGCGGTCGAGGCGACCGAGACGGCCGGAGCTCAGCCCTCGACGCCATCGCTCCCTTCTTCCTGGGCAACGAGGTCTGGCTGGTCGCATTCGCCGGCGTGTTGTTCGGTGCCTTCCCGCACCTGGAAGGCACGCTGCTGCCCGGCCTGTATCCCCTGATCGTCGCGATCCTCGTCGGCCTGGTCCTCGGCAACGCAGCCGTCCAACTGCGCCGTCGCGCACGTGGCGCCCGTGGGCGCCGCTGGTGGGACGCCCTGATCGCGTTCGGTGGGGTGGTGCCCGCGGTGTGCTGGGGGCTCGTCATGGGGCTGCTCCTGCGAGGCGTACCGCGCCGGACCGACGGGAGCTTCCACATCGGGTTCAGCGATGTGTTCTCGCCGTTCACGCTGGCCTGCGGCGTGACGACCGCGCTGCTCTTCGCGGCGCACGGCGCCGCCTTCGTCGCGGTGCGTTCCGCACCCGGCCTCGCCTCCAGGGCCCGGCAGTTAGGTGCCGCCCTGCTCCGTGCAGCCGCTGCCGCAGGCTCCCTCGCGCTCCTCCTCTCGCTCTTCGGCGCGGGCGCCTCGATGACGAACCGCGGCACATCGGCGATCATCGCCGCCCTGTTCGCGGCGGCGCTCGCCGCCGCCTGGTGGTGCTTCGCCCGCGGGCACGACATCGCGGCCTTCGCATCCACGTGCTGCGCGACGGCGCTGCCGGTGCTGCTCGTGGGCGCGGGACACTACCCGTACCTCCTGATCACCACTGCGGGCGAGGGACTGACCATCGGGCACGCCGTCACGGACGGCATCACGCTCAAGATCCTGAGCGCGTTCGGGGTCCTGGTGGTCCCGACGATCCTCGCGTACCAGGCGTGGAGCTGGTGGGCCTTCCGAGGCCGGACGGGCCGCCGTCACCCCAGCTACTTCTGACCCCAGTTACTTCTGACCCCGGGGGACACATCGTGCCGGGGCACACCGCGCCGCGGAAGCATCGAGAAGGAAGAGAGGTCCGCGGGATGAAGCCCGTCGAACGACGTCTGATGCGTGAACTGCCCTTGCTGCGCCGCCATATGACGTATGCCTCGGCGCTCGCGTTCCTTGCCGCCGGGCTCACCGTCACCCAGGCGGTCCTGCTGGCGGCGATCCTCGCGGACGGTTTCGACGGGCGTCCGTTCCGCCTCGCGCCCCTGGCCGCGCTCGCCGCCGTCATGGCGTTGCGGGCCCTGTTGGCCTGGGGCCGTGGGGTGCTCGCGCAGCGCGCCGCGGCCGACGCCAAGTGCGCCCTGCGCGTGCGGATCACCGATCGGCTGCGGCGCACCAGCCCACTGCACCTCACGGCCGGGCGCCATGGCGAGACGGCCACGGTGCTGACCCGAGGCCTCGATGCCCTGGACGCGTACGTCGTCGGCTACCTGCCCACCATGGCGGCCACCGCGGTGGTGCCCCTCACGGTGGTCACCTGGCTGGCGTGCACGGACTGGACCTCCGCACTGATCGTCGTCATGACGCTGCCGCTGATCCCCGTGTTCGGAGCGCTGGTCGGCGCCCACACCGCGCGACGCACCGCCCGGCAATGGCAGTTGCTGTCCAGGCTGGGCGGCCACTTCCTGGATGTCGTGGCCGGGCTGCCGACGCTGCGCGCGTTCGGGCGCGAGCGCCATCAGGCGCGTGTGGTGCACGAGATGGCCGACGCCCATCGGAGAGCCACCATGCGCACGCTGCGCGTGGCGTTCCTGTCCTCCTTCGTCCTGGAAACGGTCGCCACTCTCTCCGTGGCGCTGGTGGCCGTTCCGGTCGGGCTGCGGTTGCTCGACGGAGAGTTGGACCTGCGCACAGCCCTCGTCGTGCTGTTCCTGGCCCCCGAGGCCTATCTTCCGCTGCGCGCGGCGGGGGCGGCCTTCCACGACAGCGCCGAGGGCATCGCTGTGGCCGAGCGGGTCTTCGCCATCCTCGACGACAGCGATGTCCGGGGCGCGTCCTCGGCGCGTACCGCCCGTCCGGCGCCGGTGCCGGCACCGGTTCCCGACCTCCGCACGGCGGACCTGCGCCTGGACAACGTCACGGTCCACTACCCGGGCCGTGCCACCCCCGCCCTCAGCCACGTCTCACTCTCCCTGCGTCCCGGCGAACGCGTCGCCCTGGTCGGGCCGAGCGGCGCGGGCAAGTCCACCCTCCTCGCGCTGCTCCTCGGCTTCACGCACCCCGCGTCGGGTCGTGTCATGGTCGGCGGCACCGACCTCGCCGGCCTCGACCCCGACCAGTGGCTCACCCAGTTGACCTGGGTGCCACAACGCCCGCACCTGTTCGCCGCCTCCGTCGCGGACAACATCCGCTTGGCACGCCCCGACGCGAGTGACGCGGAGGTGCGCCGCGCGGCAGGCGCCGCCCACGCCGGTCACTTCATCGAGGAACTGCCCCAGGCGTACGACACGATGCTGGGCGAGCACGGCGCCGGCCTGTCCGCCGGTCAGCGCCAGCGGATCGCCTTGGCCCGCGCCTTCCTCAAGGACGCCCCCCTACTGCTCCTGGATGAGCCGACCGCCCACCTCGACCCCGAGAGCGAGGCCTGCGTCACGCGCGCCACAGTGCGCCTCATGCGCGGCAAGACCTCGGTCGTCGTCGCCCACCGCACGAGCCTGCTGCCGCACGCCGACCGGATCATCACCGTAGAGGCGGGCCTCATCGCCCCGGCCACAGCGCCCCCTCCGTCGCAACTCGCTCTCGCCGAAGGCCTGGTGACCCCTTGACCCTCCACGCCGACGCCACCGTCCCCGCCCCTGCGCGTACGCCGCACCCCACGCTCCATCTTCTGCGCCACCTTCTGCCGTACTGGCGCCGCCTGTTGCCCGCCGCTCTCGCCTCCGCCTGCAGCGAGCTGGCGGCCGCCGCGCTGATGGCCACCGCCGCCTGGCTGATCACCCGCGCGGCCGAGCAGCCCCCGCTCGCCTCGGTGAGCCTGGCGATCGTCGCCGTCCGGGCCCTGGCCCTGGGACGCGGAGCGCTGCGCTACATCGACCGACTGCTGGGCCACGACGGTGTACTGCGGGCCGTCGCGGGCTTCCGCACCCGGGTGTACGAGGCCCTCGTCCCCCTCGCTCCCGCGGGCACCCCCGCGTTCCGCAGCGGTGACCTGCTCACCCGTCTGGTCGACGACGTCGACGCCGCGCAGAGCCTCCTGCTGCGGGTCCTGATCCCAGCTGCGGCGGCCTGCACGGTCGCCGCCGGCGCCACGACCATGGCCGCGGTGTTGCTGCCGCAGGCAGGTGTGCTGCTCGGACTGCTGCTGGCCACGGCGGGGTTCCTCGTGCCCGCCCTGGTACTGACGCTGTCCCGCCGGACCAGCCACGCGGACAAGCAGGCGCGAGCCGAACTTGCCGCTCTGACAGTGGACTTGACCCGGGGTGCGGCGGATCTCGCCGCGTACGGGGCCAGGGCCCGCGCCCACGAGCGGAACCTCCGCGCCTGCGGCCGGATCGCCGCGCTGGAACGCCGGACGGCCTGGACCACTTCGGTCGCCTCCACCACGGTGCTGCTCCTCCAGGCCGCGGCGACGATCGGCGTGACCTGGCTCGCGCTGCACGCCCACGCGGCGGGGGAACTCCCTGCCGTGCACCTCACCGTCCTCGCGGTCCTCGCGCTGGTCTCCTTCGAGGCGCTGACGCCGTTGCCCGCTGCCGCACGGCATCTCGCCGAAGCGCGGGTCAGCGCACGAAGGCTGGCCGATCTCATGGACACACCACCGCCGGTCACCGACCCGGCCACGCCGGCTGCGCTGACCCTCCGCGCACTGGTCGGCGTGGACATCACCGACCTGCGCGTACGTCACGCCCCCGACGGCCCTCCGGTCCTGGACGGAGTGAGCCTGCACCTGCCACCAGGCCGTCTGACCGTCCTCCTGGGTGCCAGCGGCTCCGGCAAGTCGACGCTGATCGCCGCGCTCATGCGGTTCGTTCCCTACGAGTGCGGGAGCATCCGGGTCGGCGGACGCGAACTACGCGACTGCGCGGCCGCCGACGTCCGCCGTGTGATCACCGGCGTGACGCAGGACGCCCATGTCTTCCACACCAGCATCCGCGCCAACCTCCTCCTGGCCCACCCCACGGCCACCGACCCCGAGCTGCGCGAAGCCGTCCGCAAGGCCCGGCTCCTGACCTGGATCGAGTCCCTCCCGGACGGCTGGGACACCCTCCTCGGCGAGAACGGCTCCGCCATGTCCGGCGGCCAACGTCAGCGCCTCCTCCTGGCCCGAGCCCTGCTCGCCGACCCACCGGTCCTCGTCCTCGATGAGCCCACCGAAGGTCTGGACCCCGAAACCGCCGACGCCGTACTCACCGACATCCTCCACGCCACCCACGGCCGCACGACACTCCTGATCACCCACGACCCCGCGAACCTCCCCCCAGCCACGCAAACCCTCACCCTCACGCACGGCCGCATCCCATAGGTCACTGCACTACAGTTGCCCGACCATGCCCGATCTCCTCGGAATCAACCACCTGACCCTTTCCACGCCCGACCTCGACCAACTCGTGTCGTACTACACGGAGTTGCTCGGAGCCAGGCTCGCCTTCGAGCGTGCGGCGACTCCGACCGATCCACGCATCGCGGTCCTCGATGTCGGCGGACATGACCACTTGATGATCGTCGAGACTGTGGCCGCACCCGCCACCGGTCTTGACCCCCTGGGTCAGGCCGGCTGGGGGCTGCGTGTGGCAACTCACGCGCAGTTGTGTGAGGTTCGCGAGCGCATCCTGGGTGCCGGGTGGGCGGTCGGCCCCCTCGCGACCCTGCCCACCCAGTGGACGATGACGGCTCGGGACCCCGACGGCCGGCCCGTTGACGTGCGCGCCCATCGGCCCCGTACGGATGAGCCGACGCTGACGCCCTGAGGTGTCGTCGGCGCCGGGCGGGCGCGAAGGCCCGGCCACCTGACGGTGGGCCGGGCGTCATGGGCAGGTTGCCCTGTGCCGTAATCCGTCGCAGTTCCTCGTCCACCGCAGTGGTGGGGGATTCGGCACCGGCATCACGGGGCCGTTTCGGATCACATTGACAGGTCTCTGTCGACATGTTGCTATAAGGCGCTTCTCGGCCGGACTTGTGTACCTGACGGGGGGCGCCCCCGAACCCACAGCGAGGAAGAACCATGCCGCAGCGCGCCGCGACCATCGTCGGCGGCGGGATCGGCGGCCTCGCCGCTGCCGTCGCCCTGCATCGCCGCGGTTGGCGCGTCGAAGTGCTCGAGCGTGCCCCGCAGTTCATCGAGATCGGCGCCGGCATCTCGCTGTGGCCGAACGCGCTGCGCGCACTCGACGTGCTCGGCCTGGCCGACACCGTCCGGGCACTCGGCGCCGTCGAGGAGACCGGCGGCGTCCGCGACCGCAGGGGCCGCTGGCTTTCCCGTACCGACAACGCGGAGCTGGCCCGGCGCTTCGGCCGGCCCCTCGTGGTCCTGCACCGCGCGGACTTGCTGCGGGCGCTGACCGAGGCCCTGCCCGCCGACTGCCTGCGGCCGGCCAGCGAGGTGTCCTCGGTCCGCGTCGACGGCCAGAGCCCGGTCGTCGCCCACCCCGGCGGCGAGTCCCGGCCCGACCTCGTGATCGGCGCCGACGGGCTGCGCAGCGCTGTCCGCGGTGCGCTGTGGCCCGATGCGGCCGGCCCGCGCTACGCCGGGTACACCGCCTGGCGCATGGTCACCGAGCCCCTGGCCGAGCCGCCCGCCGAGGGCGCGGCGACCTGGGGCCGCGGAGAGAGGTTCGGCTACACGGCGTTGCCTGACGGGCGGATGTACTGCTTCGCGACCGCCTCGCTGCCCGCGGGAACGACCGCCGACACGTCCGAGTACGAGGAGCTGCTGCGCCGGTTCGGGACATGGCCGGACCCCATCCCGGCCCTCCTGGCCGCAGTCCCCGCCAACGCGGTGCTCCGTCACGACCTGTACGACCTGCCGCCGCTGCCCTCCTTCGTCCGCGGCCGGGTCGCGCTCCTCGGCGACGCGGCGCACGCCATGACCCCGAACCTGGGGCAAGGCGCGTGCCAGGCCCTGGAGGACGCGGTCACCTTGGCCCACTGCCTCGACGGCACCTCGGAGGTGGCCGCCGCCCTGCGCTCGTACGACCGGCTGCGTCGCCCGCGCACTCAGGCCATCACGCGCCGCTCCGCCCGGCTCGGCACCCTGGGCCAGCTGTCCTGGCCGCCTGCGGTGCTGCTGCGGGACACGGCCGCCCGGCTGATGCCGGCGCGGGTGACGCTGCGTTCCATGACGCCGGTTCTCGGCTGGACCGCGCCGGGGGATGAGAGCCGCTGATGCCGGACTGGACCTATCAGCCGCTGCGTGGCGCGGCAGCTGCCCTCCTGGGACTCCGGCGTTCGCAGCGAACCGCCCTGCGCATGCTGGCCGCGATCGGCTCCCGGCCGGCCGGAGCGCGGCTGATCGCCCGGGGGTTCGGCCACCGCCATCCGCCGCGTCGGCTCGCGGGCGAGATCGCCGGGGTGCCCGTGGCCGTCCGTCTGGGCATATCCGTTCCGCCCTCGCTCGCCCGCGACACGATCCGCGCCATGTCCCCGCTGGGGGCCGGCGTCGTCGAGGTGGCTCCCGTCTCGGCGGCTGACGTGGCGACCGTGCGCGATGCCGCCGCGAACCGTGCGATCCCGGTGGTCGTCGGGGCCTGTGACCCGGAGGTCGAGGCCGCTCTCGAGCCGCACGTCGACGGGTTCACCGGCGGCGACGACGCGCACGTCATCCACGTGGGCGACCCGTCGGTGTCCGCGGCGGCGACAGCGCTCGACGACCCGGGCACCGTCGTACTCGCCCGCCCGGCGGTGCTCGTGGCCGCCGGGCCCGGCTGGTTCGCGCGGGTCACCGAAGCCGCCACGCCCACGACATCAGCTCCGACGCTGCGCGAGGTGGGCCGCGATCCGCGCCGCTGGCCCGCCTGGTGGTGGGCGCTGCTCGTCGGTCTCGGCATGACGGGCGCCGGGCTCGGCGCCGCGGCGATCACGCTGGGGCCGGTGCTGCTCTGGTACGACCGCGACTACCTCGGCATGACGCTGCACGAACTGCACGCCGCCAACCACCACCTCGTGCACTTCCTCCAGCACGACCGGATCACCATGGCCGGGACGATGGTGTCCATCGGCGCCCTCTACACCGGTCTGGCCGTGGGCGGCATCCGCCGCGGTTGGCCCTGGGCCCGCGAGGTGTACCTGCTCTCGGGGGCCATCGGCTTCCCCACCTTGTTCTACTTCCTGGCCACCGGCTTCGTGGAACCCCTGCACACGGCCACCGCGCTCGTGCTGTTCCCGATGTTCGTCGCCGCGGTCCGCCGCACCCCGCACGCGCCACGGTGGCGCCGCACACCCGAGGGGCCGGAGCCCGAGCGCAGGCGCGCGCTGGTCGGCCAGCTGCTGATGATCCTCACGGGAGCGGGGCTCTTCGTCGGCGGGGCGGTGATCTCGGTGGTCGGCCTGACCGATGTCTTCGTCCCGACCGACCTGACCTTCCTGGGCACCGACAGGCACACCCTGGAGGCCGTCAATCCCCGGCTCGTGCCGTTCCTGGCCCACGACCGCGCGGGGTTCGGCGGGGCCCTGATGTCCGCGGCCGTGGCGATCGTGCTGCTCAGCGCGTGGGGCTGGCGGCGGGGCGAGGCCTGGGTGTTCTGGAGCCTGGCCGTGGCGGCGGCCGCGGGTTTCCTGCCGGCCGTCGTGGTGCACGGCACGATCCACTACACCGATCTCATCCACCTCGCGCCGGTCTACTTCGGCATCCTCCTGACCGGTACGGCGCTGTTCTTGGCCCGCCCGTACCTGTGCGCCAAGACATCGGAAGCCGGCCCGGGGAGCTGACGGCCCGCCCCCTCACTCCGCCGGACTGCCGCCGAATCCGATCTCGTTGCCGTCCGGGTCGCGGAAGGTCGCCTTGCGGACCCCGTTCGCGTACGTCTCGCGCGTGTCCGGTTTCAGGCCCCGCCCGGCGATCCCCAGGATGCGGGCGTCGAAGTCCTCGACGAACACGGTGTGCAGGGCGTGCCCGGCGTGCTCGGGCCGCACCTCGATGAACATGTAACGGTGTTCGGCCAGTTCCCACACCGCCTCGGTGTCATTGGGCAGGAAGGCCGGCGGCCCGCCGAGCAGTCGCTCGTACCAGGCCACCGCCGTCGTGTAATCGCGGACGGGAATGCCCGCGAACAGATCTACGGTCATGGGGCCATGCTATGCACGCGGGCGTCCGCGCGGGGGTCCCTCACGTGCGCGGCGGGTCCGCTCCGCGTGGGGCCGCGGCCGGGCGGGACATCGGCACGAAGTATCCAAATCGTGCTTGTTCTGAAGATCGTTTCGTTGGAGGCTACCGGCATGCAAAATCAGCCGACTTACGTATTTGTCCATGGTGCCTTCGCCAACTCGTTCTCGTTCGCGCCGCTGCAGGCCGAGCTCGGCCTCCTCGGGCACCGCTCGGTCGCGGTCGACCTGCCGGGGCACGGCTTCGAGGCGACGTACGCCGCCGGTTACCAGGCGCCGCAGGATCTCGACGCGCTCGCACAGGAGCCCGGAAGCATCAAGGGGGTCACCCTTGCCGACAACGCCGCGCGCGTCATCGAGGTCCTCGAGCGGGCGAAGCAGCACGGGCCGACCATCCTCGTCGGCCACAGCAGGGGCGGCATCACGCTGACCACGGTCGGCAACGCCCGGCCCGACCTGGTCGACCGGATCGCCTATGTCTCCGCCTGGTGCCCCGTCGACCTGGATGTCAACGACTACTACGCCCAGCCCGAGATGGCCGGTGTCGACCCGGGCGCCTTCGCTCCGGCGCTCGTCGGGAACCCGGCCGAGCTCGGCCTGCTCCGGGTCAACTTCCGGACGGCCGACCCGGCGACGTACGCGGCCCTCAAGCAGGCCTTCGCCGCCGACCTCACCGACGAGGAGTTCCGCACCTTTTTGAACACCTTCCAGCCCGACGAGAACCTCGATGTCGGCACGTCCGCCGACCGGACGCAGGCCGCCACGTGGGGCAGCATTCCCAAGACCTATGTGCGCCTGACCGACGACGCCAGCATTCCGCTCGCCATGCAGGACCGCCTGATCCGCGAGGGCGACGCGCTCACCCCCGACAACCCCTTCGACGTGCAAACCCTTGAGGGAAGCCACCTGCGCTGGCTGGTCCACCCGAAGCCGGCCGCTCAGCTGCTCGCGGGCCTCGCGGCGCGCTGACGGCCCGTCTCCCACTGCCGCCCGCGCCGGGCGCTCAGGCCATCAGCTCCGTCTGCATGGCCTGAGCCGCCCGGCCGGGAGCTTGGTCGGGAGCTTGGTCGGGAACGAGTTCGTGGCGGATGTACCACTCGGTGCGGAGCAACGCTTCCCGGTCGGACGGCGCGAGGCCCGCGATCAGCCCCGGGACGGCACCGCGCTCCACCTCGGTGCGGTGCGCCAGCACGGCGGCCACCTTCTGCTCGAGCCATGGCCTGACGTCGACGGCGGCGGTGACCCACTCGTCAGGAACGGTGCGCGTGGCCTTGTCCGTCGCGGCCAGGCGCCGGCCCCACTCCCGTACAGCCGAGTGCGGATGGGTGGCCGTGTACAGGGCTCTCGGCTGCCAGGGAGCACCCGCGTCGGGATAGAGGCGCTCGAGCCCCGCCGCCTGGCACGCGAGCAGAGTCACCCGGTGGGTGTGCACATGGTCCGGGTGGCCGGACAGACCGCCGTAGGCATCATGGGTGAGCACCAGTTGCGGGCGGAACTCCCTTAATTGGGCGACCAGTTCCCGCACCGGCCCGTCGATCGGCGCGTCGCAGAACCGCGCCGCGCCGGGAGCCGACTGCGGTACGCGCGCGTCGGCGTAGCCGAGCAGTCGGGGTGGACCGGCGCCGAGGATCCGCAGAGCCTGGGCCAGCTCAGTGACTCGTACCGTGTCCGCGGCCCAGGTTGCCGTCACAACTGCGGTGCGGGCGCCCGCCGTTGCGTGCCGGGCGAGGGTCCCGCCCGCCGCCAGGGACTCGTCGTCCGGGTGGGCGAAGACCGCCAGCAGACTCGGCGTGGGCGTCGGTCCGGGCGTGGCGGCGGGCAAGACCTTCACCTTCCGGTGGAGGACGTGGCGGGCGGCGGGGTGTTCACGGGTGCTGGCCGGGGCCGAGGCGGCCGTTGTCGGCGAGGCGGCTGGGTGAGAGGTCCGTCGGGTCCTCGCCCGCCTCCAGCAGTGTGTCGGCCGGGCCGATGATGAGCGGGTCCGCCTCCCCCACCGCGTCCTTGTCCATCGACGCGTAGTCGACGCGCAACAACAGATGCCGGATGGCCTCGAGGCGCCCCCGGCGCTTGTCGTTGAACTTGATCACCGACCACGGCGCGTGAGCGGTGTCCGTGGAGCGGAACATCTCCACCTTCGCTCGGGTGTAGGCGTCCCACAGATCGAGCGAGGCAAGGTCCGTGGGCGAGAGCTTCCACTGCCGTACGGGGTCCACCTGGCGGATCGCGAAGCGTGTGCGTTGCTCCGCCCGGGAGACGGAGAACCAGAACTTGACCAGCACGATGCCGTCATCGGTGATCATCTTCTCGAACATCGGCACCTGCTCGAGGAACTCCTCGTGCTGGCGCGGGGTGCAGAAGCCCATGACGGGCTCGACACCGGCCCGGTTGTACCAGGAGCGGTCGAAGAAGACGATCTCCCCGGCGGACGGCAGCTGTGCGACGTAACGCTGGAAGTACCACTGACCCGCTTCGCGTTCGGTGGGCTTGTCCAGCGCCACGACACGGGCTCCGCGGGGATTGAGGCGCTCGGTGAACCGTTTGATCGTGCCGCCCTTGCCCGCCGCGTCACGGCCCTCGCACACGACCACGATGCGCTGGCCCTGCTCGCGTACCGACCGCTGCAGCTTGAGGAGCTCGATCTGCAGGATTCGCTTCTGGCGCTCGTACTCCTTGCGTCTCAGCTTCACCGAGTAGGGGTAGTTCTCCTGCCAGGTCCGCAGCGGCTCCCCTTCCGCGTCGAGCAGCACCGGGCGCTCCGGCCGGGCCTCGTCGACCGAGAGCCCGTCCAGCAAACGCTCCGCGTCCTTGTCGTCCGCGTCCGACGCCACATCGTCTCCTCTCATCGCCCCGTGCCACCTTTCTACCCGCATTGATCGCTACACCGCTGAAATCGCCATATACCCAGTAGCGCCCTTTCCCCACATCGCGGCAGGTCTTCCGGCCGTGCCCGCGCCGGAGAGGGTTCTCGCCCCACCTCCCGTCGTACACCCACCGGCCTCGGCGCGACACGCCCCGGCAGGCCACCGTCCGGCGCCGCCCGCGCTCACGCTCCCCCGGCGAGGTACGCCTCCAGTTCGGCGGCGCCGGTCAGCATGGCCCGTCCGCGGCCGGCCAGCCGGTCGCGCCAGTCGCTCAGTGCGGCTTCCAGGGGTTCCAGGCCACCCGCGCTCCGCACCTGGGTGATCAGGGGGGCGATCTGTTCCAACAGGTAGCCGCCCCGGCGGAGTTGGTGCACCAGCCGGGCATCGCGTACGTCCGCCTCGTCGTACACGCGGTAGCCGGTCCGTGGATCCCGGCGCGGGTGCACGAGACCGGCCAGCTCCCATTTGCGCAGTGTCGCCGGACGGATGCCGAGCTGTCGGGCGAGCGGCCCGACGAACATGCCCTCGGGTCCGGTCCCGGACGCCGGCAGGGGCTGCAAATCCTGGAGTGCTCTCTCCACTGCCTGGAGGGTCCTGCGGTCCTCGAGGAGCTGCACATGACTCTCGTCGATGAGACGGAACGCCTCGTCGACCGCGCCCTGGTTCACGGCCCGCATGATCGACTTGGCCGTCTGGTGGCCGTGGCCCGGCAGCAGGGCCAGGAACGCGCGCAGGGCCCGCGCGTGCAGCGCGGTGTAGGTGCGATAGCCGTGCGGTGTGCGTTCGGCGGCCGGGAGGATGCCGGCCCCCTCGTAATTCCTGACCGCCTGCGTGGACAGACCGTGCCCGCGCGCCAGGTCGACCGGCCTCAGCCGACCCCCGCTTTGAAGGTTTCGCCCCATCCACCCGCCCACTTCGGAGGAAAGTTTCAACCGCGTGTTCAACGATAGCGTTGAAGGCATGGCTACTGACATCCGAGACACTACGTATGCCGTCGAGGCGGCCGGCGTCATGAGGCTCCTGCCCACCCGGCCACAGGTGCTCGCCCTGGGCGAGCCCACCCACGGCGAGGAGACGCTGCTCGAACTGCGCAACGAGCTCTTCCGGCAGCTCGTCGAGCAAGAGGGTTACCGGACCATCGCGATCGAGAGCGACTGCATGGCGGGCCTGCTCGTGGACGCCTACGCCACCTCCGGAACGGGCACCCTCGACGAGGTCATGGAGCATGGCTTCAGCCACACCGACCTGGGGCTGGGAGCCTCCGCCGCCAACCGTGAACTCGTACGCTGGGCACGGGCGTTCAACCTCGGCCGCTCCCCCTCCGACCACGTCCGCTTCGCCGGTTTCGACGGCCCGCTGGAGATCACCCACGCCGCGAGCCCCCGCCAGGCCCTCACCTCGCTCCACGCCTACCTCGCAACCCACCTCGTGGACCCAGGCCTGCTGCCCTGCACCGCGGAGACCCTCGACCACCTGCTCGGCGACGACGACCCGTGGGTCAACCCCGCCGCGATGATGGACCCGGCCCAGTCCGTGGGGCAGTCACGCGAGGCGAAGGAGCTGCGGCTGCTCGCCGACGATCTCGGGGCCCTGCTCGACGCGCAGACCCCGCACCTGCTCGCGGTGACCTCGCGGGACGACTGGGACCGGGCCCGCCTGTACGGGCGCACCGCCACCGGCCTGCTGCGCTACCACCACGGGATGGCCGACGCCTCACCGAGCCGTATGGCCCGCCTGGTGGGCCTGCGCGACCTGATGATGGCCCAGAATCTGCTCGCCCTGGCCGAACGGGGCCCCACACTCGTCCACGCCCACAACAGCCATCTGCAACGGACTGCGAGCACGATGCGCATGTGGGACCAGCCGCTGCTGGAGTGGTGGAGCGCGGGCGCACTCGTCAACTCCCGCCTGGGCGAAGGCGAAAGGTACGCCTTCGTGGCCACGGCCCTGGGCACGCTCCCCCATCAGGGAGTGGACGCCCCGCCACCGGACACCGTCGAAGGCCTGCTGTACGCGCTCCCGGAGGACCGCCTGCTCATCGACGCCCCGCGCCTGGCCGCCGCCCTCGGCACCCCACTGCCCGCGCCCCGCGTCTCCCCGTGGTTCGGCTACGCCCCGCTCGACCCGGCCCAGCTGACCGGGATCGACGGGCTGGTGTTCCTCGGCGATGTCCGGCGCGATTGACGCGTGCGGCAGAGTTGGTCGGCATGGGAACGAGACGGGGGACTGTGGCGATCACGGGTGCGGCCGGGCGCATCGGATCGGTGGTGCGGGCGGGCTTGCCGATTGGGTTTCGGCCTCGACATCAGCGCGCCCGTGCCGTGTTCATTGGCATCAGCCACTGCCTCCAGGTAGTCCGTCACCGAGGTGAACTCCGTCGGCTCGTCGAGTTCCGCACCCGCGTGACAAACCCAACGCCCCATGCCTGACGGCGCGATGTAGCGGCCGCTGTCACGGGTGCGTGAGCGCGCAGCCCTGTCTCGATCCACTTCAGGCCGCGACCACCCGGGCGCTCACGCGCACCCCTCAGGTGACAGAGCATCCAGCACGCGCATCACTCCAGTACTGCGACTCAGCCCCGCCAGGTCCAATCGCCGTTCTCCTCGCACCGCGTCCGTGATCTCTTGGTAGACAGCGGTGCGCAGCAGCATGGCAGGACGTGCCGGGCGGGAGAACGGCACTCCCGCCACCTCGCCGCTGACGGCTCCCGCCCGGACGTCGATCCAGTCGGTGGCCCCCCGTACCAAGAGCCGTTCGTCGTCGGGGCTCGTCGGGCTCGTGACGGTGAGCGTGAGGTGGGCGCCGGACTCGAATCGTATGGACGCGGCCACCTCCACGCCTGCGGCCGGTGCGGCAGCGCCCGCGGGCAACGTCCTCACTTCGCGTGGCGTGCCCAGGATCTGGCAGGCGAGGTCGAGGTAGTGCACGCCGGTGGGGCGGGAGACCAGCAGCTTGGCCTCGGCGCCGGCGAATCGGTGTGGGTCCCCGTGCCAGATGTCCTTCGGCAGCGTGAAGCGGTGGTGCGACATGACGCCCGCGAGCACCTGGGCCCGCTCGGTCAGGAACAGCACCTCGCACAGCTCGTGGGCGCTTTGCGCCGGAGGCGCCTCCAGGATGAGGTGCTTGCCTGCCGCCATCAGGGGCCTGATCCAGGGTCGACGGTGCTCAGGGGGGCGGCACAGGGCGACGAGGCGAATCGATTCGTCCGCAAGGACCTGGTCCATGTCGCGTGTTTCCAGGCCGGCCGACCTGGCCACCGCGACGGCCTCGCGGTCGTCCTCGACCACCGCCACGGGACACGCGCCGACCGTGCCGCCCAGGGCCTGCAGATGCTGCCGCCCCGCCTCGCCGAAGCCGACGAGGGCCACCTTGATGTCGGCCATCTCGTACGGATCTGCGTGCTCTGTCTGCTCTGCCCAATGCGCTTGCTCTGGCGTGTCACCTTGGTGCATGAGCCAACCACCCCTCATCCCGACGCAGTTCACCCCCCGGCCCAGCCTCCACCATCAAGGCCCCTCGGCTCCCGGCGGCGCGCGGGGGTCAATGCCCCATGCCGCCGCCTCCGTCCACGGGAATGACGGCGCCGGTGATGTAACCGGCCGCGGGTGACGCGAGGAAGGCGATGGTGGCGGCGATCTCCTCGGGGCGGGCCAGGCGGCCCAGAGGTATCTGCCGTACGAGGTTGTCCCGCTGCTCGTCGGTGAGGCTCTCGATCATCTTCGTCTCGGTGAGGCCGGGGGCGACGACGTTGAAGGTGATGTTGCGGGAGCCGAGCTCGCGCGCCATGGACCGCGCGAATCCGACGAGTCCCGCCTTGGAGGCGGCGTAGTTGGCCTGGCCGCTCTCTCCCCGCAGGCCCACCGCCGAGGAGACCAGGACGACGCGGCCGAACTTGGCGCGCAGCATCGGTTTGGTGGCCTGCTTGACCACGCGGTACGTGCCGGTGAGGTTGGTGTCGAGTACGGACGTGAAGTCCTCCTCGTTCATGCGCATGAGGAGCTTGTCCCTGGTGATCCCCGCGCAGCACACCAGGACCTCCACCGCACCGTGCTCGTTCTCCGCCTCCTTGAAGGCGGCCTGTACCTGGTCGGTGTCGGTGACATCGCACCGGATGCCGAACAGCCCCTCCGGGGGTTCGCCCGTGCGGTAGGTGACGGCGACACGGTCGCCCGCCGCTTGCATGGCGCGGGCGGCGGCCAGGCCGATGCCGCGGTTGCCGCCGGTGATCAGGACGGAGCGGGTCACAAGGAGCCTTCCTCGAAGTGCTGTGGAACGTGTGGGAGAACAGGTCAGACGGCGGTCGCGGCGACGCCGGAGCGGGTCAGCCGGCGGCTGATCATGGCTGCGGTGTCCATCACGGCCTCGATGCAGCGATTGCGGGCGGTGGGACTGCGTACCTGGCTGTGCGGGGCCAGCAGGCTGACCGCGCCGGCCACCGCCGAACCGCGCCACAGGGGTGCGGCGATGGCGTCCCTGCCGCGCAGGAGCGAGGGCCCCAGGGCGTATCCGTCCTGGCGGATGCGCGCGAGCTGCGGCCGGGCCGCGGTGACGTCCCCGAGGCAGGCCTGGATCGCCCACCCCGGCGGGTCCGCCTCCAGCGGGGCTCGCCACAGCGCCTGGAGGATCGCGTGCGGGGTCGCGTGCAGCTGTTGCGCGTGGGCGCCCAGGGCCTGTTCGGCGTGAATGCGCATCGGGGTGCCGATCAGGAGCGGTACGTACGCCAGAGCGATGTGCCCGGTGCGTGACTGTAGTGTGATCAGTTCGGCGCGAACCGTAGCCGACCCCGTGCCGGTCGGTGGACCGGACGAGTCCGAGAAGGAGCCGGAGAAGAGATGCGGTGCCTCTACAAGGGAGTAGTGGCCGCGCGGCCCTCGCCGCTGCACGGCCCCTTCGCCGACCAGCGCCTGCACGTAGCGGTGGACGGTGGGGGCAGGCAGGCCCGCCCGCGCGGCGACGGACGTCAACGGGTGCGTCCCGGGGCCCAGTTGATGCAGGGCCCGCAGGACCGCGAGCGTACGCCCCACGGAGCCACCCCTGGACTCCGAGGGCATGGCGGCGGGCGTCTGCAACGCGAACTCCCCCTGGCAGTGGTGGCGCACCGCGTCTGCCACAACGCGGTCGGATCTGAGGGGCCATTGTCGCGAGCGCCCCACGTGCACCACCAGGACCAGTTTTTTCCTGTCATCGAATTTCAGGAAGGTTCTCTTCCGGTATATGGGGCGAGCCCGGCCGGTCGCCGGCACAGGAGGGGGTGAACGGTGGACAACAAGGCGGCTTTGCGGCAACTGCTGCAGTGGAAGCGGAAACAAGTTGATCCCTCGACCCTCGGCTGGCCGCCGCGCACCGGCCGCGGCCGCCGCTCCACCGGCCTCTCGCAGGCGCAGGTGGGACAACTCCTGTATGTGTCGGAGCGGACCTACGCCCAGTTGGAGCGCGGCGAAATGGCCTCGCCCACACCCGAGTTCCTCGACCGGGTGTCCAAGGTGCTCCAGCTGCACGAGCGGGAACGCATCGCGCTCTACGTCTACTCCGTGGGCCACGAGCCGCCCCATCCGCAGGATCCGCTGGCCGGCACGAACGTGCCGCCCGGCTGGAAAGTGGCGGTGGAGGGGATGAAGGGGCAGCCCTGCTACGTCAACGACGTCGCCTGGAACGTCCTCGCCTGCAACGACGACTTCCTCCGCATGTTCCCCCGCCGCACGGGCGACACCTCTCCGCCGGCGCTCCCGGAACAGAACCTCATGCGCTACATGCTGCTGCGGGAGGACACCAGGGAGCACCACATGGTCAATTGGCAGACGCAATGGGCGATACCCCTGACGGCCCAGCTGCGCACCGCGGTGGCCACCCACCCGGAGAACGCGGATCTGCAGGATCTGGACCATGAGGTCGACGCGGACCCGGTGGTGGGCCCCATCTACCGGACACGGCATGTCGCCTACGTGCACCCCAACGGCGACACACGCAAGATGCGGTACAACGCCTACGGAGGGCCGGGCGAGGAAGCGTACTTGGACCGGTGCTGTGAGCAGCACGCTCCCTCGCGCGTGGGCGATGTCACCATGTGTACGGCGATGCCCCTCGGCTCGCCCGGCGCACGGTTCACGATGCTGGTCTTCCGGCCCGACCCGGCCACCTGTTCCGCTGGGTGAAACGGCGGCCCCGGTTCATTCCGGCCGTCGGAACCGGGGCCGATTCGGCGGGCTTGCGCGATGCGCCTGCCGCGACTGCCGCGCTTTGATGGTCACGCCTCGTGCGCCGAACCCAGAGCGGGTGTGTGTGTCCGGGGAGCCGGAGCGGTCGCCCCCGGCCGTGCCACGCATGGTCGGGTGCCGCCTTGGCCCAGGGGGCGGGCCGCACGCTGTCAGGCGACCGGCATCTGTCGGGTTTCGGTGTGCTGGTCGAAGGCCCACTGGGCGGCGCTGTGCGCGAGTTCGATGACGGTGTGGTCGGGTCCCGTGCCCCGAAGGTGCCCGTACTCGAGCGCTATGACGATCATGAGGCGCTCCGGCAGGCCGAGTTGCGGGTAGAGGCCACGGCGGAAGATGTCGTCCATCGCCTCGCGGGCCGTGAGGCCGCTTTCGAAGCGCAGCCGGATCTCGCTCTGCATGGTGCGCAGGTAGTCGATGTGCTCGCTCAGGTCACCGGGCCCCTTGAGCCCGCCGTGGCCGGGAACGATGACCCGCGGCGAGAGACCCAGGATGGTCTCGTTGGCGTCGATGACGCTCTGCAGCGGGCCCGACCAGTGCGGAGGATGGTCCTCGGGGAAGAAGACGTCGCCCGCGCAGACCACGTCGCCCACCCGGGCGATCAGGTCGCCCGCGTGGTGCGCGGGGCCGACCTCGATCAGCTCGACCTCCGTCTCCCCGACCGTGAAGACGTGCTTGCCGCTGAAGGTGGTGGTGGGCGGGGTCACGCGGGCCGAGAGGAAGTCGAAGACTCCGAAGTGACGGCGCAGGTACCAGCCGAGCGCCCCTTCGGCGGGTGTCTCGTTCAGCAGGTGGTGCATCTCCTGGGGAGTGGGCTCATGCGCCAGGTGATCGTGGCCGGAGCGGGTGGTGATGATGTCCACGCCGGGGAACAGGTGGTTTCCCCAGCTGTGGTCGCCGTTGGCGTGGGTGTTGACCACGGTGCTCACGCGTCGCGTGCCGAGAATCGGGCGGGCCGCCCGGATCATCGCGTCGGTCAGCGGCTGGTCGTAGGGCGTGTCGATGACCGCGGCCTCGTCGCCGGAGACGATCCAGAGGCAGTTGGCGAACCCCCAACTGCCGCCGCCGGCGGGCATCCACGCGTGCAGACCGGCAGCGTGCGGGATCGGGGTGAGCTGGCTGGGGAAGTCCATCGGCGCATTCTCGCCGAATATGACGCCCCGCGTCGTGTGGCGTAGGGCACACAACGCCACGGCGGGCAACGGAAGCTGACGGAGCCTTGGCTAATCTGCTCGCGTGACCATCGAACTGACCCTGCTGCCGCGTGTCGCGCATCGCGGGCAGGAGGTCACCGCACCCCGGCTCCGCGGCCTGCTCGCGCTGCTCGCGGGTGATCTGCGCGCGGGCTGCGGTGTCGAGCGGCTGGTGGCGGGGCTGTGGCCCGACGCGTTGCCGGAGCGGCCGGGTAAGGCGCTGCAGGTACTGGTGTCCCGGGCGCGCGCGCAATGGGGCGCCGACCTCATCGCGAACACGCCCACGGGATACCGGCTCAACCTCGCCGAGGGCCAGGTCGACAGCTCGGCCCTGCTGCTGCACGCCGCCGTGAGCGCCGAGCGGGCCGGGGCCGGGGATCATGCCGGAGGGCTGGCGGCGGCCGAAGCCGGGCTCGCCCTGTGGGACGGCGCCGCGGACGGATCGGCCGCCACCGACGATCCCGTCGCCGCGTTGCGCGCCGAACGTGCCCCCGTCCGCGCCGCCCTCGTACGCACACAGGCACTCGCGCTCGCCCGCCTCGGACGCCATGCGGAGGCAGCCGGCCCGCTGGCCGTGGCCGCCGCGCAACATCCGCGCGACGAGGAGGTGCTCGCCGAGTCGCTGCGCGCGGAGGCGGCGACAGCGGGCCCGGCCGCCGCCCTCACCCGCTACGAGACGTACCGCCGTGACCTGCGCGAGGCGCTCGGCACCGACCCCGGCCCCGGGCTCAGGGCCGTGCAGCGGGAGTTGCTGAGCGCCGGAGCGCCGGTGGTCCGCCACGGTGTGCCGCACGAACCCAATCCGCTCCTCGGCCGTACGGACGACATCGCCGCGGTGCAACGGCTGCTGGGCGCCTCTCGTGCCGTCACCGTCGTCGGGCCCGGCGGCCTCGGCAAGACCCGGCTCGCCCACGCCGTCAGCCGCCGGGCCGCACAGCGCGTGGTGTACTTCGTGCCGCTCGCCGCCGTCACCGCGGACGCGGACGTGGCGATTGAGGTGGCCGCCTCGCTGGGAGCGGGCGAGGGGCGGCACGGCGTAGTGAGCGGCCACACCGCGGGCGACCCCGTGTCCGGCATCCTCGGCGTGCTCGGCTCCGGGCCCGCCCTGCTGGTGCTCGACAACTGCGAGCAGGTCGTCCGGGGCGCCGCCGCCCTCGTACAGACCCTGCTCGCCTCCTCGAAGGAGCTGCGGGTGCTCGCCACCAGCCGGGCCCCGCTGGACCTCACGTCCGAGGCGGTGTACCCGCTGCCCGAACTCGATCTGTCCACCTCGGTCGAACTGTTCACCCAGCGCGCCCGCGCCGCCCGCGCAGGCGTGGAGCTGCCGCCCGACGCGGTGGCCGGGCTCTGCCGCCACCTCGACGGGCTGCCGCTCGCCGTGGAGCTGGCGGCGGCGCGGGTGCGGGTGCTTTCGGTGCCGGAGATCGCCCGCAGGCTCGGCGACCGCTTCGCGCTGCTGCGGGGCGGGGCGCGGGACACTCCCGAGCGCCACCGCACGCTGCACGCGGTCGTGGAGTGGAGCTGGAACCTGCTCACACCGGACGCCAGGGCGGCCCTGCGCACACTGTCGATCTTCCCCGGCGGCTTCTCCGGGGCAGCGGCGGAGCACGTGCTCGGCGAGGAAGCGCTGTTGCTCCTGGATCAGCTGGCCGCGCAGTCGCTGCTCACCGTCGCCGACACCCCGGCCGGCGTGCGCTTCCGGATGCTGGAATCCGTACGCGAGTTCAGCGCGGCCCGCCGTGCGCAGGCCGGCGAGGAGGATCAGGCCGTCAGCCACTTCCTCTTCTGGGCACGGGACTTCGCGGTTGACGCCCACGCCGTGCTCTTCGGCCCGGAACCCTCCCCTGGCTCGCGGCTTCACCGGCCCCGGGGCGGTCCCATCGAGGCCCGGGAGGGGATCAGGGCCGAGCAGGACAACCTCGTGCCGGCCCTGCGGCACGCCCTGGCCCGCGCCGACGGCCCCACGATCGCCGCCCTCACCGCCGTACTCGCCGCCCTGTGGTCCACCGACTCCAACTACCCCCGCCTGGCCACCCTCGCCGCCGACACCGGCCCACCGCTCTCGCACTACCGCCCCGAACCCGCGTACGTCGAAGTCGCGCGCACAGCGGCGGTGTTGTGCGCGGGCGGCCTGTTCATGAACCACGGGCCGCACGGCATACGCCAGCTCGTCACCCTGCGTCGCCTCCCCCCGGCCCCGCCGGACACCCTGCCGCGCGCCACCGCGGCGGTCCTGAGCGCTCTCCCCGAGATGCGCCCGCCCGACTACGCCGCGCTGCGCACCCTCTGCGCCGACCGGCAGCCCCTGGTCGCCGGTATTGCCGAGTGCGTGGCCACCTACGTCTGGGAGTACGAGCACGACCTCGACCGGGCGCTCGCATCCGCCCACCGGATGATCAGCGCGCTGGCTCCGGTCGACCAGCCGCCCCTGCAGCTCATGGGCCACTCCCGGCTGAGTGAACTGTCCCTGCGGGCCGGGCACGGCGAGATCGCCCACAAGCACCTCACGGCGGCCCTGCGGGCGCTGCCGCGGCTCGGTGACGAGCTCGACTACATCGGCATCCGCTCGGCCCTGGTCCTCGCCTGCCTGCAGCGCGGCGACCCCGACGAGGCCGAATACTGGCTGCGGCGCACCGAGGGCGACACCACCCCACGGGATGACGACTTCTACAGCCCCTCCCTCGGCGGCCGCGCCGAGATCGCCCTCGCCCGCGGCCACACGGAGGTCGGCCTCGGCCTGTGGCGCGGCGCCGTGGAGCGGATGCAGAAGGCGGACTCGATACACGGCGGCGACCCGTGGCTCGACCCGTGGGCGCTGCAGGTCCAGTCCGCGGCGGTGACGGCCCACGCGCACGCCGGTCGGCTCGATCTGGTCGCGGACGCGGTCGACCGGCTGTGGCAGCGGCTGCGGACGCTGCTCGACGGCCCGCTCCGCTCGCCCTTGGAGCTGCCCGTGAGCGGGACCGTGCTGCACGCGCTCGGCATGGCCGCGCTCGCCTCCGGCGACACCTCCGCCGTACGGATGATCGCGCTGGCCGAACGGCTGCGGGTGCTGCGCGAGTTCCAGCCGACGATGTCGGCGGCCCGCGCCCGGCAGGCGGCCGAGGACGCCGACCGGGCGGCGTACGACGACGCGGTGTCGCGGTACGCCGCCCTGGAGCGGGATCAGCTGTGGGAGGCGGTCCGTGCGGTTACTTCGGGTCGCGGTGGAACAACGCCGTCGACCAGCGATAGCCGAGCGCTGCAAGGCCCAGGCACCAGGCGATCGTGATCCATCCGCTGTCGCCGATCTCGCTGCCCAGGAGCAGGCCGCGCAGGGTCTCGATGGCCGGGGTGAACGGCTGGTGTTCGGCGAACGGCTGGAACCATCCCGGCATCGAGTCGACCGGCACGAAGGCGCTGGAGATGAGCGGCAGGATCATCAGCGGCAGCGCGTTGTTGCTGGCCGCCTCGGCGTTCGGGCTCGCCATCCCCATCCCGACCGCGATCCAGGTGAACGCCAGCGCGACGAGCGCGAGCAGCCCGAGCGCCGCGATCCACTCCAAAACCGTGGCGTCGACGGACCTGAAGCCGATGGCAACGGCGACGGCGCCCACGAGCAGCACGCTCAGGACGGCCTGCAGCACGCTGCCGACGACATGTCCCACGAGCACCGAGCCCCGGTGGATGGCCATCGTGCGGAAGCGGGCGATGATGCCTTCGGTCATGTCCATCGAGACGGACACCGCCGTTCCGGCAGGGGTGGCTCCGATGGTCATCAGCAGGATGCCCGGGACGAGATAGGCGACGTAGTCCGCGCGGTCGGCGCCGCTGCCGCCGATGCCCGCGCTCATCGTCTCGCCGAAGACGTAGACGAAGAGCAGCAGCAGGACGATCGGTGTCAGCAGGATGTTCAGGGTGAGCGAGGGGTAGCGCCTGGCGTGCAGGAGGTTGCGGCGCAGCATCGTGGTCGAGTCGCGGACGGCAAGGGAGAGAGAGCTCATCGGGCGGACTCCAGGGCCTGGTCGGGACCGTCGGCACTGGCGTCGGCACGGTCGGCGGTGAGGGCGAAGAACACGTCGTCCAGGTCAGGGGTGTGCACGGTCAGTTCGTCCGCCTCCACGCCGGCCGAGTCCAGCCGGTCGAGGACGGCGCGCAGTGCGCGCTGGCTGCCGTCGCTGGGGAATTGCAGCGTGAGGGCCCGGTCGTCGCGGGTCACGTCGTGCAGGGCGAGGACGGCGAACCGGTAGGCGGTGGGGTCGTTGAACCGCAGCCGCACATGGCCGCCGGGGATGAGCCGCTTGAGCTCGTCGGAACTGCCCTCGGCGGCGATCCTGCCCTTGCTCAACACCGCGATGCGGTCGGCCAGTTCGTCGGCCTCTTCCAGATACTGGGTGGTGAGGAAGACCGTCACGCCGCCCCCGACCAGCTCGCGGATGATGGCCCACATGTTGTGGCGGGAGCGCGGGTCGAGCCCGGTGGTGGGCTCGTCGAGGAAGATGATCCTGGGCCTGCCCACCAAAGTCATCGCGATGTCCAGGCGCCGCCTCATGCCGCCGGAGTAGGTGGAGGCGGGTTTCTTCGCCGCCTCGGTGAGATCGAGGCGCTCCAGGAGTTCGGCGGCGATCCGCCGGCCCTCGCCCCGCGACAGGTGGTGGAGGTCGGCCATGAGGAGCATGTTCTCCTCGCCGGTGATCAGGCCGTCCACCGCGGAGAACTGCCCGGTGACACCGATCGCGGAACGCACCGCCTGCGGGTCGACGGCCAGGTCGTGGCCGCCGACCCGCAGGTCACCGGCGTCGGCGGTAACGAGGGTGGAGAGGATCTTCACGGCGGTGGTCTTGCCCGCGCCGTTCGGGCCGAGCAGGGAGAAGACGGTGCCGGCCGCCACCGTCAGATCGATGCCGTCCAGGACCGTCTTGTCCCCGTACGCCTTGCGCATCCCCGTGGCCGCGATGGCGGGTGAGGACGATGTCGTCGTTGTCGTCATGCCGCAGACGGTGCGGCACGGCGCATTCAACGCGGTTTCACGAGGGTTTCAGTGCGCGGGCTCAGCCCGTGAGAACCTCCTCGATCAGGCCGCCGGTATCTCCTCGATCCGTGCGCGATTGAGCAGGCAGGTGGGCAGGTAGGGCTGCGGCATGTCGACGGGGAAGCCGTAGTCGTACGCGAGGCTCGTCATCGCGAGGACCCCCAGCGCCACCCGGGCGCGCGGCGCCGACGAGTCGCCCCAGTAAGTGCGGTGGTGATCGACCGCGTCGGCCAGGGCCTTCGTGAAAGCGTCGTGGTCGCGGGCGATCAGGCGGTGGAAGAGGGCGACGGGCTGGTAGTCGATGAGGTCCGCGAAGTCCTTGGGCGTGTGGGTCAGGGACTCCGGGTGGGACGTTTCCATCGTGGCGAGCAGCTTGGTCACGACGTCGTCGATGGGGCGCTCGGACCAGTAGGTCTGCAGGGTGTCGATCCAGTGCAGGACGTACGCGTCGACGGAGTCGTCCTGCCGCAGCACCTCGAGCGGCACCTGGCACAGCCGGTCGGCCCGGTCCTTTTCACGGCACGCGAGCGCCACGTAGAAGGCATCGAGCCAGGCGCGTGCCTGGGCGGGCGGCGTGGCGGGGGTCTCGGGCAGTTGCGGCACCATGTCCTCGCCCAGCCAGCACTTCTGGGCCGACGCGCCGGTGAACAGGGCCGTGCCGAGCTGTGCGGAGACGGCCCAGGCATCCCAGGTGTCGACGTGCGACGCCTTGGGGTCGGCGGCGCAGTGGGCGTGGGCGAGCGTGAGAGCCGAGGCGAAGGCGTCGCCCAGTCCGGCCGGGTCATCGGTGAGGCCGGCTATGGCGTCGGCCGTGGCGTGGGTGAGGGCGGCCACGTCGGGCGCCTTGGCCGCGGTGGCGGTGTCGAGCCGTCCGGCACGGTCGAGGCGCACCAGACCCTTCAGGCGGCCGAGCAGCTCCGGCGGCGGCTGCAGGGAGAAGGAGAGGGTGTCGTGGTCGATGACCGTGATGGACGTCAGGCGGCCCTGATGCCACCAGTAGACCCGGGGAGACAGCGAGCCCGGCCCGTCCTCGTACGCACCGAGGCCGTACGCGGCAAGGGCGTTGATGGCATCAGCCACCGAGCCGTCGGCGATCGGGTGGTAGGCCAGCAGGTGCCGGGTGGGCACGACGAAGAGGGCACCGGCGTCCGGGAGCGACTCATCGGTGACCTGCCGGACCGTTTCCGACAGGTACAGCGCCTTGCTCGCGACGAACGGGGAATCGCCGTACAGGGAGTGCAGCACCGCCCCGCCCTCGGTGGGCACTTCGTCGTGTTCGACGGGTACGCGCATCAAGTTCGCGTACGCCGCCTGCCCCAACTCCTCGATCCCGGCGCGCTCCACGTCGGGGTCGGTGAGCATGCGCACGCTGGTGGGCATGTCGAGGGAGTAGGCGAAAACGAGTCCCTCGGCCACCACGCGCGCGTAACTCATGGCACCGGCGATCTCCGGCGTGAGCGAATCCGTGGGTATCAGCCGCGCGTGCACACCGCGAAGGAGTTCAGCGGCGCTCTCGTCGCCGTTTCCTGCCTCCGCCAGGCGGCCGAAGTGGCCGGCGACCATCTCGGGCCAGTGCTCCTGCGGCGCCTGCCGGCACTTCTGCGCCAGGTTGTGCAGAAAGTGGGTGTGCCCCTCTTGCGTGTACGGCGCTGCGAGTGCGCGCAGGCGGTTGGCCTGGTGGGTGGTCAGCATCGGCAGCTCGTGGTCGGGAGCGTCCGGCATGCCAAAGGTGTTGTTTTCGTTCACCGTTGGGACTCTACGATCTGTGCGGGGGCGGTTCTGACGCCGGGTCGGGAGAGGGGTGCGGGGTGTCGGGCGGCCTCTGCTGCGGGCCTGCGGTCAGGGAGTGTCGCCGGACCAGTCCCAGCGACGGCGGCGGTCACCGGGCCGTGGGTCGTACATCGCTCGCCCGCCGGCACCGAAGTGCCCCAGCTCCGTGGGCAGGGCGACACCGCTCTCCTTCTCGCCCTTGGTCCAGCCGGTCATGTCGAGCAACAGGCCGTCCAGGGGGCCACCGACCAGCTCGCCGTAGTCCCGCCCGGGCTGGGGGCCCTGGCGGGGGTCGTCGTGGTCCTGGCCGTAGACCCGGCCGCGCAACAACTCCTCATCCCTGTCCATGTCTCCCAGCCTCGCAGCCGCCACTGACAATCCGGCTTCCGTGCCCGACGCCGGTCCTCACTCCCCGCCCGGCAGCGGCAGCTCCGGGTGGTGGCGCAGGGCTTCCAGGACCGCGCGCACCGCGGCGCGAGGCGGCGAGCCGTGGCGGATCGCCGCGGTGATGGTGCGCGTCATGGGAGTGGCGAGTTCCCTGGTGGCGACGGCGTAGCGGCGGTCGACCGCCAGGCCGGGCAGCAGCGCGATCGAGAGTCCGGCCTCGACGTGCTGCAGGGTCATCATGTAGTTGCTGAACCGGCACACCACGCGCGGCTCGAAGCCGGACTGACGGCACAGGCGAAGCGCCAGATTGGCCATGTACGACTGCGGGATGTCGAACGCCCACGCCTCGTCCGCGTACGCCGCGAGGTCCACGGCGCCGCGGCCGGTCGCCGGATGCCCCGGCGGGACCACCAGCAGGACCGGGTCCATGGCCAGCGGCACGATGTCGAGGTCCGGTCCCAGCGGCAGCTCGTCGAAGTCCGTGGTCGTGATGATGATGTCCGCGTCGCCGCCGCGCAGCGCGGGCATGCTCGCGTGCGGCTCCAGCTCCAGGAGCTCGACGTCGAGGTGCGGATGCTCGCGTGCGAGGCGGCTCACCGCGGGCACGGCCATGGTGTGGATCGCGCTCTGGAACGCCCCGAGCCGCACGAGCCCGGCCGGCTCCTCGCCGAATCCGCGCAGCTCCGCCTCCACGCTGCTCATGTGGTCGAGGATCGCCCGCGCCCGGCGGGCGAGGATCAGGCCGGCGGGGGTGAGTCGCACGCGGCGCCCCGTCCGTTCGAGCAGCTGGGTGCGTGTCTCGCTCTCCAGCACGGCGAGCTGCTGGGACACGCTCGACGGGCTCAGGTTGGCGGCCTGGGCGACCGCCCGCACGGTGCCCAGGGTGTCGAGCTGGCTCAGCAGGCGCAGCCTCCAGGGGTTCATCACGTATCCCATTGTTGTGCGGTTTTACCGAACAGGAAAGCCGGAATCGTGAGATGGACGTGTCGCTCGGAGGCCGCCTACCGTCGGTGACATGACCGCTTCGACCACAGCCCTGCCGTCCACCGACACCTTCTGGGCCGACGCCGAGAGGCATCTCGTGCGCTACGGCGGCGAGTTCACCCACGAGATCATCGAACGTGCCGCCGGAAGCTTCGTGTTCACCGCGGACGGCCGAAAGATCCTCGATTTCACCTCCGGCCAGATGAGCGCGATCCTCGGCCACTCGCACCCCGAGATCGTCGCGACCGTCCAGCGGCAGATCGCCTCCCTCGACCACCTCTTCAGCGGCATGCTCAGCCGCCCTGTGGTCGACCTCGCCCGGCGTCTGGCGCAGACTCTGCCCGCGCCGCTGGAGAAGGCGCTGCTCCTGACGACCGGCGCGGAGTCCAACGAAGCCGCCCTCCGCATGGCCAAGCTCGTCACCGGCAGGCACGAGATCGTCTCGTTCGCGCGCTCCTGGCACGGCATGACGCAGGCCGCCGCGTCCGCCACCTACAGCGCGGGCCGCAAGGGCTACGGTCCCGGCGCACCCGGCAACTTCGCCATCCCCGTGCCGAACAGCTACCGGCCCGACTTCACCACGGCCGACGGCGCCCTGGACTGGCGGCGCCAGCTGGACTTCGCCTTCGACCTGATCGACGCCCAGTCGACCGGCAGCCTGGCCGCCTGCCTCGTCGAACCCATCCTCAGCTCCGGCGGCATCATCGAGCCGCCGCCCGGATACTTCGCCGCTCTCCAGGCCAAGTGCCGGGAACGCGGCATGCTGTTGATCCTCGACGAGGCGCAGACCGGCCTGTGCCGCACCGGGACCTGGTACGCGTTCGAGCGCGACGGCGTCGTGCCCGACATCCTCACGCTGTCCAAGACGCTGGGCGCGGGACTGCCGTTGGCGGCCGTGGTGACCAGCGCCGAGATCGAGCGGGAGGCGCACGAGCGCGGCTTCCTGTTCTTCACCACGCATGTCGCCGACCCGCTGGTGGCCGCGGTCGGCAACACCGTCCTGGACGTCCTGACCCGCGACAGGCTCGACGAGCGCGCACGTACGCTCGGCGCGTTCCTCCACCAGGGCCTGACGGACATCGCCACGCGGCACGCGGTCGTCGGCGACATCCGCGGCCGTGGCCTGCTCGCGGGGCTCGAACTCGTCGTCGACCGCGAGACCAAACAGCATTCGAACGAACTGGGCGCACGGGTCACCCGACGCTGCCTGGAACTCGGCCTGCACATGAACATCGTCCAACTCGCCAACATGGGCGGGGTGTTGCGGATGGCACCACCACTGACCGCCACCGAGGAGGAACTGTCCCTCGGCCTGACAATCCTGGACCAGGCGATCGGCGAGGCCCGCGCTTCCCTCTGAGAACCCATCGTTGACCTGCTGTTGTTGATGTCAAAGTTGGCGGAAGTAACTCGCCGTCGGCAGCTTGACGCAGCCGAGGCTCTCGTACAGGCCGCGGGCCGGCGCGTGGAACGCGTCACCGCCTGTGCCGATCTCGACCATCCTCGCGCCGAGACCACGCAGCTCGCTGAAGGCGTGCCGGCACAGCGCGGTGCCGACCTGGTCGCGACGGTGGTCTGCTGCGACGGCGAGGATCTCGATCCTGCCGTGCCCGCGGAGCGGGTCTGCCTGCCAGCCGACATAGCCGACGATGCCGCTGTCGGTCTCTGCGACCGCCACGTACTTGTTCTGCTCCGGGTCATGCAGGCCAGGAACCTGCCGGCGGTAGTCGTCGCGCCAGTCGCCGTCCAGGACGTCGAAGACGGCGTCGCCCACCAAGGGGCGAAGCGACTCTTCGTGAAACGCCTGGAAGGTTTCGATGGTCAGCTGGGTCAGGCGGGCCAGGTCGCTCTGAACGAACTCTCGAATGAGCATGATGCGTGCCTCTCAGAACTGAGGGAGGGGAGACGGGACACCTGTGGCCCGCTCGCGACATGTCGCGGCGGCGGACCGACCCTCAGTGGCGAGTACGCCAGGAAACGAAGCACTGCATACGAGCGACGCTAACGGCGCGCACGCGCTCACGCCAGAGGTTTTCTGGCGAGGTGCGGGTTCATGGACGGGTTCTCACGGGGCTCGCGAGTGGTCAGAGCCCTCCATGGCGGTTCTCCAGGGCTGCCATGTCCCAGACCACCGACATGCCGTCTTGTTCTGCGTCCGCGTCCTCCCAGTGCGTAAGCCCCTCTTCGTCCGTGACGAGCACGTAGTCCAGGACATCCGCGGCAGAGCCGGCGGACAGGGCCTGCGCGGCCCAGCTGAGCAGGGCTTGCAGCGAGGTGTACTGGGGCCGGTCGTCGAAGCGTCCACCGTCACCGTGGGCATGCGCACCGATGCGACCGTACTGGTCACCCGGTGCCATCTCGATGAAGAGGGAACCCCCGGCGCCATCTCCGGCCAGAGGCAACCACGATGAACGCCAATAGCGCAGGTCATCGTGCACATCCCGCTGCTGCGACCCGATCCACCACACGTAGTCTTGCGCGATCTCGGCTGCGCCGGACAGGCGGTAGTTCCCGGGCAGTAGGCACTCCCCCGCGCCGTCATGACGGCGCAGGGATGCCACCAGGTCCTCGGGAAACACGAGCCCGCACTGGCGTTCCGCCGCGCGTACCGCGTCAGTGCCCGCGGCTGGGGGCAATGAGGCGTATGCGGCCGGTGCGTACTCACGCAACCAGTTCTCGATCCGCAGCCACGAGTCCTCAATCGTCATGTCGTCCATCGTCATCCGCGGGACCATCCGGACGCCAGACCGTCGTGACAGCCTGATGCGTTGTCAAGGACGTTCCGAGGGAGAGGCTCAGGCGGTCGCGCTTGGGCGGCTCAGGCGGGCGGCGTTGGCGGTGCGTTGGGCGAAGACGTCCTCGCGGTGGTCCGCCACCTGTCGCATGGCGTCCTTGCGGTCCCGTGTGGAGAGCCGGTCGAGGTACGTGTGGCCGGCGAGGTGATCGGTCTCGTGCTGCAGGCACCGGGCGAAGTAGCCCGTGCCCTCGATGACGAGAGGCTTGCCTTCCTTGTCGAGCCCGTGGACGACGGCCCGATCGGTGCGGGAAACCGTCATCGTGGCACCGGGCACCGACAGGCAGCCCTCAGATGCGTCGAGGAGTCGGCGATCGCCCGGGGCGGGCAGCTCCAGGACGGGGTTGATGATGTGGCCGACGTGTCGGATCCCGTCGTCGTCCGGGCAGTCGTAGACGAACAGCCGCAGGTCGACGTCCACTTGGTTGGCGGCGAGACCGGCGCCGTCGGCCACGTACATCGTCAGGAACATGTCGTCGATGAGCGCCGACAACTCCGCCGTTCCGAACTCGGTCTCGGTCACCTCCTGGCACGGGCGGCTCAGGATCTCCTCGCCCACCTCCGTGACCCGGCGGACCGCACCCCGCGCTGCCTCCGGCGGCAGTGCGGGGAACGTGTCGACGGGGCGCCCCTGCACGCGGACGCGCCGGTCCTCTTGCCGGGACCGCCCCGGGCCCTCGGACCAGCTTTCACACACCGACATCTCTGCCTCTCCCTCCGCTGACAGCAAGCCATCGAGACCTGCTTGCCAAGTTCTTTGCAAAGTAGCAGACTTTGCAAAGTGACCGAAGATGACCTCCAAGATGACTCCCCCGCGCACCCCGACCGAACGCGGAACACCGGCGACGCCCTGCGCGAGCACGACGTCCGTACGGCCCTGATGGGCCTGCTCGCCGAAGTCGGCACGGTGACGGCGACCGAGGCCGCCGCGCGGCTGGGCTACAGCTCGGGGCTCTGCTCGTTCCACCTCCGGCAGCTCGCACGTCACGGGCACATCGAGGAAGCCCCCCATCACGGTGGGCGCGCACGCCCCTGGCGCCTGCGGCAGGTCGACCCCGTCGGCGAAGGGCCCGCGGAGGAGGAGTTCGGCGAGCTGGCCCGCGGCCTGGAGGACGAGAGCTGGCAGCGCTGGCTTGCCCAGCGCGACCAGGCCCCGGCCGGATGGCGTCACGACGAGGCGTTCAGCGCCATCGCCTACCTGACGCCCGAGGAGATGAGCCGGGTCGCCGACACCGTCCGCCGGGCGCTCGCCCCCTACCAGGACCGCGAACACCGCCCCCTGGCCCGACCCGAAGGAGCCCACCCGGTGGCGCTGATCACCCGGCTGTTCCCCTTGCTGCCCCAGTCCGATTCAGGCGCGGATGATGGAGGGACTCCCCCGGCAGGTACCTAGTTGGTACCTTGGACGTATGCCGTCTCTGAACGTGACCTTCACCGATGAGGAGCTCAAGGGTGTCCGCGCGGCCGCGGCGGCCGAGGGCAAGAGCCTCAAGCAGTACCTCCACGACCTCGGAGTGCGTGAGATGGAGCGCCAGAAGTTCGTCGCGGGCGCCTCCGCCTGGGCCGACCGGCTGCGGGCCGAGTTCGACGCGGCCAATCCGGAGGAGATTCCGCCCTCCGCACGTCACGAGGGGTCCGCGGCCGCCTGATGGTTCTGTACGTAGACGTGTCCTGGCTGTTAGACGTTCAGGAGTTCGCGGTCGCCCCCGAGGACATGACGGTCTCGGACTACTCCGCGCTGGTCGCCGCGGTCGCGCGCCACAAGACGAAGCTGCCGACCCTGGAGTCCGCCGACCCGGACGCCGCCTGGCGCGCCGCCGCCCTGCTGCACACCATCGTGCGCCTGGAACCCCTGCCCTACCGCAACAGCCTGTACGCGGCGTTCGTCGCCGCCCAGTACATGGACCAGTCGGGCGAAGGCATCGATCCGCCCTACGGCGCACTGTCCGACCTCATCCGCAAGATCCGCGACAGCCGGCTCAGCGTCTACGCGGTCGCCGACCAGATCAGGTCCTGGAAGGTCTGATCACTGGGCTCACGCTCGGTAGAGCTCTTGGGCGCGGTAGAGCTCCTGGGCGCGGGCCAGGTCGGCGGGGCCGTCCTCGGGCAGGTGGAGGAAGTAGTCCGTCTGCCAGGCCTGCGCGCGGCCGGCCTGCCGGTTCGTGGTGACCACCCAGGGCGGGTAGACGCGAAAGGCCCGCTTGCCGCCCGTGCCGTCCTCGGACACGACGCCGTGCGCGCGCAGCGCGTCCTTGGGGAAGACGAACTGACCGAAGTGGCCGCTGTCCCGGGTGCTCACGACGAAGAGGTCGACCGGATCCGCGGCGTCGAAGGGCGCGATGGGCCCGGCCTGCGACCTCTTCCAGACGGTGACGAACTGGCCGACCTTGGTGGGGGTCGTCTTGGCGGCGCGGTAGCGGACGGGGCGACCGTCGAGCGTGAACTCATGGGCGGCGTAGTCGGCGCCCTCGGCCTCGGGCACCGGCCGTGAGCAGGTGAACCCGCAGGGGTCGTACACCAGCGTTTTGGCCGCTACGAGATCCCCGTGAGCGGCAGTGCCGTCGACCCACGGTTCGAAGGCGGACGAGTTCTCGCAGGTCGTAGACAGGGGTTCACCCTGTCACGGCGGCCGGGTCAGCCGACCGGCCGCCCTCAGGGACGCCGTCGGGTCGGCGAGCGCGCGGACCCTCACTGCCCCGCGAACGCGCTTTTCTTGAGCGAGGCCAGCAGGTGGGCGGTGTCGTCGTACACCTCCGCCGCTCCGGCCTCGGAGAGGTCCTCGCGGGGGATGCCACCGCTGAGCACGGCCAGGGGTGTGACGCCCGCCCGCCGTGCGGCCTTCATGTCCCAGACCGAGTCGCCGACGAACACGCTGTCCTCGGCCTTCGCACCGGCCAGTTCGAGCGCGTGGGCGACGGGCTCCGCCGCGGGCTTGCCCTCCTCCACGTCGTCGGCGCTCGCCGTCGCGGTGATGACGTCGTCGGCGTCCACGGCGGCGCGCAACGCGTCGAGCTCGGCGCCGCCCGCGGAGGTGGCCAGGACGATGGTCCACCCCTGCCCCGCCAGGGAGCGCAGCAGCTTTCCCGCGTCCTCGAACGCTTCGAGGCGGTCGAAGTGCGTGCCGTAAAGAGTCTTGTGCGCGGCACTGAGGGCGTCGTCCTGGTCCGTGTCGCGGTCCTCGCCGAGGAGGTGCTCGATCAGGTCGGTGCCGCCCAGGCCGATCGCGTGATGCACGGCGCGCATCGACACCAGGTGCCCGGCCTGCCGGAACGCCTCCCACCAGGCGGTCACATGCAGGTAGTTGGTGTCGACGAGCGTTCCGTCGACGTCGAACAGGGCGGCACGCGTCACGAGGGATCCCTTCATGGCCGGACGTGGAGTTGGTTTCACCGTAATAGCCCTACCGGCGGCTCGCATGGCCGCCGCCTGCGCGCGTGCAGGCGGGTGGGGCTGCGACCCTGGCCCTGGCCCTGGCCCTGCCCGCGGCCCCGACCACCGGGCGACACAGTGGCGCAAAGGTGGCGGTCTGTCATTCCGCTTCGCGGGTACCCGGCGCCTCGCCCCACCACGCATGCCGATCATTCCCGCCCGTTACCCGCCCTGGCGCCGAGGAGTCCCGGATGACGACGACGTTCCATCCCCGTGAGCAGCACAGCGTTTGGCCCAAGCGGTACAGGGGCGCGGACCGGTGAGGGGGCGCTCGCTGCTCTCCGGGGTGCTGGTGGGCGTCGGGTTCGCCGCGTTCATCGACGAGATGGTGTTCCACCAGTTGCTGCACTGGCATCACTTCTACGACAAGGCGTCGAGCGAGGCCGGCCTCGTCTCCGACGGGATCTTCCATGCCTTCGGCTGGCTCGCGATGGTGGCGGGCCTGTTCCTGTACGCGGACCTGTGGCGCCGGGGCGCCCGGCACCTCACCTCCTGGTGGGCGGGCCTGTGCCTGGGGCTCGGCGGCTTCCAGCTGTACGACGGCACGTTCCAGCACAAGGCGCTCGAGCTGCACCAGATCCGCTACGGCGTGGACCTCGCGCCGTACGACTGGACCTGGAACGTGATCGCCGTGCTGTTCCTGCTCAGCGGCGCACTGCTGCTGGTCCGGGCCCGCCGATGACGGCGGTGGTGCTGCTCGTGGCCGTGGGCTGTCTCGGCTATGCGGCGGCGGCCCGGCACCTGCGCCACCGCGGTGACCGCTGGCCGCGTCGGCGTGACGCGGCGGTCTGCGCGGGTGGCGCGGTGCTCGTGGTCTCGCTGGCCGCTCCGTGGCAGGCGTGGCCGCCGTTCACCGGGCACATGGTCACTCATCTGGGCGTCGGGATGGTCGCGCCCCTGCTCTTCGTGCTCGGCCGCCCGGTGACGCTGGCCCTGCGCGCATTGCCGGTCGCGCCACGGCGGCGGCTGCTCTCCTGCGTCCGTTCGCGGGCGGCGGCGCTGCTCGTGTGGCCGCCGCTGGCCGCGCTCGTGCACATCGCCGGACTGTGGGCGGTGTACCGCACGCCGCTCATGGACGCCGCGCATCACCGGCCGTGGCTGAACGCGCTCATCAGCGTGCATCTCCTGGCCTCCGGCGTGCTGTTCTCCTTCGCCGTCCTGGCCCTTGACCCGCTGCGCCACCGCGCGTCGTTCGCGCTGCGCGGCACGGCCCTGCTGGCCGCGTCGGCCGCACACGGCATCCTCTCCAAATCGCTCTACGCCACGGGCCCGCCCGGCAGCTCATTCGCCACGGCCGACCTGCACCGGGCGTCGTACGTCATGTATTACGGCGGGGACGTGGTCGGCATCGCGCTGGCGGTCATCCTGTGCCACCAGTGGTACGCGGCCGAGGGCCGGGCTCTCGTACGGGACAGGCGTGCCTCAGCTGCCACCTGAGGGCGACTGCCGCGTGAGGGGAATCTCGCGGGGTACCCGGCGTGCACCCCGTTCCCGGAATCCGGAGGTCCCATGCTGTCCCAGATCGTCACCGTGCCCAGCGGCGAGGGGGCACTCATCGGTGAACTGACCGTGCCGGACACGGTGTTCGGTGTCACGGTCCTCGCCCACGGCAGCGGCACCTACCTGCGCAGTCCCCACAGCCGGGCCCTGGCCGGCACGCTGCACAACTCCGCGGTCGGGACGCTGGTCATCGACCTGCTCAGCCCCGACGAGGCGGTCGCCGACAGGGCAACCGGTGGGCCGCGCGGCGAGGTCGACCTGCTGACGCGGCGGCTGATCGCGTCGGTGGACTGGCTGGCCGCCCACGTCTCCGACCTGCCGGTCGGCCTGTTCTGCGCCAGCACCGGGGCGGCGGCCGCGCTCGGCGCCGCCGCCGCGAGGCCCGGCCTCGTGGACACCGTGGTCTGCCCCGACGGCCGCCCCGACCTGGCCGGCGACGAGGTGATCGGCCATCTGCACGCTCCGGTGCTGCTCATGGTCGGGGGGCGTGACACCGAAGTGCTGCGGCTGAACCGGGAAGCCGCCAACCGGATGCGCGTGCTCAGCCGACTGCGCGTGATCCCCGACGCCACGCATCTCTGCGAGGAGCCGGGAGCGTTGGACGAGGTCGCCTCCCTGGCGGCCCGGTGGTTCGCCGGGATGGGGCAGGCGCAGATCTGAACGCCCGGCCGACGCACGTTCCGTAGGGCGGCGGGAGCGGTGGCCGCCGCGTTCCGCCCTGCGCCCCGCCCTCGCCACTCACACCCCTGCGCGCGAGCGACATGTGACCGGCATCACAGTGCGCCATCCCACATCCTCAGGTCATCATATGACCCGATCGCCGCACGGATTCAGAGCCGGAAAGCGCCACGAACGGCATGACGCGGGCCCGGCACAGCGAGACGAGGATGGGCATGAACGACCAGGACAGGCCGGCACGGCCGCGCGCAGGCGTGGTGGGGCTCGGGGCCATGGGCCTCGGCATGGCACGCAGCCTGCGCGACGCGGGCTTCGACGTAGGGGTCCACGACCTGCGCCCCGACGTAGCCGCGGCCTTCGCCGCGGACGGCGGCACCGCCTTCGCGTCCGCCGGTGAACTGGCGGCCTCTGTCGACGTGCTGGTCGGCGTCGTGGTCAACGCCGACCAGGTCGAGTCGGTCCTGTTCGGCGACGGCGGCGCGGCCGAGCGCCTGCACCCGGGTTCCGTCTACGTCATGTGCTCCACCGCCGACCCCACCTGGTCCGCCGAGCTGGAGCGGCGCCTTGCCGAGCGCGGCGTGCTCTACCTGGACGCGCCCATCTCGGGTGGCGCCGCCCGTGCGGCCACCGGACAGCTCACCATGATGACTTCGGGCGCCCCCACCGCGTACGCGATCGCCGACCCGGTGCTGGAGGCCATGAGCAGCACCGTCTACCGCCTGGGCGACCAAGCGGGCATCGGCTCCAAGGTGAAAGTCGTCAATCAGCTGCTCGCGGGGGTGCACATCGCCGCCGCGGCCGAGGCCATGGCGCTGGGCATCAAGGCGGGCGTACCCGCGGACGCGCTCTATGAAGTGATCACGCACAGCGCGGGCAACTCATGGATGTTCGAGAACCGCATGGCGCATGTGCTCGCCGGCGACTACACGCCGTTGTCCGCGGTCGACATCTTCGTCAAGGACCTGGGTCTGGTGCTCGACGCGGCCCGCCCGGAGAAGTTCCCCCTCCCCCTGGCGGCCACCGCCCACCAGATGTTCCTGCAGGCGTCCGCCTCCGGTCTGGGCGGCGAGGACGACAGCGCGGTGATCAAGATCTTCCCGGGGATCGAGCTGCCCGGTCAGGAGGAGAACTGACATGGGGATCCGACTCGGTTGCATCGCCGACGACTTCACCGGCGCCACGGATTTGGCCAACAACCTGGTCCGCGCGGGCATGCGCGTGGTCCAGCTGATCGACGTACCGCCCGCGGACGTCGAAGTGCCTGTCGACGCCGACGCCGTCGTCATCGCGCTCAAGTCCCGGACCACCCCGGCCTCCGAGGCCGTCGCGGCCTCGCTGCGGGCACTGGAATGGCTGCGCTCCGCGGGCGCCGAGCAGATCTACTTCAAGTACTGCTCGACGTTCGACTCGACACGGGCCGGCAACATCGGTCCCGTCACCGAGGCCCTGATGGACGCCCTCGGCACCGACTTCACGGTCGCGACCCCGGCGTTCCCCGACAACGGGCGCACCGTGTTCAAGGGGCATCTCTTCGTCGGCGACGTTCTCCTGGGCGAGAGCGGCATGCGGCATCACCCGCTGACGCCGATGACGGATTCCAACCTGGTGTCCGTGCTCGGTGCGCAGACCGCCCGCCCGGTCGGCCTCATCGACCACACCGTGGTCGCCGCCGGCGCCGAGGCGATCCGGGAACGCGTCGACACCCTGCGCGAGGAGGGGGTGGGCGCCGCGATCGTCGACGCCGTCTCCAACGACGATCTTCTGCGGCTCGGTGCGGCGGTCAAGGACCTGCCGCTGGTGACGGCGGGGTCGGGGCTCGCGATCGGTCTGCCGGCGAACTGGGGGTTCGAGCCGTCCCCGGCCGCCGCCCAACTGCCGCCGCCCGCCGGTCATCAGGCCGTCGTCTCCGGATCGGTGTCCACCGCCACCAACGGTCAGGTCCAGGCCTTCCTGGACAGCGGACGGCCCGCGTTCAGCGTGGATCCCCTGCGGATCGCGGCCGGGGAGGACGTGGCCGGGCAGGCGCTCGCCTTCGCCGCCGAGCGGCTGTCCCAAGGGCCGGTCCTCGTCTACTCCACCGTGACGCCCGACGCGGTCAAGGACGTCCAGGGCCGCCTCGGGGTCGCCGAGGCCGGTGAGCTCGTCGAACAGACCCTGGCCCGCGTCGCCCAAGGACTCGTCGAGTCGGGCGTCCGCCAACTCGTCGTCGCCGGTGGCGAGACCTCGGGCGCGGTCGTGCAGGCGCTGGGCCTGACGGGCCTGCGCATCGGACCGCAGATCGACCCGGGTGTGCCCTGGTGCGCCGCGGCGCTGCCCGACGGCGACCCGCTGCACATCACGCTGAAGTCGGGCAACTTCGGCGGACCCGACTTCTTCACCGCGTCCTTCGCCCGCCTCAGCCGGGAGAGGTCATGACCGATCCGCTGAACTCCGCCCCCGGTGGTCCGGACGGTGTGGACGCGGCACGCGCCGAGATCGTCCGGGTGGGCACCAGCCTGTTCGCCCGGGGGTACGTCCACGCCAGCGCGGGCAACATCAGCGCACGCATCGACGCCCCCGGAGACGCCTCCCGAGGCGACTCCGGAGGCGGTCCCCGGGGCGATTACCACCTGATCACGCCCACCGACGCCGCGTTGGGCTTCCTGCGGCCCGAACGCCTCGCGCTGGTCGACGCCGCAGGCGATCAGATCGCGGGCGACCGCGCCAGCAAGACCCTCACCCTGCACCGCCGGATCTGTGCCGCCGACCCCACGGCACGGTTCGTGATCCACACCCACTCCACGCATCTCGTCGCGCTCACCCTGGCCGGCGTGTGGAGTCAGGACGACGTGCTTCCGCCTCTCACGCCGTACTACGTCATGAAGGTCGGGCACGTCCCGCTCATCCCCTACCACCGGCCCGGCGATCCCCGCGTGGCCGACCTGGTGACCGGCCATATCGCTGATCGTGCGGCGGGACGCACGCCGATCAGGGCCGTGCTGCTCGACCGTCTGGGCCCGGTGGTCTGGGGCCCGGACGCCGCATCCGCTCTCGCCGTCCTCGAAGAACTCGAGGAAACGGCACGCCTCTGGCTCCTGACCGACCGTCGCCCCGAGCCGCTCCCCTCCCCCGCTCTCGACGAACTGAGGTCCGTGTTCGGCGCCTCTTGGTGACCGCACACGCACCGCGCACCGCCCGTCGGAGAATCCCCTGAGCCGCAGTAAGGATTCCGCATGTCCACGCCCACCGCGACGGCCGAGACCCCCGAACTCGCCCGCGAGAACGCCGTGTTCCGCAAGGTCGTTCTCCGCATCGTCCCCTTCCTGATCCTCTGTTACGTCTTCTCCTACCTGGACCGCGTCAACGTCGGCTTCGCGAAGCTGCAGATGTCCGACGACCTGGGTCTGAGCGAGGCGGCGTACGGCCTCGGCGCCGGACTCTTCTTCATCGGCTACTTCCTCTTCGAGGTCCCCTCGAACCTGATGCTGCAACGCGTCGGCGCACGCACCTGGATCGCCCGCATCATGATCACGTGGGGCCTGGTCTCGGGAGCGTTCTCGTTCGTCACGAACGAGACGACGTTCTACGTGCTGCGCTTCCTCCTCGGAGCCGCCGAGGCGGGCTTCTACCCCGGCGTGATCCTGTACTGCACCTACTGGTTCCCCTCCCACCGCCGGGCCCGCGTGATCGCGATGTTCATGTCGGCGATCCCCGTGGCCGGCATCTTCGGCAACCCGCTCTCCGGCTGGATCATGGACACCTTCGACGGGGTCAGCGGATGGCACGGCTGGCAGTGGATGTTCCTGCTCGAGGCGATTCCCGCGCTCCTCATCGGAGTCGCCACGATGTTCTACCTCGACAACGGCGTACGCAGCGCCAAGTGGCTCTCCGGTGAGGAGAAGGACATCGTCGAGGCAGCCATCGCCAGGGACACCGCCCACCAGAAGCACGGCCGCGTCTGGGACGGCTTCCGTGACCCCAAGGTGTGGCTCATGTGCCTCATCTACTTCTGCTTCGTGATGGGCCAGTACGCCCTGACCTTCTGGATGCCCACCTTCGTCAAGTCGACCGGCATCGACGACAACTTCACGATCGGCGTGCTCAGCGCCGTGCCGTTCGTGGCCGCGCTGATCGCCATGAACCTCTTCGGCCGCTCCGCGGACAAGCGCCGCGAACGCCGCTGGCACCTGGTCGTCCCCAGCCTCATGGGCGCCGTCGGCTTCTCCCTGGCCGCCGGATGGAGCGGATCCACCGTGCTCTCCCTGATCGCCCTGTCCTTCGCCGCGGCCGGCGTACTGACCTGCGCCCCGCTGTTCTGGTCACTGCCCACCGCGTTCCTCGGCGGCACCGCGGCGGCGGCCGGGCTCGCCCTGATCAACTCCGTGGGCAACCTCGCCGGCTTCGTCAGCCCGTACATGATCGGAGGGCTCAAGGACGCCACCGGCTCGACCTCCATCCCGATGTACGTCCTGGCCCTGAGCCTGGTGATCGGCGCGGCCGCCGTGCTGACCACCAAGAAGGACGTCGTCAACCGTTGACCGGGCCCCGGCCCGGCCCCACCGCAGGAGCAAGCATGCCGAGGTTCGCCGCGAACCTGTCCATGATGTACACCGAGCACGACTTCCCCGACCGCTTCGCCGCCGCGTCGGCCGACGGCTTCGAGGCCGTCGAGTACCTCTTCCCCTACGCCCACGAGGCCGCCGAGCTGCGCCGCCTGCTCGACGAGAACGGGCTGCGCCAGGTCTTGTTCAACGCGCCGCCCGGCGCCTGGGAGTCCGGAGAGCGGGGCATCGCCTCGCTGCCCGGCCGCGAGGGCGAGCTGCGCTCCGGCATCGAGCGGGCGCTGGAGTACGCGGCTGTGCTCGGCTGCGGACAAGTCCATGTGATGGCCGGCCTCCTGCCACCGCAGGCCACGCCCGACCAGCGGGCCGCACATCGCGCCACCTATCTGGCCAACCTGGCGTGGGCCGCCGACCGGGCCGCCGCCGTGGACGTCGACCTCCTGATCGAACCGATCAACGGCCGCGACATGCCGGGCTACTTCCTGCACCACCAGGCCGCGGCGCACGCTCTCGTACAGGAGGTGGGCGCCGCGAACCTCAAGGTGCAACTCGACCTGTATCACTGCCAGATCGTGGAGGGCGACCTCACCACGACACTGCGCCGCGACCTTCCCACCGGCCGCGTCGCCCATCTGCAGATCGCCGGCGTGCCCGACCGCCACGAGCCCGACCGCGGCGAACTCAATGTCGGCCATCTCTTCGACACCGTCGACGAGTTGGGCTTCGACGGCTGGATCGGCTGCGAGTACATCCCCCGCGCCGGTACATCCGAGGGGCTCGGCTGGCTCAAGAATTACCGCCCGCTCAAGAACGCGCGCCTGCCCAAGAACGAACGAGGAGATTACGCATGAGGATCGTCATCACCGGCGGCTTCGGCTTCCTGGGACAGCAGGTCGCCGATGCCCTGCTCAAGCGGCGGACCCTGTGCGGTGCGCCGATCGGCCGACTGGTGCTCGCCGACCGCTTCGTGCCCGACGGGACGCCGCTGGCGGCCGACCCGCTGGTGGACATCGTCCGGGGCGACCTGCGCGAACGCCTCGACGCGATCTTCGCGCAGCCCGTGGACGTCCTGATCCACCTGGCGTCAGCGGTCTCCGCCGAGTGCGAGGCCGACTTCGACCTCGGCATGAGCGCCAACCTGGACACCACCCGCGCCCTGCTCGACGCCGCCCGCGCCCAGTCCGCCGCGGGCGGGCCCCTCCCCCGGGTGGTGTTCTCCAGCAGCGTCGCCGTCTACGGCTCCGATGCCGCACTGCCGTTGCCGCCCGTGGTCAGCGAGTCAACGCTGCCGACCCCGCAGTCCAGTTACGGGACGCAGAAGCGCGTGTGCGAGCAGTTGGTCGCCGAGTACACCCGGCGGGGCTTCGTCGACGGGCGTGTGGCGCGCCTGATGACCGTCTCGGTGCGGCCGGGCAAGCCGAACGCGGCGGCCTCCGGCTTCCTGTCCGGCATCATCCGCGAGCCCCTCGCCGGTCTGCCGGCCACCTGCCCGGTCAGCCCCGGCCTGCGGGTCGCCCTCGCCTCACCGCGGCGCACCGTCGAAGGCATCCTCCGCATCACCGAGGCAGAGCGCGGGCCCGGCGGCCTCGAGGGCGGGCTTCCGGTCAACCTTCCGGCGCTGACGGTCACGGTCGCCGAGATGCTGCGGACACTGCGCGAGGTGGCCGGTGACGCCGTCGCCGACCGGGTGACGGTGGCGCCCGACCCCGCCGTCGAGGCGATCGTCGGCTCGTGGCCCGCCGCCTTCGACAACGCGCGCGCCACCGCGCTCGGCCTGCGGCCCGACGAGAGCTTCGAGGCGGTCGTCCGGGCGTACGTGGAGGACCACCCCGAGGCCGTCGCGCCCGCGGACCTGCCCGCGACCGGGGCGATCAGGCCCTGACGGATAGACTGACGAGCATGTTCTCCAAGGTGAGTGGCCCCATTCGGCTCGCGGACCGGGTCGCCGCGATCCTCTCGGAGGAGATCGAGTCTGGCCGTCTCGCCGAGGGCGACAAGCTGCCGACCGAGGTCGAGTTGGTCAAGCAGCTGGGCGTCAGCCGCACCGTGATCCGCGAGGCCGTCTCCCGGCTGCGCAACGCGGGCCTGGTCGAACCGCGCCAGGGCCGGGGCGTGTTCGTCATGCCCCGGCGCACCCGGCCGCTCGACCTGGAGGCCGAGGCATCCGGCACCAAGTCCAAGGTGCTGCAGATCGTGGAGGTACGCCGCGCCATGGAGGGCGAGGCGGCCTCGCTGGCGGCCGTCCGGGCCACGCCGGAGGATGTCGCCCGGATGCGGCAGGCACTGGCCGCGATCGACAAGGCGGTGGCGGACGGCGGCGACGGGGTCGACGAGGACCTGGCCTTCCACCAGTCGATCGCCGAGTCGACCGGCAACGCGGTGATGGTCTCGACCGTGCGGTATCTGGGCGAGGTCATGCGCGGCGGCATCCGCGTCACACGGGCCAACGAAGCACGGCGCGACGACTTCATCGAGGCGGTCCGGGTGGAGCACCACGCGATCCTGGCGGCCGTCGAGTCGGGCGACGCGGAGGCGGCCCGCAGCGCCGTACGCCGTCACATGAAGCACGCGGCGTCCCGGCTGCAGGACGCGGACGAGGGCTTTTGGACCCAGACGGACGAGCTGCAGGTCGACTTGGACCGCTCCTGACCCGCCCCCGTCACCTGACCGGGGGACGGGACAGGACGATCAGGGACCGCGGCTGCACGCTCAGCGTCGTCTCGGCCTTGTGCTCCGTCTCGTCCGGCGGGCCGCCCGTCTCGTAGGTGTCGAGCAGGGTCGTCCAGCACGCTCCGTACGTGACGTCGGGAAGCCGGAATTCCATCGGCTCCCAGTAGCAGTTGAACAGCACGAGGAAGGAATCGTCGACGACGGTGCGCCCGGCGCGGTCGGGTTCGGCGATGGCGTCGCCGTTGAGGAAGACGGCCACCGCGTGCGCGTCGGGCCGGTCCCAGTCCTCCGTCGTCATCTCCTCGGCGTCCGGGCGCAGCCAGACCAGGTCCGGCAGCGGCTGTCCCTGGCGGGTGACGGTGTCCCCGCGGAAGAAGCGGCGGCGGCGCAGGATCGGGTGTTCGGTGCGCAGCGCCACCACCCGGCGGGTGAAGTCCAGGAGTTCCGTGCGTTCCTCGTCGAGGTCCCAGTCGATCCACGTCGTCTCGTTGTCCTGGCAGTACGCGTTGTTGTTGCCGCGCTGGGTGCGGCCCAGTTCATCCCCGTGGCCGAGCATCGGGATGCCCTGGGAGAGCATGAGCGTGGCCAGGAAGTTGCGCTGCTGCCGTGCCCGCAGTTCGCGCACCTGGGGGTCGCGCGTGGGGCCTTCCGCGCCGCAGTTCCAGGAGCGGTTGTCGCTCTCGCCGTCCCGGTTTCCCTCGCCGTTGGCCTCGTTGTGCTTGGTGTCGTACGAGACCAGGTCGCGCAGGGTGAAGCCGTCGTGGGCGGTGATGAAGTTGACGCTGGCGCGCGGGCGGCGCCGGTCGCGCTGATAGAGGTCGGCGGAGCCCGTCAGGCGTGAGGCGAACTCGGCGAGTGTCCGGTCGCCGCCGCGCCAGAAGTCCCTCACACAGTCGCGGTACTTGCCGTTCCATTCGGACCACAGCGGCGGGAAGTTGCCCACCTGATAGCCGCCGTCGCCGAGGTCCCACGGCTCGGCGATCAGCTTGACGCGGCTGATCACGGGGTCCTGCTGGATGAGGTCGAAGAAGGCGGAGAGCCGGTCCACCTCGTGGAACTGCCGGGCGAGGCTGGCGGCCAGGTCGAAGCGGAATCCGTCCACGTGGCATTCGGTGACCCAGTAGCGCAGGGAGTCCATGAGCAGCTGAAGGACGTTGGGGTGGCGCATCAGCAGGCTGTTGCCCGTCCCCGTGGTGTCGTAATAGCGGCTGAAGTCGTCATCGGACAGCCGGTAGTAGGAGGCGTTGTCGATGCCGCGGAAGGAGAGGGTGGGGCCGTTCTCGTTGCCTTCGGCGGTGTGGTTGTAAACCACGTCGAGGATCACCTCGAGGCCTGCCGCGTGCAGGGTCTTGACCATGGTCTTGAACTCGGTGACCTGCTGGCCGAGTGTCCCGTGGGCCGCGTAGGTGTGGTGCGGCGCGAAGAACCCGATCGTGTTGTAGCCCCAGTAGTTGGACAGTCCCTTGTCGAGCAGAAATCCGTCCTGGACGTACTGGTGCACCGGCATCAGCTCGACCGCGGTGACCCCCAGGGTGGTCAGGTGGTCGATGACCGCCGGTGCGGCCAGGCCGGCGTAGGTGCCGCGGAGCTCTTCGGGGACGCCGGGGTGGGTGCGGCTCAGTCCGCGTACGTGCGTCTCGTAGATGACCGAATCGGCGTAGGCGTGCGAGGGCGGGTTGTCACCCGTCCAGTCGAAGGCCGGATCGATCACGACACCGCACAGGGCGGCCGGCCCGGCGCCGTCGCGGGACGCCTTGTCGTCGCGGAGGTCATGGACCGCTCTGGCGTAAGGATCGAGGAGGAATTTTCTCGGGTCGCAGCGATGCCCGGCGGCGGGCATCCATGGGCCGTGGACCCGATAGCCGTAGCGCTGGCCCGGCCCGATGTCCGGCAGGTAGCCGTGCCACACCGTGCCGTCGGCCTCCGCCAGGGTCACGCTCCGTTCGCTGCCGTCCTCGTCCACAAGAATGAGGTCGACCTGCTCGGCCACCTCGCTGAACAGGGCGAAGTTCGTTCCTTCGCCGTCGTAGGTGGCGCCCAGCGGGAAAGGTCGGCCGGTCCATACGCGCACAAAGGTCTCCCGTCGATGGCCCTCAGGTCTCTTGGTTCGACCTTCGGGCATGCGGCGGGTGCGCGCCCTTCCGGGAGCGCACCCGCCGTAACCTCCGGGTCAGGCAGAGCCTGCGACCTCGAGCGGCGTCACCACGTCCGGCGCGCCCACGGCGATCGGCTGCGCGATGGTGCGGGGCAGGGGCCGCGCCTCGATCGTGTCGGGCTCCGGACCCTTGGGAACCAGGGGTTCACGAAGCTCCGTACGGCTGCGCAGCGAGAACCAGACGATGTGCCGGTCGTCCGCGGTGCAGCTGCCCCAGCCGTCACTGAGCGCAGCGATCTCGGCCAGCGAGTGCGACTCCACACCGTGCTCACCCAGGACGGCCGGATCGCCGTGCGAGACCGCGGTGATCAGGTGCTGACCCGTCCACCAGGTCTCGATCGCGGTCCGCCCGGCACCGATGTTCCGGGCCGCGGGCTCCAGCAGGAGACCGATCCCGCGTGACACGTCGGACACATGCTGTTCCAGCCCCCAGTACCTCAGATGGGCGGCCAGGATGCGCCGGATCTGACCGACGCGTTCCGGCTCCAGATCCACGTCGAGGTGGTAGTAGCGGGGCACTGAATGGTGCTTCATCGTTCATGCTCCTCACCGCGGAGCCCACGCTGCGGCGCTTCGGCGCGGAGCCGGGACACGCACGGAACGTGAGCAGTGAACGCTCGAGAGTCAGCACCAGCGTCACCCCCCTACTCCATTCGTGCAACACGAGAGTGATCGGCCGCGCACTCTGCGTTCAACAGGACGGCGAGCGCTTCACCTCGCACCATGGGGGAGGGAGTGAACCCGCCGTGATGGGTCGCTCCCCCTCCGTGAACGGTCCGCGAGCCCGCCAGGGCTCGCCGTCGCGGGAGGCCCAGGAGGTCGAGTGCGATGCGGGCGGAGCGCGCCACAGAAGACGTCGGTCGGCAACTGGTGAGGTACCGCGCCTGGCAGCGCCGCTTCCTCGCCTCGCCCGGCGACCCCGCGGTGCGCGCACAGTTCGAGGACGCCGTGGCCGCCCTGTGCGCGGTGACGAGCCGGCGCTGCGGGCGAGAGGCGGCCGAGGCCGCCGAACGCCGGCGTGAGCCCGAACCGGCCGGCCGCAGGTCCCCGCCCGGCGGCGATTGACGCGGCACGTGAGGCCGCAGCGAAGCGAAGACGATCAACGCGCACGGTACGACCCGGAGGTGGACAGCATGTCGGTGGACCCCAGCCACATCCGCATCCCCATCGAGGATGTGCGGCCCTGTGTCCACGGCGGCCTGCGTCCGGCGAAGGCAGTTGTCGGCGAGGCCGTCGAGGTGACGGCCCTCGTGTTCGCCGAGGGCTCCGCGGTGCTCGGCGCTGAGGCGGTCCTGTACGCGCCCGACGGCCGCACCGTCCGGCGCCACGCCATGCGGGAGAGGGAACCGGGCACGGACCGGTGGGCCGCCGACGTCACTCCGGACACGATCGGCCGCTGGACCTTCGCCGTCGCCGCCTGGACCGACCCCATGGCCGCCTGGCAGCGCGACGCGGTGATCAAGGTGCACGCCGACGTGGACACCGGGGTCACCCTCGAAGACGGCATCCAGCTCTTCGAACGGGCCCTCGCCCAGGCCCCCGACGACACCGCGCGGTCCACCCTGCACACGGCGCTCGGTCTGCTGCGCGATGACGCCCGCTCCCCGCTGGATCGTCTGGCGGCGGCCACGGCACCGGAGGTGCGCGCGCTCCTGTCGGCCCACCCCCTGCGCGAACGCCGCACCGAGAGCGTCGCGTTGCCGCTCCTTGTGGAGCGGGAGCGGGCGTTGTTCGGGTCCTGGTACGAGTTCTTCCCGCGCTCGGAGGGTGCCGTCGTCCGGGAGGGTGAGCCGCCGCGGTCGGGCACCTTCCGTACCGCCGCCGAGCGCCTCCCCGCGATCGCCGCGATGGGGTTCGACGTCGTCTACCTGCCGCCCATCCACCCCATCGGCACCACCTTCCGCAAGGGCCCCAACAACTCCCTGTCCCCAGGCCCCCACGACGTCGGCGTGCCCTGGGCCATCGGCTCCCCCGAAGGCGGCCACGACGCCGTCCACCCCGACCTGGGCACCCTGAAGGACTTCGACGCCTTCGTGCACCGGGCCCGCGACCTGCACCTGGAAGTCGCCCTCGACTTCGCCCTGCAGTGCTCCCCCGACCACCCCTGGGCCGACAAACACCCCGAGTGGTTCCAGCACCGCGCCGACGGCAGCATCGCCTACGCCGAGAACCCCCCGAAGAAATACCAGGACATCTACCCCCTGGCCTTCGACCGCGACATGCCAGGCCTGATCACCGAGACCGTACGCCTGCTGCGGTTCTGGATGGACCACGGCGTACGCATCTTCCGCGTCGACAACCCGCACACCAAACCCGTCGCCTTCTGGGAGCAGGTCCTCGGCACCATCAACGCCACCGACCCCGACGTCATCTTCCTGGCCGAGGCCTTCACCCGCCCGGCCATGATGCGCACCCTGGCCGCCATCGGCTTCCAGCAGTCCTACACCTACTTCACCTGGCGCAACACCAAGCAGGAACTGACCTCGTACGTACAGGAGTTGGCCGAGGAGACGGCCGCCTACATGCGGCCGAACTTCTTCGTCAACACCCCCGACATCCTGCCCGAGTTCCTCCAGAACGGCGGCCGTCCGGCCTTCGAGCTGCGTGCGGTCCTTGCCGCGACCCTCTCTCCGGCGTGGGGCGTCTACAGCGGATACGAACTCTGCGAGAACACCCCCCTCCAGCCGGGCGGCGAGGACTACCTGGACTCGGAGAAGTACCAACTGCGCCCGCGCGACTGGGAATCGGCCGAGCACACCGGCCACACCATCGCGCCGCTGATCACCACACTCAACGCGATCCGTCGGCGCCATCCCGCGCTGCACCGGCTGCGCAGCGTCCACTTCCACTCCACGGACAACGACCAGGTGATCGCGTACAGCCGTCATGAGCCCGGCGACACGGTGCTGGTGGTCGTGAACCTCGACCCGCACCACCCCCAGGAAGCGACCGTCCACCTCGACCGCGCACGCCTGGGCATCACGCCGGGCGCCACCCTCCGGGTGCGCGACGAACTGAGTGACGCGACCTTCGTGTGGGGCGAGGCCAATTTCGTCCGTCTGACACCCGGTGTCTCCCCCGCGCACGTATGCGCGGTCGAGTGAGGAAGCACGCGCCCCCAGCCGTGCGGCAACGGAGGATGCATGACCATCAACAAGCCGGTATCCGACCTGTTCGAGGACACCCCCGCCAAGGACCGGGACCCCGAATGGTTCAAGCGCGCGGTCTTCTACGAGGTCCTGGTCCGCTCCTTCCACGACAGTGACGGCGACGGCATCGGCGACCTCAAGGGCATCACCGCGAAGCTGGACTATCTGCAGTGGCTGGGCGTGGACTGCCTGTGGCTGCCGCCCTTCTTCACCTCACCGCTGCGTGACGGCGGTTACGACGTCGCCAACTACATCGCCGTGCTGCCCGAATTCGGGGACCTCGGGGATTTCGTGGAGTTCGTGGACTCCGCGCATCAGCGGGGCATGCGCGTGATCATCGACTTCGTGATGAACCACACCAGCGACCAGCACCCGTGGTTCCAGCAGTCGCGCAGCGACCCCGAAGGACCCTACGGGGACTACTACGTCTGGGCCGACGACGACAAGCAGTACCAGGACGCCCGCATCATCTTCGTCGACACCGAGGTCTCCAACTGGACCTTCGACCCGGTGCGCAAGCAGTACTTCTGGCACCGCTTCTTCTCCCACCAGCCCGACCTCAACTACGAGAACCCGGCCGTCCAGGAAGAGATCATCTCCGCCCT
>NZ_JBFBAT010000025.1:0-91908 GCF_040682375.1 Streptomyces sp. NPDC051214
ACCGGCAACGTCACCTACACGATCACTATCTGCCGCAGAGACGAGACTCCCCGCGTCACACCCCAACCACCAGCCAAATAGCGACGCGACATTAGGTCCACAGACTGCCCGACTCGCGATGAGCTTACGGGGCCATGATCACTCGCCCCAAAGCAGCTCCAGCCCAAAGCCGCTCCGCCGACCTAGGTCGCATCCGCTCACCATACGCGCTCCTGACAAAGTTCACGCGAAAAAAGCTTGCCCCACCTTAAGATACAGCCCTCACTACGTGTAGCCGCACTGGCACCTAAGCGCCAAGTGGGGAAGGCAGGGACGAGTTTCAAATGACGGAAGATCGGGACTTTCTAACATGGACCCCGAAGCAAGCGACGGAGGCCGCTTGTAGATTCTACGAGCAGCACGCGCGAGACATGCAACATGCCGCGTCCGCAAGCCTGATCTTGCAAGAGTACGAGCGCTTGCTAAGAAGCATAGACGCGGCCTTTTCAGAGATCGCCCCTGACGGCCCCGAAGCTCTATTCGCGGAGTTCCATCAGCGCCGCGATCGCATGAGGGAAACCGTTGAAACCATCACGCCTGCCAGCGCCGAGCTAGGCCTGACTCGCTGCGTAGAGAACTTCTTGTGTTACGTGTCTGACGTCATCACGGACGCCCTAATTGCACGCCCTGAGCTACTTAAAACTCAAGAACAAGTGACTCTCCAGGATGTGTTGGACCGTGAAAGCATTGAAGGGTTTATTTCTTGGGCAGCAGAGAGGCGCGTTGCGCAACTATCTTTCAAGGGACTCGAAGATATCGCACAGTATATCAAGAAGAGACTCGGACTAGAGCTGCATCAAGAAGAGAATGATTGGCTCAAGTTGAAAAAGGGCGTGGCTCTCAGGAATCTAATCGTCCATCGACGGGGCGTAATCGATCAACGCTTCATCTATGTCACCGGGCAGACAGATCTAACCAAAGGGTCTGCATACAAAACGACGATGAAAGACTACGTGCGCACCGCGGAAAGCGCGATGAAGATCGTGGGGGAGTTCGATGTGAAAGTGGCGTCGAAGTTCTCGATTACCCAAAGGAGTACTGAGAGCGAGAAATGGTACAGCCCCGGACGGTGGGGGCCTGAAGGCAGGCAGAATCTACGGAAGCCGACAGAGGGGACTACCTCTCATGAAACTGAGAAGGTCGAGAGGCAACAGAAATCCTAGGAGTTCATCTCGTTATGAACCGGCTGTACGACTCCCCTGCCGTCGCGGCCAGCCCCCGACACCAGGATAAGCTCAATTCTTGCGGATACGGGACCGCGCGCGCTCAAGAACGTCATCGTAAGTAACAATTGAAAGGTTCGGAAGATCAGACTCTGCGTTGCGAAGGTCGATCGCTCTATAACCACTACGCTTCCCGATGAGGACCATCATCCTCGGTCTGAAGAATCGAAGCCCGTAACTATTCTCGACCGCAGCCCTCTTATCGCAATCTTCGAAGTATGCCTGATACTCACGCAGTTGCGCAGAGGCTTCCATGATTGCGGAACTCACTCGCACTCTATTCTTGCTCACCCGAAGCAGCTTAGTTTTCGGGAGCTTTAGCTCCAGCAAGTCACATAGCGCGTTGGAGTTATTCGGCTTCAGGGCGAAGTCGGGGATAAGTGGGCCATCATTGTCCCTCTTCAACACCACATGAGGGCGAGCTTCCTCATAAGTGTCCCCGCACAAAAATTCAGGGTTCCTCTCGAAAAAGCTCTGCAGATCACGCTCTCTCGTGTGCATTGAGTTTATCAAGTCCTCTAGCTCTTGAACGAGCGATCTCCACGCCGAAGACTCCATAGACACAACGTGCAAGAAGCTATGTAGCTGCCCAGGCGTCCCAGAGATCCTGATACGGCCGTCTGGAAGAACGGAGACGAGCCTCAGTTTCCCATCAATCAATTCAAGCCCGAGCACGTCAGCGCCATTATCAGGTATTCCCTCGCCTGGATTCTCATCGGGATCTCGCATAAGCTTTACGCGAGAGGCCTGAGGCCCCTTTTCGCCTTGCTCAATTCCGAACTCGACTCGTTGCCCCTCCTGGAGGTTTCGGTATCCCGTCATTTCGATGACGCTATAGTGCACAAATAGGTCTGAACCGCCATCAACCGCAACGAAACCGTACCCTTTCTCCGAGTTAAACCACTTCACCGTGCCCTGCGCCATCACGCCCCCAATGCTCTCTACGCGACACTTGCAACACTCCGTCGCGGGAATCGTAGAGCGCGCCGCTGACAACGTCCGGGCTCGTGGACGTCAGCAGACCATTAGCGCAGGTGACATGCTTAGCTACCCAAGGGCATGGAGCATCCCAAGTTGCTTCGGGACGAAGGGGCTCCGCACAAGACGTGCGCACCACATGCGCACCAGATGAGACGGGAACCACGGCGAACGCAACCGTGGACCGCGAGGCCGATAGTTGGCCGTTCGCCCAGGTCAGCAACCGAACTGGCCTCAAGTGATCGCAGCTTCCCAAGCTGATGACCTCGGCGTAGTGCTCGCACTGATGTCTCTGCCCTCACTGGTGCGGGGGGATAGTTCAGCGTGGTGTTGTTCTGGCCCGTCCCTGGGTGAGGCTTCCGGCGACCCGTTCAAGGCCAGTTGAGGTGATGGGCCCGTGAGAAGGCACGACGAAGCTCCGATTTCGAAGCGGACGACTGACTACGCCCAGAAGGTGCTGAGTCCTCAGCACCTTCTCGAAACCCCTCTACCTGAGCTTCTTGCCGAGCTGGACGTCACGTTGGATCAGTCTTCGATCACCGACCCAAGCTTCACGGGCGCTGCTTTCGTCGCCCGAGACCGCTTGATTCTTTCGATGAGACCAGGCCAACCGGACTCGGAGCGCGATGCAGTTGCACGAGCCCTGTTGGTCCGCGTGCTCGGTGTTCCGTTGTCGCCGTTGCCTGAGCCATACCGGATGAGTGAGGTCTGAGTCGGCTAGCTATTTGGGCCGTCCCTGGGCCGTCCGACGCCGCTCAACAGTGGCAAATGACGACCAACGACGACCACCAGGCGCACGGGCCCACCACCCCCGACCTGCAAAAACGCAGGTCGCCAAGATCCCTGACAACACCCAGGGCAAGAAGAAGTAAGCCCGCATTTTCGGTGAGCTGAGCCCCCTGCCTGCGGTTTCTCGTGGGCGGGGGCTTTTTGCCGGGCCGGGGCTTTCGTGCTTCCGTCAGCGGTCGGTCATGGGCTCCCCGCGTCCGAGACTCCCTGCGCGAGCTCGCCCACGGCGTCCAGGATCCAGTGGCCGAAGGCGGTCGGGGCGATCAGGACGCCGAAGACCAGCACGACCGCCATGGTCATCCCCGTGTCGAGCTTGGTCCTGGGCGCCACGCGTCTGCGCAGCAGCACGATGATGACCACAGCCAGCAGAACCGCGAGGTCGATCGTCATCACCACTGGGCCAGCCCCCCATCAGGCAAGAACGAACGTTCCAGTTCCCTGTGTAGCCCGAACCGCGTGATGGGCGCACTCAGTTGGGCGGGGGTTGGCGGCAAAGCGCCCATCCGGGGCCGAATCGGCGGACTTGCCGGCGGGGCGGACGGCTATAGCGCTCTCTGCGCCTCGTAGAGGTTCCGCGGGCGGACCGTGTCCGTGGTCCCGTAGAGCTCGATTCGGGAGTGCAGGTCTCCGGAGAAGTCCGGTACGTCGATCTGGTCGAACTCACGGACCTCGTTGATGCCGACCGTGGCGCTGTACGGCGCCAGGCCGTCGATCTTCATCAGGCCCGCGCGGCCGTTGGTGACGCGGATGTTCCAGTGGGTGAAGCGGGCGCCGAAGAGGGGGCCCGCGCTCGCGTCGCCGCCGTGGCGGCCGTTGTTGTCGACCGTGATGTCCGTGCGGACGTTCGCGAAGGGCATGCCTCGGTGGCTGTCGAACGTGCCCATCTCCATCACGCCCCGGGACCAGACGTTGTAGGAGGACAGGCCCTCGACGTTGATGCCGTGCAGCTGGGTGCCCGGCGGGGCCGGGACCGTGCGCCGGGCTATGTGGAAGTCCTCGGTCAGGTTGTCGTGCGAACCCTCGCGGCAGAAGTACGGGTGGTGCGCTCCCCTGCCCTCCACCCGCGTCCGGCGCAGCGTGCAGGCCGACGCGCTCACCAGGCCGAAGCCGTTGTCCACGTGCCGGACCACGATGTCGTCCGCCCAGCAGTCGTACGCGCACTGGAAGGTGACCCCGTTGTAGCCCGTGTCCAGGAGGTGGGGCGATTGCGGGGTCTCCGCGGCTTCGAGCGTCAGGCCCTCGACCCCCGCGCCGGTCAGCGCCTTTGCGTGCGTCGTCAGGCGGGGGTCCCACTCCTCGCGTACGTCCAGGGGGAGCGGGCGTTCGAGGGTGACCGTGCTCTTCTTTACCGAAGTGATCCGGACCGGCCACTCGTAGGGGACGTACGAGGTCAGCTTCGTCTTGTCGTCCCAGGTGTACGCCTCGGCGCCCGGCCCGCCGCCCGCCATGTGCTCCAGGAGCGTGTGGCCGGCGTCGTCCGCCAGGCGCAGCAGCACCAGGTCGCCCTTGTGGAGGCGCGACGTGTCCTTGACCCGCAGGGTGCGGTCGCCTCGGCGCGCGGGAGCGACCGCCGTGAGGGCCTGCCACTCGTCCCGCTTGTTGCCCGTCCAGCCCTCGAAGGGCCATGCCTTTGCCTTGATGGCGGCCGTCAGCGACTCCCAACGAGCTTGTGGGCAGAGCCAGATGAGCCCGCCCGCCCAGGACCAGCTGGACTTGTCGCCGCCGTAGCGAGAGCCGTACGGGCCTATCAGTTCCGTGAGGCTCTTCGTCGCGTGGAGGGTGGTGCGGGTGCTGCCCGCGCCGCGCAGGACCACGTTGTCGTGGGCGATGCGGATGATGCCGTCGATGCGGTACTCGCCGGGCGGGAGGAGCACCGTGCCGCCGCCCCGCTCCCCCGCTTCGGCCAGGGCCCGGTTGATCGCCGGGGCCGCGTCCTGCGTGCCGTCCGGTATCGCTCCGTAGTCCCTTACGTTCGCGACCACCTTGGGCCGGGGGAGGTGGCGGGTGCCCGAGCGGGCGCCCGCGCGGGCTACGTAGGGGATCTGGGGGTGCGTGTACGGGGTTGCCTTGAAATCCCGCCAGAGGGTGAGGGTTTCGCCCGACCGCGCATGCGCTGTCCCACCCGTCACGGCGGCCGCCGCCACGGCCACCGCCCCTCCGAGTGCACCACGTCTGCTCAGGAGCTCCCTGCCCATACTGCCGCCACCTTCCATGGATGTGAACGCCGTTCATGTCCGCGATGGGCGCGAGCATGCCACGGGCCCACGTTCCAGGGAAGGTGTCCTACGGCTGGGTCAGGTGAGTGAACGCGTCCAGGTTGCGCGTGGACTCGCCCCGCGACACCCGCCACGCGTACTCCTTGCGGATCGCCGAGGCGAAGCCCAGCTCGAGGAGGGTGTTGAAGGAGCCGTCCGCGTTCTCCAGGACCGAGCCGAGCAGGCGGTCCAGTTCGTCGGGGGTGACCGCCGAGAGCGGGAGCTTGCCGGTGAGGTAGATGTCGCCGAGGGAGTCGATCGCGTAACTCACGCCGTACAGGCGCAGGTTGCGCTCGAGGAGCCAGCGGTGGACCGCGTCGTGGTTCTCGTCGGGGTGCCGGATCACGAACGCCGTCAGCGACAGCGCGTGCTTGCCGACCCGCAGCGAGAGCGTCGTCGACAGCTTGCGGGTGCCGGGGAGCGTCACGACGAAGGAGCCGCTCTGCGGGCTCTCCCACTCCAGTTCCGCTTCGTTCAGCGTCTGTTCGATGATCCCGATCGCCGCTGCGTCCGTCTGATCAGCCATGATGCGAGCGTACGCGACGCCGGTGTTCGTGCACCGCCGCCGTGTAGACGTCCGCCGTGGCGGACGCGGCCGTGTCCCAGCCGAAGGACTGCGCGTGCCGTGCGGCCGCGTCACCCATGCGGTCCACGAGGTGGGGGTTCTCGGCGAATTCGCGGAGCACGCGCGCGTAGTGGGCCGGTTCGTGGCCGTCGACCAGGAAGCCCGTCACCCCGTCGCGCACGGCGACCGGCAGACCGCCCACCGACGCGGCGAGGACCGGAGTGCCCGCCGCCTGGGCCTCTATGGCGACCAGGCCGAACGACTCGCTGTACGAGGGCATCACCAGGACCGAGGCCGCCCTGAACCAGTCCGCGAGCTGCTCCTGGCCCACCGGCGGCTGGAAGCGCACCACGTCCGCGATGCCCAGCCTGGCGGCCAGCTTCTGCAGGCCCTCCGGCTTCGCGAGCCCGCTGCCGCTCGGGCCGCCCACCACCGGGACGACCATGTGCCTGCGCAGGTCGGGGCGCTGGTCCAGGAGTACGGCCACCGCGCGGAGCAGGACGTCCGGCGCCTTGAGGGGCTGGATGCGGCCCGCGAAGAGCGGGACGAGGGCGTCCTGCGGGAGGCCGAGGCGGTGCCGGGCCGCCGCGCGGCCGTCGGCGGGGCGGAAGCGGTCGAGGTTCACGCCGGGGTGCACGACGGCGACCTTGCCCACCTCGGCCTCGTAGTGGCGTACGAGCTCGTCGGCCTCTTCGGAGGTGTTGGCGATGAGGCGGTCGGCGGCGCGCACGATCTGCGTCTCGCCGATCACGCGTGCCGCGGGCTCCGGGGTGTCGCCCTCCGCGAGCGCCGCGTTCTTGACCTTCGCCATGGTGTGCATGGCGTGCACGAGCGGCACGCCCCAGCGCTCGGCGGCGAGCCAGCCGACGTGCCCGCTGAGCCAGTAGTGGGAGTGGACCAGGTCGTAGTGGCCGGGGCGGTGGCCCGCCCACGCCTGCATCACGCCGTGCGTGAAGGCGCAGAGCTGGGCGGGCAGCTCTTCCTTCGCCAGGCCTTCGTAGGGTCCCGCGTCGACGTGGCGCACGAGGACGCCCGGCGCGAGTTCCACGGCGGGCGGCAGCGCGCCCGTCGTCGAGCGCGTGAAGATCTCCACCTCGATGTTGATGGCAGCGAGGCGCTTGGCCAGCTCCACGATGTAGACGTTCATGCCGCCCGCGTCGCCCGTGCCCGGCTGGTGCAGCGGGGACGTGTGCACGCTGAGCATGGCCACCCGGCGGGGGCGCCGGTTGCCGACCGGGAGCCGGAGCCTGCTCGGCGCTGCCGGCGAGCGACGGCCGAGCCTGGTCACGTACTGGCTCACGTGGCGGTCCTCCTTGTGCGCGCGCGGGCATGTCTCAAGGGAGGGCGTGCACGGTCCTCCGCAGGGAGAACATCGGAAGGGGCGACTCCATTTCCTCTTTGCCAAATCATTACCGGATAAGGCTCAACCCATTGCCTGCCGCGACGCGGCCCGCACCCTCACGACACGCGCCGCATACCCCCGGCACCAGGGCGCATACCCTTTCCACCATGGCCCCCCGCACCCCGTCCCGCCCCGTGGGAACGGTGACGCGCGGGACGACCAACCCCAACCGGCTGCGCCGCATGGACCGCTGGATCGCCGCCACGCACGGCGCCGCGCTGCGGCGCTCCCCCGACCCCCTCGCGGTCGACCTCGGCTACGGGGCCGCCCCCTGGACGGCCGTGGAGCTGCTCGTCCGGCTCAGGACCGCCGCCCCGCACGCGCGCGTGGTCGGCGTCGAGATCGATCCGGCCCGGGTCGCGGCCGCGAAGCCGTACGAGAGGGAAGGGCTCGCCTTCCGCCACGGCGGCTTCGAGGTCCCGCTGCCCGGCAGGCCCGCGCTGATCAGGGCCGCGAACGTGCTGCGGCAGTACGACGAGGAGCAGGTGGCCGCCGTGTGGGAGCGGCTGTGCGGGCGGCTCGCGCCCGGCGGGCTGCTCGTCGAGGGGACCTGCGACGAGATCGGGCGGCGGCACGTCTGGGTCGCGCTCGGGCCCGAGGGTCCGCGCACGGTCACCTTCGCGACGCGCCTCGGCTCGCTCGACCGGCCCTCCGACCTCGCCGAGCGCCTGCCCAAGGCGCTGATCCACCGGAACGTGCGGGGCGAGCCGGTGCACGCGTTCCTGCGCGACTTCGACCGCGCCTGGGCCGCCGCCGCGCCCTACGCCTCGTACGGCGCCCGGCAGCGGTGGATCAGGACGGTGCGGGACCTGGCCGCGGACTGGCCGGTGGCGGACCGCCCCGCACGGTGGCGGCAGGGCGAAGTGACGGTGCGGTGGGAGGCGTTGGCGCCGCGCCAGGGGTGAAGCGCTGGGTGCCCGCGGGTGAATTCGCGTGTCGGCGGCGGGTGAACTCCGCGTGCGGCGCGCCGCGGAGGGAACGATCTACGAGTGCCGTTCGTCACATGGGGCGGTGGGGGTCGGAGTTGCCGCCGTGCTCTGTCGCATTGCGCGTCGGCATGGCAGCATCCCCGGTGCATCCGTAAGTTACTGACGGTAAATCAGCTTTTCGGGGAGGCGGACGTGACCGGCAAGCGGAGTTCGACTGTGGCTGGCCTGGCGCTGATCTGCGCGGCAGTGGTGCTGAGCGCGCCGGGCACGGCCCACGCGAGTCCGGCGAAGCCAACGCCCGGCAGCAACAAGTCCCTTGAAGAGCTGCGCAAGGAGATCGAGAAGCTCTACCACGACGCGGGTGTCGCCACGGACGCGTACAACGCGGCGGAGGAGAAGAGCGAGAAGCAGTCCAAGCAAATCGTGAAGCTCGCCCGCTCCATCACCGAGGGCCAGCAGAAGCTGGACAAGCTCAAGTCCCGCGCGGGCGCCGCCGCCCGCGCCCAGTACCGCAGCGGCGGGGTCTCCTCCGAGGCCCGGCTGATGCTGAGCGAGGACCCCCAGGAGTTCCTGGACGGCGCCGGGCGGATGCGGCAGGGCCAGAAGGCCACCAAGGGCATGATGACGGAGATGGAGCGGACGCAGGAAGACCTGCGGATCTACGCCAAGGACGCCACCGCCCAGTGGAAGAAGCTGGAGTCCAACCGCAAGGCGAAGGCCGCGTCGAAGAAGAAGATCAAGAAGAAGATCGCGGCCGCCGAGGAGATGGAGTCCAAGCTCGAGAAGAAGGAGCTGGAACGGCTCAAGAAGCTCGAGGAAGAGGCCCAGCTCAAGAAGCAGTCGGCGTGGGTGAGTTCGGGCGTCCTGGACGACATCAAGGGCAAGGCGACCGGGCCTGGCAAGAAGGCCGTCGAGTTCGCCACCGAGCAGATCGGCAAGCCGTACGTGTGGGGTGCCGAGGGCCCCTCCTCGTACGACTGCTCCGGCCTCACGTCCAAGGCGTGGGCCGCCGCGGGCAAGGGAATTCCGCGTACGTCACAGGAGCAGTGGAAGCAGCTCCCGCGCATCGACATCAAGAACATGCGCCCCGGCGACCTGATCATTTATCACGCGGACGCCAGCCATGTCGGGATGTACGTGGGCGACGGCGCGATCGTGCACGCGCCGCGGCCCGGCCGCGATGTCACCGTCGCGGGCGCGGGCTCGATGAAGATTCTCGGGGTCGTGCGCCCGGACAAGTAGGCGCCCCGGCAAGCAGGCGTCCGGAGACCGTGTGCCCGCCCCGGCGCCCGGCCCCTCGGCCCGACCCCGCGGCCCCCTGTGGGCCACGTCATGTGACCCACCGCACCTTGGGCGCGTCTCTCAACCCTCCGGGCGTGATGTTCGTCATCCCTGTCGGAGGCCGTCGTGCCCAATTGCGGTCCTTGATGCGGCATATGACGGTGGCTGTTTGCCGCGCGCCATTCCAATCGGGGCTCGCCTAACGCTATGGTCCCCGTCGGTGGAGCGTTCGACCGTCGATCCACCATGCCCTCGGGGGGAGGGAAGGAAACCGAAGCCATGCCCGTACCCATACCGCGGCAGAGAGCGATCCCGGCCGCGGAAGGCGGTCAGGCTCACGCTCTGCCGACGCCGACGCCCGCACCCGTGCAGGCGCCCGAACCCGTACCCGCCCCCGTGGGGCATCTGCCGACGTCCCGCGACATGGCCCAGCAGGCGAGCGGCCCCGGCCTCAGCCTCCTGGTCATCGAGGACGACCCGGTGGGCTCCCTGAGCGTCCCGCAGATGCTCGACTCCGCGGGCAAGCCCATCAGGGTCCGCACCGCCCGCAACCTCACCGAGGCCGAGCGGCTGCTCACCGACGACGTGCACTGCATCCTGCTCGACCTGGCCCTCGCGGGCCCCGCGAGCACCCCGGAGGAGGAAGCGGACGAGCTCGCCACGCTCAAGCACGTCCTGCGCCTCGCGCCCCGGCACGCCGTCCTCGCGCTCACCGCGAGCGGCGACACCGAGGGCGGCGCGGAGGCCGTGCGGGTCGGCGCCCAGGACTATCTCTTCCGTGACGAGCTGGACGGGCGGCTCCTGAGCCGCGCCATCCGGTACGCCGTGGAGCGCAAGCGCGCGGACGCCGCCCAGCGCCAGCTGACGGAGTCACGCCTGCGGGCCCAGGAGAACGCACGCCTGGAGCGGGGCCTGCTGCCGACGCCGCTCCTGGACGGCTCACCGCTGCGGTTCGCCGCGCGCTACCGCCCGGGGCGTTCGCGTGCGCTCCTGGGCGGCGACTTCTACGACACGGTGCGCACCCCTGACGGCTCCGTGCACGTCATGATCGGCGACGTCTGCGGCCACGGCCCGGACGAGGCGGCGCTCGGGGTCGAGCTGCGCATCGCCTGGCGGACGCTGACCTTCGCGGGTCTGTGCGGCGACGAGCTGCTCAGCACGCTGCAGAAGGTCCTTGAGCACGAGCGCGCCGACGACGAGATCTTCGCGACGCTCTGCACGGTCGACATCGCCCCGGACGGCCGCAGGGCCGGGCTCTGCCTGGCGGGCCACCCGTCACCGCTGATCGCGCGCGACGGCCACCTCGCCGAGCTGCTGCCGTACGACACCAACGGTCCGGCGCTCGGACTCCTGCCGAACGCCCGCTGGCCGCGCCGCCAGGTGGAACTCGGCGGCAAGTGGAGCCTGATGCTCTACACGGACGGGCTGATAGAGGGGCGCATCGGCCAGGGCAACCAACGCCTCGGCCAGGACGGCATGGTGGAGATGCTGCGCCGCCAGATCGCGGCGGGCCTGCGGGGCGACGAGCTCCTGGAGGCCGCGGTGAACGAGGTGCGTGAACTCAACGGCGGGGACCTGACCGACGACGTGGCCGTACTGCTGCTCGACCGCGACCGCTGACGAGGTCCCCGGCCTGACGCCCGGCTTCGGCCGCCGGCTACCGGCTACCGGCTACCGGCTACCGGCTACCGGCTACCGGCCGCCGTTGTACGGCCCGTAGGGGCCGTCGCTGCTGGAGCCGCGGCGTCCACCGCCGCCTCCACCGGTGATCTGCCGCAGCGCGGGGCGTACGTCGACCATGTAGACGATGGTCGCGATGAGCCCGATGATCGGCAGGAACGACAGGATGTTGAAGATCAGGTTCACGATGAAGGCGAGCGCGAGGATGATCAGCCAGAACGGCTTGGTCTTCTTGTCCGCCGCGCGATAGGCGTCCTCACGCCGGACGGCCGCGTCGATCAGCGCGAAGCCGCTGAAGACGATCAGCGCCAACGACAGCAGCCACATGAAGTTTGCGAACCCCTGCATCAGCACTACGTCCACCACCAGTCTCGGCTCTTGAGTACGCGGACACCGTACCCGCTACCAGCAGAACGGGCCGGGCACTTCGAGAGTGCCCGGCCCGGTGGCCGGTCCTACTTCGCGGGCGGCGTGGTCTTCTTCGCCGCGGGCTTGCGGGGGGCCGGGGCCTTCTTGGCGACCGGCTTCTTGGCCGGGGCGGACGTCTTCGACTCGGCGGAGTCCGACGTCACCGACGCGTCGTCGGAGGCGGCCGGCTTCTCCTGGGCGTCCGGCTCGACGGCGACGGCCAGCTCGGTGATCTCCTCGGCGGCCTCGCCGCGCCAGGTCCGCACGGCCTGCTCGCCGTGCTCGGCGACCTCTTCGTACTTCTCGCGGGCCTTCACGGCGTACTCGGCGGCGACGCCGACCGAGCTGAGGGCGAAGCCCTGTGCGCTCTCGCCCAGCTTCTTCAGGTCGGTGTCGAGCGTGCCGAGCAACTCGGTGAACTTCGTCTGAAGGGTCTCCTGCGCCTCCTTGGCGCGGGCGACCGCCTTGTCCTGGACGGCCTTGGTGTCGGTGTTGCGCACGGCGTCGATACGGGCCGGGGCCTCGGCGATCAGCTGCTCGATGGCGCCGGGCACCTTCTTCGCCTGCTGGAACGCGAGGTCGGCGGTGCCGACGACGAAGTAGGCGGGGGTGGTGTCGGTGAGGGTGGTGCGCAGGTCGTCCTTGATGGCCATGGCGATGGTCCTCCCGGATTCGCGTCAGCTCGGTCAGCGAGCTCAGGTCGGTCAGCTTGTGGGGTGGTCCTTGGTGCCGGCATCACTGCCGTTGGCATCACTGCCGTCGGCCGTGCGGGGGCCGTCAGCGGTGGCGTCCATGACGTCCGTGTCGTTCTCGACGTCGGTGTCATCCGTGTCGTTCAAGTCGTCCACGTACTCGGAGACCTCGAAGCCGTTCTCTTTTCTGAACGACTCGTAGATCTGCAACAGGACCTGCTTCTGCCGCTCGTTGATGGAGGGGTCGGCAAGGATGACGGCACGCGTCTCCAGCTCGTCCCGCTCCTTCTCGTCGAGGATTCCGGCCCGGACATACAGCGTCTCGGCGGAGATCCGCAGCGCCTTGGCCACTTGCTGCAGCACGTCGGCACTGGGCTTGCGCAGGCCGCGCTCGATCTGGCTCAGATACGGATTGGACACCCCGGCGGCATCGGCGAGCTGCCTGAGCGAGAGCTGCGCGTTGCGCCGCTGCTCGCGCAGATACTCACCGAGATTGCCGACGTTGAGTGATGCCATGCGTCGATACTGCACGCTCCTTGCTAACTATTGCAAGCGCCTGCTTGCAAAAGTGCGCCACGCCACTGATCGCGCCGACGGACTCACCGTCCGGGCTCTCGTGCCGTGTACCGCGCCGGACGTGGTGCCACGTGGTGCCACTCGGCGCCACCACCCCCCAGAAACCGCGGCCCGGCGCGTCAAGTTCCCAGGAGTTCTGCACGCGTTGGCGCCGACCTGAACCAGCCCCTGACCTGCACACTTACGGGCCGCCAGCACCCCGTGACACCACCGACGCCACCCCTGACGCCATAAATGACTCGACGTGGCACCAGCGGTGTGCCACCATGGCACCACTGGAGCGGAGAACACGCCGCCCGAAGCAGCGAGGGAGGGGATCGGATCATGGAATCAGCACCGCGTCAGCAGTCGGCGGCACCCGGCGCCTTCACCGCCTTCGCCCGCTTCGTGCTCTGTGGCGGCGGGGTGGGGGTCGCCTCCAGTTTCGCCGTCGCCGCCCTGTCCTCCTGGCTCCCCTGGGCCCTGGCCAACGCCGTGATCACCGTGGTGTCCACGCTCCTGGCCACCGAGCTGCACGCCCGCTTCACCTTCGGGGCGGGCGGGCGGGCCACCGGGCGTCAGCACGCGCAGTCGGCAGGGTCCGCCGCGGCGGCGTACGCGGTGACCTGCCTGGCGATGCTGGCTCTTCAGCTGCTGGTGGCGGCGCCCGGCGCGGTGCTCGAACAGGTCGTCTACCTCTCGGCCTCCGCGCTCGCCGGTGTCGCACGGTTCGCCGTGCTGCGGCTCGTCGTCTTCGCCCGCGGCCGCTCGCAGGCCGCAGCGGTGACCAAGGCCGCCGCCGACACCGCACCCGCCGTGCGGCCCGTGCACCCCGTGCACCCCGTGCACGCGGCGACCGTGGCTCCCGCCGCGCTCTGCCCCGCGGCCTGACCGACCCCCGCAGCGCACGCGTCACCGGCCGCCCTTCCCGGCGGTCGGTAACGTTCGTCGTGTGTCTGTGTCTCTCTCCGACCTCGTCCGGCTCCGCCAGGCCCGTGACCGGATGGACCGCGACTACGCGGAGCCCCTGGACGTCCCGGCGCTCGCCCGAGCCGCCCTCATGTCGCCGGGGCACTTCTCGCGCAGCTTCCGCGCCGCCTACGGCGAGACGCCGTACAGCTATCTCATGACCCGCAGGATCGAGCGGGCCAAGGCGCTGCTGCGGCGCGGGGACCTGTCGGTGACAGAGGTCTGCATGGCGGTCGGCTGTACGTCGCTCGGCTCCTTCAGCTCACGGTTCACCGAGCTGGTCGGCGAGAGTCCGAGCGCGTACCGCGCCCGCGACCACTCCCACAGCGCCGCCATCCCCGCCTGCGTGGCCAAGACCCACACCAGGCCGGTGAAGAACGGGCCGACGAAAAACGCCCCGGCCAAAAACGCACCGATCAGGAACGGAGAAGCGAAACCCGACGCCGGTACGTAGCGTCGTACGCATGGAAATCAACCTCGCACAGTGCTTCATCGCCGTCGACGACCACGACAAGGCGCTCGCCTTCTACCGCGACGTGCTCGGTCTTGAGGTGCGCAACGACGTCGGCTTCGAGGGGATGCGCTGGGTCACCGTCGCCTCGCCCGCGCAGCCCGACGTGGAGATCGTCCTCGAACCGCCGCTCGCCGACCCGAACGCCTCGGACGCCGACCGCCGGGCCGTGGCCGAGCTGATGGCCAAGGGCATGCTGCGCGGCGTCATCTTCCGCACCGACGACGTCGACGCCGTCTTCGAGCGGATCCGCGCCGCGGGCGCCGACGTGCTCCAGGAGCCGATGGACCAGCCGTACGGAGTCCGCGACTGCGCCTTCCGCGACCCGGCGGGCAACATGCTGCGCTTCAACCAGCCGCGCAAGTAGGACCGGGCGCGGACAGGCGGCTACACCACCCACGCCCCGTCCCGCATCAGGACCCTGCCGGTCAGCTCGTGCTCGCCGTTCCAGGCACGCACCGTCCTCGGCGTCACCCGCAGATACACGAAGGAGCCTTCCTCCTCGCGCGGGTCCCAGCCGAACTTGGCGGCGAACCCGTCCCCGGCCTCCTGCGGGACGCCGGAGGCCGGGAAGCACTCCGCCTCCCCCTGTACGAGCACCACATCGGCGGTGTCCGGCAGGGCGAGGCGCACCCGGGGCTCCTGCCGCGCGTTGCGGACCGTCACGGAGGTCTCGCCGGTGCACATCCACAGCGCGCCGCCGTCCCACCAGAACCACAGGGGCACTTGGTGGGGCCCGTGCTCCGGGTGGGACGTCGAGAGCCAGATGTCCCGCTCCCGGCCGAGGCGTTCCAGCGTCTCGCGCCTACGCTCCGGCCCCGCGCGACGGCCTTCCCTACGAACGATCTCCGGGTTGCCCATGAGCGCCGACCCTAGCCGGTGGCCGCGCCCGCCCCGAAGGCCCTCCGGTAGTCCCCCGGTGACACCCCCACCTGCTTGAGGAAATGGTGACGGAGGTTGTTCGCCGTGCCGAGGCCGCTCAGTTCGGCGATCTTGTCGATCGGGGCGGCGGTCGATTCGAGGAGGCTCTGGGCGCGGGCCAGGCGCTGGTTGAGCAGCCACTGGAGCGGGGTCGTGCCGGTGGCCGCCTGGAGCCGGCGGTAGAGGGTGCGCGGGCTCATGGCCGCGCGGCGCGCCAGGTCGTCGACCGTCAGGGGGCGGTCGAGGCGGGCCCGCGCCCAGTCGAGGACGGGCCCGAGGCCCTCGTCGTCCGTCGCGGGCACGGAGAGGTCGATGAACTGGGCCTGGCCGCCGGGGCGGTGAGCGGGTACGACCATGCGGCGGGCCAGCTGGTTGGCGACGTGCGCGCCCAGATCGCGGCGGACCAGATGCAGGCACAGGTCGAGGCCCGCGGTGACGCCCGCGCTGGTCAGGACGTCGCCGTCGTCCACGTAGAGGACGGAGTCGTCGACGTCCACCTTCGGGTAGCGCGCGGCGAGTTGCGCGGTGTGCATCCAGTGCGCGGTGGCCCTGCGGCCGTCAAGGAGCCCCGCCTCGGCGAGCGCGAAGGCCCCGGTGCACAGGGAGACCATGCGGGCGCCCTCGTCGTACGCGCGACGCAGCGCCGCCGCCAGGCCGTCCGGCAGCGGGCGGCCGTCCTCCACGCACGCGTCCGGCACCGACGTGACGATGACCGTGTCCGCCCCGACGATGTCGTCCAGGCCGTAGGGGGTACGCACCGTCAGGCTGAAGGCAGCTCCCTCGTCCTCGTGCGCGGTGCCGCACAGCCGGAAGTCGTACCACTGCTCGGCCAGATCCGGCTGCGGCTTCCCGAACACCGTGCAGGGGATGCTCAGTTCGTACAGATCCCAGGACGGGATCGCTATCTCCTCGGTCACCACCAGGGCCACGGAACCAGCGCTCATGACGGTGAGCGTAAGCCGCGTCGGGACCGCGTCGGGGCGTGGCAGGAATTTGGTGGCCACCGTCACCCCTGTCACTGTCCGACGCCGCCGCCCGCTGCGAGCGTGGTCCGCATGAACGCAGAGAACGAGTACGCCGCCGCAGGCAGCACGAGCGCAGAGCGCACGACCACCGAACCGAAGACCCCCGTCACCGTCATCGGCCTCGGCAACATGGGCGCCGCCCTCGCCGCCGCCCTCCTGGACAACGGCCACCCCACCACCGTCTGGAACCGCTCCCCCGCCAAGGCCGAACCCCTCGTCGCGCGGGGCGCCCGCCTCGCCGCCACCCCCGAAGAGGCCGTCGCCGCCGGCCCGTTGATCATCGCCTGCGTGCTCGACGACGACGCCCTGCACGCCGTCCTGGACCCGGTCGCCGACGCCCTCGCCGGAAAGGCCCTGGTCAACGTCACCTCGGGCTCCCCGGAGCAGGCCGGTGAGGCGGCGAAGTGGGCCGAGTCGCTCGGGCTCGGCCATCTCGACGGGGCGATCATGACGACTCCGCCGGGGGTCGGAAAGCCGGAGATGATGTTCCTCTACAGCGGCTCGGCCGAGGTGTTCGACGCACACCGCGCCATCCTCGCCGCGCTGGGCGACCCGCTGTACCTGGGCGCGGAGCCGGGCCGCGCCTCGCTCTACGACGCCGCGCTGCTCGGTCTGATGTGGTCCACGTTCACCGGCTGGCTGCACGGCACGGCCATGGTCGGCGCGGACGCGACCAAGGCCACCGACTTCACGCCCGTCGCCATCCGCTGGATGCGGCACGCCGTCGCGGGCTTCCTCGACACGTACGCGGCCCAGGTGGACGCCGGGCACTATCCGGGCGACGACGCCACCGTCGACGTACAGATCGCGGCGATCGGGCACCTCATCCACGCGGCGGCCGACCGCGGTGTCGACAACGCGCTGCCGGAACTCCTGAAGGCCACCATGGAGCGGGCGAGCGCCGCCGGGCACGGCTCCGACAGCTATGCGAGCGTGATCGAGGTTCTGCGGGGGGACCGGCGGGACACGATGCAAGTGTGACCATTCGGCAACAAAAGGCAGGAGATCCGTGGCTCCGGGCGCATGATGAAACGTCATCACCACCTGGTGCCACGGGTCTTGGGGGGACCGGATGAACAAGCCGCTGCGCCACATAGCCGTCTTCTGCGGGGTGCTGACGCTCGCCCTGCTGCTGCGGGCGACCTGGGTGCAGTTCGCCGAGGGCGAGTCGCTCGCGAAGCACGACAAGAACCGCCGCGTGCAGATCGAGGCGTTCTCCCACCCCCGCGGTGACATCATCGTCGGCGGCAAGCCGATCACCGGTTCGAAGGAAGTCAGCGGCACCGACTTCAAGTACCAGCGGGTCTTCAAGGAAGGCCCCATGTACGCGCCGGTCACCGGTTACTTCTCGCAGGCCCAGGGCGCGACCTTCCTGGAGGGCGTCGAGAACGACGTGCTCAGCGGCGACGACGACCGCCTCTTCATCCGCCGCACCCTGGACATGCTGACCGGCGAGAAGCGCAAGGGCGGCGACGTCATCACGACCATCGACCCCAAGGCGCAGAAGGCCGCGTACCAAGGTCTGGTGGACCTCAACGCGCGGGGCGCGGTCGTCGCGCTCGACCCGCGCTCCGGGAAGGTGCTCGCGATGGCCAGCACCCCCTCGTACGACCCTTCCGTCTTCGCGGGGATCTCGCAGAAGGAGGGCAAGGAGTTCACGAGGCTCAGCAAGAACAAGGACAAGCCGCTCTCCAACCGGGCGCTGCGCGAGATCTACCCGCCCGGATCGACCTTCAAGATCCTCACCGCGGCGGCGGCCCTCGAGCACGGCGTGATCGACGACATCGACGAGCGCACCGACGCCAAGGCCCCCTACAAGCTGCCGCTCAGCTCCACGACGATCGGCAACGACGTGCCCGGCGCCCCCTGCGACAAGGCCTCCCTGAAGGTCGGCATGCAGTGGTCGTGCAACAACGTCTTCCTGGACACCGCGCTCAAGGTCGGCGACGACGACATGCGCGAGACGGCGGAGAAGTTCGGCTTCAACAAGCAGCAGTTCGTCCCCGTGCGCTCGTCCGCGAGCAGCTACCCGGACGGCCTCGACAAGCCGCAGACCGCCCTGACCGGCATGGGCCAGGGCAGCCTGACCAGTACGCCGCTGCAGATGGCGATGGTCGCGGCGGGCCTCGCCAACGACGGCAAGGTGATGAAGCCGTACATGGTGGAGGAGCTGCGCGGCCCCGACCTCTCGACGATCGAGAAGGGCAAGCCGCAGGAACTGAGCCAGGCCGTCTCCGAGGACACCGCGGGCAAGGTGCAGGAGATGATGGAGCACACCGTCGAGGAGGGCACGGCGAACAAGGCGCAGATCGACGGCGTCACGGTCGGCGGCAAGACCGGCACCGCCCAGCACGGCTCGAACGTCAACGACGAGCGGCCGTACGCCTGGTTCGTCTCCTACGCCAAGAACGAGGACGGCTCGTCCCCGGTCGCGGTCGCCGTCTTCGTCGACCCGAAGGACATGAACATCCCGCGCTCGGAGATCGCGGGCGGCAAGCTCGGGGCGCCGATCGCGAAGGCGGTCATGGAGGCGGTCCTCGACGACTAGCCCGTCGCCGGTTCAGCCTTCGAGGAGCCGCCCCGCCAGCCGTTCGATGCGGGCGTGCCAGGCGGCGAGTGCCTCGTCCTTGGCCGCCGCGTCGTCGAACGGGCCGGTCTGCGTGAGGACGAGCCGGGTGCCGTAGCCGGTGCCCTCGCCGAACTCCCAGCGCACCTCACCCTTGGGATGCACGGCGTACGTGAGGAACTCCGGCGCCCGCAGCGCGGTGACCGGGCCCGCGGACACGCCGTCCGCAAGGAAACCGTCGGGCGCCGTGTCGCCCTCCAACGGCACCTCCCCCGAGCAGAGTTCGGCCCACACCGCGTCGGCGGACCGCACCAGCTGCCGCTCGAAACGGATGCCCTCGCCGGTGACCTGCCCATGCCCCAGGTCGAACTGCTCCAGATACGCCTCGTGCAGCTCGCCCACGTCCCGGCTCACCTCGGCCCGCCCGCCGTCGAGGAACTGGCCGAGCGCCGAGATGCACAGCTGCCAGCCCGCGGCGAAGCTCGGGGCGCCGAAGCGGTCGCCGAAGGTGTGGACGAGGGTGAGGAGCGAGCCACGGCCGTCGGGGCCGTCCGGGGTGATCTCCCAGCGCAGGTGGTCCTCGCCCCAGCTGAAGGCGAAGAGGCGGGGTTCGTCGGCGTCGGTGACCTCGCCGGTCATGCCGGAGCCTTCGTCGCCGGGGAAGTGGAAGCCCATCGCGCCGCCGGGCCGCAGTTCGAGGGTCACCTCGGAGGGGAACCACTGGGCGAGGTGCTCCGGCCGGGTGATCGCGGCCCAGACCTTGGCGGGCGGGTGGGCGAGGCGGCGCTCCATCCGCAGGACGCTGCGGTCGCCTTCCTCGTCGGGGCCGAGGGTGTCGGAGTGCGGGTTCATGAGGGGTCACCGTCCATGACGTCGAGGTGCCGTTCGAGGGCGTCGAGCCGGCCGGTCCAGAGGTGCCGGTAGTGCGCGAGCCAGGCGTCGAGCTCGGCGAGGGGCTCGGGCCGCAGCTCGTACCAGCGGCGCTGCGCGTCCTGCCGCACCCGCACGAGACCCGCGTCGCGCAGGACCCGCAGATGCTTGGACGTGCCGGGCTGGCTCAGCCCGAGCCGCTCGGTGATCTCACCGACCAGGTGGGGGCGTTCGAGCAGCAGGTCGAGGATCTTGCGGCGGCTCGGCTCGGCGAGGACGTCGAACGGTATGGGCATACCCCGAACATAACTCTTCGGCTATATAACCGCAACGGCATGCACGGGCGGGTGTCGCTCACTCACTCCTCCCACGGCAGCGGGCGGCTGTGCAGCACGTCGAGCCGGGACACCGCCCTGGTCAGGACCACGTAGAGGCGACTTGGCCCGCGCTGTTCCGCCTCCGCGATGGCGGCGGGCTCGACGGCCACGACGTGGTCGTACTCCAAGCCCTTCGCGACGGACGCGGGCAGCACCGTCACGCGCGCGCCCAGGTCGTCCGGGCCCGCGCTGTCGATGCCGGCCGCGGTGAGAGCCTCGCGCAGGCGGGCGGTGTCGGCGTCGGCGGCGATGACGCCGATCGAGCCCTCGCGGGCCAGCGCGGCACGCACCGCGTCGACGGTGGCGGCGGCGATGTCGACGGCCCGCACCTCCCGCACCCTCAGCTCACCGTCCGTACGCAGCGACCGGGCGGGCGGTACGTCGACGTCGAGCGAGGCGAGGACACGGTTGGCGAGCCCCACGACCGCCTTCGGCACGCGGAAACCCGTGGTCAGCGGGGTGACGGTGGCGTCGGGTTTGCCGAGGTGGGCGAGGAGTTCGGACCAGCCGCGGGCCGCCCACGGGGTGGTGCCCTGGGCGAGGTCGCCGAGGACGGTGAGCGAGCCGAAACCGGCGCGGCGGGCGATCACGCGGGCCTCCATCGGGGAGAGGTCCTGGGCCTCGTCGACGACGATGTGGCCGTAGCCCTCGGGCCGTTCGAGCAGCCCGGCGATCTCGTCGAGCAGGACGAGATCGGCGGCCGACCACCTCGCCGACTTGTACGAGCGCGGGGCCCGGTCCCAGCAGATCGCCCGCTGCTCGTCCGGGGTGAGGATGCCGTCGGCCGCGGCGGCGAGCGCTGCCGGGTCGGCGAGCAGGGCGGCGAGCACCTCCTCCGGCTTGACCCTGGGCCAGGCCTCGTCGACGAAGGCGGAGACCGGGCGGGCACGGGAGATCTTCTGCAGCCAGGCGTTGTTCACGGCGCCCGCGCGGCGCTCGGCCTGGTCCTGGATGTGCCGGACGGCACGGGTGCGCACGCGCTCGCGGCCGACGGCGTAGGGGGGTTCCTCGGCGCGCACGTCCGCGATGATCCGCTCCAGGTCGTCGAGCGTGACCCGCCAGGTGTACGAACCGTCCGGCACCGCGAGGGAGCGGATGGGCGGTGCGACCCGGGAGTAGAGCGCGCGGCGCAGGACCTCCGCCATGCGGGCGTCGTGCTTGACGCTCGCCGCGGCCTCGCCGTCCTCGGCCCGTACGGGCGCGGTGGCCCTGGCGATCTCGTCCGCGACGGTGGACTGCCGCACACCGGTCTCGCCGAGGGAGGGGAGCACCTCGGCGATGTAGCGCAGGAAGGTGCGGTTGGGGCCGAGGATGAGCAGTCCGGCGCGCTGCACGCGCTGGGGGTGGGTGTAGAGGAGATAGGCGGCACGATGCAGGCCGACGGCCGTCTTGCCGGTGCCGGGGGCGCCCTGGACGCAGACGGACGCGGTGAGTTCACCGCGGACGAGGTCGTCCTGCTCGGGCTGGATGGTGGCCGCGATGTCGCGCATGGGGCCGACGCGGGGGCGCTCGATCTCTCCGGCGAGGATGCGGCTGCTGGGGGCGGGCGAGGTGAGCGGAGCGCCCGGTGTGGCGCCGGCCAGTGGTTCGTCCTCCAGGCCGGTGAGGTCGGCGGAGTCGCCCTTGCTGCCGGGGGCCCAGCCGAAGCGGCGGCGGACGGCGACGCCTTGGGGGTCGCGGGCTCCCGCCTGGTAGAAGGCGCGGGAGACGGGGGCGCGCCAGTCGACGACGAGCGGCGGGGCCGAGGGATGTTCGGTGATGCGCAGGCGGCCGACGTGGTAACTCTGCCCGCGGTGATCACCGGCTTCGGCGGCTTCGGGCCCGTCGGGGGCGAAGTCGAGGCGGCCGAAGAAGAGGGGGGCTTCGGGGAGTTCGCGCATCGCTTTGGCGTGGCTGCGGAACTGGTAGCCGAGGACTTCGGCGTCGGCTCCGGACGCGGAGACGTCGGCTCCGTTGACGACCTGCTCCTCGGCGCCGTCGACCATGCCGGTGAGGGCGGCGCGGCAGGTGTCGTGGTAGCGGCGTTCTTGGGCCAGGGCTTCGTCGAGTCGCGTCATGCGACCAAGAATAATGTAACTGAGTTAAATTTGTAGACCGGTTAAATTCGTTACCGCGCATCAGCGGTGCGCTAGGCTCACGCCATGACGGACGAAGAGGGCCGCCCCGAAGCGGGCACGGGTACTGGCGCCACCGTGGCCACCGGCGGCCCCGGCCTGCGCGAACGCAAGCGGCAGCGGATGTACCAGGCGGTCTCCGACGCGGCGATCGCGCTCTTCCTGGAGAAGGGCTTCGAGAAGGTGCCGGTCGCGGAGGTGGCGGCGGCCGCCGAGATCTCGAAGCCGACCCTGTTCCGGTACTTCCCGGCCAAGGAGGACCTCGTACTCCACCGGTTCGCGGACCACGTGGACGAGGCGGCACGCGTGGTGACCGGGCGCCCCGCGAAACGCTCCCCCCTGGACGCCCTGCAGCGCCACTTCCTCGACGGCCTGGAGCGCCAGGACCCGGTGACCGGCCTCTGCGACAACGTCCACGTACTGGCCTTCCACCGCCTGCTGTACGGGACGCCGTCACTGGTGGCCCGGCTGTACGCGTATCAGGAGCGCTCGGAACAGGCGCTGGGCGAGGCGTTGGGCAAGGCGCTGGGTGGCAAGTCGGGCGATGCGGCTTCAGATGACGCCGAGGCGCTGGCCGCGCGACTGGCCGCCGGCCAGATCATCGCCGTACAGCGCATCCTCGCCATGGAGAACTGGCGCCGCATCGACGCGGGCGAGAGCGCGGAGGCGGTGTGGCCGGACGCGGTGGTGGCGGCGAACAGGGCGTTCGGGCAACTGCGGTCGGGGTTGGCGGCGTACGCCTGAGGAAGGCCGTCGCCGTCACCGGTCTTCGACCAGCACCGCCACCCCGTCAAGCACGCGCCCGAGCCCGAACTCGAACTCCGTGTCCTCGGTGTCCGCGGCGTCGAAGATGCCCGCCGCGAGAGTCCGCCGCAGCGCCGGGAACCGTTCGGGCGCGGTCGAGGTCAGCGCGTCGACGGTACGCACGTACCGCCGCATCGCCTCGTCGGGACCCTGGCCCCCCGCCCTCATGGCCGCGTCCAGATCGGCCATGAGCGCGACCTCGTTGCGCACGAACCCGCCCACCAGCATGAGCACGGAAATCTTCCGGCCCTCGTCGAGCCCGCTGCCGTCGAGCGCCGCGAGCCCCTGCTCCATCCACTCCAGGGCGTGGGGTGAGGCGGGAGGCGAGGTGACGGGGACACGCACGAGCCACAGGTTGCGCCGGAAGACCTCGCGCTGAGCCCGCGCCCACCACTCCAACCGCGCCCGCCACCCCGTGATGCCGGCGGGCATCTCGGGCGGGGCGCCGGTCGCCGCGTCCTGCATGAGGACGTACAGCTCGTCCCTGGCGGAGACGTACCGGTACAGCGACATCGTCGAGACGCCGAGCGCCTTGGCGACGCGCCCCATGGAGACCGCGCCGATCCCCTCCGCCGCGGCGACGGCGATACCGGCGTCGACGATGCGTTCGAGGCTCAGGCCGGGCTTGGGCCCTTTCGACGGCCGCTCGCGCAGCCCCCAGGCGGTTTCGAGGCTCACGGAAAGACCGGAGCCCTCGCCTTGCCCTTGCCCTTGCCCTTGCCCTTGCCCTTGCCCTTGCGCGCCGTCACCGTCCGCCGCCATGAGCCGCCGCCTCCCTGTTCCCGGTCCGCCCGCCCCTCTTGACGCACATCGTAGTTCTGCGTAACCCTTACTCAGTAGTGCGTATAGCTTACGCAGTAGCGTAAGGCGCGCCCAAGAAGCCATCACAAGCCGCCGCCGGGAGAAGCCACCCCATGCCACCCACACGAGCCCCAGCCATAGAAGCGACAGCCCTCACCAAGACGTACGGAGCCGGAGCCGGATCTCACTCCAAGGCAGGCCCCCGCCGCCCGATCCCCGTACTCCGAGGCATCGACCTCCACGTGCCGCCGGGCACCGTCTTCGCGCTCCTGGGCCCGAACGGTGCCGGCAAGACGACGGCCGTCCGTATCCTCACCACGCTCGCCACCGCGGACGCGGGCACGGCGCGGGTGGCAGGCCATGACATCCGTACGGGGCGTCGCGAGGTCCGCCGCGCGATCAGCCTCACCGGCCAGTTCGCGGCGGTCGACGAGACGCAGACCGGCACGGAGAACCTCCGCATGATGGCGCGGCTCGCGGGCCTTTCCCGCCCCGCGGCCCGCGCACGGGCGGCGGAACTCCTGGCCCGCTTCGACCTGACGGCAGCGGCCGACCGCCTGGTCCGCACGTACTCGGGGGGCATGCGCCGCCGGGTGGACCTGGCGGCGGGCCTGGTGGGCGAGCCGGAGGTCATCTTCCTCGACGAGCCGACGACGGGCCTCGACCCGCGCAGCCGCCACGAGATGTGGGAGGTGGTACGCGACCTGACGGCGCAGGGCACGACGGTCTTCCTGACGACGCAGTACTTGGAGGAGGCGGACCAACTGGCCGACCTGGTGGCGGTGTTGCACGAGGGGAAGATCGTGGCGGAAGGCTCACCGTCGTCCCTCAAATCCCTTCTGCCGGGTCACCGCCTGGAGGCGAGGCTCACCACCCGGGAGGCGTATCTGCGCCTGACCGACCGGGCCACGCACCACGCCCCCGAAACCCTGACGCTGGGCTTCCCGACGGACGGCACGGCGGGGAACGTACGCGCCCTCCTGGACGACCTGGACCCGACCCGCACGGACTTCGCGACCTTCACGCTGCGCACGGCAACGCTGGACGACGTGTTCCTGTCCCTCACGGGCCCGTCGCCACGTTCACACACCTCGGGACCGGCCCATGTCTGAAGCCCTGATCATGACCGGCCGGGCGATCCGCATCAGCCGCCGCAACGTGGACGCCCTGGTCACCGCCATGGCGCTCCCGGTGATGATTCTGCTGATCTTCGTCTACTTCTTCGGCGGTGCGATCAAGACAGACACCCGGTCGTACGTCACGTACGTGGTCCCCGGAGTGCTCCTCCTCTGCGCGGGTTTCGGCTCGTCGAACACGGCGATCGCGGTGACGGAGGACCTGAAGGGCGGCATCATCGACCGCTTCCGCTCGCTGGACATCGGCGGCACCCAGATCCTGACGGGCCACGTCTTCGCCTCGGTGGCCCGCAATCTCATCGCCACGACCCTGGTCCTGACCCTGGCCTTCGCGATCGGCTTCCGCCCGAGGGCGACCCTGTCCGGCTGGCTGGCGGCTGCGGCCATCCTCCTGGCCTTCATCCTGGCCCTGTCCTGGCTCTCGGCCGCGGTGGGCCTCCTGGCCAAGTCCCCGGAGGCGGCGGGCGGCTTCACGTTTTTCGTGAGCTTCCTCCCCTACCCGAGCAGCGCCTTCGTCCCCACGACCACGATGCCGCCGTGGCTCCAGCCCTTCGCAGAAAACCAGCCGGTAACCCCCGTAATCGAATCCCTCCGAGGCCTACTCCTCAACCACCCGGTGGGCTCCACCTCATGGGTGGCACTGGCGTGGTGCACGGCCATCGTGGGGGCGTCGGCGGGGGCTTCGGGGGTGCTGTTCAGGAGGCGGACGGCTTGAGGCCCGCATGGGCGCGGTGCAGTCCGAGCGAGGCCTTGGCCGCGTCCAGCGTCATCGCGTACGAATCGACCGCACGCTTCACGTTCGGGCTGTCCATGGCGGCACCGGTCGCGAGCCGGTCCAGGTCCACGTAGGCGGACCGGACGAGTTCGATCCATCGGTACACCGGCCAGTCCTCCTCCCATCCCTTGGTGTACTCGGGCGGGAGCACGCGGGCCCACCGCGCGAACATACGCTGCCGGATCTCGACCCGCGTGGGCGTCAGGTGCAGATGGCGCACCAGGTCGTAGAGGGGGTCCCCGATCATCGCGAGCTCCCAGTCGATCATGGTGAGCCGATCGCCGGACTCGGCCCGCACGAGGTTCCAGGGATTGAGGTCGCCGTGGAGCAGCACCGAGGTGCGGGCCGTGGTCTCGTGCCTTCCGAGGATCTCCTGGAGCCGCCATCCATTCGGCAGCCCCCGGGACCGGGCCTGCCGTTGGGTCTCCTTGGGCAGCGAGTGCACGAAGCGGGCCAGTTCCCTGCTGAGGCTGCCGTAGAAGCTGGTCTTCGACGCGGCGGGATCGAGCCCCTGGCAGTCGACCCGGGTCAGCGCGTGGAGCTGGTCGACGAGGCTGTCCGCCTCGCTGGGCGAGAGACCGTGGACAGGGTGGTCCGGCGGCTGCTCGCCACCGAGCGGGCCTTCGTAGGAGTGGACGGCGAACGGGTCGCCCCGGTCACTGAATCCGAGTGCAAGGATCTTCGGCGCGCTGACCCCGGCCCCCGACTTCTCGATGGCGGCGAGTACGGCGTGCTCACTGAGGAAGCCGCCTTCGCGACGCGGCACGCCTTGTGCCTTCCGCCGCACCACGACGGGATGGTCGACTCCGTCCACCCGCACCACCGTGTTGAGGTGGGCCGTGCCCTTGAACACCCGATGCTGCTGTGCCGCACCCTCGGCAGCCAGCGCCTGGAGGACCGCGGTCCGGGGAAAGTCGGGACGTTCCGGCACGCGGTCGTCGGGCTGCCAGGAGAACGTGGTGACGACCGGTGGACCGCTGACTGCTGCCGCGTGCCGGCTCTCGATGCGGGCCGCCTGCCAGCGGAAGAGCGCCCGCTCGACCGCGCTCTCCTCAGGCACAGAGGTGAGGCCCAGCACTTTCTCCGCCGCCTGCAGGCACTGACGCACGGATTCGGCAGCCGTACCGAGCCGTGTGCTGTCGAGCGTCTCCCCGAGAGACCGGGCCGCCCTCATCACGTCGAGATGGACGGCACGGACCTGCTCGAGGGCGATGTAGTTCCAGACGTCCCTGTCGACCCTGGTGACGGCCGAGGGTCTCCTCTTGCGCATGGCGAGCGCCCAGGCCTCGATGACCTCCTGCCACTGGAATTCGGGATAGCGCATGCGCACCAGGTGCGACGCCAGGTCGTACGCGGGGTCGCCGTACGTCGCCTGGGACCAGTCCAGGCTGACCGGCTGATCCCGGTCGCAGGAGAAAAGGGCGGTGGCGCGACGCAGGTCTGTGTTCAGAAGGCTGTACGGGCGCCTGGCCATCGAGGGCGCCCGCGCCGCGCACTGGACCAGGGCGTCCGGCGCGATCCCGAAGGCGCCAAACAATCCGCCGAATTCAGCCCAATTGGACTGCACGTCTCGCTCGTGCAGGTGCCGGGCGAGTTCCCGCAGAAACCCTCCGCTGTCCTTCTCGTCGTGCGGCCAGGCGCCGACGGGGGCCGGCAGGGACTCCTTGCGCACCAGGACCAGCTGCGCCAGCAGTTCGGCCAGGGACGTGATCCGTCCTGGGTCGACCGGTTTACCGTCCTCGCAGAATTGCTCCAGGGGTACGCCGACCGTGTAGCGCAGCGCCGCCAGGTCCTCCTGTGTGACCAGGTGATCCGGTAGCTCGCGCAGTACGGGGCGAACGGCACGGAAGACCAGAGACTCGTTCGTCCAGGCGCTGATCGCCACGTGCTGCTCCTGATGCTCGCGCGCGTACCCGAAATTGCCGCACAGCCTAATGACACGCACTGTTCCGCGCGACGCGAGGGCAGCACATGGGCGAGAGTTGCCATGGAGGTAACGCGCCTGTGCGCCCGGCGTTACTCGCTGAGCAGTTCCCAGCAGGAGTTGAACCAGGACTCCATGGAACGGACGAACAGCGAACCCTGGGACTCCGCCCCAGGAGTCTCTTCCTTCACGTAGTGGCTCAGGTCCGAACCCAGGCCGAGGACATCCACGACTTCGATCTCTTCGCCGTCGTCCATGACGATGCGGCGCTGCACCACCTCGTAGGGACCAAAGAGCGCCGTGACCCCGTTCAGGACGTAGAGCTTGAACGTCGGCACCAGGGGGACCCTCCGTATCTCCACCGTCGCGGACGGCACCAGGCCCTGGCTCTGCAGTTCGCGCAGCACACGGCGCAGCGACTCGGTGTGGGCCCGAGTTATGGAGCGCAGTCGCTCCTGCGGCCGTGGATCATCCGGATCATGCTTCGCCCGCGGGTAGGGCAGTGGCGACGACTCCGACGGGAGCAGCATCCGGACCGTGATCCGCTCCGGGTGGATCTCTCGGGACGTGATGCGGTCCGCCTGCAGCCGGACATGGGCGTCGAGCGATTCGGAGGTCAGCAGGGCGACGTCGAGCGTGACCTCGGGGTGCTCGAAAGCCTGGTCGATGAGCTTTCCCAGGTGGACCCGCTCTGCCGCAGGGCCCGCCGAGTGCACCCTCGACACCTTGACGACGCGCGCGCCGCTGCCTTGCCTGGCCTCGATCCAGCCTTCACCGATGAGGACGCGAAGCACCCGCTGGATGGTGTCCCGCGAAACGCCGAACTCCTCGGCGAGATGTCGCTGGGTGGCCAGACGCGATCCGACCGCGTACGTGCCGTCCGACAGCCACTCGCGCAGCTGATCGAGGACACGCTGGAACTCCTTGCCTCCCGGACCGAGTCGCTCGTCACTCACACAGCGACCGTACCGCTCACGCCCGCCAACCGTGCCAATTTCAGTCAACTACGCATCGACATATGCCCTTTGGTTAGTCGATGTTGCCGCCGGGGGACAACTCCCTGAAACAACCAGCCCAATTGGAATGATCGCGAGGATTTGATCGCGGGGGAGAAGGAATCATGGCCATCGCCCAATTGCTGTCGGCCCTCATGGTCGTCGGCGTCGAACAGTTCATACAGTGGCGGTACGGGATGGTGGGGCTCATCTGCCTGGCACTGCTGTTCGCGGGCACCCGGGCGCGCAACGTGAACTGGATTGCCCTGGGCGCGGTCGGCCTGCTGCTCTCCATGGTGCAGGCCCCCTGATCAGCCTCGGCTCAGCCCTTCGTACGGAGGATCTCGAGTACGGGCTCGAGCGAGCTCACGATGTGCTCGCGCTTGACCTTCGCATCGCGCAGCAGCCTCATCTTGCGCTCGTTCCGGGCGTAGCCGAGAAACGTCACTCCGGCCTCGACCGCGGCCTCGTGATCCGTCGCGGCGTCGCCGATCATCAGCGCGTCGGAGGGTGCGGCGCCCATGGCGCTCAAGGCACGCTTGATGCAGTACGGATTCGGCTTGAGCAGATCCAGGTCCTGGGTGCGGCCGTAGACGTGCGGGGCGAAGCAGCGGGTGAGGTTGCGCGACTCGAGGTATTTCGTCACCGCACGCGCGGAATTGTTGGTGGTGATGGCGAGCCTGGTATCGAGTTGGACCCAGGTCTGGATCACCGGATCGGCGTACGGCGTGGGCCAGGCGGTGTCCGTCGCCTTCAGCTCTTCCTGAGTGAGCTGCTCCTCGATCTCGGTGATCAGATCGCTGCCGGGGTGCCGAGCGGCGACGGCGCGCATGACGGCCTGAGGATCCCCCGACTTCAGTACCTCTTCCGGCAGCGGTCCACGCAGGCCTCGCTCCGCGAACCCGCGCACCATGCCCGCGGCGATCCGCTCCGCCGAGTGCCCGGCGAACAGCCGGCAGATGGGGCCGTCGAAGTCGAAGAGGACGTAGCGGGCGCGTTCGATCAGTTCCCGCAGGTTTTCGGTCTCTTCTGCCATCCACTCAGTCTGCGTCGTATCAGGAGTCACTAAGAGAGTGTCAGCTCCGTCGCGATGGTTGCCCAGAGCGCGTCGAACCATTTCTGGGACTCGTCGACGAACGCGGCGTCCCGCGGGGCCGCGTTCCTGTCGAAGGAGAACAGGGGCGACTTCAGTCCGGACACGTCGAACGCCTCCATCTCCGCGCTGCCGAAGTCCAGCATGCTGCGCTCGATCGTGTAGTAGGCCAGGAGCGCCTCCCGCTGGTTCAGGAGGTACAGCTTCACCGGCGGCGTGAACGGCAGCGCGCGGAACGAGACGTCCACGTCGATGCCGTGCGAGGCCCGCAGCGCACGCAGGTTGTGCCGCAGGACCTGCCCCTGGGTGTTGCGCAGGGCCAGCCAGCGCTGGTGGACCCTGCCGTCCGCGTCGCCCTGGCCGTTGACCGGTCTGGGGAAAGCGAGGTCGATGTCGCTGCTGGGCAACAGGATGCGGACGTTGATCGATGCGGGGCGGATGCGCCCCTCGTGGATGCGCCGCAGCGGATCACCGAGCGCCAGGATCAGTGTCTCCGCCGTGTACGAGACGACGTCGATCTGCACCTGCGGCTCCGAGAACGCCGCCGCCAGCCGTGGTGCAAGGCCCACCATCGAGGCCTGCGGCTCCGAGCCCGCCGCGGTCGGGCCCGGGGGTTCCGCGGCGATCCGTGGTGGGCTGCCCTTGCTCACGTTGGCCAGTAGTCCGTCGTCCTGCAGTGTCCTCAGCGCCTGCCGCACCGTCCCGCGTTCCACGCCGAACTCCTCCGCGAGCACCGCTTGGGTGGGGAGGCGGTCGCCCGGTTTGAGGTCGCCGGTGCGGATGCGGTCGCGGAGGGTGTCTGCGATGTCCTGGGGAGTGAGTTTTCTGCTGCCGTTCACTGCAACGTTCTCCTGGGTCACGACCAGACGATACAACTCCGCGCCATCTCAGGGCAGTTGTCTCGAAGTTGTTTATGTTGTGGGACCAAGTGGGGACAACTTAAGTGAAGTTGGTTGCCAACTCAGTTGAGGTGGCAGAAGGGGGAACCATCATGGCCGTCCTCGCCCTCCTCGCAGCAGCGTCCGTCGTCATCTTCGAGCAGTTCGTGCAGTGGCGGTACGGGCCCGTGGGCATCGTCGGGCTCCTGCTCCTGACCGTCGGAATCAAGGCGAAGAGCCCCACCTGCAGCTCCATCGGAGCCGTCGTCCTCGCGCTGACGATGACCGGCCCCGCCCTCTGAGCTAGCCGCGCGCCAGTTCCAGGTCCTGGCTGATCGTGCCCCACAGCGCGTTGAACCAGAGATGGGACTGCTCCACGAACGTCGTGTCCCGCAGGCCGTCACCCTGGTGGAAGGGGAAGAGCATCGACTGCGCGCCCTGGGCGTCGTACATCTCCAGGTACTCGTGGTCGATCTCTTCGCTCTGCTTGGCCAGCGTGTAGTACGCGAACAGTGCCTCTGAGCCGTTGAGCAGATACAGCTTCACCGGCGGCGTGAACGGCAGCGCGCGGAACGAGACCTGTACGTCGATGCCGTGCGAGGCCCGCAGCGCCCGCAGATTGTGCCGCAGGACCTGCCCCTGCGCGTTCCGCTGGTCGAGCCAGCGCCTGTGCACCTGGCCGCTCTCGTCGTCCCCGCTGTCCACCGGCGCCGGAAAGGCGAGGTCGATGTTGCGGCTCGGCAGCAGCACCCGGACGTCGACCTTGGCCGGTTTCAGCTGTCCGGCGTGAATCTGACGGAGGGGTTCCCCGATCGCCATGGTGAGCGAGATGGAGGTCAGACAGAGCGCGTCGATCTCCACATGGGGGGCCTCGAACGCCGCCGCGATGCGCGGGGCGAGGCCGACCATGGTGGGCTGCGGCTTCATGCCACCGGGCCCGGCCAGCGCCTGCTTCGAGGTGACCGCGACCGTGGCCGGGCTCCCCTTGGACACGTTCGCCAGCAGCTTCTCGCTCTGCAGGGTGCGCAGCGCCTCGCGTATCGCGCCGCGCTCGACGCCGAACTCGTCGGCGAGCTCGGCCTGGGTCGGCATGCGTTGGCCCGGCCGCAGCGCACCGGACCTGATCCGGTCGCGCAGTTCGTCGGCCACCTCGTGGTGCGACCTAGGTGGCCTCTTCATCCCGTTGACGGGTGCAGGTTCCGGGCTCACAACCAAACAGTACAACTTCGCGCCATCTTTGGGGAGTTGCTCGGAAGGTGGTTATGAATCGAGCCATCGCGGAGATAACTCAGATGAAGTTGGTAGCCAACTTAGGCAACCTGGCAGGAACCCCTAGGGGTTGGCCGCCAGTAGTCCGCCACCGGATGGCCACCGACCGGAGGGGACGGGGTTCGCATGCCCCGTCCCGAAAGGGGGAACGTCATGCCGCTCATCGCCATCGTCATCGCCGCCCTCGCCATCGGATTCGAGCAGCTCATCCAGTGGAAGTACGGACCGTTGGGCATCGTCGCCTTCGTCCTGCTGACCGTGGGCATCAAGGCCAAGAACACCAAAATCAGCGGCGTCGGGGCTGCGCTCCTCGTCCTGCTGCTCGCCCAGTCGGGCTGACAGAGCTGGTTGGCCGGGCCCCCATCCGGAGGGGAGCCGGGAGCCCGGTCAGCCATCAGCGCGTCATCCACACGGGCTCAGCGCCCGTACGCGGGCCCAGCGCCCGTATGCGGGCCCAGCGCCCGTACCCGGCTCCAGCGACCGTCCCCGGGCTAGAACGCCGCCCGGATCTCCCCCACCTCCGCCGCACCGCCCAGCAGGGGCGCGCGGCCGACGCGGGTGAGTACGTCGTCCTCCACTCCCGCCAGGCGCAGCGCACGGGCCAGGACGGGGCCAAGAGCCCGTATCCCGCCGTCGTCCACCTTGAAGGCCAGCGCACGGCCGTCCGGCAGCGCGAACGCCTGGACCGCCTCGGCGCCCATCTTGGACAGGGCGCCCGGGATCTCCCGCATGAGCCAGGTGTCGGGGCGGCGCGTGCCGGCCACGTACTCCGGGTGGGCCCGCATCGCGTCCGCGACCCGCCGCTCCGCCGAACCCTCGGGGGCGAGGACGAAGTGCCGGAAGGCGCGGGCGAGGCCGGTCAGGGAGATCGCCATCAGGGGCGCGCCGCAGCCGTCCGTGCCGACGGCCGCCACCCGCTCCCCCGCCGCTTCCTCGACCACCTGGAGGATCAGCCGCTGGAGAGGGTGCTGCGGGTCCAGGTAGGAATCCGTGGGCCAGCCGTTGAGCTCGCACACCGCCAGCATGGACGTGTGCTTGCCGGAGCAGTTCATCGTTACCCGGTCACGAACGGCACCCGCTGCCAGATATGTCTCAGCCTCGACCGCGTCTAGCGGGAGGTCCGGCGGGCACTGCAGGTCCGCCGCCGTCAGACCGCGCTCGGCCAGCATCTTCTGGACGAGGTCCCGGTGGAACACCTCCCCGGAGTGGCTCGCTGCGGTCAGCGCGAGGCGCTCGCCCGCCAGGTCGAGCCCCGCCCGCAGCACGGCGGCCGCCTGCATCGGCTTGTTCGCCGACCGCGGGAAGACGGGAGCCGTCACGTCCCCCATCGCGAGCTCCACACTGCCGTCCGCCGCGAGCAGCACCAGACTTCCCCTGTGACGGCCCTCGACGAAGCCTGAACGTACGACCTCGGCGAGGACCGGGGATATGACAGGGGTGGCGGCGGACTCGACGGACGTGGAGGTCATCTTCGGCCTTCCGGGGCGGGGGTGGCGTCACGGGCCGCCCGCGAAGGCCGGGATCACCGGGTCACGCGAGCAGGTCGTCTACTTGTGCTTCACCTTCACGGTACCTGCGGGCGATCTCCGCACTGCAATCGTCCGCCGTGCGCTGCAGCTGCTGGCGGCGCCGGGAAACCTGCTGCTCGTAGCGGACGAGGCGCCCCATGGCCGTGTGCAGCTCGTCGTCCGTGCGGGCGTCCAGGTCGGAGAGCTCGACCTCGGCGAGCATCTCCGTCGCCAGGAGACCGACCTCCACGCTGTGCGGCGTGCCCAGCGTCACATGCCGGGCCGACGAGCGATGCCGGGCCGGCCCGTCCGTCAGGATCTCGGAGAGCCGGTGCACGAGCGGCCCCTCCGGCTGTGGCGCCGTCGGGTCCTTACGGCGCGCCACCTCGGCCCGCAGGATGTCGATCCGGCCCTGCAGCAGGCGCCGGACATAGCTCAGGTCCGCCTCGTTCTGCTGCGCTTCCCTGCGCAGCTCACGCAGCTCACGCAGGAGCAGCGCGGCGAGGTCGTGCACGGGCTGCTCGGACAGCACCGCACTGCCTGTGATCGCACTGCCTGTGACTGCAATGCCTGTGACCGCACTGCCCGTGACCGCACTGCCCGTGCGCTGCATGGGCGGGCGCGCCGCGTTCGTACGACGCGCGACGCTCATGCGGGTCAGCGACACAGATCCGGGCGGCTGTCCCGTACTTGGTGTGCTCATGTGGCTCTACCGTCCCCTCGACCGGCGCGGTACACCGCGTGTGAGCATGGTGCCACCCCCGGTGGCCGCTATGTGAGCGAGTGCCCCCAATCGGCCCCAGATGGGGGGTTCAGGACACCCCATGGGCGGCGCATCCGGCGGCGCACCACGGCCGTTCGGAGCAGGCGCCTGAGCGGGCGCCTGACCAGACGGCCGAGCAGGCATGATGGGCCGTATGCGTGCTGTGGTGCAGAGGGTGGACGGGGCGAGCGTCGTCGTCCCGGGCGAGAACGGCCCCGAGACGGTCGGCGAGATCGACGGCGAGGGACTGTGTGTCCTGGTGGGCGTGACCCACGAGGACACCAAGGAGAAGGCGGCCCAACTGGCCCGCAAACTCTGGTCCGTTCGCATGCTGGCCGACGAGAAGTCCTGCTCGGACATCGACGCGCCCCTGCTGGTCATCAGCCAGTTCACGCTGTACGGCGACGCGAGGAAGGGCCGCAGGCCCACCTGGAACGCCGCCGCGCCCGGCGACGTGGCCGAGCCCCTCGTCGACGAGGTGGTCGCCCAACTGCGCGCGCTGGGCGCGACGGTGGCGACGGGGCGCTTCGGCGCACAGATGCGGGTGTCCCTGACGAACGACGGCCCGTTCACGGTGCTGCTGGAGATGTGACCGGGCCGCACTGAACCGCCGCTTCGCGACGGATTTTTCCCGCCCACCCACCCGATCACCCCGGGGTGCCGGGTGGGTGGGCGGGAAAAATTCGCCGCGAAGCGGCGCAAAGAGTCGCCGCCGAACGACGGCAGGACACAGCCCGCAAGCAACCCGCAGGGCCATCGAGCGCCACCGCTCAAGACCAGCCGTCAGGCTACGGCTCGACCACGACCTCCTGGGCCGCCGCCGTGCCCCCCGCGCTCAGCGCCGCGTCCAGCGGCACGTTCCGCTTCACCAGGGCCAGCGCGATCGGGCCCAGCTCATGGTGGCGTACCGCCGTCGTGACGAAGCCGAGCTTGCGGCCCTCCTCGCCCTCCGAGGCAAGGCGCAGCTCCGTGCCGGCCACCGGCAGATGGACCTCGCTGCCGTCCAGGTGCAGGAAGACCAGGCGGCGCGGGGGCTTGCCCAGGTTCTGGACGCGGGCGACGGTCTCCTGACCGCGGTAGCAGCCCTTCTGCAGATGCACCGCCGTACCGATCCAGCCCAGCTCGTGCGGGATCGTGCGGTGGTCCGTCTCGAAGCCGAGCCGCGGCCGGTGCGCCTCCACGCGCAGCGCCTCGTAGGCGAGGATGCCGATCGCGGGGCCGCTCTCCTCGGCGTACGACTCCAGGGACGCACGCGGCAGGAAGAGATCCCGGCCGTGCGGCGTCTCGCGTACGACGACACCGTCCGGGACCGGGGCGATCGAACCGGCCGGCAGATGCACGACCGCGAACTCGTCCGTACGGTCGGCCACTTCGACCCGGTTGAAGAACTTCATGCTCTCCAGATACGCGACAAGCGCGTCCTGCGTGCCGGGCTCCACATGAGCCCACACCGTCTCGCCGTCGTCCACGAGATAGAGGGCGTGCTCGATGTGGCCGTTCGCGGAGAGGATCAGCGCCTCGGTGGCCTGGCCGACCGGCAGCTCCGTCACATGCTGGGTGAGCAGCAGATGCAGCCAGCTCAGCCGGTCGGGTCCGGAGACGGTGACGACACCGCGGTGCGAGAGGTCGACGAAACCGGTGCCGTCGGCGAGGGCGCGCTGCTCGCGGAACAGGTCGCCGTAGTGGGCGGCGACGCCTTCGTCCACGCCCTCGGCGGGGACGGCGCCGGGCAGGGACAGGAGGGGGCTCTTCATGTTCACCCACACTACGACCTGCCGGTGGGCGTACTTATTCCTTGCCGGAGCCCCCGGACTTCGCGCCGGAGCAGTTCTCGCAGCGCCCGAAGATCGCGAAGTGCTTCAGGTCCGTGTCGAAACCGAAGGTCTCCCGCAGTTTCGCGGTGAACTCCGCGGCCACCGAGACATCCGCCTCGATGACGTTCGTACAGTCCCGGCACACCAGGTGCAGATGGTGGTGGCGGTCCGCGAGGTGGTACGTCGGCGCACCGTGCCCCAGATGCGCGTGGCTGACCAGACCCAGCTCCTCCAAGAGCTCCAGGGTGCGGTAGACCGTGGAAATGTTGACCCCCGACGCCGTCTTCCGCACTTCGGAGAGGATGTCGTCGGGGGTCGCGTGCTCAAGGGTGTCGACGGCTTCGAGGACCAGCTGGCGCTGCGGCGTCAGACGGTAGCCGCGCTGTCGCAGGTCGCTCTTCCAGTCGGAATCGGTGCTCGCCACACAGGCAGTCTAGGCCAGTCGGTGCCGCGGCCCATTGGAAGAAGCTGCGGCCTACTTGAAGAAGGCGATGCCGTCGTCCGGCAGATCGCCCAGGCCCCTGGCCATCTCGGCGACGTCCTCGGGCGTGACGACCTTCTTCAGCTGCGCCGACATGTACGGACGCAGCGGCACCTCGGGGGTCTGCTTCTCGCCGACCCACATCAGGTCGCCCTTCACATACCCGTAGAGGCGCTTGCCGCCGGTGTACGGGCCGGAGGCCGCCGTGCGGGCGACCGCGTCCGTGACCAGGTCGATCTGCGGCTTCTGGTCGGCGAGCTCGCCGTACCAGACCTCGACGACGCCGTCGTCGCGGACCATCACGGTCTCGACCTTGCGGTCCTTGTCGATGCGCCAGAAGCCCGACTCGGACTCCAGCGGCTTCACCTTGTTGCCCTCGGCGTCGAGCACCCACGTGTGCGAGTGGTACTCGATGAAGTCCCGCCCGTCATGGGTGAAGGACACTTCCTGGCCGAAATTCGCCTTCTCGGCGCCGGGGAAGTCGGTGACGCCCGCGCCGGCCCAGTTGCCGAGGAGCCAAACGAGGGGCACGAGGTCGGGGTGCAGGTCGGACGGAATCTCGATCATGGGAAGCTCAGACGATCTCTAGGTGGCGTACGGGACGTACGGGGCTCAGCGCTGACCCTGGTACAGCTTCTTCACGGACAGGGCGGCGAACGCGAGAACGCCGACGCAGACCAGAACCAGCAGGGCGGAGAAGAAGGCCTCAAGCACGGGGTGCTCCTCGGTGAGCTATCGGGCAGGTATCAGAGCCGCTCCCACTGTAGTCGTGCGCGGCCCGCCGCTCGCTGCGAGGTGGCCTTACGGGTGACCGCGCCGATGGCCATACGATGCGGCCATGGCGAAGAAGCTCGTGATCAAGGTGACCGCCGGGGCCGACGCCCCCGAGCGCTGCTCGCAGGCCTTCACGGTGGCGGCGGTGGCCGTGGCCAGCGGCGTCGAGGTCTCCCTCTGGCTGACCGGCGAATCCGCGTGGTTCGCGCTTCCGGGCCGCGCGGCGGAGTTCGAACTGCCGCACGCGGCACCGCTCCCCGACCTGATCGACTCGATCCTGGCCGCGGGCCGCATCACGCTCTGCACGCAGTGCGCGGCGCGCCGCGACATCACCGAGAAGGACGTGCTCGAGGGAGTACGGATCGCGGGCGCGCAGGTCTTCGTGCAGGAGGCCATGACGGACGGCACGCAGGCGCTCGTCTACTGACGGCGCCGCTTCCCGTCCAGCTCGTCCCACCACTCGTCGGACTTCGAGTCCCCCGAGGGGTCGTCCCACCAGCGGTCATCGGCGCCGCGCCGGTTCGCCACCATCGCGGCGACCGGCGGGATCACCATCGCCACGACACACATCCCGACGGCGACGGGGATGGACCAGAGCCTCACCACGCCCCACGCCAGGACGAAGAGGGCGATGCACGTCCCCATCAGGGCGAAGTAGGCGTGCCGCCTTCGCGCGTACATACATCCAGCGTATGCCGAAGGGCCGCACCCCGACCCGGTGGCGTCCAACCCCCTGGGGTGCGGCCCTCCGGCCGTCAGTGATCCGCTGTCGTCAGACCGCGATCGCGACCTCCGCGAGGCCGCCCGTCTGGGCTACCACCGTGCGGTCGGCCGTGCCGCCCGGGATGAGGGCGCGCAGCGTCCACGTGCCCTCGGCCGCGTAGAAGCGGAACTGGCCGGTGGCCGAGGTGGGGACCTCGGCGGTGAACTCGCCGGTCGAGTCGAGCAGGCGCACGTAGCCGCTGACGGGCTCGCCGTCGCGGGTCACCTGGCCCTGGATGGTGGTCTCGCCGGGCTTGATGGTCGAGGCGTCGGGGCCGCCGGCCTTCGCTCCACACATATGTCGATTCCGTCCTTCAGGCCTTGTGGGGTTACTTGTTGGCGCCGAGCTCGATCGGCACGCCGACGAGGGAGCCGTACTCGGTCCAGGAGCCGTCGTAGTTCTTGACGTTGGTCTGGCCGAGCAGCTCGTGCAGGACGAACCAGGTCAGGGCCGAACGCTCACCGATGCGGCAGTACGCGATGGTGTCCTTGGACAGGTCGACCTGCTCGTCCTCGTAGAGGGCCTTGAGCTCGTCGTCCGACTTGAAGGTGCCGTCGTCGTTGGCGTTCTTCGACCACGGGATGTTGCGCGCGGACGGGACGTGGCCCGGACGCTGCGACTGCTCCTGCGGCAGGTGCGCGGGGGCGAGCAGCTTTCCGCTGAACTCGTCGGGCGAGCGCACGTCGACCAGGTTCTGCGAGCCGATCGCGTTGACGACGTCGTCGCGGAAGGCGCGGATCGAGGCGTCCTGGGGCTTGGCCTTGTAGTCCGTGGCGGGGCGGCTGGGGACCTCGGAGCCGTCGACCAGGTCGCGGGAGTCGAGCTCCCACTTCTTGCGGCCGCCGTCGAGGAGCTTCACGTCCTGGTGGCCGTAGAGCTTGAAGTACCAGAAGGCGTAGGACGCGAACCAGTTGTTGTTGCCGCCGTAGAGGACGACGGTGGTGTCGTTCGCGATGCCCTTGGCCGAGAGGAGCTTCTCGAAGCCCTCCTGGTCGACGAAGTCGCGGCGGACCGGGTCCTGGAGGTCGTCGGTCCAGTCGATGCGGATCGCGTTCTTGATGTGGTTCTTGTCGTACGCGGAGGTGTCTTCGTCGACCTCCACGATGGCGACCTTCGGGTCGTCGATGTGGGCCTCGACCCAGTCGGCGTCTACCAGGACGTCGCTGCGGCTCATACTTCTTCTCCTCCGGGGCAGTTACGGCGGGGCTTTGGTGCTGTACGAGGGGTTCGTGACGGGTACGTGCGGTGACTGCGCTGTAGCGCGGCGTACGCGGCACGGGGTGGCCCTGACGGTGTCAACGGGCCGGGGGATACGGGAGTCGGAGCTCCCGCTCAGAAGGTGCGACAGAGCATGGCGGCGACGCGGCACAGGTCTACTGCCCGCCGCTTCGTGAGGTCCGCCTGTCGCTGCATGCGTCCGATCGTAAGGACGCGAGGGCGGCCGTGTCACCGGGGTGTCGGATGCTGAGACGCGATCATCCACGATATGGGATGCGTGGGAGGATGCGGTCCACGGAAAAGCCGCCCGCGCGGGGGCGGGGAGCGGTCTTCGCTCCTGCCGCATCCATCGCGCGGACGGCTTCGTCTCGTACTGCGGAACAGCCGCTCCCGGCGGCCGCTGCGGGCCTCAGCCCGCGAGCTTCACGTGCGTGCCCTTGACCGAGATGTCGACGCCGTCCTGCGCCGGCTCCACCCCGTCGATCTTGATGCCGCCCGGAAGCCCTGTGACCTTCTCCTCGAAGTCGGTCACGTCACGGACCATGCCCTCCGGGAGGGGGATCGAGACGCCCATGACCTCGAACTTCTTCGGGATCTCGTCGGCGTTCACCTTGATCGTGTCGCCCTCGACCGTCACCGAGCTCAGCACGTGCACCGGCTTGGGCAGCTTCGCGCCGCCCTTGCTCACCTCGACCTCGACCTTGATCTTGTTGCCGCCGCCGTCCGAGAGCCCGACCACCTTGCCGGTGGCGCCGAGCGGCAGCTCGACCGGCTCGCCCTGGGCCTGCTTGAGCAGCTCGTCGTACGAGATGTGGGCGGTGCCCGTGGCCTTGTCGGCGGTGGCCGAGCTGTAGTCGCCGGAGAACTCGACGCCCTGCATGCGGGCGTTCAGATCGGCGATGCGGATCTTGTCGGAGCCGGATGCGGCGTCGTAGTCCTTGATGCCGATCTCGACGTCGTCGAGCGTGCCGCCCGCGACCTGGGTCAGGAAGGGAAAGCCCTTGATGGAGACGTCGGGCGTCTCGCTGAGCCCCTCGCTGGTACGCAGCTTCTCCGCCGCCTCGTCCTCGGCGAAGCCCACCGCGAGGCGGTCGGCGCCGACGAAGAGACCCCCCAGGATCACGAGGACGATCAGAAGTATTCGTACGGAGCGCTTCATGTCCGTGTTCCCCCACCTTGTACCCCCGCTTGGCTGTCGTTGTCGCGAGCCTAAAGGACAGGTCCCCGGCCGCAGTGCCCGGCCGGGGACCTGTCGATCAGCTGTGACGATCAGCCGATGGCCCTGCCCAGGAGGTAGACGGCCGGGGCGGCGGCGGCGAGCGGCAGGGCGACACCCGCCGTCATGTGCACGAAGCGCGACGGGTAGTCGTAGCTGGCGACCCGGTGACCGATCAGCGCGCAGACACCGGCGCCGAGACCGAGCAGCGCACCCTTGCTGCCGAGGTCCGTCATGCCGCCGACGGCGATCCCCGCGCCGGCCGCGGCGAGCAGCGCCACGACGACGGAAGCGGGCGTCGGCAGGGGCAGCGCGCGGGCGATCACGGCGACCGCGACGGCGATGCCGCCCACCGTCACGGCGTCGGCGGAGGCCGCGAGGTGCCCGGTCGCGATGATCGCGAGCGCGGCGGACGCGACGGTCGCCATCAGGCCGGCCATCCGCTCGTCGGCGGGGGCGCGGCTGCGCAGCTGGAGCACCAGGACGAGCAGCACCCACACGCCGAGGGTGCCGAGGATCGCGGCGGGCGCGTTCTCCTTGCCGGTGACGAGCAGGGCGATGTCGGCGACGACTCCGCCCATGAAGGCGAGCGCGATGCCCTGCCGGGCGGGCCACATCCCGTTGAGCCGGAACCATCCGGCGGCGGTGACGGCCTGCAGCAGGATCAGCGGTACGAGGAGTGCGTACTGCCCGACGGCGGCCGTACCGGCGAGCAGCAGCCCGAGGACCGCGGTCAGCGCGGCGGGCTGGATCCCCGGCTCTATGATCGGCGACCGCCCTTCGGCGCGGGCGCGCTGGGCGTCGGTGACGCGGGGGTTGCCGGTGGTGGTGGCGGGGCCGTAGGTGGCGGGGGACTCTTCGTCTGCTCCGGCCATGGGCAGGCGTCCCGCAGGGCGATTGGGGTCTCCCCTGCTCGAACGAAGTTGAGAGCTTGGGGAAGGGTGGGCATGGCCACCAAGGCTGCCGGGTTCCGAGTAACCGGGCGCAGGCGACGGCTGCGGCTGCGGCTCCGCGTAGGACTGCGGGGGCAGATAAGCGGTCTCCGTCACGTCCACCACAGGTGAGGGCTGGATCGTCGTGTCCCAGGTCTGCCCCTCCCACTGCTGGGTGTACGGGTCCTGGGCGTACGGCTGCTGCTGGGGGTACGGGTACTGCTGCTGGGCGTACTGCTGATCTGGGGGGTAAGCCTGCGGCTCGGGCGGGTAAGCCTGCGGCTCGGCAGGCGGATAGTCCCCCCGGTAGGGGTCGTACTCCCCGTACCCCTGATAACGCGGATCGCTCATGTCGCTGCTCACCCTCCTGCGAACGGCGGGAGCACCTCGACCGTGCCGCCCTCGGCCAGCCGTACCGTCTCATGCCCACGGGTACCCACGGGGTCGCCGTCGATGAGGAACGAGCATCGCCGCAGTACACGGACCAGCTCTCCGGGGTGACGCTCGCGTGCCGCGTCCAGCGCCTCGGCCAGCGTCGTCGCGGCGTACGGCTCCTCCGCGACACCTGCGGCTGCTTTGGCCGCGGCCCAGTAACGAATGGTGCCGTTCACCATCACAGCTCCTCTCCTTCGGCTCCTTCGGCGGTTGCCGACGTCCATGATGCCGTGGCCCACTCGGCGATCCGACCCAGCAGGACATCGTCCGCCGCGTTCTCCGCGTGCCCCATGCCCGTCTCCAGCCAGAGCTCCGCCCCGCCCCGGGCGGCGGCGGCCAGCATCCGGGGGTGGTCGACTGGGAAGTACGGGTCACGGTCGCCGTGCACGATCAGGAGAGGCGTGGGCGCGATGAGGGGGACCGATTCCACCGGGGAGAGCGGGACGGGGTCCCACTCGTGCGGGTGGATTCGCGTGCGCAGACCCAGGCGGCCCACCACGCGCCCCACGGGCCGCGTCACCACCCAGTGCAGCCGCCGCATCGGCGCCGTCCCCCGGTAGAACCAACGGGCCGGGGCACTCACCGCGACGACCGCGTCAACCCGCGCTTCCGTGCGCCCCCCGTGCGCGGTGCCGGCGAGGGCCGCGTGCCGGAGCACCACGGAACCGCCCATCGAGAAACCCACGGTCACCACGCGTGCGTGACCGAGGGACCGCGCCCACTCGACCGCGGCCGCCAGATCGAGCACCTCGCGGTCGCCGACCGTGGAGAGCCCGCCGGACTGCCCGTGACCCCGGAACGAGAACGTGATCACGGCCGCGGCCTCGGCGAAAACGCCCGCGGCCCGGCGCACGTGCGGCCGGTCCAGATCTCCCGTGAAACCGTGCGCGATCACGATCGCGAGGTCCGTGCCGGGGCCCGTTCCGGGGTCCGGACCGGGCTCGTACAGAGCGTCGATCGCGACTCCGTCCCGTGTACGGAGCGTTGCGCTCCGCTGAACGCGAGTGATGGGTGGCACAGAAGATCGCGCGACTTGACCTGCCGGACCGGAACTCATGTGGGCTATTCTCCTTGGCAGAGGATCCGGGCAGCGAAGCCCCCGGGTCCTTTCGTGCTTTCAGACGCGTGGTGATCCATGGCGCGCAGGGGCCCAGGGCGCGGGCCCCGGAAATCACGGCAGTACCAGGCGACAACAGTACGAAGCAGTGCCGTAAACGTCCTCGCAGGGACCGAGGAGGAACCGACGTTATGGGCGAGCGAAACGTGCACAACCGTATGACGACCCAGGCAGGTGGGCGGCGATGAGTTCTCTGCTGCTCCTCACGAATGCCCTTCAGCCGTCGACGGAGGTGCTTCCCGCCCTCGGCCTGCTGCTGCACAACGTGCGGGTGGCCCCCGCCGAAGGCCCGGCCCTCGTCGACACCCCCGGTGCCGACGTCATCCTGATCGACGGCCGCCGTGACCTCCCGCAGGTCCGCAGCCTCTGCCAGCTCCTCCGCTCCACGGGACCCGGCTGTCCACTCGTCCTCGTCGTCACGGAGGGCGGCCTCGCGGCCGTCACCGCCGACTGGGGCATCGACGACGTACTTCTCGACACCGCGGGCCCCGCCGAGGTCGAGGCGCGGCTGCGGCTCGCGATGGGCCGCCAGTCGATCACCGCCGACGACTCCCCCATGGAGATCCGCAACGGCGATCTCTCCGTGGACGAGGCGACGTACAGCGCGAAGCTGAAGGGCCGGGTCCTGGACCTGACCTTCAAGGAGTTCGAGCTGCTCAAGTACCTGGCGCAGCACCCCGGGCGCGTCTTCACGCGGGCCCAGCTGCTGCAGGAGGTCTGGGGCTACGACTACTTCGGCGGCACGCGGACGGTCGACGTCCACGTACGGCGCCTTCGCGCGAAGCTCGGTGTCGAGCACGAGTCGCTGATCGGCACCGTCCGGAATGTCGGCTACCGCTTCGTCACGCCGGAGAAGGTCGAGCGGGCCACCGACGAGAAGAAGGCGAAGGCGGCGACTCCGCCGGCCGAGGGCGAGCACCGGGAGGTCCCGACGCGCGAGGCGGCGCCTGCCGCGTCCGCCACGACATCCGCGCCGAAGGAAGCTGCCGTACGCCCTGCCCAGCGGTAGTTCCATCCGCGTAGACTCCGCGCGTGGCCAAGGTGACTCGGGATGACGTTGCGCGACTTGCGGGTACTTCCACCGCCGTCGTCAGCTATGTCATCAACAACGGACCTAGGCCGGTTGCCCCGGCCACGCGCGAGCGTGTACTCGCCGCGATCAAGGAGCTGGGGTACCGGCCCGACCGGGTCGCCCAGGCCATGGCGTCGCGGCGGACCGACCTCATAGGCATGATCGTGCCGGACGCGCGGCAGCCGTTCTTCGCGGAGATGACGCACGCCGTGGAGCAGGCGGCCTCCGAGCGCGGAAAAATGGTGCTCGTCGGCAACACGGACTACGTGGACGAGCGCGAGGCCCACTATCTGCGGGCCTTCCTCGGCATGCGGGTCTCCGGGCTCATCCTCGTCAGCCACGGCCTGACGGATTCGGCCGCCGCCGAGATCGACGCGTGGGACGCGCGGGTCGTGCTGCTGCACGAGCGGCCCGAGGCGATCGACGACGTCGCCGTCGTCACGGACGACCTCGGCGGCGCACAGCTCGCCACCCGGCACCTCCTCGAACACGGCCATGAGTACGTGGCGTGCGTCGGCGGCACCGCCGAGACCCCGACCGTCGGCGACCCCGTCTCCGATCACGTCGAGGGCTGGCGGCGTGCGATGCGGGAGGCCGGGCGCTCGGTGGAGGGGCGGCTCTTCGAGGCTCCGTACAACCGGTACGACGCGTATCAGATGGCGCTCGAGCTGCTTGCCCGGCCGGACCGGCCGACGGCGATCTTCTGCTCCACCGACGACCAGGCCATCGGCATCCTGCGGGCCGCGCGGGAGCTGCGGATCGATGTCCCTGAGCAGTTGGCCGTGGCCGGGTTCGACGACGTGAAGGAAGCGGGGCTGACGGACCCGCCGCTGACGACGGTGGCTTCGGATCGGCCTGCGATGGCTCGCGCCGCGGTCGACCTGGTCCTGGACGACGGGCTTCGGGTGGCCGGTTCGCGCCGGGAGCGCTTGAAGCTGTTCCCCTCCCGCCTGGTGGTCCGCCAGTCCTGCGGCTGCGGCTGACGTACCCCCGCCCCGGGCGGCTTTATATCGGGCATACGCACTTCTACCGGTGTTCTCAGGGCGTACTCAGCCGCCTCTCATGAACGCCGCGCAGCCTTGAACCCATGACCGAGACCTTCCGCCACAGCGGCGAGTACCCCCAGCAGCAGCAGTCGTCAGCGCCTGTTCACCATGGCGGTACGCAGGGCGCGTACCCGCCCCCGCCCGCTTTCGCACCGGAAGAGCCGCGGCCGCCGAAGCCTCCGCGCCGACGGGCCAAGGGGCCCATGGCCCTGCTCGCCGCGGTCGCCATCGCGGCGGCGGCCGTCGGCGGCGGCACCGCGTACGCCTTCCAGGAGCTGACCGGCAGCGACGGCACGTCGAGCAGCGCGACCAACACGAACGTCGTGCCCACCAGCCAGAAGGGCACCGTCTCCGGTGTCGCCGAGGCGGTCAGCCCCAGCATCGTGGAGATCAGCGCGAAGTCCGGCTCGGGCGAGGCCACCGGCTCCGGCGTGATCATCACGAAGGACGGCGAGATCATCACGAACAACCACGTGATCTCCGGTGCCTCCTCGGTCAAGGTGACGACGAACGACGGGAAGACGTACGACGCCGAGGTCGTCGGCACGGACAGCAAGAAGGACCTGGCGCTGATCAAGCTCAAGGACGCCTCCGGGCTCAAGCCCGCGAGCCTCGGCAACTCCGACAACGTCAAGATCGGCGACGACGTCGTGGCGATCGGCTCCCCCGAGGGTCTGACCGGCACCGTCACCAGCGGCATCATCTCCGCCCTCGACCGGGACGTCACCGTCTCGACGGACGAGGACCAGGGACAGCAGCAGCAACAGGGCGGCGGCAACTGGCCCTTCGAGTACGGCGGCGAGCAGTTCAACGGCGACACCGGGTCGTCGAAGACCACGTACAAGGCCCTGCAGACCGACGCCTCGCTCAACCCGGGGAACTCCGGCGGCGCCCTCATCGACATGAACGGCAACATCGTCGGCATCAACTCCGCGATGTACTCGCCCAGTTCCTCGCAGGCCGGCTCCGAGTCGGGCTCCGGCAGCGTCGGCCTCGGCTTCGCCATCCCGATCAACACGGTCAAGGCCGACCTGGACACCCTGCGGGCCGGCTCGACCGACTGACCCCGGCCACTCCCCCCGGAGCACCTGGAGGCCGCCATGCCCGGACCCCTGATCACCGTCAACCGCACCCGGCACGCCCTGGCCGCCGCGGCACCGACCTCCCGGCCCGCCGCACGCCGCACGCCCCGCGCGCGCGTGCGAGGCTGATACCGGCCCCGTCCACCGCCCCGCACCCGAGGAAGTAACGAGCCGATGAGCCCCGCCGAAGGCGACCGCGAACAGCTGCGCATCCTGATCGTCGACGACGAGCCCGCCGTGCGGGAGGCGCTGCGGCGCAGTCTCGCCTTCGAGGGGTACGGGACGGAGGTCGCCGTCGACGGCGCCGACGCGCTGGAGAAGGCGGCGGCCTACCGTCCCGACCTCGTCGTGCTCGACATCCAGATGCCCCGCATGGACGGCCTCACCGCCGCCCGGCGGCTTCGCGCGACCGGCTCCCTGACACCCATCCTGATGCTCACCGCGCGCGACACCGTGGGCGACCGTGTCACGGGGCTCGACGCGGGCGCCGACGACTACCTGGTCAAGCCGTTCGAGCTGGACGAGCTCTTCGCCCGCATCCGGGCGCTCCTGCGCCGCAGTTCGTACGCCGCCGGCGCGGGGCAGGCCGAGGAAGGCGACACGCTCGCCTTCGCCGACCTGCGGATGGACCTCGCGACGCGGGAGGTCACGCGCGGGGCGCGCACGGTGGAGCTGACCCGCACGGAGTTCACCCTCCTTGAGATGTTCCTCGCCCACCCCAGGCAGGTGCTCACGCGGGAGCAGATCCTGAAGGCGGTCTGGGGCTTCGACTTCGAGCCGTCCTCCAACTCCCTGGACGTGTACGTCATGTACCTGCGCCGCAAGACGGAGGCGGGGGGCGAGCCTCGCCTCGTCCATACGGTGCGGGGCGTGGGGTATGTGCTGCGGCCGGGTACTGGCGGGGGCGGCGGCGAGTGAAGGGGCTTGTACGGCGGTACCGCTCGATGCCGCTGCGCTCACGCCTGGCGTTGCTGGTGACCTGTGCGGTGGCCTTGGCCGTGGCCGCCGTCGCGGTCTCGTGCTGGCTCCTGACCCGCGCACAGTTGCGGGACCAGATGGACGACTCCCTGCGCAGCCTCAACGTAGGCCGCGGCTATCTCCTGGAGACGACGGCCGACTGCCGCGACACGGGCACCTCTCCGAACGGGGAGACGGCGCCCGGCACCACCACCGTCTTCGTGCAGGTGATCCAGCCGGACGGCACCCGCTGCGTGGGGCGTGGCTCCACCCCCGTGGTGGTCACGGAGACGGACCTGGAAGTGGCGCAGCACGCCCGCACGCCCACCCTGCGCGACGGCAGGACCGAGAGCGGTGCCTCGGTGCGTGTGCTGACGCAGTTGGACCCGGACACCGGTCTGGCCGTGTCCCTGTCGCGCCCGCTTTCCGAGATCGACACCCCCTTGAACAAGCTCGCCCTGCTGCTCGCGGCGGTAGCCGGAATCGGCGTACTGGGCGCAGGAGCCGCCGGCCTCTGGGTCGCCCGCACAGGGCTCCGCCCGGTGGACGAGCTCACGGCAGCGGTCGAGCACGTGGCCCGTACCGAGGACCTGAACCTCAGGATTCCCGCCGAGGGCGACGACGAGATCGCCCGGCTCTCCCGGTCCTTCAACTCCATGACCGCGTCCCTCGCCTCGTCCCGCGACCTCCAGCAGCAGCTCATCGCCGACGCCGGCCACGAGCTGCGCACCCCCCTCACCTCGCTCCGTACGAACATCGAGCTGCTCGCCCGCAGCGAGGATACCGGCCGGGCCATCCCGCCCGACGACCGCAAGGCGCTGCTCGCCTCCGTGACGGCGCAGATGACCGAACTGGCGGCGCTGATCGGCGACTTGCAGGAGCTGTCGCGCACCGACAGTGGGCAGAGCGGAAAGGTGCAGGTCGTGGCCCTGCACGAGATCGTGGACGCGGCCCTTGAGCGCGCGCGGCTGCGCGGCCCCGAGCTGACCTTCGAGGCGGACCTCGCCCCCTGGTTCGTACGCGCCGAGCCCCCGGCGCTTGAGCGGGCCATCGTGAACATCCTGGACAACGCGGTGAAGTTCGGGCCCCCGGGCTCCGCCGTCGAGGTGGCCCTGAAGGGCGGCGCGCTGACCGTCCGCGATCACGGCCCCGGCATCCCCACCGACGAACTCCCGCACGTCTTCGACCGCTTCTGGCGTTCCCCGTCGGCCCGCAGCCTCCCCGGATCGGGCCTCGGCCTGTCCATCGTGGCCCGCACCGTGCACCAGTCGGGCGGCGAGGTGGAGCTGCGGCCCGCCGAGGGCGGCGGGACCGAGGCGACGGTCCGCCTGCCGGGGGCGCCGACCCCGCCCCCCACCGCGGTGTAGGGCGCTACTTGCCGATCCCGAGGCCCGTACCGCTCAGCCGCACCCGGATGCCGTCCTGCTGCACGCTGACGTCCTGCAGCCAGACGTTGCCCTTGCCCGGCAGCTTCGGCAGCTGGAAGGCGAGCGTAAGGCGGTCGGTGAGGACGGGGCGGGTGAGCTCGGAGAGGCCCTTGAGGAGACCCGGGTCCAGGCCCAGCTTCTTCAGGAGCTCGGGGTGGCCCATGGCGACGTCGATGAGGTTCAGGCCCATCACGTCGTTGATGAAGCGCGGAGATCCGACGAGGTCGTGGAGCTTGGTGTCGCTCTTCAGGGCACCGCTGACCACGGAGTCCGGGACGCCGAGCCGCTTGACGATCGACGGCACGGAGAGCAGCGCCTTCGCCTTGGCGGTCTCCTCGGCGAGGCGGTCCGCGGACTTCTTGCTGAGGTGCAGGCCCTCGGAGTCGCGGGTGCCGGGCCGGTAGGTCGCCAGGTCGCCGATCTGCAGGCTCATCCTGCCGATGTCGGTGGAGATGCCGCGGTCGCCGTTGCGCTGGATGCGGGCGTCCGCGCGCAGCTTCAGGTCGTGGCCCGCGACGGGCAGCGTGCCGCGGGCGAGGACCTGGTCGCCGCCGTGACCGGTGAACGTGACCTGCGACGCGCCCAGTTCACGGTTCAGGTCGTCGAAGGAGAGCAGCACCTCGCCCTTCATCTCGCGGATGAGGGCGCCCTTGATGTCGGTGGGCCCGTCGCCGGTGATCGTCACGTCCTCGGCGGTGGCGGAGACCTGGGCGAGCGAGATCCGGTCGGCCGCGACGTCCGGGACGGTGACCTTGACCTTGTCGACGCGCTTGTCGACGACCTGGGTCAGGAAGGGGAAGCCCTCGATGTCGACCTCGGGCGTGGCGCTCAGGTGCAGGGTGTCCTTGAGCTTCTGGGCGGCCTCGTGCTCGGCGTAGAGCAGGGCCCAGCGGTCACCGAGACCGAGGAAGGCGGTGGCGACCAGGAGCGCCACCAGGGCCTTCGCGGCGAGCGGGAGCCCGGCGAACCGGTTCACGCGGCGGCGGCTGCCGCGGCGGTGGTTCGGGGGCTGCCAGGGGGCCTCGGCCTTGCCGGCGCCGGCTGCGCTGTCGTCGTCGTCCGTGTCGCGGAGGAAGTCCTCCAGCGGGTTCGGCGAGGCGAGGGCGCCGAGCTCCTCGTACGGGTTGAGCGGGGCGGTCGTCTCGACCGCCGCTGGAGCTGCTTCGGGGGGAACCGATTCGGCGTGCCAACCATCAGACGGATGAGCCTGGTTGTGATCGGGCGGAAGCGTGGCTATGCGGTGGGGGGAACGCATCAGCTGATTTCACCATACGTTCACACCCCACCCCAAGCCTTACGCCCAGTAACCACCGATTTAGGCCAGCTTCTGAGCGCGTCTGTTAACGCGTCATTCACTTCACGATGGTGACCCTGTCCGCCTTGGGCGGCGCGATCGGCTTGTCCGCCGAGGAGTTGGCGGTCAGGTAGTCGTTGAACGCCTTCAGGTCGTCGCTGCCGACCAGCGGCTTCGTGCCCTTGCCGAGCTCACCGAAGCCGTCGCCGCCGCCCGCGAGGAAGGAGTTCATCGCCACACGATAGGTGGCGGCCGGATCGATCGCCTTGCCGCCCAGCTTGATCGAGTCGGTGACCACGCGGTCGGCGCCGGACTTCGTCATGTCGAGCGTGTAGGTCAGGCCGTCCGAGATCTGCAGAATCTTCGGCGATGCCTCGTTCGACCCGCTCACCTGCTGCTTGAGGCCGGTGATCAGCTGCGCGCCGGTCAGGTCGACGAGGTTGACGGTGTTGCTGAACGGCTGGACGGTGAAGCCCTCGCCGTACGTGACGACGCCGTCGCCCTCGCTCCCGCTCGCCTTGTGGACGAGGTCGGAGCGGATGCCGCCGGGGTTCATCAGCGCCAGGTCCGTCTCGGGGTCGAGCGACTTGCCGTGCGCGAGCTGCGCGTCCGCGATCAGGTCGCCGAGCGGCGCCTCGGGCGCTGAGGCGCCACGGCCGGGGATGTCGGCGGAGATGTAGCCGACCGGCTTGTTGGCGACGGGCTCGGCCAGCTTGTTCCAGCGCCCGATGAGCGAGGTCATGTCCTTGGCCTTGGCCTGCTCACGGCTGACGACGTGATTCGCCGACTTCGCCGACTTCACCGACGTACGGACGATGTCCTTCGTCTTGCGGTCGTACGTGAGCGTCGTGTCCGTGTAGAGCTTCCCGTAGGACGAGGCCGACGTGACCATGCGGGGCTTGCCCGACGGGTCGGGGATGGTGCAGACGTACGCGGAGTGCGTGTGCCCGGTGACCAGGGCGTCGACCTTGGGCGATATGCCCTTGGCGATGGTGGTGATCGGTCCCGAGATGCCGTCGCCCGCGCCCGGCGCGTCACAGTTGTAGTTGTACGTCTGGCTCGCGGGGGCGCCGCCCTCGTGGATGAGCGAGACGATCGACTTCACGCCCTGCTTGTCGAGGATCTTGGCGTACTTGTTGACCGTCTCGATCTCGTCGTGGAACTTCAGGCCCTTGACGCCGTCGGCGGAGACGATGTCGGGCGTGCCCTCGAGGGTCACGCCGATGAAGCCGACCTTGACGCCCTTGTGCTTCCACACCCAGTACGGCTTGAGGACGGGCTTGTCCGTCTTCTCGTCGGTCACGTTGGCCGCGAGGTAGGGGTAGTCGGCCCCCTTGAACTTCTTGCCCTTCTCGAAGCAGCCGTCCTTGGGGTGACAGCCGCCGTTCTGCATGCGGGCCAGCTCCTTGGCCCCCTCGTCGAACTCGTGGTTGCCGACGCTGGTGACGTCGAGGCCGAGCTTGTTCATCGCCTCGACCGTCGGCTCGTCGTGGAAGAGGCCGGACAGAAGCGGGCTCGCGCCGATCAGGTCACCGGCGGCGGCCGTGACGCTGTAGGGCTTCCCCTTGCGGGCCGTACGGAGGGACGTGGCGAGGTACTCGGCGCCGCCCGCGTCGATCTTCTTCTCGGTCCCGTCGGCCTGCTTCTCCGTCACCTGGCCCGAGGACCCGGCCGGGGGCTGCAGATTGCCGTGGAAGTCGTTGAAGGACAGCAGCTGCACGTCGACGGTGCGCTTCTTGCCCCCTGCTCCTCCCGCACCCGCCGCGTCCTGTCCGGCGGACTGCCCGGCGTTCGCGGGCAGCGCGGCCGCCAGCGCACCGATCGTGGCGAGACCGGCCGCGGCGGCGAGCACACGGGTGGCGCGGCGTCTTGGCCGACGCGGCTGAGGAGTGACTGGCACGTGTCCCCCTGGGAGAGATCTGAGACGGGCTGAGGGTGGTGAAACTCCGCGCAGCCTAAAGTCAACGCGCGTAGCGCAACAGGGGGTTACGGGTTACGAGGTGGTTGCCGTCGGGGGGCACACCGGGTGCGTTGCGGACACTTCGGATAGTTCGGACGACCGTGGGGGGCGTACGGGGGCGAAGCCGACCGGGTGCGGCGGCAGTGGCGCGTACGCCGTCGTGCACTCCCCCGCCAGCCGTGAGTACGTCCGTGATCTGCTGCTCGACCGGCCGCCGCCGTACCCTCGACTCCATGACTGACGAGCAGCAGCCTCCCGCCACCCTGCGGCAGATCGACACGGTCGCCGCCCTCACCTCCGACCAGGCCGACGCCGTGCTCGGGCTCATCGCGGAAGCGGCCCGCTCGGACGGCCAGCAGGCCGTGTCCGAGCAGGGGCGGCTGCAGCTGCGGGGAGGCGCGCGGGACGGGGTGCGGCATCTGCTGCTCGGCCTCGACGGCGAGCTCGTCGGGTACGCGCAGCTGGAGGACACCGACCCCATCGAGGCGCCGGCGGCCGAGCTCGTCGTGCACCCCGCGCACCGCGGCCGCGGGCACGGCCGGGCGCTTGGCACCGCGCTGCTCGCCGAGTCCGGCCGCCGGCTGCGGATCTGGGCGCACGGCGGCCACTCGGCCGCGCGGCACCTCGCGCAGGTCCTCGGCCTGACCCTGTTCCGCGAACTGCGCCAGATGCGACGCCCGTTGGGCGATCTCGACCTGCCCGCACCCGTCCTTCCCGAGGGTGTCTCCGTACGCCCCTTCGTCCCGGGTCAGGACGACGCGGCCTGGCTCGCGGTGAACGCCGACGCCTTCGCCCACCACCCCGAGCAGGGCTCGCTCACCCAGCGTGACCTGGACGACCGCAAGGCCGAGCCGTGGTTCGACCCGGCGGGCTTCTTCCTGGCCGAGAAGGACGGCGAGCTCGTCGGCTTCCACTGGACCAAGGTGCACGCGGACGAGGGCCTGGGCGAGGTGTACGTCCTCGGGGTGCGGTCGGGCGCGCAGGGCGGCGGCCTCGGCAAGGCGCTGACGACGATCGGCCTCGACCACCTCGCGGCGGCGGGCCTGCCGACCGCGATGCTGTACGTGGACGCGGACAACAAGGCGGCGGTGAGCGTCTATGAGCGGCTCGGGTTCGTCACGCACGAGACGGATCTGATGTACCGCACGGAGTCGTAGGCGTACCCGCGAGCGAACTTCCGCAGGGGCGGCGTCACTTGACGCCGCCCCTTTCTTGCACCACCCTTTCACTACTCAATTAGTGAAAGGGTGGTGCAAGGGCATGGTCGAGTTCCGTATCGACCGGCGCAGCGGCGTCGCCACCTATCTCCAGATCGTCCAGCAGACCCGACAGGCCCTGCGCCTTGGCCTGCTGGAACCGGGCGACAAGCTGCCCACGGCCCGCGAGGTCGTCGAGGCGACGGCCATCAACCCGAACACGGTCCTGAAGGCCTACCGCGAACTGGAACGCGAGGGCCTGGTCGAGGCCCGCCGCGGGCTCGGCACCTTCGTGCGGAAGTCGCTGGGCTCCACGCCCGCCGACTCACCGCTGCGCGGCGAGCTGAGCCAGTGGGCCGCCCGCGCCCGCGCCTCCGGTCTGGAGAGGGACGACGTCGCGGCGCTGTTCGGCGCCGTGCTGGAAGAGCAGTTCACCGAGGCAGAGCAGCATCCATCCAAGGGGGACCCCGCATGACCGACACCGCCATCGAGGCGGCCGCGCTGGCCAAGAGTTACGGGCGGCGGGGCCATGCCCTACTCGACTGCTCCTTCCGGCTGCCCGCCGGGAGGATCTGCGCGGTCGTCGGGCCCAACGGCGCGGGCAAGTCGACGCTGCTGGCCCTGGCCGCCGGGCTGTTGAGGCCGACCGGGGGCACGCTCACCGTGCTCGGCACCGACCCGGCCGCCGCGCGACAGCACCTCGCGTACGTCGCCCAGGACAAGCCGCTCTATCCGCAGCTCAGCATCGCCGACATCCTGCGTCTCGGCGCCGAGCTGAACCCGGGGCGCTGGGACGCGGGGCTCGCCGAGCGGGTCGTACGCGAGGGTGACTTGGACCCGAAGCTGCGCGTGCGGACGCTTTCCGGTGGCCAGCGCACCCGGGTCGCGCTCGCCCTCGCCCTCGGCAAGCGGGCCCAACTCCTGCTCCTGGACGAGCCGATGGCCGATCTCGATCCGCTGGCCCGGCATCAGCTGATGGGGACGCTGATGGCCGAGGCCGCCGAGCACGGCACCACCGTGGTGATGTCCTCGCACATCGTCGGCGAACTGGCCGACGCCTGCGATCACTTGCTGCTGATCTCCGGGGGCCGGGTGCGGCTCGGCGGGGGCATCGACGACCTCGTGGCCGCACACGCGCTGGTCACCGGGCGCCGGCCCGCCGAGGAGCTCGCCCCGCACACGGTCGTCGAATCCCGCGCCACCGGCCGCGGCCTGACCGCACTGATCCGCCCGGAGGGCGCGGTAACCGAAGGCTGGGACGTCGAAGAGCCTTCCCTGGAGGAACTGTTGCTGGCACATCTGCGCTCACCGGAAGCACCGGCACTCCTCACGCCGAGCACCGCACCCGCCGAGCGTCAGCGCGAGGTGACGGCATGAGCACCCCTCTCCTGCGCGGCTCCCGCTGGGCGGACGTCCGGCTGCACCGCGGCGCGCTGTGGACGGGGGTCGGCCTCGTCGTGCTCGCCGCCGTGGTGACGGGCTTTCTCCGCTGGGCGAATTACGCCTACCCCGAGCCGGCCGGCCCCTGCACCTCCAACGGCACCTGCGACACCTTCCTCGGCTTCTCCAGCGCCCGGACACTGCTGTACGAGTTCCTGAGGAACTACTCCCTGGGGATGCTCCTGATCCCCGCCCTGATAGGCGCCTTCGTCGCGGGCCCGGTCATCGCCCGCGAAATGGAGGCGGGTACCCACAAACTCGCCTGGACCCAGTCGGTGTCACCCGCGCGCTGGCTGATGTCGAAGCTCACGGTCTTCGCCGTCACGAGCGTGGCCGGCGGCCTCGCCCTGATGGCGGTCTTCTGGGGCGGCCGGTCCGGGATCGGCGGGATGTGGGACCTGGGGTGGGCCGACCGCGGCGTCTACGAGTCCATCGGCCCGGTCCTCATCGCGTACTGCCTGCTCGGCATCATGGTCGGCGCACTCGCCGGTCTCCTGGTGCGTCGCACACTGGTGGCGCTGGCCACCGGGGGCCTCGTCACCGGGCTCGTACTACTGCTCATGGGCAATGTGCGCTGGGAGCTGTTCCCGGTGAAGACCCTCTCCGGGCCCGCGTCGGGCACGTCCACGGAGTACACGATGCACGAGGTCCCCGTGGACTCCCTCATCATCGACATGGGGGTCCAGAACGCCGCCGGGGAACGCTTCCTCACCGGGCAGTGCTCCCCAGACCTGAAGGCCAGCTTCCCCTGCCCGTCCGACACCAAGGTCGCCGGCTGGTACGCCGACGTCCACCCCCATTCCCACTTCTGGTACGTCCAGTTGATCGAGACCGCCATCGTCCTCACCCTGGCCGCAGCAGCGACCTACGCCGCTTTCCGCGTCCTACGCCGCCGCGCCGCCTGAGTTGCGCATCGCCCCCGGACGTGTAGACGTCCGGGGGCCTCCCGCACATGTCCCGCACGTCATGTCGCCGTAACCAGTGATTCAGACTGGCTTGCGATCCTCGCTCAATGCAGCCCGCCGTGCCCGACCCTCCCCCCATGAACGGGAAGCTCGTCATCGCCCCGGCACTCTCCGACGCGCCCATCGGGGTCCCCGCGCGGAAGAATGGGGCCATGAGCCAGCCCAGCACGCAAGGTGTCCAGCACGCCCAGCCCTCCGTGGGCTCCATCGCCGCGCACCGCCCGCACACGCTGTCGGCGGCGGTGTCCGACCTCGACCCCGACATCGACGCCGATCTCGACGCGTACGACGAGGACGGCCAGGTGGGACACGACGGCCAGGAGCTGCCGCAGGGCCGTTTCCTGGACCGGGAGCGCAGCTGGCTCGCCTTCAACGAGCGCGTCCTCGAGCTCGCCGAGGACCCGAACACCCCGCTCCTCGAACGGGCCAATTTCCTGGCGATCTTCGCCTCGAACCTGGACGAGTTCTTCATGGTCCGGGTGGCTGGGCTGAAGCGGCGCATCGCGACCGGCGTCGCCACCCGTTCGGCCTCAGGCCTGCAGCCCCGCGAGGTCCTGGAGCTGATCTGGAACCGCTCCCGCGAGCTCATGGCCCGGCACGCCGCCTGCTACCAGGAGGACGTCGCCCCCGGCCTCGCCGACGAGGGCATCCACCTGGTCCGCTGGAACGAGCTGACCGAGAAGGAGCAGTCCCGCCTCTTCACGCTCTTCCGGCAGCAGATCTTCCCCGTCCTGACCCCCCTCGCGGTCGACCCGGCGCACCCCTTCCCGTACATCTCGGGGCTCTCGCTCAACCTCGCCGTGGTCGTGCGCAACCCGGTGTCGGGACACACTCACTTTGCTCGCGTGAAGGTGCCCCCGCTTCTCTCCCGCTTCCTTGAGGCCTCCCCGCAGCGTTACGTTCCCATCGAGGACGTCATCGCCGCTCCCGCGCACCTCGCGGAGCTGTTCCCGGGCATGGAGATCCAGGAGCACCACATGTTCCGCCTCACCCGGAACGAGGACCTGGAGGTGGAGGAGGACGACGCCGAGAATCTCCTCCAGGCCCTGGAGAAGGAGCTCATGCGGCGCCGCTTCGGGCCGCCGGTGCGCCTGGAGGTCGAGGAGTCCATCGACCGCAACGTCCTGGACCTGCTCGTGCGCGAGCTGAAGATAAGCGAGGCCGAGGTCTATCCGCTGCCGGGCCCGCTCGACCTGACCGGGCTCTTCGGCATCGCGTCCCTGGACCGGCCCGAGCTGAAGTACCCGAAGTTCATCGCGGGCACCCACCGCGACCTCGCCGAGGTGGAGTCCGCGTCCGCGCCGGACATCTTCGCCGCCCTTCGCGAACGTGACGTACTCCTTCACCACCCGTACGACTCGTTCTCGACGTCCGTGCAGGCCTTCCTGGAGCAGGCGGCCGCCGACCCGGACGTCCTGGCGATCAAGCAGACGCTGTACCGGACCTCGGGCGACTCCCCCATAGTCGACGCTCTGATCGACGCCGCCGAGTCGGGCAAGCAGGTGCTCGTCCTGGTCGAGATCAAGGCACGTTTCGACGAGCAGGCCAACATCAAGTGGGCGCGGAAGCTGGAAGAAGCGGGCTGCCATGTCGTCTACGGCCTGGTCGGCCTGAAGACGCACTGCAAGCTGTCGCTCGTCGTCCGCCAGGAGGGCGACACCCTGGTCCGCTACTCCCACGTGGGCACGGGCAACTACCACCCCAAGACCGCCCGGCTCTACGAGGACCTGGGGCTGCTCACCGCCAAGCAGGAGGTGGGCGCCGACCTGTCCGACCTCTTCAACAGGCTCTCGGGGTACTCGCGGCGCGAGACCTACCGCCGCCTCCTGGTCGCCCCCAAGTCCCTGCGCGACGGCCTCATCTCGCGCATCGACAAGGAGATCCAGCACCACCGGGCGGGCCGTCCCGCCTATGTGCGCATCAAGGTCAACTCGATGGTCGACGAGGCGGTCGTGGACTCGCTCTACCGCGCCTCGCAGGCCGGTGTGCCGGTGGACGTGTGGGTACGCGGGATCTGCGCGGTGCGGCCCGGGGTCGTGGGGCTCTCGGAGACGATCCGGGTGCGCTCGGTGCTCGGCCGCTTCCTGGAGCACTCCCGGGTCTTCGCCTTCGGCAACGCGGGCGAACCCGAGGTGTGGATCGGCAGCGCCGACATGATGCACCGCAACCTCGACCGACGTATCGAGGCACTGGTCAGGGTCACCGACCCGGCACACCGGGCGGCACTGAGCCGGCTCCTGGAGACCGGCATGTCGGACACCACCGCCTCCTGGCACCTGGGCGCGGACGGCAACTGGACCCGGCACGCGCTGGATCCGGAGGGCCAGCCCCTGCGGAACGTACAGGAGATGCTCATTGACGCCCGGAGGCGCCGGCGTGGCACAGCTAAACCATGAGACGACGACAGGCGACGTCCTGTCGGCCTATCTGCAGGGCCAGGCCACGGAGTTCCTGCGCTCGCTGCGGCTGCACCGCGAGTCCTCGACGGACGCGCAGGGGGCGGAGGAGTCCCTGGAGGCGGCCCGCGCCCTGCGCCGCGCCGCCCGCCGCATCGGCGGCACCCTGCACACCTTCCGCCCCCTGCTCGACCAGGAGTGGGCGGCGGGGATGCGCCCCGAACTGGCGTGGCTGTCCGGCACGTTGGCGCGGGAACACGCCTTCGCAACCCGCCTGGAACGCCTCCTGGACGCCTTGCACCGCCTTTCGGGTACGCCGGGGGTGCCGATGCCTGCCCACCCGGCTGTGGGCAGCACGCCCGCAGGCGCACACCCCACCCAGGCCGCCCCGGCTGTGGGCAGGCGTTCCGCAAGGCGGAACGGGTGGGCACAGCCCACGATGCCGGGTGCGGATGAAACACAGGGCGGGACTCCAAGGGGCCTGACGGTAGGCGCAGCCAAGGCCGCAGCGTTGCTGGAACGGCAGCTCACCCTGGCGCGGACCAGGGCGCACTCAGCCGCGCTGCAAGCCTTCGGCTCCTCCCGCTTCCACGCCGTGGCGGACAACGTCGCCGTACTGGCGAGCGAGGTCCCCCTGGCCCAGGCGACGGAGGACCTGAAGCCCCTGGCGGCGCAGGCCGAGGAGAACCTGGCCGAAGCCATCGCCGCCCTCCCTCTGGGCCAGGCAGGCCACCCGTACAACGCGGAAGCGCTGACGCACGGCCTCGCGGCGAGCGAGGCCCCCGAGGCGCAGGACGCCCCCTGGCTCACGACCCGCGCCCTCCTGCGCCTGCACAGGTACGCCCAGGAAGTCCTCACCGGCAGCCAGGGCGAGGACCTGCGCCTCGCGGAAGCCGGGCGCGCGCTCGACCGCCACCGCGAGGCCGCGGACGCCGCGTCGGCCGCGGCGACGGCCGCCCGCACCCCCCGCATCGCCCCGGCGACCGCGTACGCCCTCGGTGTCCTGCACGCCGACCAGCGCCACGAGGTGGAAGCGGCCCGCTTCGCCTTCCACCAGGCCTGGCTCCGGGAGACGGAGGGGGCGAGTACCCGGTGACGCGCCCCGAGGGCGAGGTCGTCCGCGCCGCGGGCTGCGTCCTGTGGCGTCACTCCCCCTATGACGGCCGCCTGGAGATCTGCCTGGTCCACCGGCCGAAGTACGACGACTGGTCGCACCCCAAGGGCAAGCTGAAGCGAGCCGAAACTCCCCTGGCCGGCGCCCTGCGCGAGGTCGAGGAGGAGACCGGCCACCGCTGCGACCCCGGCGCCCGGCTCCCCACGGTCCGCTATCTGGCCCAGGGCCGCCCCAAGGAGGTCAGCTACTGGGCGGCCGAGGCGACGGGCGGCCACTTCGCGCCGAACAGCGAGGTCGACCGCATCCTGTGGCTCTCGCCGATCGCGGCCCGCAACCGCCTCACCCAGCCCCGCGACCAGCAGCTGGTCGACGCCCTGCTCGGCGTTCTCAACGTGGCGTGACAGATCCACCACGTACCGTGACACCCTGCCTAACCAGGCCGACCGCCGAGGTTCACCCGCCGTTCACTCATGCCCATCGGCCGCTTCACCTGCCCTGCCTAATTTCAGCCTTACAACACAACGTACGACCGCAGGACAGAACGACCGCAGCACCGGAACGACGAAGACCTCGCACGCCGCCAGCACAGGGCCGGCGGCTCCCGGAAGGAAGACCCGAAAGTGAAGCTTCAGCGCAAGAACCGGCTCCGCGCCCTCTCCCTCGGCGCCCTCGCCGTCTCCGGCGCCCTGGCCCTCACGGCGTGCGGCTCCGACGACACGAGTGGCGGCAGCGGTGGCACCGGCAAGGAGACCAACGCCAACGCCAACATCAAGTGTGACGACGCCAAGGGTCAGCTCGCGGCCTCCGGTTCGTCCGCGCAGAAGAACGCGATCGACGCCTGGCGCAAGGTCTACTCGACCACCTGCAAGGACGTTCAGCTGAACTACAACCCGACGGGCTCCGGCGCCGGCATCACCGCGTTCATGCAGGGCCAGACCGCCTTCGCGGGCTCCGACTCGGCGCTGAAGCCCGAGGAGATCGCGGCGTCGAAGAAGGTCTGCAAGAACAGCCAGGCCATCGACCTGCCGATGGTCGGCGGCCCGATCGCCGTCGGTTACAACGTGCCCGGCGTGGACAACCTCGTCCTGGACGCCGAGACCCTCGCCAAGATCTTCGACGACAAGATCAAGACGTGGGACGACAAGGCGATCAAGAAGCTGAACCCCGACGCCAAGCTGCCCAAGACCAAGATCCAGGCGTTCCACCGCTCCGACGAGTCCGGCACCACGGACAACTTCACCAAGTACCTCAAGGGCGCGGCCCCCTCCGCCTGGTCGTACGAGCCCGGCAAGTCCTGGGAGGCCAAGGGCGGCCAGTCCGCCAACGGCTCCTCCGGTGTCGCGGGCCAGGTCAAGCAGACCGCCGGCGCCATCTCCTACTTCGAACTCTCCTACGCCTCCGACGGCATCAACACGGTCGACCTGCAGACCGACGCCAAGGAGCCGGTGAAGGCGACCGTCGACAACGCCTCCAAGGCCATCTCCGAGGCCAAGGTCGTCGGCAAGGGCAACGACCTCGCCCTCGAGCTCAACTACAAGCCCACCGCCGAGGGCGCGTACCCGATCACCCTGGTGACGTACGAGGTCCTGTGCGAGAAGGGCAACAAGGCCGAGACCCTCGCCGCGACCAAGTCCTTCCTGACCTACATCGCCAGCGAGGACGGCCAGAACGTCCTCAAGGAGAACGACTACGCGCCGATCCCGGCCGAGATCATCTCCAAGGTCCGCACGACCGTCGCGGGCCTGAGCTAGTCGAACCGAGTGCGGCCGGCCCCGTTTTTCCGGGCCGGCCGCACCGTCCGGTGCACCGCCGCCAGGAGCAACTCCCGCTGAAGAAGCGGTGGTCGGCTCCGCAGACCGGAGAATCCCATGGATATACCAAGCAGTACGACAGCACCCCCACCCCTCAACGACGTGAAGCCCTCGGGCATCACCCCCAAGAGCCCCCGCCGCGGCGCGACCCGCCCCGGCGACCGGATCTTCCTCGGTCTCTCGCGCGGCTCCGGCATCACGCTCCTCGTGATCATGGCCGCCATCGCGGCGTTCCTGACCTACCGCGCGACGCTGGCCCTCGCGGACAACACGGGCAACTTCCTCACCACCTTCGAGTGGGACCCGGCCGGTGCCACCACCGGCGGCAAGCCGTTCTTCGGCATCGCGGTCCTGGTCTTCGGCACCGTGGTGAGCTCGGTGATCGCCCTGGTGATCGCCGTCCCCGTGGCCATCGGCATCGCGCTGTTCATCTCGCACTACGCGCCGCGCAAGCTGGCGACCCCCATCGCCTTCGTGATCGACCTGCTGGCCGCCGTGCCGTCGATCGTCTACGGCCTCTGGGGCGCCCTCGTGGTCGCGCCCAACCTGACCGGTCTCTACAGCTGGCTCGACGACTACTTCGGCTGGACCGGGATCTTCGAGTACCAGGGCGGCGCCCCGCGCTCCCTGATGACGGTCGGCATCCTGCTCGCCATCATGATCCTGCCGATCATCACGAACGTCAGCCGTGAGGTCTTCCTCCAGGTCCCGAAGATGCACGAGGAGGCCGCGCTCGCGCTCGGTGCCACGCGCTGGGAGACCATCCGCATGTCGGTGCTCCCCTTCGCCCGCTCGGGCGTCATCTCCGCCTCGATGCTGGGCCTTGGCCGCGCGCTCGGCGAGACGATCGCCGTCGCCACGGTGCTCTCCCCGACCTTCCTCATCAGCGCGTCCGTGCTCGACCCCGGCGGCGGCACCTTCGCGCAGAACATCGCCAGCAAGTTCAACGAGGCGACGGAGTACGGCCGTGACGCGCTCATCGCCTCCGGTCTGGTCCTCTTCATCATCACGCTGCTGGTCAACGGCGCGGCCCGAATGATCATCGCGCGCCGCAAGGAGTACTCGGGGGCCAACGCATGAGCGCCACCATCACCAAGCCCGCGAGCCTGCGGGGCGCCCGCCTGCCGCGCTGGACGCCGGCCGTCGTCGCGCTCGGCTCCGCCGCCGTCGCCGTCGGCATCGGCGTGGGGGCCGGCCTGGAGTCCCGTATCCAGTGGGGCCTGATCGCGGCCATCCTCTTCATCGGTGTCTCGTACGCCGCCGCGGTCACCGTCGAGGGCGGCCGGCAGGCCAAGGACCGCCTCGCCACTTCGCTGGTGTGGGTCATGTTCCTGCTGGCCGTGGTCCCGCTGGCCTCGCTGATCTACGAGACCGTCGAGCGCGGCTCGACCGTCTTCAACGGCTACTTCCTGACCCACTCCATGGGCGTGGTCGCGGACGACGAGCCCGGCGGCGGCATCTACCACGCGATCATCGGAACCCTGGAGCAGGTGCTCCTGGCCTCCGCCATCGCCGTGCCGATCGGCCTGCTCACCGCGATCTACCTCGTCGAGTACGGGCGCGGGAAGCTCGCCAAGGTCGTCACGTTCTTCGTGGACGTCATGACCGGCATCCCGTCGATCGTCGCGGGCCTGTTCGTCCTCAGCTTCTGGATCCTGATCCTGGGCTTCGACTTCTCCGGCTGGGCCGGCGCCATGGCGCTCGCCATCCTGATGATGCCGGTGATCGTGCGCTCCACGGAGGAGATGCTCAAGCTCGTCCCGAACGAGCTGCGGGAGGCGTCACTCGCCCTCGGCATCCCGAAGTGGCGGACCATCCTCAAGGTGGTCCTGCCCACCGCGATCGGCGGCATCACCACGGGCGTCATGCTCGCGGTCGCCCGTATCGCGGGCGAGACCGCGCCGGTGCTGCTCCTGGTCTGGGTGAACCCCATGATCAACACGAACCCGTTCGAGGGCTCGCAGGCCTCCCTGCCGCTGTACATCTACCAGCAGTACGGGGCCGGCAACCAGGCAGGTTACGACCGCGCCTGGGCGGCGGCGCTCGCCCTCATCGGCTTCATCATGATCCTCAACCTGGCGGCCCGCGGCGTAGCCCGCTGGAAGGCCCCCAAGACGGGCCGCTGACGCGGCCACATCAGCGACCCTCTCGTAATCCCCTTAAGGCAGTGATCCCCATGGCCAAGCGAATCGACGTATCGGGCCTGACCGCTTATTACAGCTCCCACAAGGCCATCGAGGACATCTCGATGACCGTGGAGCCCCGCTCCGTGACGGCCTTCATCGGCCCCTCCGGCTGCGGCAAGTCCACCTTCCTGCGCACCCTCAACCGCATGCACGAGGTCACCACCGGTGGCCGCGTCGAGGGCAAGGTGCTCCTGGACGACGAGGACCTCTACGGCCCCGGTGTCGACCCGGTCGCCGTGCGCCGCACCATCGGCATGGTGTTCCAGCGCCCCAACCCGTTCCCGACGATGTCGATCTTCGACAACGTGGCGGCGGGCCTGCGGCTCAACGGCTCGTACAAGAAGAGCGAGCTGAACAACATCGTCGAGAAGTCCCTCAAGGGCGCCAACCTCTGGAACGAGGTCAAGGACCGCCTGAACAAGCCCGGCTCCGGCCTCTCCGGCGGCCAGCAGCAGCGTCTGTGCATCGCGCGTGCCATCGCGGTGGAGCCCCAGGTGCTCCTGATGGACGAGCCCTGCTCGGCCCTGGACCCGATCTCCACGCTCGCGATCGAGGACCTGATCGGCGAGCTGAAGGAGCGCTTCACGATCGTCATCGTGACGCACAACATGCAGCAGGCGGCGCGCGTCTCGGACCGCACGGCCTTCTTCAACCTCGCGGCGGTCGGCCAGCCCGGCAAGCTCGTCGAGATCGACGAGACGGAACGGATCTTCTCCAACCCGTCGGTCCAGGCGACCGAGGACTACATCTCGGGCCGCTTCGGATAGTTCCGGCAGAGCACAGACTCCCCGCGGTGCTGCATGGCGGTGCCACCGCAGGGGCAACAAGAAAGGCCCGCCCCCTGGCTCCCGGGGGGCGGGCTTTTCCGTGCGTCGAGGTGCGCCCCGACAGGGGCGCGGGGAACTGCGCGACCAGCCACAGCGGCCCCGCAGCCAAAGAACTACAAGAACGCCAGGTTCACGAGCCAGAAACTCAGCGCAGCGACAATAGCCGCGGCCGGCATCGTGATGAACCAGCCCAGGATGATGTTCTTGGCGACACCCCACCGCACCGCGTTCACCCGCTTCGTGGCCCCCACACCCATGATCGCGGAAGTGATCACGTGTGTGGTGGAGATCGGCGCGTGGAACATGAAAGCGGTGGTGAACATGATGCCCGCGCCGGTGGTCTCCGCGGCGAATCCCTGCGGCGGGTCCAGCTCGATGATCTTGCGTCCGAGCGTCCGCATGATGCGCCAGCCACCCGCGTACGTACCGGCGGAGAGCATCAGCGCACAGGCGATCTTGACCCAGATCGGAATGGGCGCGTCGGCGTCCTGCACATCGGAGATGACCAGGGCCATCACCACGATGCCCATGGTCTTCTGCGCATCCTGCAGGCCGTGTCCGAGCGCCATTCCGGCCGCCGAGACCGTCTGCGCGATGCGGAATCCGCGCTTGGCCTTGTGCGGGTTGGACTTCCGGAACATCCACATGATCGCGCACATCACCAGATAACCGGCGACGAGACCGACAAGGGGCGAGATGAACATCGGAATGACGACCTTGTCGAGCACTCCGGACCAGATCACCCCGATACCACCGGCGAGCGCGGCTCCGACCATTCCACCGAAAAGGGCATGGGACGAGGAGGAAGGAAGCCCGAAATACCAGGTGATGAGGTTCCATACGATGGCGCCCACCAGGGCGGCAAAGAGGATCCACATTCCCTTGTTGCCTTCGGGCGTCTCGATCAGGCCCTTGCTCACCGTCTTGGCGACGCCGCTGCCCATGAAGGCACCGGCGAGGTTCATGACGGCGGCCATCGCGAGTGCCGCGCGAGGCGTCAGCGCACGCGTGGAAACGGAAGTGGCAATGGCGTTCGCAGAGTCGTGAAAGCCATTCGTATACGTAAATCCGAGCGCGACGCCGATGGTCACGACCAAAGCAAAGGTGTCCATGGAGAGGCCTCAGGACTCCTTGACCGCGATGGTCTCCACCGTGTTCGCGACATGCTCGAACGCGTCGGCCGCCTCTTCGAGCACGTCGACGATCTGCTTCAGCTTCAGCACCTCTATGGCGTCGTACTTGCCGTTGAAGAGCTGGGCGAGAAGCTTGCGGTGGATCTGGTCGGCCTGGTTCTCCAGACGGTTGACCTCGATCCAGTACTCGGTGAGGTTGGACATCGTCCGCAGATTGGGCATGGCCTCCGCCGTGAGTTCGGCGGCCCGCGCGAGCACCTCGATCTGCTGCTCGACGCCCTTGGGGAGTTCCTCGACCTGATAAAGGACGACCAGGTCGACGGCCTCCTCCATGAAGTCCATGATGTCGTCGAGGGACGAGGCCAGGTTGTAGATGTCCTCGCGGTCGAAAGGCGTGATGAAGGAGGAGTTCAGCTGGTGGAAGATCGCGTGGGTAGCGTCATCTCCAGCGTGCTCCGCGGCCCGCATACGCTCTGCGATCTCGGCTCGGGCGGAGGCGTCAGCCCCGAGCAGTTCCATCAGGAGCTTCGAGCCCGTGACAATGTTGTCCGCGGATGCGGCGAACATGTCGTAGAAGCTCGTCTCCCTGGGGGTCAGACGAAAGCGCACGTGGGGTCCTCGGGGTGCTTTGGATTCGGTCAGGCTGATGCTAGGCGCATCATCCGGCCACGGCTAACCGGCCAGACCCCAGTGTCGCCCATCAGGCACAGTGATCAGCACGCCCCCCGAGCAATCGAGTATCCTATACCCACTAGGGGTATAGGAAGCCAGGCGAGCCAGTGGCTTTTCCTATCACTGCCCAGCGAAGTGACTGTCCAAGCAGGAGGACGCGATGACGACCACCGATGCGGCCGGTGTGGCCATGAACACCGAAGCGCCCTCCGAGCCCGGCCACGACCAGGGCGTCCACGGCTACCACAAGCAGAAGGACGAGCACCTCAAGCGGCTGCGCCGCATCGAGGGACAGGTCCGCGGCCTGCAGCGGATGGTCGAGGAAGACACCTACTGCATCGACATACTCACCCAGGTCTCCGCCGGCACGAAGGCCCTGCAGTCCTTCGCCCTCCAGCTCCTTGAGGAGCACCTGCGGCACTGCGTGGCGGACGCGGCGGTCAAGGGCGGCGACGAGATCGACGCGAAGGTCGAGGAAGCCACCAAGGCCATCGCCCGCATGATGCGCACCTGATTCCTTCGCGTGAGGCGGCAGGGGCTGGGCCGCGCTCCGCACCCCGGGAAACCGGGGGCCGGGGTCTAGTCCCGGTTATTGCCCAGCTGCTCGACGTCGGTGAAGACGTTCAGGACCTCGTCAATGCGGTCGGCACTCAAGCGCTCCGCGGCGGAGGACGCCGCGATGATGAGTTCACCGCACAGCTCGATCTCGGCAAGGGCAACGTGGTCCTGAACAGTCGTACCGCGCACCAGAGCCACGTTCATCACCTCTTCCTGACCTTGCTTCCTGCCGGTACCGACTTCCTAGAGTAGGGAGCGGCCTACACACCGCGCATGGCACGGACGGACCATTTCCACACCCCCGGGCGCGACTAGCCGTGCACCCTACTTCTCGGCGATCTTCCCCGCGAAGATGTCCTCGCTCGCCGGAAGCCGCACGTCCACCCGGACCCCGAAGTCGAACAGCAGCGTGGTCGACGCCACCTCCGCGTTCGCGACGCTGAAGTGCTGGCGCAGCTTGCGCAGCCGCCCCTGCTCGTCGAGGTACGCGTCGAACGGCACCCCGCCCTTGCTGAACCCTTTCGCCGCCGCACCAAGGGCCCGCCGCTGCCCCTCGGACGCGGACTTCGCGGCAGCCGGCAGATCGGCGGTCCCGCGGTAGTGCCGCACCTCGACGCCCGCCACCGCCGTCCGTCCGACGTACGACGCCTTGCTCACGCCCCGCAGCAGCTCCGCCGCGGCGAGCGGATCGGTGGCGCCGCCCGTGACCAGGTTGCCGTCCGAGAGAGACGCCGTGTCGATGCGCACCCACTTGTCGGCGGGCACTCCGGCCCCCCGGTTCTTCATGTAGAGCGCGCCGCTCGCCATCAGCTCGGTGATGGGCCGGTGCTCCTCGTCCCCGGCGGGATCCTTCGGCAGGACGACCACGAACCGCCCCACCTGCCGCCTGAAGTCGTACGCCCCCTGCCCACGGATGGTCACGCGGGTCCCGCCGCTGGCCATCTCCATGGACGTACGCGCCTTGGAACTGCCCGCGCGGACAAGGGCGTCGGCGGAGTCCCGCACCGCGTCCACGGCGTCCTGGGGGGCGCTGCGCCCGTCGTCGGCCGCGGCTCCGCCGCCCGCACAGCCCGTGGCGACGGCCATGAGACCCACCGCCGCGGCCGTGACGGCCGCTCCGCCTGTGCGCCTTCGCTGCTGACCCATCGCCCGACTACCCCCAAGCCTTCCCGCGAGGTTTGTAGCCCCCTGTCGTTCCGTGTAACGACCGGTACGTTGACCCGTCACGCGGAAGAGCGTCGGCCCGGTGTCGGTACCGTGGGTCCGTGGCAGAGGAGCGACAGGACGAACCCCACCGCACGACGACGGTCGAGCAGGGCCGCTTCTGCGCGGCCAGGTGCAGTTGCGGCTGGCGCGGTCCGGCCCGCAGAGCGCGCAGCAAGGCCAGGACGGACGCGGAGTCCCACTCCTCCCACGGGTAGACCGCCGCTGGGCCGCTCTGCCGCTTCCCGTACAACTCCCCTTGCCGCGCAACGGAACCCATGGGTCCCGCACGCCGTCTCGTACTCCGGGAAAGCAACGGGAGGGGCGACATGGAACGGCGTACGTTCATCGGCACCACGGCGGCGGCCGCGGCGGCCTTCGCGGCGGCGGGCTGCTCCGGGTCCGGCGCGGGCGGCACCACCGGCGGCGGCGTGACCTCCCGCAGCGCGGACGGCCCTCGTTCCGGCACCCCCATCCGTACGTCGAGCGCGGCCGCGTCGGCGGCGGCGAACCTGACCGCCCTCGCCAAGGACCTGGACGGCACCCTGGTCAAGCCGGGCGAGGCCCAGTGGGCGGCGGCCCGGCAGCTCTACAACACGCGCTACGACAGCCTGAAGCCGACGGCGGTCGCGTACGTGGCGAATTCGGACGACATCCGCACGACCCTGGCCTACGCCCGCGCGCACGACGTCCCGGTCTCCATACGCAACGGCGGCCACTCCTACGGGGGCTGGTCGTCCGGCACGGGACGCCTGGTCGTCGACGTGTCGAAGCTGAACAAGACGCGGGCCAGTGGCTCGACGGCCACGGTCGGCGCGGGCGCGAAGCTCATCGACGTCTACCGCGCGCTCGCCGCGAAGGGCGTGACGATCCCGGCGGGCTCCTGCCCGACCGTCGGCGTCTCCGGCCTGACTCTGGGCGGCGGCCACGGGGTGGTCTCGCGGGCGTACGGACTGACCTGCGACAGCCTGACGGCGGCGACGCTGATCACGGCTGACGGCAAGCAACTGACGGCGAGCAAGAGCGAGAACAAGGACCTGTTCTGGGCGCTGCGGGGCGCGGGCAACGGGAACTTCGGCGTGGTGACGGAGCTTCAGTTCCGCACGCACGCGGCCCCGCAGGGCGTCTCGGCGTACATGAGCTGGCCCTGGTCGAAGGCGGCCGCCGTCATCAAGGCGTGGCAGGAGTGGGGTCCCGACCAGCCGGACGAGATCTGGTCGTCGGCGCACCTGGCGAACACACCGGGCGGGACGCCCACGGTGTCGGTGGCGTGCTTCTCCCTCGGCACGTACGGCGAACTGCAGAACGCGGTGGACCGCCTGGCCGACAAGATCGGCTCCCCGGCCCGCAGCGTGTCGTTGAAGCGGCGCTCGTACGAGGAGTCGATGGAGGTGTACGCGGGCTGCTCGTCGTTCTCCTCGGACGCGCAGTGCCATCTGCCCGGCACGACGCCGGGGCGCAGCCCGCAGGGGGCCCTGAACCGCGAGACGTACGCGGCGAGTTCGGACTTCTTCGACCGCTCACTGTCGGCGGCCGGAATCCGTACGCTCCTCTCCCAGGTGGAGAACGTGACGGGCGCGAGCGCCGGCAGCATCGCCCTCACCGCCCTGGGCGGCGCGATCAACCGCGTCGACCCGACGGCCACCGCCTTCGTGCACCGCCGCTCCCGGATGCTGGCGCAGTACATCGCGGCCTGGCGCCCGGGGACGTCCGGCAAGCCGGCCCAGGCATGGCTGAAAACGGCTCATGGGGCGATGGGCCGGTACGCGTCCGGAGCGGCGTACCAGAACTACGCGGACCCGACCCTGAAGAACTGGCGTGAGGCCTACTACGGCCCTGCGGCCCCCCGCCTGAAGAAACTGAAGAAGCAGTACGACCCGAAGCGCTTCTTCGACTACGCGCAGGCTCTCTGACGCCGCGCAGGCTCTCTGGCGTCCCGGGCTTCCGGGCCCCGCTCTGAACCCCTCCGTTACCCCGTACGGCGCCCCTGGCAACCCGAACAGCCCTGCCCGACACGCCCTCGGGTGGCCTACTCCCCGGGACCCGGCTGCTCTGGGGGTATGAACCCGCGCATAGCCACAGCCGCAGCGTCCACCGCCGCCCTCCTGGCCCTGACGGCCCCCGCGGCCCAGGCCGCCGACGCCGGCACGCACCCCCAGGCGGGCCCCCTGGCCGCCATCTCCGCGGGCGTGACCGTGGCGGCGGCCGGCACAGGCTGGTGGCTCCTGAAGCGCCGCCGTGAGGGCGAGAAGCCGCCCGCTACGCCGCGAGCTTCCGCTCGTCCGGCCCGGACGCCGCCCGCTGCGGAAGCTCGGCCACAGCCTCGTCCCGCGGCGCCGCCCACACCAGCCGAGCGCCCCGCCCCGTCCGCCCGACAGCCTTGACCACAGGCGTGAGCAGGGCCATCGCCAGCGGCGACAGCAGCAACGCGACGGCCGTTCCGAGCGCGAATCCACCGACGACGTCCGTCGGATAGTGCACGCCCATAAAGACCCGGCAGAAACCTTCGGACAAGGCGAGGGCGATGCCGACAAGACCGAACTTCCGGTTCGCCACGAAAAGCCCGACGCCCAGAGCCATCGCGAGCGTCGCGTGGTCGCTCACGAAGGAGAAGTCGGTCTTTCCGTGCACCAGGAGTTCAAGGCCGTCATGGTCCTTGAAAGGCCGCCGCCGCTCGACGAATCCACGGATCGGCACATTCACCAGAACGGCGATCCCGGCCGCCAAGGGCGCCCAGACAACAGCGGCGACAGAGGACGCGGCATCATCAAGCGTCTCGCGCTTTCGCTGCCCCCACCAGCACCAGAGGACCAGCAGAACGAGCGCGATCAGCAGTCCGTACTCGCCGACGAATGCGATCGACCTCGCCAGCCAGGCCGGAGAATCCTCGGCAAGGCCGTTGATGTCGTAGAGCAGGCTGACGTCGGGGTTCGACCCTGTGGTGTCGAGTCCAGCCATGGTGCTGCGGCCCCTTGTCTCCTCGCCTCGGACGCACCTTGCCGTGCGTCCTTCCGTCAACCCCCGTGGCTACAGTCAAGGGAACGCGTGGTCCCCTTCCCTACGTTCCGCTCTCCACCGAATGATCACGCAGACGTTATCGAAGAGAGACACATCACCGCAGCTCAGAGAAGTGTACTGACGGAGAGTTCCAGCCACGTCACGCCCCGCGAACGGCCTCCGCACCGTCCTCGGTCACGCGCGTCGCTCCGAAGTAGTCCGGGGTGTCGATGGGGTCGAACCGGATCACCGCGCCGGGCCGCGGCGCATTGATCATGTAGCCCCCGCCCACATAGATCCCGACATGCCGGATGGCACGGGAATTGGTGAGGTCGTCCGAGAAGAACACCAGGTCGCCCGGGAGCAGTTCGTCCCGTTTGGGATGGGGGCCGGCGTTGTACTGGTCGTTGGCGACACGCGGCAGATCGATGTCGACGCTGCGATAGGCGGCGAGAGTAAGACCGGAACAGTCGAACCTGCCGTTCTGTTCGGCGGTTCCATTGCCGCCCCACAGATACAGCGTGCCGAGCTTCTTCTGCGCGTAATAGATCGCGCCCGCCGCCTGCTCCGAGGGCTGCACCCTGCCGATGGGCTTGGCGAAGCTCTTCTCCAGGTCCGTGATGGTCTTCACGTAATTCTGGGTCTCGCGGTAAGGGGGAACACCGCCGTACTTGATGACGGCGTACGCACCCGCGTTGTACGCGGCGAGCATGTTCTCCGTCGGGCTTCCCGGGGCGTCCTTCACATAACCGGCGAGTTTGCAGTCGTACGAAGCGGCGGACGGGATGGCGTCCTTCGGGTCCCAGACGTCGCGGTCGCCGTCGCCGTCACCGTCCACCCCGTGCGTGGCCCAGGTCCCCGGGATGAATTGCGCTATCCCCTGGGCGGCGGCCGGGCTCTTCGCCTTCGGGTTGAACCCGCTCTCCTGGTACAGCTGCGCGGCGAGCAGGGCGGGGTTGATCGCCTTGCAGAGGTTGCCCCACTTCTGCACGAGCGGCTGATAGGTGGCGGGCACGGCGCCCTTCGCGAGGCCCACGTTGCCCTGGCCGCCGCCGTTCGCCATACTCCCCGCGGCCATGTACGTCCCCACGACGAGCAGGGCGATGAAGCTCATCGCCCCACCGATGCCGACGGCCGCGACCAGCCACGCCTTACGCACCGTCAACCACCCCTCATCACGCGGGAGTCCACCGCGCACCAGTCTGACATCCTCCACCCCGTAAACGGAGCAGAATCCCACCTCAGGCCGCGTATGGCCGAGCGGGCGACCGCCGCTCCACCGACGGGGCACCCCGAGCCGAGGAACCATTCATGTCCGAAAACATCCCCCCTGTTCCCCCCGCACCTCCCGTGCCCCCGGACCTCGACTGGATCCGCGCCGCCCCCGAGGGGGAGGAGGGGCCGGGCCCCTGGATCGAGATCGCGTACGGCCCGGGGGACGCGGTGTACCTCCGGGAAACCAGCGACCCCGAGAACGTGGTGACCACGACGCGGAAGAAGTGGGACGCCTTTGTACTGGGCGTGCAGGCGGGCGAGTTCGACCACTTCGTGGAGGGGGTGGAGGGGGTTCAGGGAGTCGAGGGGGTGGAGTGACGGCGGGCCGGGCCTCGGCGCCGGGGGTCAGCCCTCGATGAACTCGTCGGTCAGCAGGCAGCCGTCGATCAGCGCGGGCGCCGTGGACACATCGCCCTGCGGTTCGAAGTTCGGGTTGCAGTTGAGTTCCAGGAGCGAGGACCCCGAGAGATCCCGGAGTGTCTCGCCGTCCGGCGCGATCACGGCGAAGTCCTTGCCGATGGCGAATCCGCCCTCGATCCCGGCGCGTTCGTTGGTCTTCATCCGCTCGGTGATCTCCGCCTTGTAGGCGGTCTGGAACTGCTTCATGTCGCTGGTCTTGAAGACCCGTATCCAGCCGTTGCCGCCGTCGTCGCACGTACCGCGGAACTGCACGCCCCAGGTCATGTCGAACTTCTCGTCCATGGGGTAGTAGCGCTCGTCGGACGGGTCGATGCTGTACCGCTCGCACGTGGTGAAGCGCTGGAGGTACTCGCCCGCGGCCATGACGGTGTCCGCCTGGGGCAGGTTCTCCAGCATCCACTTCTGCCGGACTTCGGGCCCGCCGCTGGTGCCGCCGTTGCGGGTGGGGGCGAGGGCGTCGGAGTCGTCGTCGGCGCCGGTGTCGGAGTCGTCGTCAGGGCCCGCGCTGGGCGTGGCGGTGGAGCCGGTACCGGCATCCGCCCCCGCGATAACGCCGGCGCCGGCATCGGCGCGGCCTTCGCCCGCTTCCCTCGACGCGGAGGCACCCCCGTCGTCACCCCCGTCACTGTCCTCGCACCCGGTCACGGTCACGGTCAGAGTGAGAGCCGAGGCCGCGACGACTGCGGCCAGCCTGAAGCGCGTACGCGTACGCATGATGGTGTGTTCCGTTCCCCCGCCGAGTAGTGACGCCGGGACCCTAGAACACCTGCATGTGCATGATCAAACCCCTCACCGCACGTCCCACCTCACCGTCCCAGGCAGGACGCATTCATGCAGGTCACAACCCTGGAACCATCCCAGCGTCCCGCATGCCGCGGTGTTCCTTGCCCGCTCCGAACCCCTGCCCCTTAGCTGTGATCACCACAGCCGAGCACTACTCCGGGGGAATCCCATGAAGCACACCCGCAAGGCAGTCGCAGCAGTCATCGGCCTCGTGGCCGCGCTCTCGCTCACCGCCTGCAATGGCGACGACAACGCGTCGGCGGACACCAAGCCCAGCGCGTCGGCGGCGGACTCGGACTCGGCGGGGAAGGACGAGGGCGCGGGTGAAGGCGACGGCGGCGGGCAGGCCTCCGGCGGCGCCGACACAGACGACACCGACGACACCGACGACACCAACGCCGACACCAACGCCGACACAGCCAAGACCGGCATCTGCCGCACCGACGACCTCGAGGTGAACGCCACGGACAACACCACCGACAAGACGGAAGGCGTGGTCACCGTCGTCTTCAAGAATGGTGGCGGTCGCGACTGCAGCATCAAGGGTTACGCGGGGGTCGACCTGACGGCGTCCACCGGCGACACCCTCTCGGTGAGCCGCAACGGGGAGCAGGCCACGCCCGGTGTCCTGAAGGACGGGGAGTCGGCCGCCTTCAACATCACGTTCCCGTACAACAACTCGGGCGGCTCCGGCGTCCGTATCACCAGCCTCGTCGTGACGCCCCCGAACGAGACCAAGCACGTCACGCTCGACTGGCCCGCGGGCACGCTCCCGGTCTCCGACGGCGAGAGCGCGGTCAAGCTGGAGATCAGCCCGGTCGGCAAGGTCAGCGACTCCCCGGCGGGCTGAAACCCCCGACCCCGCCCAGGCCCCCGGCACCTGCTCAGGCGGCCCGCGGACGCACCACCTTGAAGCTGAACCCGTACGCGCCGATGGCCTCCGCCACGCCCATGAACAGATACGCGGCGTGCTCCTGGCCGCGTGCGGTCCGGATGCCTCCCAGGTCCAACTGGGAGGCATCGGCCCATCCGAGGTCGCTCAGCAACTGCCGCGTGGTCTGTTTCGCGGCGGCATCGTCACCGGAGAGAAAGATGGTCCCCTCTTCCTCCAGGCTCCCCGGGTCCTTCATCACGACGGAGTCGACGGTGGCCAGGGTCTTGACCACGGCCACGTCGGGAAAGGCGGCTTGAATCTCCTCGCCGAGGCTGTAGTTGGGATGGGAGAGCTCCATGCCCCCGGTAAACCCGACACCAATATCGACGAGCACTTTCCCGGCCAACGCAGCCGCACCGATCTCGTGCAACACGCCCATGGAGGCGGTCCCGGGCGTGGCATTGACGAGCACGTCCCCATGCCCCGCGGCCTCCCGCAGCCCGACCACGGTGAACCCGCCCAGCTCCTGCGTCTCTCCCCGCTCCTTCGGGGATCGAGACCCCAGTACGACGTCATGCCCCGCCGCCTGCCACCCCGCAGCGAGCGCACGAGCAACATTCCCGGTTCCGATGAGTCCGATTCTCATGGGCAGGACGCTAATCGGCACGGTCGCAAAGAAGATCGGGCTCGAGTCCTACTCGGCGTCAACACGTCGACGTACTCCTGAAGTCCGAAGGCAGGCTGAGAACCGCGGTCTGCTCGCCCCTCCAGTGCCCGCTCCGCCCGAAACATGCAGGTACGGGCCCCTATGACGCAAACTTCGCACTAGCGAAACCGTGTGCCCCGTAGATAGCGTCGTTTGACTCAGGGCAACGACCGCCGTCCGTGAAGAGCGCGTGACCAGTACCCAGGGGGCAAGGGTGGCCGAGAGGCTGAGACTCGACGCGATCGAGCTCGAAAACTTCATGAAGTTGCTCGATGGATCAGTCGAGTCCCTGAAGGGCCTGCGCAACGCCCTGTCCGGGGCGACCGTCGGCGGTCTCGGGACGGACGAGCTTGACAATGCCTGCGAGGACTTTCAGGAGGACTGGAAGTACGGCGCGGAGCAGATCGGCGAGCAGGCGGAAGAGCTGAGCGGAATCATCGGGCAGAGCAAGGACGCCTTCAACGAGGTCGAGGATGCGTTGGTGAAGGCGCTGGAAAAGCCCGGTAAGACCAACGATGACATGGTGCGGGTGCCGAAGTGACGAAGCCGGACACGACCACCTATCCCGACCTCGGCTTCAATCCCGCACCCGGGGATTGCGACACCGTAAAAGAACTGCGCAAGAAGCTGGACAACTGCGTCACTGTCCTGCGCGACACCCGCAAGGTCGTCACCAAGCTGATGGACGGCAGCTACTGGGAAGGCGATGCAGCCGTAGCCTTTCGCGAGACGATCGACAGCGGTCCGCTGACCCTCAACCTGAAGAACGCCGCGCGCTCCATCGGAAAGGCCGCCAAGCAGCTGGAGCGCTGGGAAGGCGACCTGGAGGACTACCAGCGCCGGGCGAAAGCGCTGGACGGCAAGGCCAAAGAAGCCCGGGAGGCGCTGAAGGCCGCGCAGGGCCACGCCGAGACCGCCGGTGATGATCCCGACCTGGACAAGAAGGGCAGCAAGCAGGACGACGCGAAGAAGTCACTGAAGCTGGCCAACGGAAAGGTCGAGGACGCTCAGGCGGAGCTGGACCGGATCCTGGGCAGGGCGCGGAGCCTGGAGCACGAGCACACCGAAAGGTCCGATCACCGCGCCAAGATGATTCGCCAGGCCACGGAAAAACTGGCTCCGCACGAGCCTGGTTGGCTGGAAAAGTCATGGGAGTGGGTGAAGGACAACCTTCCGAACATTCTCAGCGCCGTTGCAGGCGCCCTTGCGCTGGCGGCTCTGATCTTTACCGGTCCTATCGCACTGCCGCTCCTCCTGGTGGGCGCGGCGGTATTCAGCGGGGCAGCACTTGGTACTCGGCTTTCCGATCCGGCGGTTCGGGCGTCCTTGGCGGACGGCTTCACCAAGGGAGAGTTCGACGCCGACTTCTTCGGCAACCTGGTTTCGGTGGGCGCTGACGTCCTGGGGGCTGTGCCCGGGGTCGGAGTTGTGGCGAAGGGGGCCGTTGGGCTCACGCATGCGACGCGGACAGGGGGAACGGCGCTGAGCCTCGGGCAGAAGATGGCCACCTTCGGCAGTAAGGCGTCCGAGGGCGCACGAGACATGAGCAGCGTGGCAAATCCCCTGCTGGAACGCGTATTTCGCGGCACGAGCAGCCCTGCAGTGGTCGTCGACTCCATTGGCAAGGGGTCGGCCGGCATCGGCTTGGTGACTGCCGGGTACGGCCTGGCATCGGAAGATGAGATCAAGGGGCAGGTGGGGACCGGTATCGATGGCGCACGACTCGGTATCGATCTGCCCATAGTACCGGGGCTGCTGCGCGCTGCCTTCTGACCTTTTCCCGTAGAGAGAGTGTCCAAGTGAACCCTGCTGAATTCACCACCGCCTGGGACCACCCACCCACGCGCCGGGCCTGGATGCTGCACATGTTGAAGAACGTGGCCGGTCTGGTCGGCTGGGCCGGTGTCTGGATCGCGCTCCTGGGCATCTCACTCGAAACACCCGACTGGGCCGTATGGATCTTCTTGCCCTACTGGATCTACAGCCCCTATCGCATGCTCATCCAGGTGGGCTACATCCCCACGGCTCTCAGCATGCGGCGCATTCTGCGCACCTTCCCGTGGCAGGTCCTCCACGACGTACCTCGGGGCCTCGCGGAATACCCGGGCGTCGTGGGGCGCCAGTACGGGTGGTTCGAGCTGCCCAATCCCGCCGATCCGCAACAACGGCTCCCGCTGGTCTTCACCAAGCACTACCGCCTCAACTGGTGGTCCCGGCGGCTGGCGCCCCGCGCCAAGCCCCAACTGAAGGCGCAGATCGAGACCGTCTGGATCGCCGGAGATCCGCGCATGATCGGTGTCATTGCAGCGCCGACCCCGAGTGGGCAATCGCCCCGTCGATTCCAGATCCTCGACCAGGGTCTTGGGAAGGGCGACGGCAACCGCATCGCCGAATGGGGCATCACGCCCGACGACCTCGAGCGCGGTCGACGCGCCGGAGTCACGCTGAACCGCTGACACATCGCTCATTTATTCTGCCGGAGGGGCCCCAGTTGAGCACGCCCGAGTTTGTTCTCGACGAGTCCGTGAATGAACCCGGCGGTGACATCTGGTTCGCCATACCAGCGGGCTTCACCTCGATGCCTGTCGACGCGCTTCTGAATGCGCCTGAATCCTCCGGGGCCGACGCGCTGCACACCTCGATCGAGCCGATTCTGGAAGCCCTGCCGGATGACTTCGCCCGCCGGAAGTTTCTGACCCAAGTAGCAGTGGGGCAGCAGTTGCTGGCTTCACTGGCGGAACTCGGTACTACCCATTCCTCGATCGGCGTCCACCGCGACGACGTTTCCGGCGGCGACAGCGGCGGCTACCTGTTCTCCCTCTTCACCCTGTCCTGGCGGGACATCGCCGTAGCGGCGCCGGCCGTCACCGCCGCCCGGGCCGTCACCGGCGCCGAAGGGCACACGAACATCGAGTACTTGGATCTGCCCTGTGGGCCGGCGTCGTTCAGCGAGCTCGTCCGCGCCCCGAACGCCGACTCCGATCCCTCGCAGACCCCGCTCCTCCAGGTCTTCGCCCACCTCCCCCACCCGGACGGCAAACGCCTGGTGACCCTCACTCTGGGTACCACCGCCGTGAACCGGCGCGCGGAGTACCGGAGTCTGCTGCACCACATCGCCGAGAACGTCAGCTTCGAGAACCCGCTGCTCGAAGCCGAAGCGATCAGGCGAGCTGCGGCCGGACGGGGCTGAAAAGCTTGTCCAGGTAGTAGTCCAGCGTGCCGCGTACGTCGTCCAGGGTGCGGCGCTCGTGTAGTACGTCCCCGCCCAGGCCCACCGCCGCCGCCACCAGCAGGTCCGCCTCGCGTCGGGCATCCAGGCCAGGGGCCGTCTGGCCGCTCGCCTGCGCCGTGGCGATGAACCCGGCGATCAGGTCCTCCAAGGGGTGGTCGTCGCTCAGGAAGACCGCCGCGAGCACAGGGTCGGTGAGGCTGCGTGCGTAGTACGCGGAGAACACACGTAGGGCCATGGCCCGTTGAGCGTCCAGTGGCAGGAACTCGTCGAGCATCGCGCTGAGTACGCCGCGCAGGTTCGCGGGGTCGTAGTGGACGCGGGTCCTCGCCAGCCGTTCGTTCTCGCGGTGCAGCATGTGCAGTGCGGCGACGAGCAGTTGATGCTTGCTGCCGAAGTGGTACTGGACCACCCTCAGCGACACCCCCGCCTCCACCGCGATCTCCCGCATGCTCGCCGCGTCCAGACCCCGCTCCGCGGCGATGCGCCACACCGCCTCCGCGATCTGCCGGCGCCTGCGCGCACGGGCGTCGGAGGTGGGCGCGAGGCGCTCGGGCGCGGGGACCGGCGGGCGTTTCCGCTGCCGGTAGGCCCTCGCCTGACAGCTTCGGGAGCAGTAGAGAGCGGGGCGGCCACGTCTCTTGTCCGCAGTACCCATTGCGGCACGGCAGACCGTGCAGCGGGTTCGCATTTCGTCACGCACGCTTCTCATCATAGGGCGCAGAATGTGTGACGTAAGGGGGGATTGGCCTTGCTGAGCCGCCTCGGATGCGCTTCTCCGTTGATACGTTCGTATCGTGAAATACGACATCCTGCAGATCCTCGGCGCAGTCCTGATGTGTTTCTCCGCGCAAGGTCTCATCCGGCTGCTCATCGACCATGACCACACCGGCCTCCTCGGTTGGCTCCCCGGCAGCTTTGCGGTGCTTCTGGGCGCGTACGTCGTCGTACTCGCCGGCGCCGTGGTGCTGACCGGCTGGTCCCACTCCCGGGCGAAGGCCCTCGGCCGGCGCGACTGAGGGCGAGGCCGGGGGGCCGGCCGTGCGCGGCCTGTTGACGGGTGTCCAACTTTCCCCGATCGTTGGGGAATTGAGCGCAAATCAAGGCGCTGTGTTGTGACGGCTGGGGGGAGCCGAACATGCAACCTGGGGACGAACACGCCACGGGGGCAGAGCCCAACGACGCCATACCCGGCGGCCCGGGGCCCAGCCCCGCGCCCGCCCCAGGGCCAGGCGCTCCTCCCCCGACCCCTCCGACTCCCCCGGCATCCCCGACTCCCCCGCCGCCCGACGCTCCCCAAGGCGGTCAGTTCGGCCCGCCACCCCCGATGGCACCGCCCCCGCCCCCGCCCACTGCGCCACCCACCTACGGCCCACCCGCAAGCCCTCCCCCACCCGCACCAGCACCCCCACCCGACCCCGACCCCCCGCGCGCCCTCTCCGCCGCACTCCTGAACCTCACCGGTCTCGGCCTCGGCTACGTCCTCCTGAAGCGCTGGCTCCTCGCCGCCCTCTGCTGGGCCGCGACCGCCGCGCTCCTCTTCGTGGCGCTGCCCGCCGAGGTCGACGGCGTGCCCGGCGGCGTCATCGTCGGGTTCATCGCCTTCCTGCTCCTCGCGGCCGCCGACGGGGCCCGCCGCGCCCTCCGTACCCACCAGACCTGGCCGCTGCGCGCGCCGCTCGCCGTCGGGCTCGGCCTCGTCCTGCTCGCCGTGCCCGCCGGCGGCGTCATCGCGTACGACGCCGCGCGCGACGAGGCCGTGGAGCAGATGCTGCTCGACCGGCTCGACAAGGCCGACAAGACCGTCGCGGCCGCCGACGGCCGCACCTTCGACGCCGCCGAGGACGACTACCGCTCCGCCCTCGCCGTCTACCGCGACCTGGGCGAGGACCACCCGGACTCCAAGGCCGCCAAGCGCGTCCCGGACAGCCTGGCCGCGTACTACAAGTCCGTCGCCGCCCCTTACGACGAGCGCAAGTACTGCGAGGCCCTCAAACCCCTGAAGTACCTCCGCTCCCTCCCCGGCACCCTCGGCAAGGACCGCGTGGGCACCCTCGCCACCTGGCCCGACGACCGCCTGGCCACCTCCCTCTACGAATGCGGCAGCCAAGGTCTCGGAACCAGCACCACGGCGGCGGCCGGAAGCACCGGCGGCGGTGAATTGGGCGAGCTCCTGCGCACGTTCCCCGACTCCGACCAGGCCGGCAAGGTCGAGCCCGCCATCCGCGACGCCATCGACGCGCGCACGTCGGACCTGAAGGGCTCCGACCCCTGCAAGGCCACCGAGGAACTCCGCGGCATCGGCTCCACCGCCAAGGCCCTGCCCGACGACACGGGCGACGGCCTCTCCGACGACGCCGCGCGCGCGGTCGAGTCGGGGGTGTACGCGTGCGGCGTGGACGAGTTCAAGGACCACAAGTTCAGCCAGGCCGCCAAGACCCTCAACGACTTCACCGGGACCTACAAGAGCAACGGCAAGCGCGACCGCGCCAAGGACATCGCCATCGCCGCCGAGATCGCCGCGGCCCGCCCGGCCGCGGGCAGCAGCCTGCCGCCGGCGAAGTCCCCGGGCGGCGCGAGGCTCACGTACGTCGTCGAGAACGGCGGCCCCGGCCCGCTCGAGGTCCTCTACACCGGCCCGACCACCGGCAGCCTCAAGCTCGCCGCGTGCGGCGACTGCAAGACGTACACCAGCAGGGCCCAGGGCAAGAAGGCCTGCCTCGCGGGCAAGGGACACCCGCAGAAGACGCTCCGGCTGCCCGCCGGCGACTACCACTTCCTCTACAAGCGCGACGCGAGCAGCGTGGGAAGCGTCCGCAACAACACCGAGGGCAGCAAGATCCAGCCCGGCTACCGCTACACCGACTGCGCGTACGTCGTGACGGGAGGCGGCCTCGGGGACCTCGACGGGCTCGACGGCCTCGACGGCCTTGATGGGCTCGACGGACTGGATGACGTGAACGACCTCCGTGGGCCGGATGGCCCCGACGGGCGTACATGACCCATGATGTGAGTCTCCGTCACCGGACCCGGTCAGAATGAGACCTGGTCAGAGGGCTCGCCGGGCCGTCATTGCCCGGCGTCACTCACCGTGATACACAGAGTGACCATACGTTTCAGCCAACGAATGACGCCAAGTCGACATGCACTGGCCCATTTGTCGGCGAGAATGAGCTGTCCTCTGCACTGCGGTAGGCAGAGGTGACGGAACAACCCACTAGGGGCGGTGAGTTACACATGCTTATGGCAGCCGAAAAGGGCGACATCACCACCATCATCGGCGGGATCGCCCCCGACTGGGGTCCCTTCGGGAGCCTGGGCAACGAGGCACGGGTGATGATCGAGGTCGTGATGGCGATCGCCATCCTCCTCTGTCTCGGCATTGCTATCTGGGGCGCGGCGAAGCAGCGCATCGGCGCGACGGCGCTGCGCGACACCTTCAGCGCGGAGCAGGGCAAGGGCCTGATCATCGCGGGCCTGACCGGTGTCTTCATCATCGGTTCGCTCGGCACGGTCTTCACCATCGTGTACGGCATGGCGGTCTAGCCCCCGCCACCCACTTACGTCACATACGTCCCCGTCCCCCCACCCCCTGTCCCCCTCCGACCCACCCATCCGTCGTGCCCACCGGCTGAGGTTGCAACTCCCTGATGTCGAGTCACCACACCGCGCCCGCGCGGGAACCAGCACGGCTACCGTCGTACGTGGCGGTACACCGAGAGGTTGAGGGGGCGTACGCGGCATGAGTCTCGACGACGAGCGAAACGGCGGCCTCTACGGCGGCTCGGGCGAGACCCGGACACGGCTCCCCGAGGGCGAGGGGGGCGGCCAGGATGGGTACGGAGCGCGCAGATCCGGCCGTTCTTCGTCACGGAGTCTCGTGACGGTGGTGGGTGTGGTGGTGCTGTTGATCGCCGCCATCGCCTTCGCGAACCGCGGCGGCAGCGGGTCCTCCTCCGGAGAGGGGGACGGGAAGAAGGCGCCGGCCAATCCGACCGCCGCTTCCGGAGAGAAGCCGGTCGACGGCAAGACGTCAGGCATCCCTTCGGGCTTCGCGAAGAGTGAGCAGGGGGCGGAGTCCGCTGCGGCGAACTATGCGGTGGCGCTGGGGTCGGCGGACATGTTCAAGGCCGGCCTGCGCCACAGCATCGTCAACACCGTCTACACCCCGCAGGCCGCCGCCTCTCGCCAGGCTTCGCTGGACAAGGTGTACTCCGGCAAGGCGTTTCTGACGGGCATCGGCCTGAACCCTGACGGCAGTGCGCCGAAGGGCACGACCTTCGTCTCGCGCATCATCCCGGTGGGCACCACCTCCAAGCAGCTGAGCGGCAACTCGGCGACCGTGGAGATCTGGTACTCCTCGCTCTTCGGCCTTGCCGGGGAGAACACGAAGAACCCGGTCTCCGAGAGCTGGTTCACGAACACGTACGAGCTGCGGTGGGTCGGGGGCGACTGGAAGGTCGCCGACTTCAAGCAGAAGGACGGCCCCGTCCCCGTCGGGCGCGACCAAAGGGCCTCGTCGGCCGATGACATGGCGAAGGCTGTGGAGGAGTACGGAGGGTTCACTTATGCCCGCTAGCAACCGCCGTCGCACCCTCACGCTCGCAGCCGCGGTCACCACGGTGCAGACCGCCGTGGTCCTCTTCGCCACGCAGGCCCTCGCCGCGCCCGAGCCCGACGACGACCCCTGCGATCTCATCCGCGGCCCCGCCAAAAAATACTGCGAAAAAGGCCAAGAAAGCAGCACCGGCGACAGCAGCGGCAAGTACCCCACCGACGCCCCCCTGGACTCCACCGCCGACCCCCTCTCCTCCCTGGCGAAGGGCTGCGCCGAAGCCGCGTCCTGGACCGTCGACAAGCTCTCCGAAGCCGTGAAGGAGACCGCCGAGGTCGACTTCACGAACCCCAGCTTTCTCAAGCAGTACGCGGTCGTCTTCGCCGCGTCCACCATCCTGACCCTCCTCCTCTGGCTCCTCGCCGTCGCCAAACGCGCAGTGAGAGGCGTCCCCCTCACCACCGCGCTCTCCGAAGCCATCGGGTTCCTGTGGCTGACGGTCCTCGCCTCCGCCTTCACGCCGTTGATCCTCTATACGGTCGTCTCGGCGGCCGACGGCATCACGGACGTCATCGCGAAGGCCACCGGCGGTCAGACGGACACCTTCTTCGGGACGTTCTCCGAGGCCCTGAAGAAGGGCGAGGACATCGGCGGCGGGCCGATCATGCTGATCGTCGTCTCGCTCGTGTCGATCCTCGCGGCCGGCATCCTCTGGCTGGAGCTCGTCATCCGGGCCGCCCTGCTCTACGTGGGCGCCCTGCTCGGGACCGTCGTGTACGCGGGCCTGGTCGACAAGAACCTGTGGACGCACGTCCGCCGCTGGGCGGGGATCATGATCGCCGTCATCCTCGTCAAACCGATCATCGTCATCGTGCTCGGCCTCGCCGGCGCGCTCTCCGCCGACGACGGGCCCGACGCGTTCTCCGCCGTCGTCTCCGGGCTCTCGATCATCCTGCTCGCCATCTTCGCGAGCGCCATGATCTACCGCTTCGTCCCCGGCTTCGGCGACGAGATCGCCAACTCGCGGAACAACCGCATCTCCCAGGGTGCGGAGAACCGCGCCGCGGCCGTCATCACCTCCCCCGCGTCCCTCGTCTCCCAGGGCATCAAGACCCACAGCTCCCGTGGGGGCGGCGGCGGAGGCGGCACCAACCAGGCCCGACCCGCCAACCCCGCAAGCGGCGGCGTCGCCGCCCACAGCAGCCGCCCCAGCGGAGGCGGAGGCGGCGGCTCATCGAACGGCGGCGGATCTGTCCCCTCCGCCGCACCCCCGCCCCGGGGCAGCGCGACCAGCACCCCGCACGCGCGCAACCGCGGCTCGGGCAACGGCTCCACAGGTTCCACTGGCACTACCAATCGCTCGGGAGGTGAAGGGCGTTCATGACCACCCAGTCCCACGTGTCCCATCCGGTCGCGCCCCGCCGCACATATCTGATCGGCCGTGCGCGGCCGAACGCGATCGTCGGCAAGAACCGGGAGACCGGTGAGATCGCGCTGATCATCGTCGGCGCCTTCATCGGGATGATGTGCGGGCTCCTGGTCCCTGTCCTCTCCCTGCGCATCGTGCTGCTCATGGGCTTCCCGATGCTGGCGATCGCCGCGGTCTACGTCCCCTACAAGGGCCGCACGTTCTTCAAGTGGTTCGAGATCAACCGCAGCTACAAGCGCTCCCTCAAGCGCGGCACCGCCTACCGCTCCGCCACCCCCGAGGCGGGCATCCGCTTCGACGGCAGGGAGGTCGAGGTCGGCCCGCCGCCGGGCATCGGCCGCATCAACTGGCTGGCCGCGCCCTTCGGGCCGGATGAGATCGCCGTACTGCTGCACGCCGACCGGCGGACCGTCACCGCCGCCATCGAGATCGAGGGCCCCGGCGTGGGCCTGCGCGACTCCGAGGACCAGGAGGCGCTGGTCGACCGCTTCGGCACGCTGCTCAAGCACGTCGCCAACGGCGACGGGTTCGTGACGCGGCTGCAGATGCTCGCGCGCACCCTTCCCGCCGACCCGGACGCCCACGCCAAGGACGTCAGCGTACGAGGCGACGACCGGGCACTGCCCTGGCTGCAGCAGTCGTACGAGCAGCTCCAGTCGATGGTGTCCACCAGCAGCGAGCAGCACCGCGCGTATCTCGTGGCCTGCATGCACTACTCCCGCGACCTGGCCGCCGAGGCCCAGGCGATGGCGCGCGCCAGCCGCCCGCACGGCGGCCGGAAGCTCGACAAGGACGCCGGTCTCGCGGTCGTCATGGCGCGCGAGCTGACCGACATCTGCTCGCGGCTCCAGGAAGCGGACATCCGCGTACGGCAGCCGCTCGGGCAGGGGCGGCTTTCCTCGCTCGTGCACTCCATGTACGACCCGGACCACCCCATCGACCACATCCAGGCGATGACCAAGCGCAACGCCTGGCCCGCCGAGCTCGACGCCATGGAGCCCACCTACCTCCAGGCCAAGACCCGCGAGTCCTCCACCCGCGCCCCCTGGTGCCACGCCACGGCCTGGGTGAAGGAGTGGCCGATGACCCCCGTCGGCGTCAACTTCCTCGCACCGCTGCTCGTCCACACCCCGGACGTGATCCGCACGGTCGCGGTGACCATGGACCTCGAACCCACCGAGGTCGCCATCGAGCGCATGCTGACGGAGAAGACGAACGACGAGGCCGAAGCAAGCCGCCAGGCCAAGATGAACCGCACGGTCGACCCCCGCGACATCGCGTCGAACTCCCGTCTGGACCAGCGCGGCGAGGACCTCGCGAGCGGCGCGGCCGGCGTCAATCTGGTCGGCTACATCACCGTCTCGTCCCGTTCCCCCGAAGCCCTCGCGCGCGACAAGCGCACCATCCGGGCCTCGGCCGGGAAGTCGTATCTGAAGCTGGAGTGGTGCGACCGCGAGCACCACAGGGCCTTCGTCAACACGCTGCCGTTCGCGACCGGCATCCGACGCTAGAGGCGAGGGCTGCCACCATGCGGGATCCGCTGACCATCCTCACGGACGCCTTCACGTCCTTCCTGTTCGGGAAGGTGGAGACGACCAGACTCCCGGTGCGTACGTCGACGGGGCAGGCCCAGGCGGTCTACCTGCCGACGGCCGCCCCCGGCCTCGGCGACTCGGGCGTGATCATCGGGCGCGAGGTGTACTCCGGCAAGGGCTACATCTACGACCCGTTCCAGCTGTACGGCCAGCAGCTCCCGGCCCCGCACTGGCTGGTGCTCGGCGAGTCGGGCAACGGCAAGTCGGCGCTCGAGAAGACGTACGTCCTGCGGCAGCTCAGGTTCAAGGACCGGCAGGTCGTCGTCCTGGACGCGCAGGGCGAGGACGGCGTGGGCGAATGGAACCTCATCGCCCAGGAGCTGGGGATAACTCCCATCCGCCTGGACCCGACGGCCGCGCTCGACATGGGCATCCGCCTCAACCCGCTGGACCCCTCGATCACCACGACGGGTCAGCTCGCCCTGCTCCGCACGATCATCGAGGTCGCGATGGGGCACGGGCTCGACGAGCGCTCGGGCTTCGCGCTCAAGGTCGCCCACGCGTACGTGAACGAGACGATCGTGGAGCGCCAGCCCGTCCTGACGGACATCGTGGAGCAGCTCAGGCATCCGGAGCCGGAGTCGGCCGAGGCCATGAACGTGGCCATAGACGACGTACGGGCGTGGGGTCTGGACGTCGCGCTCGTCCTGGACCGCCTGGTCGACGGTGACCTGCGGGGCATGTTCGACGGCCCGACGACGGTCGGCATCGACCTGGACGCCCCGCTGATCGTCTTCGACCTCTCGCACATCGACCGCAACTCGATCGCCATGCCGATCCTGATGGCGATCGTGGGCGTCTGGCTCGAACACACGTGGATCCGCCCGGACCGCAAGAAGCGCATCTTCCTGGTGGAAGAGGCCTGGCACATCATCAACTCCCCGTTCGTGGCGCAGCTCTTCCAGCGGCTGCTCAAGTTCGGCCGACGGCTCGGGCTCTCCTTCGTGGCCGTCGTCCACCACCTGAGCGACGTGGTGGACGGAGCGGCGGCCAAGGAGGCGGCGGCGATCCTGAAGATGGCGTCCACGAGGACGATCTACGCCCAGAAGGCGGACGAGGCGAGAGCGACGGGCCGGGTGCTCGGCCTGCCCCGCTGGGCGGTGGAGATCATCCCCACCCTCACCCCCGGCATCGCCGTATGGGACGTCAACGGCAACGTCCAGGTGGTCAAACACCTGATCACCGAGACCGAACGCCCCCTGGTCTTCACCGACCGCGCCATGACGGAGTCCTCGGCGGACCAGCTCCTCGCCGACGACGCCCTGCGCGCGGCGGAACTGGAGGCGGAGGAGCGGGCGGCGTACATGGAACAGCAGATGAACGATCCCTCGTCGTCGTCGCGTTACGGGGTGGCGTGAGCGATGGCATACCGGGGACCTGAGCCCGAGTATCGCGACCGGGGCGGACGGCGCGAGTCACGGGAGCGAGGCATCCCCGACGGCCTCCTGGTGGGCGGCCTCGCCTTCGTGCTCGGCCTGACGGTCCTCGTCTGGTCGGCCACGGGCCTCGCGGGCCTGTTCTCGCACGGCTCCTGGCCGAAGAACGTCACCTTCGGCAACACACCCGTGGCGATGCGGCACCTGGTCCAGCAGCCGCACGACATCGCGGGCGCCTGGCCGGCCACCCCGGCGGCCCAGCTCACGGGCTACGGCCTGTTCTGGGGCCTGCTGATCGGCCAGCTGATGGTCCTGGTGGTCCTGACGATCTTCGTCATGGGAACGGTGACGCGGTGGCGAGCGGTACGACGCGCGAGACGCGAGGAACGCCTCTCGCCGGCTCCGGAGGCAAGCGCTCCGGTCGAAGCCGCTCCTGCTGTGGGCAATCGTCCCGCAGGGCGGGACGGGTGGGCACAGCCCACGACGGCGGGTGCGACTGACACGAGCCCCGGCCCCCCAGAGGGGCACAGCCCCGAACCGCCGAGTATGGAGAAACTGCCGGTCCCCACCCCCCGTACACCCCTCGTACTGGGCCCAAGGGAAACCCGCAGACCCCTCGCAGCAGAGGCGATCCGAGACGCCGAGGGCTCAGCCCTCATCCTCACCTCAGACCCCACCCTGTGGGAAGAAACTAAGGACGCCCGAGCAAAGCTCGGCCCCGTCCTGGTCTACGACCCCTCCCACCTCTGCGACACCCCCGCAAGAATGCACTGGTCCCCCACCACCGCCTGCGAAGACAAGGCAGTCGCCGCCCAGCGAGCCACCGCCCTGCTGGCCGCCATAAGGCCGAGCGCCAAACTGGACAGCACGGTGGCCGACACAGCGGAAACGCTCCTCCGCAGCTTCCTGCACGCCGCGGCGGTGGACGGCCGCCCCATCAAGCACGTGCACCGCTGGGCGCAGGGAACCGGGGTCCAGGACGCCGTACGGGTCCTGCGCACCCACCAGAAGGCGGCCGCGGGAGCCGCGGGCGAGCTGGAGGCAGCGCTCACGGCGTACCCCGAACGCCGGGACATGGCGCAGGAGTTGACGGCGCGGGCACTCTCCGCCCTCTTCACCCTGAACGTACGGGAATCGTGTACCCCGAACCGAACCGATGCCCTCACCTTGGATTCCTTCATCGATGAAGGGGGCACGCTTTTTGTGGTGGGTGAACCCATCGAGGACCCCAAGTCGCCCCAAGGACCCGGCGCGATGCCGCTTCTCACGGCACTCGCCTCAAGCGTGGTCGAGCACGGCCGGCGCATGGCCGAACGGTCATCCTCCGGTCGGCTCGACCCACCAATGACGCTGGTCCTGGACGACGTGGCCGCCGTGGCCCCCCTCCCTCAGCTCCCGGAGCTCCTGTCCACCGGCGCGGACCGCGGCCTGCCCACCCTGGCCCTCCTCCGCTCCCGCGAACAGGCCCGCTCCCGCTGGCCGCACGCGGAACTCCCCGGCTGAGAGCGACCGAGGACCTCAGGGTCGCCGTCCTACCCCGGTACTACCCGCACCCGCCCGGCTCCCGCCCCTGGTCCGACGCCCCGCGCCCCCGCGAGCGCCAGCATCAGAGGCATGATTCGGGCATACGAACTCACCAAGCGCTACGGCGAGAAGACCGTCGTCGAGGACCTGTCCTTCACCGTCCACCCGGGCACGGTCACCGGCTTCCTCGGCCCCAACGGCGCGGGCAAGTCCACCACCATGCGGATGCTCCTCGGCCTTGACGCCCCGACGCGGGGGCGTTCCACCATCGGCGACCGGACGTACGCGACGCACACCGCGCCCCTGCACGAGGTGGGCGCGCTCCTGGAGGCCCGGTCGGTGCATCCGGGCCGCACCGCCTTCCACCACCTGATGGCCCTGGCCCACACGCACGGCATCCCGCGCCGCCGGGTCGACGAGGTCCTGGACCTCGTGGGCATCCACGAGGTGGCCCGCAAGCGCGTGAAGGGCTTCTCGCTCGGCATGGGCCAGCGCCTGGGCATCGCGGCCGCGCTCCTCGGCGACCCGGCGGCGGTCATCCTCGACGAGCCGGTCAACGGCCTCGACCCCGAGGGCGTCCTGTGGATCCGCAACCTCCTCAAGTCCCTCGCCGCCGAGGGCCGTACGGTCCTGGTCTCCTCGCACCTCATGAGCGAGATGGCGCTGACCGCCGAGCACCTGATCATCATCGGCCGCGGCAGGCTCCTCGCGGACACCACGGTCGAGGCGTTCGTACGTGATTCGGGCACCGGCTCCGTCAAGGTCGTCACCCCCGAGGCGGGCCTCCTGGGCGAGCTGCTCGCCGCGCCCGGCGTACAGATCACGAGTGACACGCCGGGCGTCCTCGACGTACGCGGCACCGACGGTGAACACATCGGCCGCACGGCGGCGCGCCACGGCATCCCGCTCTTCGAACTGACCCCGCACGCGGCCTCGTTGGAGCAGGCGTTCATGGACCTGACGCGGGAGTCGGTCGAGTACGTCGCATCCGTGTCCACCGCCACCACCACCGTCCCGGAAGGAGCAGCGGCATGAGCAGCACGACGACCACCGCCGCCACCTCCACCCCCAGCACCCCCTACCGCCTCACCTCACGCGGCATCCTCCGCTCCGAGTGGCACAAGCTGTGGACGCTTCGCTCCACCTGGATCATGCTCGGCCTGGCGAGCGTCCTCACCGTCATCCTCGGCATGATCGTCGGCGCCACCTACACACCCGACTCCGGCGACGAGATCGACGCGGTCACCTACGCCCTGCTCGGCAACCAGATCGGCCAGGTCGCCATCGCGGTCCTCGGCATCCTCGTCACCGCGGGCGAGTACGCGACGGGCATGGTGCGGGCCACGATGGCCGCGGTGCCGCGCCGCCTCCCGGTGCTCCGGGCGAAGACCACGGTGTTCGCCGCGGTCGCCCTCGGCACGCTCCTGGTCACGAACTTCCTCACGTTCCCGCTGGCCCAGATGTTCCTCGGCGGCACGGACCTGGAGGCGTCCCTCGGCGACCCCGGCATCGCACGCGCCGTGGCCGGCTCGGCCATCGGGACCACCCTCATCGGGGTCATCGTGCTCGGCCTCGGCTCGGCCCTGCGCAGCGTTCCGGGGACGATCGGCGCGTACGTCGGCGGCCTGATCCTTCTCCCGCAGCTCGCCATGATGATCCCGAACGACACGGTGCGGGACCTCCTGAACTACTTCCCGCTGCCCGCCGCCGAGTCCCTCGCGACCGTGCACACCACGTCCGGCGACCTCGCCCCCGGCACAGGCCTGCTCACGCTGTGCGCGTGGACGGTGGCCTCCCTGGCGACGGCGGCGTATCTGCTCAAGCGACGGGACGTATGACCGGATCGCGTACGAGGATGAAGCCGTGACCCCACGGACCCCGCCCCCGGAACCGGACTGGTCCGCGGACACCCAGCCGCTGACCCGGTACGTCGAGCGCGGCGTCCAGTGGGCGCGCGCCTTCGACCGGCGGCGCCCGCTGGTCTGGAACGCCTTCCTGACCGGCTTCTTCCTAATCGTCGGGCTCGTGGACCTCGTGGGCGACGGGTGGCGGAACATCGCCCAGAACACGGACATCCCCGCCTGGCTCCTCTACGCGATCATGCTGTCCGTCACGGTGCCGCTCCTGTGGCGCCGCACGCACCCGCTCGCCATGTACGCGGTCATGCTCGCGGCGACCCTCGTCAACAACTGGACCGGGGCCGTCCTCCAGAGCTCGCTCAACCTGCTCATCATGGTCTTCAACATCGCGATACGCCTGCCGATGCGCACGCTGGCCTGGACGTACGGCCTGGCCCTCGCGCCCGCCGTGCTCGGCCATCTCCGCTATCCGCAGGGCAGTTGGGACCAGCAGATCGTCCCGATGATGATGAGTTACGCCATCGTCGCCCTGCTGGGCATCGCCGTCCGCACCCGCCAGGAGTACACGGCATCGCTGGTGCAGCGCGCCAAGCAGCTGGAAGTCGAGCGCGACCAGCAGGCGCAGCTCGCCACCCACGCCGAACGCACCCGCATCGCCCGGGAGATGCACGACATCATCGGCCACAACCTCTCGGTCATCACGACCCTCGCGGACGGCGGCTCGTACGCGGCCGCCAAGTCCCCGGAACGCGCTGCCCAGGCACTCACGGCCATCGGCACGACCAGCCGCCAGGCCCTGACGGAACTGCGCCGGCTCCTGGACGTCCTGCGCGAGGACGCCCCCGAGGCGGCTCCCGAGGCCGCCGCCCTGGCTCCGCAGCCCGCACTCACCGACCTCGACCGCCTCATCGCCGGGGTACGGGCCGCGGGGCTTCCGGTACGCAGCACGGTGCACGGCAGCCTGGACGGCCTCCCGGCGGGCCGCCAACTGACGGTCTACCGCGTCGTCCAGGAGGCCCTCACCAACACCCTCAAGCACGGCGGCCCGGAGGCGACGGCGTACGTGGAGGTCGTGTACGGCGACGACGGGGTGCGGGCCACGGTGACGGACACGGGGGCAGGTGGCCCCCCTGGAACGCGCGGCCCCTCACCCGGTGATTCGCCGGGCCGGGGCCTCACGGGAATGCGCGAGCGAACGGCCATGTACGACGGGACACTTGAGGCAGGCCCGCTGCGGCAACCGGCAGGCGGCTGGCAGGTAAGACTCCATCTCCCCGAGGAACTCAAGGAATCCCCCCAGTGACGACCGTGCTCATCGTCGACGACCAGCCGATGCAACGCTTCGGCTTCCGCATGCTCCTGGAGAGCCAGGACGACATGAGGGTGGTGGGAGAGGCCGGCAACGGCAGCGAGGCGGTCCGCATGACGGCCGAACTACACCCGGACGTCGCCCTGATGGACATCCGCATGCCGGGGCTCGACGGCATCGAGGCGACGCGCCGCATCGTGGCCGCGGGCGACCGCACCCGCGTCCTTATCCTCACCACGTTCGACCTCGACGAGTACGCGTACGCGGGTCTGCGCGCGGGAGCCTCGGGCTTCCTCATCAAGGACGCCCTGCCGGAGGAGCTCCTCGCGGGTATCCGGGCGGTCGCCACGGGGGACGCGGTCGTCGCCCCGAGCCTGACCCGCCGCCTCCTCGACGCGTACGCCGATCATCTGCCGCCACGCCCTGGCGAGGAGCCCGACCCGTTCCGGGACCCGCGCCTGTCCGCACTGACGGAACGGGAGCGCGAGATCCTCACGGTCATCGGGCAGGGCTGGACGAACGCGGAGATCGCGGGCCGGCTGCACCTCGCGGAGTCGACGGTGAAAACACACGTGGGCCGCATTCTCGCGAAGACGGGGGCGAGGGATCGGGTACAGGCGGTGATTCTGGCGTACGACACGAAATTGGTGCGGCCGGAGTGAGTTGATGAATGTGGTGCAGGCGCATGGCCTACTGACCCTGAACGCAGAAAACCCCCGCACCCAGAGGGTGCGGGGGTTTCCCGTAATAATAGTTCGGCGGCGTCCTACTCTCCCACAGGGTCCCCCCTGCA
>NZ_JBFBAT010000026.1:0-89938 GCF_040682375.1 Streptomyces sp. NPDC051214
CGCCCGGGGTCGTCCCCCCTCCCGTCGCGGGGGGGGGGGGGGCGGCCCGGCCGGGCTCTCGTCGTGACGTGACCCGTCGCGAGGCTCAGGCCTCGTCGTCGGGCTTGGTCTCACCCTCGGTGCCGTCGACCTCGGCCTCCAGGCCGAGCTGCTCGACCAGCCAGCGGTCGAACTCGATCGCGGCGCGCACCCAGCTGACCGTGGACGACACGAAGTGCTCGAGCGCGACGCCCGTGCCGATCAGCATCTGCGCCTCGCCGATGAGGCGGACGGTGCCGTCGTCGTGGGTGTGCGTGTAGACCTTCGGCCACAGGGTGCGGCGGTTCCAGTCGTCGATGGCCTCGAGGATCTGGGCCTTCTCCTCGATGCCGTGCGCGCGGTCGTAGAACGTCCGCACCGAGAAGACCTGCTGGTCGTCCTCGCCACGGAACATGAAGTACGTGCGGAACTCCTCCCACGGCGCCGCGAGGTCACCCTCTTCGTCGACGACGTGCTTGAGCTCCATCTGGTCCAGGAGCTGCTTGACCAGGTCCTGGTCGGGGACAACGGGGCCCGCCGGTCCATCGCCCTGCTGCGGTTCGGGCTGTCCCCCGAAATTCGGAATCGAGGACGGGTCGATGCTCACGTGCTTAGTCCCTTCGTACGGATTCCGCCATCCTGCCCCATGTCGGGCGGGGGCCCGCAACCCCCGCCCCAGATGTGACCGGGTTATGCCGTCTCGGCCGTCGCCGGACCGACGATCAGACCGTCCTCGAAGGTGTCCACGCGGACCGTGTCCCCGTCCTTCACCTCGCCGGAGAGGATCTCCTTGGCGAGCCGGTCGCCGATGGACGTCTGGATGAGACGCCGCAGCGGCCGCGCGCCGTACGCCGGGTCGTTGCCCTCGTCCGCCAGCCAGGCCAGCGCGTCGGGCGACACCTCCAGCGTGAGCCGCCGCTCCGCGAGCCGGGCCGCCAGGCGGTCGATCTGCAGCTGGGCGATGTGCGCGAGCTCGGCCTTGCCGAGCGCGGTGAAGACGACGAGGTCGTCGAGCCGGTTCAGGAACTCCGGCTTGAAAGAGGCGCGCACGACTTCGAGGACCTGCTGCTTCTTCTCCTCCTCGGAGGTCAGCGGCTCGACCAGGTACTGGCTGCCGAGGTTGGAGGTCAGGACGAGGATGGTGTTGCGGAAGTCCACCGTCCGCCCCTGCCCGTCGGTCAGCCGCCCGTCGTCGAGGACCTGGAGCAGGACGTCGAAGACCTCGGGGTGCGCCTTCTCGACCTCGTCGAGCAGCACGACGCTGTACGGGCGCCTGCGTACGGCCTCGGTGAGCTGTCCGCCCTCCTCGTAGCCGACGTACCCGGGCGGGGCGCCGACCAGCCTGGCCACGCTGTGCTTCTCGCCGTACTCGCTCATGTCGATGCGGACCATGGCGCGCTCGTCGTCGAAGAGGAAGTCCGCGAGGGCCTTCGCCAGCTCGGTCTTGCCGACGCCGGTCGGGCCGAGGAAGAGGAAGGAGCCGGTGGGGCGGTCGGGGTCGGCGATCCCGGCCCGCGTGCGGCGCACGGCGTCGGACACCGCGCGCACGGCCTCGGTCTGGCCGATGAGCCGCTTGCCGAGCTCGTCCTCCATGCGGAGCAGCTTCTGCGTCTCGCCCTCGAGGAGCCGTCCGGCCGGGATGCCCGTCCAGGCGCCGACGACGTCGGCGATGTCGTCGGGGCCGACCTCCTCCTTGACCATGGTGTCCTTGGAGACCTCCTCCTCGGCCTCGGAGGCGACCTCCAGGTCGTGTTCGAGGGTGGGGATCTCGCCGTAGAGCAGCTTGCTCGCGGTGTCGAAGTCGCCGTCGCGCTGGGCGCGTTCGGCCTGGCCGCGCAGCTCGTCGAGCTTCTCCTTCAGCTCACCGACGCGGTTGAGGGACTGCTTCTCCTTGTCCCAGCGCGCGTTGAGCCCGCGCAGCTCCTCCTCCTTGTCGGCGAGGTCGCGGCGCAGCCTTTCGAGGCGCTCCTTGCTCGCGGGGTCGGTCTCCTTGCTGAGGGCGAGCTCCTCCATCTTCAGCCGGTCGACGGACCGCTGGAGTTCGTCGATCTCGAGGGGAGAGGAGTCGATCTCCATCCGCAGCCGGCTCGCGGCCTCATCGACGAGGTCGATGGCCTTGTCGGGCAGGAAGCGCGAGGTGATGTACCGGTCGGAGAGCGCGGCGGCGGCGACGAGGGCGCTGTCGGCGATCTGGACCTTGTGGTGGGCCTCGTACCGCCCCTTGAGACCGCGGAGGATCGCGATGGAGTCCTCGACGGTCGGTTCGTCGACGAGGACCTGCTGGAAGCGCCGCTCGAGTGCCGGATCCTTCTCGATCCGCTCCCGGTACTCGTCGAGCGTGGTCGCACCGACCATGCGCAGCTCGCCGCGGGCCAGCATGGGCTTGAGCATGTTGCCGGCGTCCATGGCGGAGTCGCCGCCCGCACCGGCCCCGACGACGGTGTGCAGCTCGTCGATGAAGGTGATGATCTGGCCGTCGCTCTCCTTGATCTCGGAGAGGACGGTCTTGAGCCGCTCCTCGAACTCGCCGCGGTACTTCGCACCCGCGACCATGGCGCCCAGGTCGAGGGAGACGAGACGCTTGTTCTTCAGCGACTCGGGGACGTCGCCCTTCACGATGCGCTGCGCGAGCCCTTCGACGACGGCGGTCTTGCCGACGCCGGGTTCGCCGATGAGGACGGGGTTGTTCTTCGTACGCCGGGACAGGACCTGCACCACACGCCGGATCTCCTGATCACGGCCGATGACGGGATCAAGCTTTCCCTCCCTGGCGGCAGCGGTGAAATCCGTCCCGAACTTCTCCAGGGCCTTGTACTGACCCTCCGGGTCCGGTGTGGTCACCCGACGTCCTCCCCTTGCCTTCTCGAACGCGTCGAGCAGTTTCTTGGCGGTGGCCCCGTGCTTGCCCAGGACCTCGGCGGCGGAGCCGCCCTTGGCGGCGATGCCGATCAGCAGATGTTCGGTGGAGAGGTAATCATCGCCCAGCTCCTTGGCCCGCTGTGAGGCGTCGGCGATGACCGCGAGCAGGTCGCGGTTGGGCTGCGGCGGCGCGACGGTGGATCCCGTGACGCTGGGCAGGCCGCTCAGTGCCCGTTCGGCGTCGGCACGGACGGCGGCCTGGTCGGCCTCGACCGCGGCGAGCAGGTCGGTGATGTTCTCGTTGTCCTGCCCCTCCAGCAGCACGAGCAGCAGATGCGCGGGGGTCAGGTCGGGATGCCCGTCCTTCACGGCCAGGCTGCTGGCCGCGTTGATCGCGTCCCGGCTCCTGTTGGTCAGCTCGGCGTCCACGGGTGTCGTCTCCTCCTTGCGATCCGTATGTCCGGCGGGTCGATGCGTATGTCCGGCGGGTCTCCCGCCCCACCTGACCTAAACAGCGTACATAAAGTTGAGTCTATTCCACTCAAGGGAGGAGCGGGGCGTCCGGGCGGCTAGGTTCCACTCCATGGCCATGGACCCACACCACCCCACACCCGCCTACCTCAGCTTCTGGCGTGAACGGCACCTGTGCACGCTGACGACGCCACGCCCCGACGGCACCCCGCACGTGGTGCCGGTCGGCGTGACGTACGACCCGGAGGCGGGGGTGGCCCGCGTGCTGGCGAGCAGGACGAGCGCGAAGGTCCGCAACATCCTGGCGGCCGAGGCGGCCGAGGCGGCCGGGGCGTCAGGCGCGCGGGTGGCGGTCTGCCAGGTCGACGGGCGGCGCTGGGCGACGCTGGAGGGGCACGCGCGCGTGCGGACGGAGGCGGCGGAGATCGCGGAGGGCGAGCGTCGCTACGAGGAGCGGTACGGGCGGCCGCCGAGGCCGAATCCGCAGCGGGCCGTCATCGAGATCACGCTGACGCGGGCGATGGGCCAGAAGCCCCTGCTCACACCCTGACTCCACCTCTGCGGCTGAGGTTGCGTGGTTGCCCGGTCGCCCGGTTGCCCCACACACCACAGCGGCGCCACCGTGTTCAGGTCCACGGTGGCGCCGCTGCTGGGGGAAGCACCTGCGCGATGTACAACGACGGGGGATCGCGTCAGGCGCTGCGGGGGGTGGCTGTGATGGCTCTTGTAGTGGTGGAACTCTGCTGGTCCTGCTGCTGCCGGCCGCCCGGCTGTCCCGGCTCACCGACCAGCTGGTGATCACGCCGGTCAAGATTGACGAAGACCATCCCGTACCGGATGGCACACCGCACGGGCTGGGGGGCTCCACGCGGCTTGCGAAGGCACCGGTAGGCCCGGATCTCCTCCTCGTCGTCCCGGGTGACGACCACGGGCTCACCGAGAAGCGTGACCATCAACGAGTCGCCGGCGTGGGGTATCGCGGTGGCGAGATCGATGAAGTGCCAGCCGGACCGGTAGGCGGTGGCCATTTCTCGGCGGAAGGTGCGGTCGTCGGGAGGGGTGCTCATGCGTCGCCCCCTGCCGGCGCCACGCCCCAGACGAGATCCCCGGGCAAAGCCGAAACAGAAGTCGCCTTCGCGGGCGCGGACCCCCAGACGAGATCACACGTACTCACCGCGCCCAGGGCCAGCCCTGCGGAGAAGGTGGTGACAAGCACCGAGCGAAGCATGCGCTTAAACATGGTCGGCTTCGTCCTCACTTGGTAGGTTCCTCTCCCCCGGCTCAACAAGACGATGTCTCAATTCAGCACGTCAAAGCCACAGGGTGGATGCATCATGTTCCTGCACGTTCAGGACCCTGGGGGGTGGAGATTTGCTTACAACAGGCGCAATACCGACACATCCTCACCCCGCAACCCCCCTTTGCGCCGAGGGTTCGGAGCTGTATGCCACCGCGCTGCGTACGGGTCGACTGACGCGGGCCGAGGCCGAGAAGGTTCCCTGCCTAGTGGAATCCGGGCTCGTGCACCCGGACCCCGACGACGCGGACTGGCTGCGTCCCGTACCGCCGTCCGCCGCGCTCGCCCAGCGACTCCACCCCATCGAGCGCGAAATTCAGGAACGGCGAAGGATCGCCGTTGAACTAACCGATGCCTTCGAGCCATTCATGGCGATCACCTCGCAGATGGAACCCACCACGCAGGGGTTCACCGTGCTGGAGGGTGACATCCGCATCGGCGCGGTCATCGAGCGGGCCACGGCGGAGTGCCGTTCGGAGATCCTCACGATCCAGCCGGGCGGCGGACGCAGCGAGAACGTGCTCAACCTGGCGATGAAGCGCGGGCAGACCGTCATCGACCGCGGCATCACCATGCGCACTCTCTACCAGCACACCGTCAGACACAGCCAGGGAACGCTGGCGTACGCGGCACGCATGGCCCAGGGGAACGTCGAGGTACGGACGCTGGAGGAGCTGGTCGACCGGCTCATGATCTTCGACCGCACCGTCGCCCTGATTCCCGCGCACACCCGCCAGGACGCGGCCCTGGAGCTGCGTCACCCCGGCCTGATCGAGTACCTGGCCAAGGTTTTCGAGCAACTCTGGAGCCGGGCCACCCCCCTGGTCGACGACGTGCCCTACGCGCCGCCCACGAACGGCATCACCGGCGTTCAGCGCACGATTGCCAGAATGCTCATCGAGGGACACGTCGACGAGGCGATCGCCCGGCGCCTCGGCATGAACGTCCGCACCTGCCGCGCCCACATCGCCAAGATCGCCGCCGCCCTGGGCAGCGGCAGCCGCGCGCAACTCGGCTACCTCATCGCCCAGTCCGGAATCCTGGACAAGGAGCACTGAGAGTGATGGCGGACGGCGCGGTCCTCCCGGCGAGTGCGCCCACCATCACGGAGCTGCGGGGAATTCCCCAAATCGACGAGGCCGTCGGCCGGGCCGTGGAAGCGGCCACCCGGGAAGTGCTCACCGTCCAGCCCGGCGGAGGCCGTCCTCCCGAGGTCCTGGAGGCCATCCTGCCGCGCGAGCAGGCCCTGCTCAGCCGGGGATGCCGGATGCGGACGCTCTATCAGCACACGACGCGTCACTCGCTGCCGGCTCTCGCCCATTTCGAACAGCTCGACGGGGACGTCGAGGTTCGCACCCTCGACGAGGTCACCGAGCGGCTCTTCGTCTTCGACCGGACCGTGGCGTTCATTCCCGCGAGCAAAGACCGCAGCCTCGCCCTCGAACTACGCCACCCCGCCGTGGTCGACTACCTCGCCACGACCTTCGACCGTCTCTGGCGCCTGGCCACCCCCATGTGGCCCCAGGCTGCCCCGGAGCCCGCGGAGAACGGCATCACCGCCCGGCAGAGGGCCATCGCCGCCCTCCTGACCGAGGGGCTGACCGACGCCGAGATCTCCGCGCGTCTCGGCATGAACGTGCGCACCGCGCGCCTCCACATCGCCAAGCTCGCCGCCCTCCTCGGAAGCGAGAGCCGGGCGCAACTGGGCTACCTCATAGGCCGTTCAGGCATCCTCGACCAGCGGAAGTGATGCCCTCAGGTTTTCGCGTGCAACCGCCGATGCAACTCCCTGATCTCATCAGCCAGTTCAGGTGCAGGCCCCTGCACCCTCACCCCCGGTGCGATCTCGTTGATCGGGAGGGCGGCCACCGGGGCCGGTGGGGCGTTGAAGTCCGTCAGCCAGTGTGACAGTTGGGCCGACGATGCCGCGTAGACGATTCGGCTCAGGCCCACCCAGGCGTGGGCCGCCGCGCACATGGGGCAGTGTTCGCCCGAGGTGTAGACCGTTGCCCTTGATCGCTCGTCCGGGGTCAGGTGGGCCGCCGACCAGCGGGCCAGTTCGAACTCGGGGTGGCGGGTGTGGTCGCCGCCCGCGACGCGGTTGCGGTCCTCCTTCAGGACCTCGCCCTCGCCCGACACCAGGAGCGAGCCGAAGGGCTCGTCGCCCGCCTCCAGGGCCTCCCTGGCCAACTCCACGCAGCGCCGCAGGTGCTTCAGGTCCGTGGCGTCAAGGGCAGTGAAGTTACGGTCCGTGGCTTCCATCAGGACTCCGTCCAGGTTCGTAGCAATTCCTCGCGCTCCGCCAGCCTCGGCGTGCCGCCCTCGTGGCGTCTGCCCCACTCCGCCATCGCCGCCAGCGTGGTCCGCAGGGTCGCCTCGCCCCGCGTCAGGTGGGCCAGGAGCGACTGGGACAGGTCGTACTCCGTCTGTGAGTACCCCGACGCCGCCGCCGTGTACACCGTCAGGTCCGTGTCGCCTTCCCCGGCCGTGATCCGCAGCGTCATCGTCGGGGCCTCGTCCTCCCCTCCCAGGCCGAGCGTCAGTGCCATGTCCACCAGCACGCCCACCCTGCGCTTCATGGACGTCACCGGTACGTCCCGCGCCGCCAGGGCGTGCACGTCCTCCCAGAGCCACAGGCCCGACTGCTTGTCGCCCAGGGCCATCACGCCCTCCGGCGTCAGCCGCACCCCCGCGGCGAGGCCCGACGGCTTCGCTCCCACGTACACATCGCCCTCGGCGATCCAGAAAAGTCCCACCATGGCCATGGCGGCCCCCTACTCCCCCAGCAAAAAATCTTCAGGTCGTTCGCGCCAACGCGCGTCGGGGCCGGGAGGTTCCCACCTCCCGGCCCCGACCTGAGCGTACGAAAACTACTGCTCCGACGTCCTCTTCGGACGCCACACCACCAGCGCGCTCGCCTGCTGCACGTCCTGGTACGGGACCAGGTCGCGGCGGTACGACGCGTGGACCGCCGCCTCGCGCTGCTGCATCGCGGCAGCCGCGCCCTCCACGGCCGAAGACAGTTCCACCACCCTCGCCTGTAGCGCCGCGACCTGGTTCTCCAGCTCGATGATGCGCTTGATGCCGGCGAGGTTGATGCCCTCCTCCTGCGACAACTGCTGCACCGTGCGCAGCAGTTCGATGTCGCGGGCGGAGTAGCGTCGGCCACGGCCCGCCGTGCGGTCCGGGGAGACCAGACCGAGGCGGTCGTACTGCCGCAGGGTCTGCGGGTGGAGGCCCGAAAGCTGGGCGGCCACCGAGATGACGTAGACCGGCGTCTCGTCGGTCAGTTGGTACGCCCGCCCAAAATTGGACTGTCGACGACGGCCGTCCATCTCATGCTCCCTTCGCGGCCTGGAACAGTTCTGCCCGCGGATCGTCGTCCGCGGTCGCCTTGCGGTATGTCTCCAGGGCTTCCTTCGCCGTGTCGGAGAGCTCGGTCGGGACCGATACCTCCACCGTCACCAGCAAATCGCCCCGCGAGCCGTCCTTGCGGACCGCGCCCTTGCCCCGCGCCCGCATCGTACGACCGTTGGGCGTGCCCGGAGGCAGCTTCAGGGTGACCGGCGGGCCGCCCAGGGTGGGGACCTTGACCTCGCCGCCCAGTGCCGCCTCGGCGAACGTCACCGGCACCGTCACCGTCAGGTTGTCGCCCTTGCGGCCGAAGACCGGGTGGGTGTCGACGTGCACGACGACGTACAGGTCGCCCGCCGGGCCGCCCCGTTCACCGGGACCGCCCTTTCCGCGCAGCCGGATCCGCTGGCCGTCCGAGACGCCCGCCGGAATCCGCACCTGCATCGTGCGCGACGACTTCGCCCGGCCCGAGCCCTTGCAGACCTCGCAGGCATCCTGGGCGATGAGCCCGCGGCCCTTGCAGTCCACACAGGGGTCGGTCAGGGAGAAACCGCCGCCTCCGCCCCGCGTGACCTGGCCCGTGCCGACGCAAGTCGGGCACACGCGCGGCGTGCCGTTCTTGTCGCCGGTGCCGGAACAGGCCTTGCAGGGCGCCTGGGAGGACATCCGCAGCGGGACCGTGGCCCCGTCCACCGCCTCCGTGAAACTCAGCGTGACCTCGGACTCGATGTCCTGGCCGCGCCGGGGCTGCGTACGCGTGCCCGCGCCGCCCGCACCCGTGCCGCCTCGGTTGAACAGGCCCCCGAAGACGTCACCCAGACCGCCCCCGAAGCCGCCGGCGCCGCCCGCTCCACCGCCGCCCTGGGCGCCGCCTCCGAAGAGGTCGCCCAGGTCGAAGTTGAACGAACCGCCGCCGCCCGCACCCGGGGGACCGGCCCTGAAACCGCCGTTGCCGAAGAGGGCACGCGCTTCGTCGTACTCCTTGCGCTTCTTGGGGTCGCCGAGGACGTCGTTCGCCTCGGAGATCTCCTTGAAGCGCTCTTCCGCCTTGGTGTTGCCCTTGTTGGCGTCCGGGTGGTTCTCGCGTGCGAGCTTCCGGTACGCCTTCTTGATCTCGGCCTCGGTGGCGTCCTTGGGGACGCCGAGGACCTTGTAGTAGTCCTTCTCGATGAAGTCCTTGGTGCTCATCCCCGACGTCCCTCCTCTCGCTTCACGACGATTCCGATGTGTCAGCCCTCGTCCGGGCCGCCACCGGTCTCCTTGTCCTCCGCCGCGTCGGCGGAGTCCGTGGATGCGGCGGTCTCGGAGTCGCCCTTGACCGTCTGCGCGCCCGGCTGCGGCTCGGCCACGGCCACCCGCGCGGGGCGGATGGTGCGCTCGCCGATGCGATACCCCGGCTGGAGGATCGCGACGCAGGTCGTCTCGGTGACGTCCGGTGCGTACGAGTGCATCAGGGCCTCGTGGATCGTCGGGTCGAAGGGCTCGCCCTCCTTGCCGAACTGCTGGAGGCCCATCTTGGCGACGACCGTCTCGAGCGCCTCGGCGACCGACTTGAAGCCGCCGACCAGCTCGCCGTGTTCACGGGCGCGGCCGACGTCGTCCAGGGTCGGGAGGAGCTCGGACAGGAGGTTCGCCGCGGCGATCTCCTTGACCGTGACCTTGTCCCGCTCCACACGACGGCGGTAGTTCTGATACTCCGCCTGCAGTCGCTGGAGGTCCGCCGTGCGCTCGCCGAGCGCCGTACGCACCTGGTCCAGCTGGGCCAGCAGACCCGCGTCCTGGGCGGACTGGGCCGACGGGCCGGACTGAGCCGACTGTGCCGACTGGGCGGATGCCTTGCTTGCGTCCCCGGCCGGGGCCGCCGTGCCCTCCTCGACGGAGGGCTCGGCGGCCTGCGGCGCCGCGTCATCAGGGGTGGCGCCGGAGGGGACGTCAGGCTGCTCGGCGTTGTCGCCGAAGCCCGGAGTCTCCTCGGTCATGCGGCGCCGCCCTTCGAGTCGCCGGGCTTCTCGTCGTCGACGATCTCGGCGTCGACGACGTCGTCGTCCTTGTCCTTGGACATGTTCGGGGCCTCGCCGCCCTCGGCACCGGGGGCAGCGCCCTCGGCACCGGCGGCCTGCGCGTCCGCGTACATGGCCTGGCCGAGCTTCTGCGAGACGGCCGCGACCTTCTCGGTGGCCGTGCGGATCTCCGCGGTGTCCTCGCCCTTGAGCTTTTCCTTCAGCTCTTCGACGGCGGACTCGACCTCGGTCTTCACGTCACCGGGGACCTTGTCCGCGTTGTCCGCGAGGAACTTCTCCGTCTGGTAGACGAGCTGCTCGCCCTGGTTGCGGGACTCGGCGGCCTCGCGGCGCTTGTGGTCCTCGTCCGCGTACTGCTCGGCCTCCTGGCGCATGCGGTCGACCTCGTCCTTCGGCAGCGAGGAGCCGCCGGTGACGGTCATCTTCTGCTCCTTGCCGGTGCCGAGGTCCTTTGCCGTCACGTGCATGATGCCGTTGGCGTCGATGTCGAAGGCGACCTCGATCTGCGGGACACCGCGCGGGGCCGGCGGCAGACCGGTCAGCTCGAACATCCCGAGCTTCTTGTTGTACGCCGCGATCTCGCGCTCGCCCTGGTAGACCTGGATCTGGACGGACGGCTGGTTGTCCTCGGCCGTCGTGAAGATCTCGGAGCGCTTGGTCGGGATCGTGGTGTTGCGCTCGATGAGCTTGGTCATGATCCCTCCCTTGGTCTCGATGCCGAGGGACAGCGGGGTGACGTCGAGGAGCAGGACGTCCTTGACCTCGCCCTTGAGGACACCGGCCTGCAGGGCGGCGCCGATGGCGACGACCTCGTCCGGGTTCACGCCCTTGTTGGCGTCCTGGCCGCCGGTCAGCTCCTTGACGAGCTCCGCGACGGCGGGCATACGGGTCGAGCCACCGACGAGAACGACGTGGTCGATCTCGGAGAGCTGGATGCCCGCGTCCTTGATGACGTTGTGGAACGGCGTCTTGCAGCGCTCCAGGAGGTCGGACGTGAGCTGCTGGAACTGGGCGCGCGTGAGCTTCTCGTCCAGGTGCAGCGGGCCCTCGGCGGACGCCGTGATGTAGGGCAGGTTGATCGTGGTCTCCGTGGAGGAGGACAGCTCGATCTTGGCCTTCTCGGCCGCCTCGCGCAGGCGCTGGAGCGCCATCTTGTCCTTGGAGAGGTCCACGCCGTGGCCGTTGTTGAACTGCTTGACCAGGTAGTCGACGACGCGCTGGTCCCAGTCGTCACCACCGAGGTGGTTGTCGCCGTTCGTGGCCTTCACCTCGACGACGCCGTCGCCGATCTCCAGGAGGGACACGTCGAAGGTGCCGCCACCGAGGTCGAAGACGAGGATCGTCTGGTCGTCCTTGTCGAGGCCGTACGCGAGAGCGGCGGCCGTCGGCTCGTTCACGATGCGCAGGACGTTCAGGCCCGCGATCTCGCCGGCCTCCTTCGTCGCCTGACGCTCCGAGTCGTTGAAGTACGCCGGGACGGTGATGACCGCGTCGGCCACCTTCTCGCCCAGGTAGGACTCCGCGTCGCGCTTCAGCTTCTGCAGGATGAACGCCGAGATCTGCTGGGGGTTGAACCCCTTGTCGTCGATGTCCACCTTCCAGTCAGTGCCCATGTGGCGCTTGACCGAGCGGATGGTCCTGTCGACGTTCGTGACCGCCTGGCGCTTGGCCACCTCGCCGACAAGCACCTCGCCGTTCTTCGCGAAGGCGACGACGGACGGCGTGGTCCTGGCGCCCTCGGCGTTGGTGATGACGGTGGGCTCGCCGCCTTCAAGAACGCTGACGACAGAGTTAGTCGTGCCCAGGTCGATGCCGACCGCACGTGCCATTTCGGTTCCTCCAGATGTACTTCTTGAGTGGATCTGGCTCAACCATGCATCAGCGCGGCGCGCGAGTCAACAGAGCTGAGTCTCAGAGGCTCAACTCTTATCCAGCCCTTACGCGCAACCAGGCCCCGCAGGGGGCGCGGGGAACTGCGCGACCAGCCAACGCCGACCCGCAGACAGATGTCGGCCCAGCGAAGCCGCAACGCAGGGTTGCCTGAGCGACGCAGATCACCGCCTCGCTGGCTACAGTGCGGCTGAGTAAGTGGGTAGTCTCAGACGGACTGCATAAGTTACCGCTTAGTAATAGTTCGCCTCGCAGGCCCGAGGAGCCCCCAAATGCAACTCGCCGCGATCATCGTGTCGCTGGTCCTAATCGCGGTCGGCGTCGCGCTGTTCGGCCGTGCCATCGTGCAGATCGTCCAGTACATGCGGCTCGGCCAGCCCGTCCCGGCAGGCACGCGCACCGATCAGCCCGTGCAGCGCACCGTCACCGTGGCCAAGGAGTTCCTCGGCCACACCCGCATGAACCGCTGGGGCGTCGTCGGCGTCGCGCACTGGTTCGTGGCGGTGGGCTTCTTCTCGCTGCTCCTCACCATCGTCAACGCCATCGGCCAGCTCTTCCAGGCCGACTGGATGCTGCCGATCATCGGTGAGTGGGCGCCGTACAACATCTTCGTCGAGTTCCTCGGCACGATGACGGTGCTCGGCATCGTGACGCTGATCGTCATCCGGCAGCTGAGCAAGCCCGACAACAATCCGGGCCGCAAGTCCCGGTTCGCGGGCTCCAAGAAGGGCCAGGCGTACTTCGTCGAGGCCGTCATCCTCATCGTCGGCATCTGCATCTTCACGCTGCACGCCCTCGAGGGTGCCCAGCACCACGTGGACAGCTACGAGGCGTCGTTCTTCATCTCGTACCCGTTCGTCTCGTGGTTCGGCGGCATGGACCTCTCCACGCTGCAGAACCTCACGTACTTCTTCGCCATGGTGAAGATCGCGACGTCCTTCATCTGGATGATCACCGTCGCGCTCAACACGAACATGGGCGTCGCCTGGCACCGCTTCCTCGCCTTCCCGAACATCTGGTTCAAGCGCGACGCGGACGGCTCCACGACCCTCGGCGAGCTGCAGCCCATGACGTCCGGCGGCAAGCCGATCGACTGGGAGGACCCGGCCGAGGACGCCGTCTTCGGTGTCAGCCAGGTCGAGCAGTTCTCCTGGAAGGGCCTCCTCGACTTCAGTACGTGCACCGAGTGCGGCCGCTGCCAGTCGCAGTGCCCCGCCTGGAACACCGGCAAGCCGCTCTCCCCGAAGCTCCTGATCATGTCGCTGCGCGACCACGCGCACGCCAAGGCCCCGTACCTCCTCGCGGGCGGCGGCAAGGACATGGAGGGCAACGAGAAGGCCACGGCGGAGCAGCTCAAGGACGTGCCCGCCGCCGCCATCGCCGAGGCCGAGCGCCCCCTCATCGGCACCGCCGAGGAGAACGGCGTCATCGACCCCGACGTCCTGTGGTCCTGCACCAGCTGCGGCGCCTGCGTCGAGCAGTGCCCGGTGGACATCGAGCACATCGACCACATCGTCGACATGCGCCGCTACCAGGTGATGATCGAGAGCGCGTTCCCGTCCGAGGCCGGGACGATGCTCAAGAACCTGGAGAAGAAGGGCAACCCCTGGGGCCTGGCCAAGAAGCAGCGCCTCGAGTGGCTCAAGGAGCTCGACTTCGAGGTGCCGGTCGTCGGCAAGGACATCGAGGACCTCACCGAGGTCGAGTACCTGTACTGGGTCGGCTGCGCCGGCTCCCTCGAGGACCGCGCCAAGAAGACCACCAAGGCCTTCGCGGAGCTGCTCCACATGGCGGGCGTCAAGTTCGCGATCATGGGCGGCGACGAGAAGTGCACCGGTGACTCCGCACGCCGCCTGGGCAACGAGCCGCTGTTCCAGCAGCTCGGCCAGGAGAACGTGATGGCGCTGAACATGGCGTTCGGCGAGGAGCTCGACGACGACGGCAAGGTCACGCCCGAGTCGGCCAAGCCGAAAACCGCGAAGAAGATCGTCGCGACCTGCCCGCACTGCCTCAACACGCTCGGCAACGAGTACCCGCAGCTCGGCGGCGACTACGAGGTCATCCACCACACGCAGCTGCTCCAGCACCTCATCGACGAGGCCAAGCTGATCCCGGTGACGCCCGTCGAGGGCCTCATCACCTACCACGACCCGTGCTACCTCGGCCGGCACAACAAGATCTACACGCCGCCGCGCGAGATCATGTCCGCCGTCCCCGGCCTGCGCCAGCAGGAGATGCACCGCCACAAGGAGCGCGGCTTCTGCTGCGGTGCCGGTGGCGCGCGGATGTGGATGGAGGAGCGGATCGGCAAGCGCATCAACACGGAGCGGGTCGACGAGGCGCTCAGCCTCAACCCCGACATCGTGTCGACCGCCTGCCCGTTCTGCCTAGTGATGCTCACCGACTCCGTCAACGGCAAGAAGAACGACGGCAAGGCCCAGGAGTCCCTCCAGGTCGTGGACGTCGCGCAGCTGCTGCTCGACTCCGTGAAGACCCCGGTGGACCCCGCCGGTCAGGCCGAGACCGCGGACGAGCCGGAGCCCGAGCCGGTGAAGTAACGGCTCCTGGCGTACGCGAGGCCGGTTCCGCCCTCAGGGCGGGACCGGCCTTTCGTGTGCTGCGGAAGGGGGGCATCATGTGCTGGTTGTTGTCGGTTGGGGCGGTCGGGTCGGGAGTTGGGCATGCGGAGTGCCGGGATGCGTGGCATACGTGGCGGCAGACGCGGGGGTGCCGCGAGGCGCCGGGGTGTCATGGGCACGGCAGCCGCCGTGAGCTGTGCGCTGCTGCTCGCCGGGTGCGGCGGCGGTGACGAGGCGGCCAAGCCCGACGCCCGCCACAAGCCCGTCAGCATGGCCGGCAAGGGCGCTCCCCAGCAGCCCGTCCCCCAGGGCAAGGGCAGCAAGGCCGACGACGACTTCAACGGGGACGGCTCCCCCGACCTCGTGCTCGACGACCTGGTGCACAGCGGCCACGGCGACGACGCGGGCATCGGTGTCGTCTACGGGTCGAAGAGCGGACTGCGGCCCGGCGCGCGGCAGTTGCTGAGCGCGCGGACCAACGGGGCCCGTACGAAGGGCGAGCTGCCCGCCGCCTTCGAGTCGGAGGCCGCCTGCGACCTCGACAAGGACGGGTTCACCGATCTGCTGGTCTCCACCGACCCGCCCTACGACGGTCTGGGCCAGCCGCCCGTGCCCCTGCAGATCCTCTTCGGCTCGCCCCAGGGCCTCAAGGGCAAGGCGGTGAAGGTGAAGGTGCCCAAGCAGTCCCGCATCGGCAACGACTGGTCCGACCAGCCGGTGTGCGGTGACTTCGACGGGGACGGCGCGAGCGACCTCGTCCTGCACGCCAGCGGCGCCCGGCTCACCTTCCTGCGCGGCCCCTTCAAGCGGACCGGCGCCCCGCGCGCCGCGGGCAAGCCCCTTGCCGCGCCCGGCAACGACCTCGTGACCGGCAAGGCCACCGACGTCGACCGCGACGGCTACGACGACCTCCTCGTCCGCAAGGCGGCGAACGCGTCCGGCGCCGCCGCCGGAGCCCTCGTCCTGGGCGGCCCGAAGGGTCCCGCCGAGACCGGGGTGCTCTTCCCCGCGGGCACGGACACCGCGTTCGGCCGCTTCGGCAGGGGCAAGGGCACGGACGCGGCCGTCGCGGGCCCGAACGGGGTCGCCCTGCGCTACGACGTGCCCGGCACCGCGCGCGGCGCCATGGAGTCCAAGAACGTCGCCGTGGACACGGGTGACCTCGACGGCGACGGCCTGAGCGAGCTGATCCTGAGCGGCGGAAGCAGCGGGGACGGCGGCGGCACGGGTGAGGTGCGGGTCTTCAGGGGACGTACGACGGTGCTCGACCGCAACGCCTCGGCGCTCGTGGTCCCTTCGGCCAAGGGCACCACGCAGGTGCTCGCCATCGCGGACTTCGACGGGGACAAGCGGGCCGATCTGGTCCTGCGGACGTACCGGGGAGAGGGCGAGGACACCATCGGGGTCTATCCGGGGGTGAAGACCGACCTGGTCTCCCGCAAGCCCCGGCTGACCTTCTCCAGCGCGGAGTTCCTCGCGCTGGGGGACGGCGCCTGACGGGTCCGGCGTTCACCCGCCGGACACCTGGCCTCTCCCGTCGCACAACCATTCGTACGCCCCGCAGGTCACACCCCCGGAAGCAGTTCTCCATGCAGTCCTCCACTTCCGGGAGTCCCACGTGCGCGTACGTAATCTGGCCATCGCCGCGAGCGTCGCGGCCCTCGCCGCCACGGGTCTGACGCTGCCCCTCGCGGGCACGGCGAGCGCCGCGTCGACGCTCACGGACGACTACAACGGCGACGGCTACCGCGACCTGGCCGTCGGGACGCCCCGCTCCAACTCCGTGACCGTGACGTTCGGTTCGGCCTCCGGGGTCTCCGAGGGCCGCTCCGTCACCGTCACCCAGGACACGGCCGGAGTGCCCGGAGTCATGGAAGACGAGGACGAGTTCGGCGAGAACGTCACCAGCGGCGACACGAACGGCGACGGCTACGCCGACCTGATCGTCGGAGCCCCCGGCGAGCAGGTCGATGGCAAGCCCTCCGGCTCCGTCACGGTCATCAAGGGCGGCAAGAACGCCTTCACCTCCGGCGGCCACGTCCTGAACGCCCCCGGGGAAACAGCGGGCCGCTTCGGCGAGGCCACCGTCTGGACTGACTTCGACGACGACGGTTCGCCCCAGCTGGCCGTGATCAGCGGCGACAACTGGTGGTACTACTCCGGCGCCCAGGGCCAGGCGTTCGGCCTGGAGGTCGACTTCATCCCCGAGGGCGCCCACCTGGACGGCATGGTCGCGGGCAACTTCAAGCGCAAGGACGGCATCGGCCTCGTCCTGTACGGGGAGCGCGCGGACGGCGGCGCCTGGACCGCGCACATGAACGGCGGCGCCGGCGACTACGGCTACCAGGCCGAGATCCTCGGCGAGGGCGCCGACCCGACGGCCACCCGCGACGCCGCCGCCACCGGTGACGTCAACGGCGACGGCTACGCCGACCTGGTCACCGGCAACCCCCTCGGTGCCAAGGGCGGTTCGGTCACCGTGCGATTCGGCGGCAACGGCAAGTTCGGCGCCCCCGTGACGTACGACCAGTCCTCCACGGGCATCCCCGGCGCCGACGAGGCGGACGACGGCTTCGGCTGGTCCGTGGCCACGGGCGACGTCACGGGCGACGGCCTCGCGGACCTCGCGGTGGGTGCGCCCGGCGAGGAGGTCGGCACGGTGGACGGCACCGGCAGCGTCACGCTCCTCAAGAGCAGCGCGGGCACGTTCACCTCGGGCAAGGCCTGGCACCAGGAGACCGCGGGCGTACCCGGCGTCGCCGAGGCGGGCGACAGCTTCGGTGCGTCCGTACGCCTCAAGGACATCAACAAGAACGGCAAGGCGGACCTGGCTGCCGGCGCGATCGGCGAGGACATCGGGACGACGGTGGACATCGGCGCCGTGTGGGTCCTGCGCGGCACGACGACGGGCCTGACGTCGTCGTACGCGGCGTCCTTCAACGGCACGGACTTCGGGCTGGGCGGATCGAGCTTCGGCGAGACGCTGCGCTGACGGACAGGTGCTGACGGACAGGGCGGGCGGACAGGGGCCGGCGGACAGGAAGGGTAGACCCGCCCGAACCCCCCTATCACACCCGCAACACCCCCAACACCCCCAACACCCGTACCCGATACAACCCTTGACTCCCTCCGCGAGTCTCCCGTTCGCCAACAAGGCGTGACGCCAGGGCCAAGACCCGGCAAACACGCCTTGTCGGCACCACATCGACTGCGGATGTCCGCCAGACATCCCCGCATGCAGCAGGAGACCCACGGAATGGCCAAGCACAAGCGCACTTCCCCGCTCGCCCGATCCAGACGCGGCCGCCTCGCGGCGGCCACGGCCACGGCCGCCGCGCTGACGGGCGGACTCCTCACTCTCACGGCCACGACGGCGACCGCCGCGCCCGCGGCGGCCACGCAGCCGGACGACGCCGACTTCAACGGCGACGGAGCGGCCGACCTCGCCGCCTCCGCGCCGCACGCCAACGTGGGCGGCAAGGACAAGGCCGGCCAGGTCGTCGTCACGTACGGCGGTGCCGAACAGCGCCACGTCACCTACAGCCAGAACAGCGCGGGCGTGCCCGGCACCGCCGAGAAGGGCGACGTCTTCGGCGCCGACACCGCGTACGGCGACTTCGACAGCGACGGCTACGACGACCTCGCCGTCGGCGCGATCGGCGAGGACGTCGGCAGCGACGCGGACGGCGGCACGGTCCAGGTCCTGTGGGGCTCGCCGAGCGGCCTCTCCGGCGGCTCCACGATCACGGACCCGCGCCCCACCAAGCACGACCGGTTCGGCGGCCCCCTCCAGGCGGGTGACTTCGACGGCGACGGCAAGGACGATCTCGCCGTCGGCGCCGCGTCGGGTGCGGCCACCCTCGACATCTTCGACGGCGGCATCAAGCGCAGCGGCACCACCGGCGGCCGCTACACGGTGCTCCCGCCCATCCACAGCGGTGAGGGCGCGGGCCCCTTCAACCTGCACTCCGGGGACGTCAACGGCGACGGCAAGGACGACCTGATCGTCAACGGCTTCTCCACCGCCGACGACTACAACGCCAACCTCTGGCTGCCGGGCAGCGCGAACGGTGTCACCACGAACGGCGTCCAGCGGCTGCCCGCAGGCCACATCACCGACGTGGGTGACACGGACGGCGACGGATACGGCGACGTCATCATCGGCCTGACCTGGGACGAGGGCATCGACGGTGCCCACAAGGGCGGCACGGTGTACGTCGTGAAGGGCAACGCGAACGGCCCGTACGGCGACAGCCAGGCCATCACCCAGGACACGGCGGGCGTGCCGGGCGGCAGCGAGAAGGGCGACTCGTTCGGTGCTGAGCTGGACCTCGGCGACGTGAACGGCGACGGCCACCTCGACCTGGTCGTGGGCACCCCCGGTGAAGACCTGGAGGGCATCGCCGACGCGGGCTCGATCACCGTCATCTACGGCGCGGCGGACGGCTCCGGCCTGTCCACGGCGGGCTCGGTGCTCTACAGCCAGAACACGCCGGGCGTCCCCAACTCCAACGAGAAGAACGACTTCTTCGGCTCGGACGTCCACATCGACGACCTGAACGCGGACGGCCGGGGCGATGTCTCCGCCGGCGCGTCGGGCGAGAACGGCTCCAACGGCGCGGTCTACATCCTGGACTCCCTCCCGGACGGCTCCCTCGCGGCCACCACGGGCGTCTACACGTCCACGGTCGGCGTCTCGGCCGCGGGCACCCCGCGTCTGGGCACCAACTTCGCCGACTGACCCGCCCCTCTCCCCCCCTCTCCCTACACCGGGCCCGCACCCCTCCGTGCGGGCCCGGCCTCCATGCCTCCGGAGCCTTGATGCGCAGCCCTGCCCGTGTCCCCGCCCGTGTCCTCCTGCCCGCCGCGACGCTCGCCGCCGGCCTGCTCACCGCCCTGCCCGGCACCGCCACCGCCGCCCCGTCCGGTCTCTCGGGGGACTTCAACGGCGACGGTCACCGCGATGTGGCGATCTCCGCCCCGGCCGCCACGGTCGGCGGCAAGTCGTGGGCGGGCCAGGTCGCCGTCGCGTACGGCACGGCGTCCGGCAGCCCGGACCCCGCCCGCCGCACCCTCATCAGCCAGAACTCGCCGGGCATACCGGGCGAGGCCGAGAAGGACGACGAGTTCGGCCACCAGATCGCGACGGCCGATCTGAACCGCGACGGATACAGCGACCTCGTCGTCACCTCCTCGCGCGAGAAGGTGGGCAGCCACCCCGACTCGGGAACGGTGGTGATCGTCTGGGGTTCGTCGTCGGGCCTGTCCGGCGGCACGACGGTCGACAACCCGCAGCCGCTGCACGGCAGTTACTTCGGCCTCGGCCTCGCCGCGGGTGACTTCACGGGGGACGGCAAGCCCGACCTCGCCGTGTCCGCGCAGGGCGACACCGGCACCAACCCCTTCAAGATCCGCCTGATCCGCGGCCCCTTCTCGAAGTCCGGCGCGACCGGCTCCCTCACCTCGTACGCCGCCCCGCTCGAAGCCCCGACCCTGACGGCGGGCCGGGTGAACGGTGACAGCAAGTCCGATCTGGTGGTCACCGGCCGCAAGACCAACAGCGACCGCCTCGGGGCGGCCGTCTACTACAAAGGCACCGCGTCCGGCCTGACCAAGGGCGCCACCCTGCGCGCCGGTACGACGGCGGCCATCGGCGACATCGACGGCGACGGCTACGGCGACATCGCCCTCGGCAACCCCGACGAGCCCGACGAAGAGCCCTCCGGTTCCAAGGGCGGCGAGGTCAGCGTCGTCTACGGCACCTCTTCCGGGCCGAGCGCCACCCGTCGTACGACCCTGACGCAGAGCAGCGCGGGCATCCCGGGCGCCTCCGAGTACGGGGACAACTTCGGCGCCTCGGTGGCCGTCGGCGACCTCGACGGCGACGGCCGCGCGGACCTCGCGGCGGGCGCCCCCGGTGAGAGCCTCGGCTCCGAACCCGACCTCATCCTGAGCGCGGGCACGGTCACCGTGCTGCGCGGCGCCGCATCGGGCCTCACCACGGCCGGCGCCCTCGCCCTCACCCAGGACAGCCCCGGCATCCCCGGCGCCGCGGAGTCCATCGACAACTTCGGCGCGACCCTGCTCGCCTCGGACATCGGCGCCGACGGTCGCACCGACCTCACGGTCACGGCCTCGCAGGAGAACGACGACGCGGGCGCCGTCTGGCACCTGCCCGGAGCGAAGGACTCGCTCTACTCCACGACCACGTCCACCAGCTTCGGCCCCAGCAAGGTGGGCCTCTCCACGAAGTACTCGGCCTTCGGGTCGAGCCTCGCGGGCTGACCGGAAGACACCCCATGCGCAGACACACAATCGCCGCCGTCACCACCCTGGCCGCGGCAGCCCTCACCTCCCTGACGCTCTCCGCACCCACGTCCGCCGCTGCCGCCGCCCGGCACGCCGACGACTTCAACGGCGACGGTTACCGCGACCTCGCCGTCGGCATGCCGGAGAAGACCATCGGTGGCAAGAAGCGCGCCGGAGCCGTTCTGGTGACCTTCGGCTCGGCCTCCGGGCTCACGGACAACCGGGTCTACGTCACCCAGAACTCCGCCGGTGTTCCCGGCGACGCGGAGACGGAGGACCTGTTCGGGGCGGAACTCTCCAGCGGCGATCTGGACGGCGACGGATACGCCGACCTGCTCGTCACCAGTGAGGGCGAAAGCGTCGGCGACCTCTCCCTTCGCGGAGCCGTCACCGTCCTGTGGGGCGGCCCCAAGCCCCTCGGCAGCGGCACGAACCTCGCCGACCCGGGCGCCTACGACCAGCAGTTCTTCGGTTCCGACACTGCGGTCGGCGACTTCGTGGGCGACGCCGCACCTGAGGTGGTGATCGCGGATGCGTCAGGTCTCTGGCTGCTCGACGGGACCTTCAGCCGTACGTCGCTTCCGGTACCGGTGCCGATGGACACCCGCGGAAGCAACAACGGCGTGGGCTGGGGCACGTTGGCGGTCGGGAACTTCTCGGGCGGCGGCAAGGACGAACTCGCCGTGACCGTCCCCGGCACGACCGTGATCTACGGCAGCGGTCCGACGGGCGAGGCCTCGGAGTTCTACGACCGCGCGGCCCTCGCGGGCGGAACCACCTCGACGGCAGGCGACCTGAACGGCGACGGCTGTGACGACCTCGCCGTGAGCCTGGCCGATCCCGACCTGAACAGCAACGGGGTCACGGACCCGAGCCACAAGGCGGGTTACGTCATGGTCTTCCACGGAGTCGAGGGTGGTGACGCCACCGGCGGTCTCAGCCGCACCCGCCACACCTACCACCAGGGCACCGCAGGCATCCCGGGTGACAACGAGGCCGGCGACCAGTTCGGCGCCGACCTCTCCATCGCCGACGTCACCGGAGACGGCCGTGCGGAGCTTGCCGTGGGCGTCTCGTACGAGTCCCTGGACGGCCGCACCCGCGCCGGCGACATCCTGGTGCTGCGCGGCTCCGCCACCGGTGTGACCACGACCGGCGCGAAGCGCTTCTCGCAGAACACCGCGGGGGTGCCGGGCGCAGCGGAGTCGAACGACGAGTTCGGCGCGCAGGTCCGGCTCGCCGACTTCGACCGCGACGGCAAGGCCGACCTCGCTGCGACGGCTCCGTACGAGGACTCCGGAAACGGCGCGGTGTGGCAGCTGCACGGGGCAGGCGCGGCTCTCTCGACTTCCGGGGCCGACGTCTTCAGCGCGGCGGACTACGGCCTCGCGGCCGGCTCGCAGCTGGGCGATGCCGTCAATGAGTGAGCAGCGACCGGGGCGTGCGCACAGGGCAACCCTTGCCCAACCCCAGGTGTCACACAGGTGAACCAGTGCAGCTGACTCGCCACGTCCGGTCTCTCCGCCAACTCCGCTTGCCCATAGATCAGTTGGAGCCCCTCGTGCCCCTGCGCCCATCCACTCGCACCCTCGCCCTCGCCGCCGCCACCGCCCTGGCCGCCACCGGCCTCACCCTCCCCCTCGCCACCACCGCCACCGCCGCCCCCACGCCCGCTCCCCTCACCGCCGACTTCAACGGGGACGGGTTCGACGACCTCTTCGTCGGTGTGCCCGCCGGCAGTGTCAGCGGGAAGGCCAAGGCCGGGTACGTCAGCGTCGTGTTCGGTGGGGAGTACGGGCCCGGGCCGCACGGCGTGCGGCGGATCACCCAGGCCACCGTCGAGGTGCCCGGCACCCCGGAATCCGGTGACCGGTTCGGCGGTTCCGTCGTCGCCGCGCACGTGGACGACGACAAGTACGCCGACCTCGTCATCGGCGCTCCCGGCGAGGACATCGACGGGAAGACCGACGCCGGGTCCGTCACCGTTCTCTACGGCACCGGCGACGGTTTCGCGCTCGCCAACACCGCTGCCCGCGGAGCGAAGTCCGGCGACGTGTACGGGAACGCCCTCGCCGCCGCCGACTTCACCGGTGACACCGACGTCGACCTCGCCATCGGCGGCAAGGACCAGGTCGTCGCCAACTTCAATCCGCTCGCCGCCGACACCCAGCCGGTCATGGCCGACCGCATGGGCGGCCGCGCCCCCGTCATGACCACCGGCGACTTCAACAACGACAACCGCCCCGACCTGGCCCTCGGCTACTACACGAAGAACCAGCCCTACACCCAGTCCCACCTCCGCCTCTACGGCTGGAACAAGGAGGAGGGCAGCATGGGCAACTTCTGGAACAACTCCAACGGCGCCGCCAACGCCCTCGCCGGCGGCGACTTCAACGGCGACGGCTTCGACGACCTCGCCGTCGGCAACTGCCGCGAGATCGCCGACGAGAACATCGACGACCCGTGCGGCCCGGAGGAGCTCGCCAAGGGCGGCGGCATCCACATCCGCTTCGGCGACGCCAACGGCAGCTTCGGCTGGGAGCAGCAGACGTTCAACCAGGACACCGCGGGCATGCCCGGGGTCGCCGAGACCGGTGACGGCTTCGGCGACGCGCTCGCCGTGGCGGACATCGACGCCGACGGCCACGACGACCTGATCGCGGGCGCCCCCGGCGAGGCCATCGGCAGCGCGGCGAAGGCGGGCAGCGTCACCGTCCTGAAGGGCGGCGAGATGGGCCTGCTCGACCCGGCGGGCGCGGCGAACCCGGGAACGGTCGCGTACCAGCAGAACTCCCCCGACATCCTGGGCGTCGCGCAGGCAGGCGACCTCTTCGGGGCGGCGCTCGCCTTCGGTGACCACAACGGCGACGGCGTCCCCGACCTGTCCGTCGCCGCGCCCGGCGAGAACTCCGCCGCGGGCGGCGTCTGGGACCTGCCCGGCGCCAAGGCGGGCGGCTCGGTCGTCACCCCGAACTCCCTCGGCCTTCCCGCCTCCTTGGACCCGTACGCGTACGGAGCGGTGCTCGGGCGCTGACGGGCCCCAGCGGCACCAGGGACCCTGGGGCAAACCCCTCAGGGTCCCCCTAGGGGTTGTCACAGGTCAGCGGCAAAGCCTCTCTCCTCCCGGGGAGGGACGACCCGGGCCCTCCAGACCAGGTACGTTCGATTCGTGGCTGGATTCAGGATCGGACGCGGCCGGGACAACCGCACCCCGCAAGCGCGACCCCAACAACGACCGCGGCAGGAGCCGTACGGGCAGCAGGCCCCCCAGGGCCAGCAGCCCCCGTACGGCTACCCTCAGCCGTCCTCGCAGCAGTACGGCGGGCAGCAGCCTCCGTACGGCCGGCCCCAGGGCGGGCAGCCCCAGGGCGGCCGCGGCCAGGGCGGATACGGCGGACAGCAGTGGCCGCAGGCGGGCGGCAACCACGGCAATCACGGGGAGCCGGAGTACTTCGGCGGGCAGCCGGGACCGGGGCAGGGCGGCCAGGGCGGCTTCGATCCGTACGCCGCCAACAACCCCGGTCACACCCAGGCGTTCTCCGTGGGCGAGGACCCGTACAACCAAGGCGACACCTACCGCGCGGGCCAGGCTCCCGCGCCGGTGGGCCCGCGCCTGCACTGGAAGGACCTGCTGCGCGGCATCGTGCTGCGTCCGGGCCCGACCTTCCTCCAGATGCGGGACTACGCGATGTGGGCCCCGGCCGTCATCGTGACGTTCCTCTACGGCCTGCTCGCGATCTTCGGCTTCGACGGTGCCCGCGAGGACGCCATCAGCGCCACGCTCTCCACGGCCGTGCCGTACGTCCTGACGACGGCCGTCGCGATCACGATCAGTGCCTTCATCCTGGGCGTGGTCACGCACACCCTCGCCCGCCAGCTCGGCGGCGACGGCGCGTGGCAGCCGACGGTCGGCCTCTCCATGCTGATCATGTCCATCACGGACGCGCCCCGCGTGGTCGTCGCGATGTTCCTCGGCGGCGGTCAGCCCTTCGTCCAGCTCCTCGGCTGGGTGACCTGGATCGCCGCGGGCGCGCTGCTCACGGCGATGGTGAGCAAGTCGCACGACCTGCCGTGGCCGAAGGCGCTCGGCGCGGCGTCGATCCAGCTGCTCGCGCTGCTCGCGATCATCAAGCTGGGCACGTTCTAGTACGTGAGACGGAGAAGGGCCCCGGCGGTGCGTCGCATCCGCCGGGGCCCTTCTCTTCGCCTTCTGGCCTTGCTCAGGCGTCGAGCACCTGCCCGGCGCGCTTCACGACGGGAGCCTCGACGCTCCACGGGAAATTGATCCACTCGTCCGTGCGCTTCCAGACGTACTCGCACTTCACGAGCGACTGCGACTTCTCGTAGATGACGGCGGACCGCACCTCCGCCACGTGGTCGAGGCAGAAGTCGTGCACGAGCTTCAGCGTCTTGCCCGTGTCGGCGACGTCGTCCGCGATGAGCACCTTCTTGTCGGTGAAGTCGATCGCGTTCGGCACGGGCGCCAGCATGACGGGCATTTCCAGGGTCGTCCCGACGCCCGTGTAGAACTCCACGTTGACCAGGTGGATGTTCTTGCAGTCGAGCGCGTACGCGAGCCCGCCCGCGACGAAGACGCCACCCCGGGCGATGGAGATGATGACGTCGGGCTGGTAGCCGTCGTCGGCGATCATCTGCGCGAGCTCGCGCACCGCGCCGCCGAACTTCTCGTACGTAAGGTTCTCGCGCACGTCACTCATGCTGGATGTCACACCTGTGTCCGATGGAAATTGAGGAAGGAGCGGGAGGCCGTGGGGCCTCTCTGCCCCTGGTATCGCGATCCGTAGCGCTCCGAGCCGTAGGGCGCCTCGGAGGGCGAGGTCATGCGGAACAGGCAGAGCTGCCCGATCTTCATGCCCGGCCAGAGCTTGATGGGCAGCGTCGCGAGGTTGGAGAGCTCGAGCGTCACGTGCCCGGAGAAGCCGGGGTCGATGAACCCGGCGGTGGAGTGCGTCACGAGCCCGAGACGCCCCAGGCTCGACTTGCCCTCGAGCCTGCTCGCGAGGTCGTCGGGCAGGCTGATGACCTCGTACGTCGAGGCCAGCACGAACTCACCGGGGTGCAGGATGAACGGCTCGTCGCCCTCCGGCTCCACGAGCCGCGTCAGGTCCGCCTGCTCCACGGAGGGGTCGATGTGGGGGTAGCGGTGGTTCTCGAACACCCGGAAGTAGCGGTCGAGCCGCACGTCGATGCTTGAGGGCTGCACCATGGATTCGTCGTACGGATCGATCCGTACTCGTCCGGTGTCGATCTCGGCCCGGATGTCCTTGTCTGAGAGAAGCACGCACCGAGGATACGCAGAGCGCGCGGGCCCGCCCCAATCGGACGGTCCCGCGCGCTGTCGTTCTCCGCTTCCCCCGCGCCCTCGCTACCGCTTCTGCGACGCGACCGGCACGGCATGCCGCAATCGGGCGCATCGTGGGCAGCGGATGAGGCGGCCGGGTCCGAGCCGGTCGGCCTTCTGCATCGGGAACGAAGCAGTGCTGAACACGTGCCCTTCGGCACATCGGACGACGGTGTGGTCCATCAAGTCCTTGAGTCCCTTCCCCAAAGCCGTGGTTGCGCTCGTGGCTCGCCGCGCCCCGCTCGCGAGCGAGACGGCGACGAAAGGCCACATTACGGGACGAATGGGGCGCCCCTCCAGGCGGCACTCCGGCCACTCACGGTACGCCCCAACTCCCGCGCCCCGCAGCGCCATCCACGCCCCGGACAGCACACAGGCCCCACGGCAAAAGCGCCCGGGGCCTGGGATGAGGTAGAGTGTGCGACGTTACGACACCGCCACAGACGGCGTCTTTCGCGGGTGTAGTTTAGTGGTAGAACATCAGCTTCCCAAGCTGAGAGTGCGAGTTCGATTCTCGTCACCCGCTCCACAGTTGAGGCCCAGGTCAGCGACCTGGGCCTTTTTGCGCGCCCAGTTCCTGGAGGACCGAGCCGAGCTGCTCGGCGGTCAGTGCCGGGGCGGGCAGCCGGGGCGTGCCCGTCGGCTGGGCGCGGAGGCCGGAGAGGAGGAGGGTCAGGGGGCGGTGCCAGGCGTTCGGGGTGGTTGCTGTTGTCAGGGCCGGGATGGATCTGCCCAGGGACGCCAGGGCGAACAGGACGTCCTCCGTGGTGACGTCCTCGCGGATCGTGCCCTGGTCGCGGCCCCGGCTCAGCAGCACGTCCATCGTCTCGCGGTTGTGCGCGTGCACGGCCTGCAGCGCCTCGACGCCCTCCAGGTGCGTGGTCATGAGGTCGTTGGCGCCCCGGTCCGCCGCCAGCGTGACGAAGACGGCCCGCAGATATTCGTTCAGCGCCGCCCACGCGTCCGGCGCCTTCCGCGCCTGCTCCCCGGCGGTCATCGTGCCCGTCAGGAGATCGCGGAAGACCGCGTCGACGAGGGCGGCGCGGGTGAGAAAATTCCGGTACAGCGTCGCGTTCCCCACGCCCGCCCGGCGCGCGATCACGTCCAGCGGCGCCTCGAGCCCCTGCTCCGCGAACACCTCGCGCGCCGCCCCCACCAGAAGATCCCAGTTGCGCCGCGCATCGCGTCGCCGTGGGGGCGTCGCACGGTGTGAGCCGCCGGTCATCGTCACTCTCCCTGCCAAACGGGGACCACTCCCCGGCAGGGATGCTATCGGTGGAATCCGATAGCCGAGTCAGCCGAGTCAGCAGAGTCAGCCGAACTGGCCCGGCTGGTAGTCACCCGCCGGCTGCTGCACCATCACGTTCACCCGGTTGTAGACGTTGATCAGGGCGATCAGTGACACGAGAGCCGCCAGCTGGGTCTCGTCGTAGTGCTTGGCCGCGTTCGCCCACGCCTCGTCCGTGACCCCGCCCGCCGCGTCGGCGATACGCGTGCCCTGCTCGGTGAGCTCCAGGGCGGCCCGCTCGGCCTCCGTGAACACCTTCGCCTCGCGCCAGGCCGCGACGAGGTTCAGACGCGTCGCGGTCTCGCCCGCGTGCGTGGCGTCCTTGGTGTGCATGTCGGTGCAGAAACCGCAGCCGTTGATCTGGCTCGCGCGGATCTTCACCAGTTCCTGTGTCGCCGGGGGCAGCGCCGAGTCGGACACGACCTTGCCCGCCGCGTTGATGTGCTTGAGGACCTTGCCCGCGAGCGGGCTGCCGAACAGGTTCAGACGAGCTTCCATGGTGATCTCCTAATGCCGATGCCGATGCTTCCACCCCTGTGACGGATGCGCTCGGCAAGATGTGACAGCCGGAGGCCCCCCGACGGGGGACCGGTGCGCGTTACAGTCGGCTTTTCCTGTGAGTTCAACTAAATGGGGGGTTTTCTCATGGCACTGTTCGGAAACGCGCACACGATCGACCCGATGACCGCGCAGCAGGACTACGCGCGTCTGCTGGGCCACGGCGAGCAGGTCCAGGCCGCGTTCCTGCTGATCCGCGACACCATGCTCTTCACCGACCGCCGCCTCGTCCTCGTCGACAAGCAGGGGATAACCGGCAAGAAGGTCGAGTACCACTCGGTCCCCTACCGCAGCATCACGCACTTCGCCGTGGAGACCGCCGGGCACTTCGACCTCGACGCCGAGCTGAAGATCTGGATCTCCGGCACCCCCGAGCCCATCCAGAAGACCTTCACCAAGGGCGTCGACATCTACGAGGTCCAGGCGATCCTCACGCAGTACGTGGCGCGCTGACGCCGTTCGCCCTGCGAGCCGCCGCCCAGGCGTGGCTCGCAGGGCGTCCCCCGCCCGGCCTCACGCCGTGGGCACGCGGTCCAGGAAGCCGTGCACGGTACGGATGCGGCCGTCATCGGCGAGCGTGATGACGTCGAAGCCGGCGACCGGCGCGGAGCCGTCGGCCACCGACACCAGTTCCCAGCCGAATCGCGCGATGTGGTGGTGGCCGTCGACCGCCCCCGTCTGCCGGAACTCGAAGCCGGGGAACTGCTCGTGCGCTCCCGCGATCACCGCGGCGAGGCCCTCGTGCCCGGTGACGTCGGCCAGCGGGTCCGTATAGCTGCCGTCCTCGCTCCAGGCCGCGGCGACGGCCTTGGCCAGCTCATCGGCGCCCTGCGCGTTCCAGGCCTCGAAGTAGCGGGCTACAGCGGTCTCGTACGCGGAAGTGTCGTGTGCGGACATGGCTTGTGCCTCCTGTGGCTTGGTCATCCGGGGCGCTCCCGGCGTTGGCTTGCGATGACTTGAGCTTGGCTTGCGGCGCTTGTCGGGTCGATTACGTCAGGGGTAATGACGGGCCACCAGCGGTACGCGCCGCCTTCTCACCCGCGGGCGACTGTGCTTGCCTAAGGGGCTGTTTCGCTCACCTGAACGGGAGTTGGCGTATGCGCAAGCCGTGGATCGGTGGGGTGCTGGCCGCTGTGCTGCTGCTCGGCGCGTGCGGTGACCCTGGTTCCGGGGGTACGTCCGGTGACGCCCCGGAGCCTCCCGCCGCGCGGAGCTCCGACGCCGGGCGTGCAGGGCGGGGCGAGCCCGCCGCCGAGCCGTCCGCCTCACGGCCCTCGTCGCCGCCCTCGTCCACCACCCGGCAGCGCGCCGCGAAGAAACCACGGCGCGGGGGCGGGGGCGCGGGCGCGGGCGCTCCGAAGGTGCTCTACCTCGGCGACTCCCTCGCCATGGAGAACCAGAACGTCCTCGGCGACCTGTTCCGCTCCGACCTCGGCGCGCGCTACCGCAGCGCGCCCTACTCCGGCACCACCCTCTGCGACTACCTCGACGGCGCCGGCGACGACTCCCTCGTCCCCGACAAGGACAAGGCCGCCGCGCTGGTCCGCGAGGAGCAGCCCGACTATGTGGTGCTCCAGTTCTGGGGCAACGCGTGGGGCTACACACCCTGCATGGACGGCATCACGTACGACAAGGCACAGCAGAAGTACTTCGACCGGTACGCCGCCGACGCGAAGGCGCTGGCCGCGCAGATCCATGGTGCGGGCGGGTCCGGGGCCGGGGCCGGGGCCGGCGGGCCCCGCATCGTGTGGGTCCTCCAGGGCCCCGACCCGATCACGCCGGACCGCGTACGGCGCGTCAACGCAATCTACGCGGCGCAGGCCAAGGCCTCGGGGGACGTCGTAGCCGACGCGGGCCGTACCGTCGCCCCCGCCGCGGGGCGCTACACCTGGGTGGAGAAGCTTCCGTGCACGGCGTGGGAGAGGTCCCATCCCGCTTACTGCACGGATTCTGGCCGCGCGGCCTTGCACCGGGGGGACGACTATCTGCACTTCTGCTTGGCGCCGACCACGGCCAAGTCCCGGCCCTGCCCGGCCCGTTCGCCGGGGATCCGCCGCATGGCCGCGGAGATTGTCCGAGCCGTGGGCTCAGCCGGGTAGTGCCTTTGCCGCGGGTGCGTCGTGGCTTGTCGCGCAGTTCCCCGCGCCCCTTCAGGGCGCGGTGAGCCCGCCGTCAGCCGCGGCAGCGGCCCGCACAAAGCGGGCGAAGGCGCCTTCGGAGACGGTGAGGGTAGGGCCCTCGGGGTTCTTGCTGTCGCGCAGAGCTATTGCGCCTTGGTGCGGGGCGAACTCGATGCACTCCCCGCCGGTTCCGCCGCTGTACGTGGACTTGCGCCACGCGGCGCCCTTGAGGGGGGCGCATTCGACGCAGTCGCCGCCTCCGCTGCCGCTATAGGACGACTTACGCCACTGCGCCTTCGCCGGGCTCTGGTTGATCTCCATAGCGCTCCTCCAATACACGGGCGATCACCACCGCCGTGTCCTCTACGGAGAGAGCAGCGGCCTGCAAACGAGCGTAACCGAGCGAACGTTCCCTGATCACTTGCGGATTGGCGGTCTGATGCGCCACGTCGTAACTCTCGGCGTAGAACAGGTCTGGGTCGCCATCGAACCGCAGAAGGTTGAACGACCCACGCGTGGCGCAGTGTTCACCGGTTGTGTAGGGGAGAACCTGGATCTGCGTCCACCGCTGCTCGCGGAAACGCAACAAGTGACGGAGTTGGTTTCGCATGACCTCTCGGCCGCCGACCTCCCGGTGAAGAACCGCCTCGTCAAGGATCACCCACAGCGCCGGAGGGTGGTCCTTCGCCAGGATGCGCTGACGGTCCAGTCGTGCCGCCACGAGTTCATCGAGGTTGTCCGGACGATCGGCTCCCAGCACTGCCCTCGCGTACGACTCCGTTTGCAGCAAGCCGTAAACCACCTGAGCTTGGTACGTGGAGATAAAACTCGCCCGCGCCTCCATCTCCGCGTACGCCTGAAACCAGCTGGGCAGCTGACTCTTCAGCACCAGCCCCACCAACCGCGAAAACACCCCGTCAGTACCAAGCGCCGCATCCACCCGCTCAGAGAAGTTCCGCGTCGGCACCTTCTTCGCTGTTTCGATCTGGCCGATCAAGGACGCCGTACAGAAAATGCACGCGCCCAACTGGCCCTGCTTCAGGCCCGCCGCTTCCCGCAGGCGGCGCAATTCCGAGCCGTAGTAGTCCAGCGGTGACGCGCTGGGGTCGAGGTCGCGGATGTTGACCATGCTTGGGCCACCCCCATAACCAACGCCTCGCGGCGTTCAGTTCAAGTCGTAGCCCAGCGTAATCAGTCGACTCCACGCTGGTGACATGAATCACGTAACTCCCCCTCCGCCCCTGCCCGTTCGCGGGACGTACCGGATGAGCCTCACGCTCGGTGAGCACTCGGCCCGGCATCTGCGGTTCATCCTGCGGGCCTATCTGGGGAGCTGGGGCATGGGCGAGCTGCGCGACCGCGCCGAGCTTGCCCTCACCGAGCTCGTCACGAACGTCGTGCGCCACGTGCCGGACCGTCGCTGTGACCTCCTCATCCTGCGGCGCCCGCAGGGCCTGCGGGTGGAGGTCGCGGACCGGTGTCCGAGCCTCCCCCGGCAGAGCGGCGGCGGCGAGGAGCTGGACGAAGGCGGGCGCGGCCTCCTCATCGTCGAGGCCGTCACCGATCGCTGCGGCTTCGATCCGTGGGCGGACGGCGCCGGGAAGACCGCCTGGTTCGAGTGCGATGCCAAGGGTGATGCCCATGGCGATGACAAGGGCGAAGCCACGGACGTGGGGTCCACCCGTTCGGTCTAAGCCCGCTCGCGAGGCCCGTAGAGCTGTCACACGCTGTGAACTCCTGTACGACGAAGAAAGGGTGCCCATGAGCAGCGGAGCGAGCAACCCGCGGGGCGCGAGTCCCTGGGCGACGGGCGGCACGGCGTTCGCGGGTGTCCTGATGCTGGTCAGCGGCATCTTCGGCATCCTCGAAGGCATCGCGGGCATCGCCAAGGACGACGTGTACTCGCGCATCGGGGACTACGTCTACAAGTTCAACCTCACGACGTGGGGCTGGATCCATCTGATCCTCGGCATCCTCGTCGCGGTCGCCGGTTACGGCATCCTCAAGGGCGCGGCCTGGGCCAAGGCGTGCGGCGTCGCACTCGCCTCGCTCTACGTGATCCTGCACTTCATGTGGCTGCCGTATCAGCCGATCTGGGCGCTGGTCGCCATCGCGATCGGCACCTTCGTCATCTGGGCGCTGTGCACGGACCACTCGGACCGTGACGCCCGCCATGGCGGCCCGGGGGCGCCGGGCGGTTGGGAGGCCCGCAAGACCTCCAGCGGCCCCGGCCCGTTCGCCGAGGGCTCCGCCGGCGCCGACTCCGGTCCTCGCGGTGGTCCCGGCGGCACCCCACCTCCCACCACCTGACCGACAGCGCGGCGGGAGCTGCCCCGGAGGGCCCATGACCGACACGACCACGTCCGGCCGCGGGCCCTCCTTCTGGACGCCGCAGGCCCGCGCCCTGCTCCCGCTCGTCCTGCCCGCCCTGCTCGTCGGTGTCGGGTCCAGCCTGATCCTGCTGCTGCTCAGCTTCATCGCCGAGCGGCTGCAGGATCTGCTGTGGGACGTGCTGCCGGACGCGGTCGGGGTGTCCGGCACGTCGGCCGGGTGGATCATCGCCGTGCTCACCTCGGCGGGGCTCGCTGTCGGGTTGATCGTGTGGAAGGTCCCTGGGCACGCGGGGCCCGACCCGGCGACGCTCGGCCTGGTCGATCCGCCGCTGCCGCTGCGGATGCTGCCCGGCATCGCGCTCGCCGTCATCGTGGGGCTCGCGGGCGGGGTCAGCCTCGGCCCGGAGAATCCGATCACCGCGATCAACATCGCCCTCGCGTACACGCTCGGCATGGCGGCCATGCCGCGTACGCCCGCCACGGACTGGATCATGCTCGCCGCTGCGGGCACGATCGGCGCCCTCTTCGGTACGCCGGTCGCGGCAGCGCTCGTCCTCTCCGAGATCGTGCTCGGCAACGACCCGCGCCCGCTGTGGGACCGGCTGTTCGCGCCGCTGGTCGCGGCGGGCGCGGGTGCGCTGACCACCGTGCTCATCGCGCATCCCACGTTCCAGATCGACATCGCGCCCTACGACGGGCCGCACTGGGGCGACATCCTCTCCGCGATGATCATCAGCACCGCGGCGGCGGCCGTCGGGCTGTGCGCGGTGTACGCCTTCCCCTCCCTGCACCGCGCCTTCCGCCAGCTCGGGCACCCCGTGCTGATGCTGACGGTGGGCGGACTCGTGCTCGGCGCCCTTGGTGCGCTCGGCGGCCATCTCACGCTCTTCAAGGGCCTGGACGAGATGAAGGAGCTGACCGCGCACGCATCCGACCATGACGCGGGCAATCTGCTGCTGCTCGCCCTGGTCAAGCTGCTCGCGCTCTGCGTGGCCGCCACCTGCGGCTTCCGGGGCGGGCGGATCTTCCCCGCGGTCTTCGTGGGCGTGGCGCTCGGCATGTTCGCGCACGCGCTCGTCGACGCGGTGCCGCCCGCCCTCGCGATCACCTGCGCCATCCTCGGCGTGCTGCTCGCCACGACGCGGCAGGGCTGGCTGAGCCTGTTCACGGCGGCGGTCGTGGTGATGGACCTCGCGGTGCTGCCGCTGCTGTGCGTGGCGGCGCTGCCCGCGTGGCTGCTGGTGACGGGGCGCCCGGAGATGCTGATCGAGGAGGGCGGGGAGAAGGAAGAGAGCTGAGCGCCGTCAGAACGGCGCCGGTCCTCCGTTCGCCGCGACGGCGTCCCGCACCGCGCGGACGAACGCGTCGATACGCGGGGTCCCCGCGGCGGCCGTACGCCAGATCAGCGCGACGTCGGCGGACGCGACGTCGACGAGGGGCACGAAGACGATGTCCGGCCGCGCGTAGTACTTCTCCACCGAGGCGACGACCGGCGACACCCCCTGCCCGGTGGCCACCAGGGTCATCAGCTCCTGGAAGCCGGCGACGGACGGGCCGCGCCGGATCGGGAGGCCGCTGGGGGTGCGGGGCGGGATGTGGAAGTCCCACCAGTAGGCGGGCGCGCCGTTCACGACACCGAAGAAGGTCTCGCCCGCGCACTCCTCCAGGGAGACGCTGTCGCGCCCGGCGAAGCGGTGGCCGAGCGGCACGGCGAGCCTGCGGGGTTCGTTGATGACGACGGGTCCGACCGTGAGGTCCGGTTCCTCGACGGGCAGGCAGGTGAACAGCACGTCCGCCTCACCGCCGCGCAGCGCGCCGAGCGGGTCGCCGAACTGGGTCTCCCGCATCCGCACGTCGCAGCGCGGGCAGCGCTCGCGGAACGTGTTCAGGATCGCCGAGGTCAGCGTGCCCGCGCCCGAGCCGAGGAAGGCTACGGTCAGTTCGCCCTCGACGCCGCGCGCCACGTCCTTGGCGCGGGCGACCGCGGCCTCCATCCGCACGTGCAGGGGCGCCAGGTCCTCGTACAACTGCCGTCCCAGTGAGGACATCTCGACCTTGCGGCTGGTGCGCTCGAAGAGCGGGGCGCCGATCTTGCGCTCCAGCTTCTTGAGGGTCTGGCTGACGCGGGCCTGGGAGAGGAGGAGGCGTTCGGCGGTGCGGCCGAAGTGGAGTTCCTCGGCGAGGGTCAGGAAGGTCTCGAGCTCTTGCCGTTCCATGGTGCAGCGCCACCCCGTCCGCCTCTGACCTGCATCTATAAGTCTGAGCGCACCGATCCTTTCACGGATCGTCGTTGATCGGGGGTTGGTGGGGGCGGAGGGTGGAGGAGTCCGGTCGACGGACGCCACGACCACTCTCGATCCGTCTCAACTCCCTGGAGATTCTGATGCTTTCGCGTACTCGTACTCGTACTTCCGTTGTCGCCGCCACTGCCGCGCTCGCTCTGACGGCCGGGCTCGCGGTGACGGGGGCTCACGCCTCGGGCTCGCAGAGCGGCCCGGGGGCTTCCGGGCCTGCCTGGACCGCCGCCTGGGCCGCGTCGCCGCAGCGCGCGAGCACGGGGTTCAAGCCCAACTGGTCGGAGGACGGCTTCTCCGGGCAGACCCTGCGCCAGGTCGTCCGCGTCACCGAGGGCGGCGACAGAGCCCGTATCCGGCTCTCCAACGCGTACGGAACGTCGCCGCTGCACATCGCGGGGGCGACCATCGCGCGGACGAAGAAGGGGGCGGCGGTCGAGGAGGGGTCGGTGCGGCGCCTCACGTTCGAGGGGAGGCGGTCGGTCGCGATACCGGCGCACGGTCAACTCTCCAGTGACGCGGCCGGGTTGCGGCTGAAGCGCTTCGAGTCGGTGACCGTGACCTTGCATCTGGCCCGTACGACGGGTCCTGCGACCTTCCACGCGCAGTCGTTCGCGACGAGTTATCGGGCGAAGGGGGATCGGCTCGGGGAGGCCGGGGCGGGGGCGTTCGACGAGTCGACGGAGTCCTGGTACTTCCTGTCGGGCGTGGATGTGGGTACGGGGGTGGGTGCGGGTGCGGGTGCGGGTGCGGGTGCGGCTGCGGGCCCTGGCTCTGACCGGGGGCGGCGTGGCGGGAGCGGCTTCGTTCTCTTCGGTGACTCCATCACCGACGGCTTCGCCTCCTCCACCGATCTCAACCGCCGGTGGTCCGACGCCCTGGCCGAGCGCCTCGCCAAGGCGGGGACGCCCCGGCCCGTCCTGAACGCGGGGATCGGCGGCAATCTCGTCCTCAACGACTCGGCCTGGTACGGGGAGCGGGGTACTGCTCGCTTCGGGCGGGACGCGTTGGATCTGCCGGGGGTGGGGACCGTGATCGTCCTTGAGGGGCTCAACGACATCGGGTTCAGCGAGAGCGATACGCCTACGTACAAGCCTGCGCCGGAGGTGAGTGCTTCTGAACTCATCGCGGGGCACCGGAAGTTGATTCGGGCTGCGAAGGCGAAGGGGGTTCGGGTGGTGGGGGCTACATTGCTGCCGCTTGGGGGGTCTGATCACTATGGGGAGCGGGCGGCGAAGGTGAGTGCTGAGTTCAATGAGTGGGTGCGGAATTCTGGGGAGTATGACGCGGTCGTGGACTTTGACCGGGCGTTGGCGGATCCGGCGGATGGGGAGCGGATCGCCCCTGAGTACGACAGTGGGGATCATCTGCACCCGAATGACGCGGGGTATCGGGCGATGGCCCAGGCGGTGGACCTGGCGGAGATTTAGTCCCCAACCCCGCCCCTTCCCGAAAACCCGCTCTGGCGCGGGGGCCTTGGGTGACGTCATCACCGGCTTCGCCGAGTTCGTCCTCAAACGCCGGACGGGCTGGAGATTTCCCCGGCTCGGGGAAATCTCAGCCCGGCCGGCGTTTGAGGCCATCTTTTGGGGGTCCAGGGGGCGGAGCCCCATGGTTTCGGGAAGGGGGTGGGATTGGGGATGCCCCGCAGGGAACGCCCGAACCCTCACCCCCGCGGCGGCGAGGCGATCGCTCGCGCCGCGGCCACCTCCTGGCGCAAGGGTTCGAGGACGCTCTCCTGGGGGCCCATGAAGGAAGTGGAGACCTTCTCCAAGGTCTCCGAGCCCCGCAGCCCCTCCGCCAACTCCCGCAGCTGCCGCGCCACCTCCCCCACCTCAGTAAGCCCCGGCTCCCCCGCCCCATGCCGAATCCGCACCCGCGCAGCAGTCGTCGCGTCCACGATGCGTTCGACCGCGATCACCAGGGGCCACCACGCCGCGGCCCTCGCTCCCATCGGGGGCGGTTCGGTCAGGGCGCGCTGGAATTCGGTGCGGATGACGGACAGGTCCCGGTACAGACCGCGCCGCATCCGCGCCCGCGCCCCCACATCCACCGCCGTACCGAACGCGCTCTCCACGTACGAGGCCGTATCGGCGACCGCGTCGGCGAGGCGGTCGCCGATCCGCGTGTGCCAGCTCTCCGGCCACAACAAGTACCCGGCGACCAGCGAGATCGCGCAGCCGATGAGGCTGTCCACCAGGCGTGGCACGACGAGCCCGAAGCCCTGGTGGTTCAGGACGTCGGAGAGGAGGAGGATCACCGGGGTGATGGCCGCGGTCTGGTAGCCGTAACCCCGCGGTGTGAGCGCCGGGATCAGCGCCGCGAGCACCAGCATCACCGGCACGTCCCACCACCCCCGCGGCACCTGCGAGAGCACCGCGGCGGCCACCACGAGCCCCGCCGCCGTGCCGAGCGCCCGCAGCACCGCCCGTGAGAAGACCGAGCCGAAGTCGGGCTTGAGGACGAACGTGACGGTGAGCGCCACCCAGTACGAGCGGGGCACCTCGACCAGGGACACCAGTGACTGCGCGATGCCGATGCACAGGGCCAGGCGCAGGCCGTAACGCCAGGACGCGCTCGACAGGATCACGTTGCGGGCGGCCCTGCGGGCCCTGACGCGCAGGGCGGCGGGGCGGCCGAGGCGGTCGTCGGTGTGCACGACGCCGTGCGGGTCCGCGTCGTTGAGGAGTTCGGCCACGTGGCGCAGGGCGTGGTCGACGGCGTCCGCGGAAGGGTCGAGGGGGTCGGGGAGTACGGGGTCGGGGATCGGGGCGGGGCCGGGAGCCGCCACCGCGGCCGCCAGGCGCCGCACCTCCGCCGGGAACTCCGGCGGCATCGGGACCCCGCACTGGTGCGCGGCCGGCGCGGCCTCGATGACCGGGGTGATCGCGTTCAGTTGGGCGACCAGGCGGACCAGGTCGGGGTTGCGGCCGTGCGCTCGGGTGCGCCGGGCGAGGACGAGGTCGTACGACTGGTTCAGGGAGGTGGTGACGGCTGTGCGTGCCTCGGCGTAGCGCTCGGTGCCCGCCGCTTCGAGCAGCGCGGCCACGCTGCGGTAGGTCGCCGCGACGGCGGCCCGCTCCGGGATGCCGGATCTGAGCGGCCAGGCGAGCAGGGCGAGGGTGAGGACCAGGAGCCCGCCGCCGGTCATCAGGACGGGGGCGAGCCACCACTCCCCCGGCATCGGAAGCCCGGCCCCCACCACGGAGTTGAGCAGCAGGAGCAGGCCGGACACGGACGCCACGGCGCCGATCGTGGACATCATCCCGGAGACCAGCGCCACGAGCGTGACCACGCCGACCGCCACCCAGCCGTGCCCGAAGACGAGCGACCCGATGGTGACGCCGAGCGCGCCGAACAGCTGCGGCACGGCGATGTTGAAGATCCGCATGCGGTACGCGTCGGCGGTGTCGCCGATGACCCCGGACAGGGCGCCCATGGAGGCGAGCGCCCCGTACGCGGGCCGGCCCACCGCGAGGCCGATGAGGAGGGGCAGCGTCAGTCCGATCGACGCGCGCGCCACCGCGGCCCACGGAACCGGCGCCGTCTGCGGCTTGAGCGTCCTGACCAGCCAGGGAGGCGGGGCGAGTGCGCTCAGAGGGCCCGGTGGTGCGGGGGCGTCGCGGCGGGGCATGCGGCCATTATCGGCGTCCTACCGCTTCCGCTCGTGCAGCGTCAGGTCCACCACCAGCGTCCGGTGGTCCGTGTCGCCGATGTCCAGGAAGCGGGCGTCGCGGGCCGCGAAGTCCGGGGTGGCCAGGACGTGGTCGATCTGGGTGCCCAGCGGTTTCATCAGGTCGGCGGGCCAGCTCGGGGTGCGGGCCGATCCCGCGAGGCGGGCGGCGTCGCGTACGCCGCCGGTGTCCAGGATGTCGCGGAAGGCCGCGTGGTCCTGGGTGGCGTTGAAGTCGCCCGCGATGATGGTGGACCGCTTCGCGCGCTTGCCCTCGGCGGCGTAGTCGCGCAGCTCGGCGAGTTCGGTGCGCCAGGTGGACAGCTGCTTGGGCAGCGGCGGCATCGGGTGGGCGAGCTGCACACGGATCTGGTGGCCGCTCGTCAGCTCGGCGACGGCGCCGGGCATGCCCAGGGTGCCCGCGAGGCCGCTCGCCTTCTTCAGGGGCAGTTTGCTGACGATCACCGAGCCCTCGGCGCCGCCCGCCTCGCTCGCGGTGCGGTAGGGGTAGTCGGAGCGGGGCAGTTCGTCGCGCAGGGTGTCCGAGCAGGTGTAGTCGCACTCGGGGACGAAGAGGAGGTCGGGTTTCTCCTTGCGGACCGCCTTGAGCAGCCCCTCGGTGGCCCTGCCGTACTCCACGTTCGACGCCATGACGCGGATCTCGGCGACGGCCGGTCCCGCCGGTTCGTCCGTCTTCCCGTACGGCTCCAGGAACCAGGCGACCCCGCCGAGCGCGACGACGCCCCAGACCAGGCCGACGCGCCAGCGGGCGAGTGCGGCGAGCAGCAGGGCGGCGATCGCCGGGGCCAGGAGCCAGGGCAGGAAGGCGAGCAACTGCGGTACGGGGGTGACGCCGTCGGAGTCGGCGACGCGGAAACCGAGGAGTGCGCTGACGCCTGCCAGGAGGAGGGCCGCGAGCCAGGCGGAGGGCTTCTGGCGGGGCCGCCGCTTCGCCTGCGGCCGGGGCCGGTCCTCCTGGGGGGCCGTCCTCGCTGCCGTTGCGCTGTCCAAGGCGGGCCTCTCCGTCCGGGGGGATCTCTCGAATCCTCCCTCAGAGACGGCCGGAGGTGGGGGAAGGGTTGCGTTTCCCCCATCGCCGGAACAACACCGCTGCGAGCGCCACCGCGAGTCCCACGCCCAGAATCACCCACCCCGCCACGCTCAACGCGTGCGTCAACGCGTCGTACACCGCCTCAGCCGCAGGGCGGGAGACATCTTTGGGCAGGTCGTCCAGGGTCAGGCCCCGGCCCACCATGACCGCGACGGCGAGGACCGCCCCACCGAGGGCCGCGCCGAGTGCCGTGCGGATGATCGCGCGGCGGCGGCGGACCGCCAGGTAGATGCCGGCCACGGCGAGGAGCACCGCGGCCACCGGGAGCCAGAGGCCCGCCATCTGGAGCATGTGGAATCCCTTCCCGAAGGGGCCGAGGTCCGAGGACTCCATGAGCGTCACCTCGGTGTGCGTGACGGGGATGCTGTCGGCGAACGGCACGCCGTCGGCGGCCAGTTGGCGCTTGACCTGCTCGGTGATCGGCGCGAGGTCGATGGTGACGGCGCCGCCGTCCGACTGGTCGCTGAGTGCCCGCTGCACGGCGTCGTGCGCGGCACGGTTCGCCGCGTTCCAGGCCGTCCTGAAGGCCTTCGTCCCGGTGAAGGACCGCACGGCGTCCCCGAGGAACGACTCGACGGTGCCCTGCAGCGGGCCCACGTCGATCTGCTTCGTCACCGAGTCCGTGACCGCCGTGGCCACCGCGTCGCGTACGTCGGGGTCCGAGGCGAGCGGCGCCATCGTGGCGACGTACCGATCGGCGTCCTCGATCTCGTACTTCGCCCAGGTGGAGAGCGCGCCGAGGGGGACGAGGAGGACCGCGAGGGCCAGCAGGACGGCGGACAGCGGGCGTCTGAACACGCACCCCAGCAGAAGTCCCGGTCACGCGGGGCGCGACCGGGACACCTGCATACGGGGCAAGGACTTCCTCCTTGCGGTTCGAGATCTTCCTGCTTGCGGTTCAGGAACTCCCTACTTGCGGTTGTAGAGCCGCATCGTCACCGGGCCGAACACCGCCACGAGCAGCACCACCCAGCCCAGTGCCCACGCGAGCGACGAGCCCGGCGCCGTGCCCGCCATCAGGTCGCGGACCGCCGACGCGAGGTGCGTGATGGGGTTGTTGTTGACGAAGGCCTGCAGCCAGCCCGGCATCGTCTCGGGCTTCACGAAGATGTCACTGAGGAACGTCAGCGGGAAGATCACCATCATGCTGACGCCCATCACGGACTTTTCGGTGCGCAGCAGGAGCCCGAACATCGTCCACACCCACGAGAAGGCGAACGAGAAGACGAGCAGGAGCAGTACGCCGCCCACCACGCCGAGGACGCCGCCGTCCGGCCGGAAGCCCAGGATGATGCCGACGGTCAGCATGACGACGGACGCGATCGCGTAGCGCAGGGCGTCGCCCAGGAGGTAGCCGACCATCACCGACGGGCGCCAGATCGGCAGCGTGCGGAAGCGGTCGAAGACGCCCTTCTCGATGTCGGTGTTGACCGAGACGCCCGTATACATCGTGATCATGACGACGGACATCACCAGGATGCCGGGCAGCAGGTACTGGATGTACTCGCGCGGCGACCCGGCGAGCGCGCCCCCGAAGAGGTACGTGTACATCAGCACCATCATGATCGGGAACGCCGTCACGTCGAAGAGCTGCTCCGGCACATGCTTGATCTTCAGCATGGCCCGCCAGCCGAACGTGAGGGACGCGGAGAGCGCGCTCGGGCGCTGCGGCCGGTCACCGGAGACGAGCAGTTCGGTGAGGGACTCGGTGCTGACGGGCGCCAGGTCCTGGGCCTCGGATGTGGTGGTCGCGGTGCTCATGCCTGTGCCTCTTTCTCTTTCTCCGCCATGTCCGTCGCGTGATGGGGGGTGCCGGTGAGGGCCAGGAACACCTCGTCCAGGCTGGGCTGGCCGAGGGAGAAGTTGTCCACGGTGATGCCCGCCCTGGCCAGCTCGGCGAGGGCGCGGGACGCCTTCTCGGCGGCGCCCCTGCCGTCCGCCTCGCCGTTGCCGACGCGGGCGGTGAGGGCCACCGGGTCGGGTTCGAGCTGGACCTCGGCGTCGAGTGCGGCGCGCAGCGCCCGCGCCGCCTCCTCGCGCTGGTCGGCGTCCCGGAGCCGCACGTGCACCGAGCCCGCGCCGACCGAAGCCTTCAGCTCGCCCTTGGTGCCCTCGGCGATGACCTTGCCGTCGTCGATGACCGCGATGCGGGAGGCGAGGTGGTCGGCCTCGTCGAGGTACTGCGTGGTCAGCAGGACCGTCGTGCCGTGCGCGACGACCGCCCTGACGATGTCCCAGACCTGGTTGCGGCTGCGGGGGTCGAGGCCCGTCGTCGGCTCGTCGAGGAAGAGCAGGTCGGGGGTGTTGAGGATGGACGCCGCGATGTCGATGCGGCGGCGCATGCCGCCGGAGTAGTTCTTCACCTGGCGGGCGGCCGCGTCGGTCAGGCCGAACGCCTCCAGGAGCTGCGCCGCCCTGCCGTACGCCGCCTTCTTGCCGTGCCCGGTGAGGCGGGCCAGGAGCACCAGGTTCTCGGTGCCGGTCAGGTCCTCGTCGACCGAGGCGTACTGCCCGGTGAGGCTGACCCTGCTGCGTACGGCGTCGGCCTCGCGCACGACGTCGTGGCCGAAGACGTGGGCGTCGCCGCCGTCCGGGCGCAGCAGGGTGGCGAGCATCTTCACGGTGGTGGTCTTGCCCGCGCCGTTCGGGCCGAGCAGACCGTAGACCGTGCCGGCCGGGATGGTGAGGTCCACGCCGTCGACGGCGCGGTTGTCACCGAAGGTCTTCACCAGGCCCGCGGTCTCGATGGCCACGCTGTTCATGTCGTACGCCCTCTCACGTCAGTACGGGTGGTACGTGTCGTACGTGTCGTTCCGTCACGAGGTCAGACCGTCCCCGCGGCTCAAACTCATCGCCCGGTGGAGGCTTAGCCCGAACGGGTGTTTGCTGGAGAGGGGACAGAAGGGCGGGGATCGGGGGAAATGGGGGGCATCGGGGTAATTCCGGAAAGAGGAGGTCGATCATGCGGACCGTTCCGGCCCTGAGAACCACTCCGGCCGTCCTGGGAACCTTCGTCACCGCGCTCCTGACCGCGGGGGCGCTGTCCCTCGGAGGTGCCGCACCAGCATCCGCCACCGCGCCACCCACGCACAACGACCACGACGTGGTCTGGGGGACCATCGTCGCCCCCAAGGACCTCAAGATCCGGGACGCGCCCTCCACCAGCGCCTCGATCGTCGCGAAGCTCCCGGGCGAGAGCCAGGACCGCGTCGAGTGCCAGACGCGGGGTTCGAGCGTCTGGGGCAACTCGTACTGGTACTGGCTGGGCGGGGTGCGGGGCTGGGCGAGCGCCGCCTACGTCGACACCGGCGGCAAGCACGTGCCGAGCTGCGCCACCGCGGACCCGTGCCAGGAGTACAAGCCCTGCTGGAACACCTGCGAGGGCGGCTACAACCGCGACCACTGAGGCCGCCGAGTTGCCGGGCGGCGCCGGCGGGTGTGCCCTGGATGGTGGGGCGGGCGTGAAACGCAGGGCCGGGGGCGACCGGGGGCGAAGGAGTCTGGAGGAACCGTCATGGCTCACGTGGCATCCACGTCATCCGTACCCCGCGTCCGCGGGGGCTCCCACGTCACCGGGATCACGCCGGTCGCGCTGGTCCTCGGCCTCGTCTACGGCGTCTGGGCCGCCCAGATCGCGCGGGACGCCCGCCCCATCACCACCGGCAACGTCCTGCTCGGCGTCGTGGCCGGAATCGTCTTCGCCGCGCTCTTCATGGGCCTGTGGAAGGCCGCGCCCCGCCTGCCGCGCGAGCTGCGCGCGGCGGCCTGGGCCGCCTTCGCCGGAATCTCCTTCGGCTACATCTACAGCCTGACGGACGCGACGATCCTGCGGTCCGTGTTCATGGCGCTCGCGGTGACGGGCGGCGTGTTCGCCGCGGCGTTCTACCGCTACTACACGCGCGAGTGACGGGTCGCGCGTCGTTCATCATCCGTCCAGCACTGTGCCCACCGGCGTCGAGCGCGCCGATGGGCACAGTGGGTCACTCAGATCACTCTGATCAATCAGCAGAAGTCAGCTCGGCTCAGCCGACCTTCTCCAGTCTGTCCAGCTTGTCCAGCGCCTTCGCGAGACCGTTGGCCCACAACTGGTCGACCTTGGCCCGCTCGTTCGCGTCCGGCTGCGAGTTGGTGCACGACGTGCCCGGACCGCCTCCGGACATCAGCTCGCTGCACGGCCCTTCGTAGTGGTCCGGCAGGCCGAGGACGTGACCCGTCTCGTGCGCGGTCACACGGGTCGAGTCGTACTGCTGGTTCTGCGCGTAGTCCAGGAAGATATAGCCCTGGCCGTGGCCGTCCGTGCTCGCGTACGAACCGCGCGGGTCGTTGCCCTCGCGGTACTCGAAGCTCGCACCGCCACTCCCCTCCTGGAGCTTCACGTTGGACACCGCGCCATTCCAGATGGAGGTGCTGCTGGCTATCTGCTGCGCGAAGGTCGGGGCACCGGAGGCGTCGTACACCACGGTGACCTGCTTCGCGCCCGGGTTGGCCGCGCGCTTCTCGGCGACCGACTTGAGGACGGCGTCGAAGAACGCCTTGTTGGCCGCGGCTTCCTCGCCGGAGCCCGCGTAGTTGGCGTACGCGGAGGTGGCGGACGGCGCGGTGGGGGTCGCTGCCGTCGCGGAGGTCGTGCCGAGGCCGGCTGCCGCGAGGCCGAAGACGGCCGCGACGGACAGGTAACGCTTGTTCATGTGGGGGGCTCCCTACTCGTTCGGTGAAAGGTGAACGGTTCGGTAACGGGAGTGTCAGGGAGCCAGGGGCCCGAGCGGATGATGGCAAGTGGCGATAGCACGGAGCTATCGCCCGCCGTCCGCCAACCTTCTGCGGGGTTGTACGCGTGCCCAACTCAGGTGGTTCCCGTGGGGTTTGTGAGTCTGGTGCGGCGCCCCTTACCGCTCTACGCTCACGGCCATGGAGCTAGAGGTGAGGCACCTCCGCGCGCTGTGCGCCATCGCCGACACCGGCAGCCTGCACAAGGCTGCGCGCCAACTCGGCATGAGCCAGCCCTCGTTGACGACGCAGCTGCGCCGCATCGAGCAGGAGATCGGCGGCCAGCTCTTCGCCCGCGAGCGCACCGGCTGCCGCCCGACCCCGCTCGGCCGCGTCGCCCTCAGCCGGGCCCGCCCCCTCGTCAGCGAGATGCGGGCGCTGGTCAGCGAGACGAAGGCGGCGGCCGCGCGCGCCACCGAGGGGCCGCAACTGCGCATCGGCTCCACCGCGAGCCGTGCCATACCGGGCTGGCTGCGGCGGCTCCGGGTGCGCCTGCCGGCCACCGAGACCTCGCTCCAGATGGACGTCTCCGCCAACGCGCTGCTGCGCATGGTCGCGGGCGGGCAGCTCGACGTGGCCTTCGTGCACGAGGTGGAGGGGAGTCCGCTGCGGATGCCGGAGGGCTTGCGGTGGCGCGTACTGGTCGAGCGCGAGCCGCAGTTCGTCTTCCTGCCGGCCGACCATCCGGCGGCGGCGCAGCCCGTCGTCCACCTCTCCGATCTCGCCGCCGACCGGTGGATGGTGGACCCGACGGTGGACGGCGAGTGGGACGGCCTTCTCCGCGTGCTGCGGGCCGCCGGGCTCAACCCCCGTGTCCTGCACGGCGACTACCTCACCGCGTCCTCGCTCGTCGCCACCGGCGAGGTCGTCACGGTCTGCCAGCCGACCTCGCACGACAGGCCCGACATGGCGGTCAGGCCGCTGTACGGCGATCCGCTCGGGGTGCGGCTGCTGGTGGCGGCGCGTACGGAGCAGGCGCTGGACGCGGTGTACGGGGATCTCGAGGCGTCGTACTGGGAGGCGGCACGCCAGTCACCGGCGTACGGGGAGTGGCTCGACGGACGGGCGAGGGCGGCGTGAGGGTACTCGCCGGCGGCGTGACGGTGCTCGCCGACGGCGTGACGGCTGCGTGACGTAGGTCCCGGGGAACTGGTGACCTTCGGCCTGACCGCCTCTGAGCTGCGCTTTTCTCCACATCCCGAGGCCGCGCCCCCTTGTGCGGCCGGTTGTTACGTTCCTTACGGATGACGCACACAGAGCGCCCGTAGGTTCATGTCTGTCGCCGCCGCAAAGAGACACAAAGACGGACAGTTCGACCGACCAGTCACAAGGGATCCGCTATGCGCGCCACCCGCCGTACCTTCCGCACCGCCGCCATCGCCACCGGAGCGATCGCCGCCCTCGCCGTCCCCACGACGGCAGCCTTCGCCGCCGACACCCCGCCGAACCCGCAGGGCCAGGTGGATCAGGACAAGCCCACGAACACGGACACGGACACGGATGCTCCGGAGCCCGGCAGCTGGGAGGCGTTGGGCACCACCGACCTCGGCCAGGGCTGGTCCGCGAAGGTCGACGTCAACGCGTCCGCACGCACCGCCAAGGCCGCCATCTCTCTCCACGGCACCGCCAAGGGCTCACTCACCGCGTACGAGAAGTCCGCGAGCACCACCATCGACGGCAACACCTTCACCCTGACGCCCGACGGCACGGTCACCGCGAAGCTCAAGGACACGACGGACAAGGAGACGCCGGAGCCCGGTAGCTGGGAGTCGTTGGGCACCACCGACCTCGGCCAGGGCTGGTCCGCGAAGGTCGACGTCAACGCGTCCGCACGCACCGCCAAGGCCGCCATCTCCCTGCACGGCAAGGCCAAGGGCTCCCTGGAGGCGTACGTCGACCCGAAGAGCACCAAGATCGACGGCAACACCTTCACGCTCTCGGCGGACGGCACCATCACCCGGACCGGAGCCACCCCGAAGCCGCAGCCGCACACGCAGCAGAAGAACGGCACCTCCCAGGTCGTCCCGAAGGGCGGCGTCAAGGCCGGGGCCGACGGCATGTCCCCGGCGGGCGACAGCGCCCCGCTGATGGCGGCGGGCGGCGGCATGGCGGCGCTGGGCGCGGCCGGCCTGGGCTTCGCGCTGTACCGCCGCAAGCAGAACGACTGACGTCCTCTTGGGAGGAGGGCGACAGGACGGAGGGGGCACCCCGCTGGCGCGGGGTGCCCCCATCACGTACGTCCCTTCCGGTGGAACCGGCCGCTCAGACGCCGATGTCGCAGCCGTCCTTGCGCCACACGGAGACGACCGACGGCCGGACGATCTTGCCCGGTCCGTCCGGCCACGCGCTCGCGGGCTTCTCGACGGACGCGCCGTCGACCTCGCCCGGGTGCTGCACGGAGACGAGCACGCGGTTGTCCTGGATGATCGGACCGCAGGTCTCCGCACCGTTCGGCATGGTCAGGAACTGCTTGAGCTCACCGCGCCGCTCCCCCTTGGTCGCGACCCCGAACAGGCCGTCGTGCGAGCCGAGTTGGTTGCCGTCCGTCGAGAGCCACAGGTTGCCGTGCGGGTCGAAGGCGACGTTGTCCGGGCAGGAGATCGGGCTGACCTTCTCCTTCGGGAAGCCCGCGAAGTACGTGGCCGGGTCCTCGGGGTCGCCCGCGACGAGGAAGAGCGACCAGGCGAAGGTCGTCGACTCGGCCCGGTTGCGGCGCTCGGTCAGCTCGAGGACCTGCCCGTGCTTGTTCAGGTTGCGCGGGTTGGCCTCGTCGGCACCGGCCTTGCCCGCCTTGCCGCGGTCGGAGTTGTTCGTGAGCGCGACATAGACCTTGCCGGTGTGCGGCGACGGCTCGACGTCCTCGGGGCGGTCCATCTTCGTGGCGCCGACCTTGTCACCGGCCTGGCGCGTGAAGACGTACACCTCCTCGGCGGTCATGCCCTCGACGTGCGAGACGGCGTGGCCCTTGGGGCCAGCGGTGGCGAGAGGGATCCAGACGCCGCTGCCGTCGAACTCACCGTCGGCGGGCAGCTTGCCGGTGCCGTCGATGTCGGCGGCCGGGGAGTCGCCGGTCAGCTTGGCGACGTACAGCGTGCCCTCGTCGAGGAGCGTGAGGTTGTGCTCGTGCGCGGCGCGGGAGGTGCCCTTGGCGACGCGCTTGCTGCTGACGAACTTGTAGAAGTAGTCGAACTTCTCGTCGTCGCCCATGTAGACCACCGGCCGGCCGTCGTGCGTGAGGCGCGGCTGCGCGGCCTCGTGCTTGAAGCGGCCGAGCGCGGTGCGCTTGCGCGGGGTCGAGTCCGGGTCGTACGGGTCGAGTTCGACGACCCAGCCGAAGCGGTTGGCCTCGTTGGGCTCCTTGGCGAGGTCGAAGCGGTCGTCGAAGCGCTCCCACTTCCGCTCGGAGGCGGCGCCGATGACGCCGTACCGCTTGAGACGCGCGGCGGCGGCCGGGTCCGTCACCTTCTCGGCGTTGGCGAAGTACTGGTTGAAGTTCTCCTCGCCGTGCAGGGTCGTGCCCCACGGGGTGGTGCCGCCCGCGCAGTTGTTGAGCGTGCCGAGGACCTTGGTGCCGCGCGGATCGGCCTTCGTACGGACGTACTCGCTGCCCGCGGCGGGCCCGGTGAGGCGGAACTCGCTGGTGGCGGTGAGGCGGCGGTTGAGCTGGTGGCGGTTGACGGCGGTCAGCTTGCCGCTCCTGCGCTCCTCCTCGACGACCACCACGGAGAGGCCGTGGGCGGCCCAGGCGATCTCAACCTGCTCACGGGTGGGGTTGGCGGCGTCGTATCCCTTGAACATCAGGATCTCGTCGGTGTACTCGTGGTTGGCGACGAGGACCTGGCGCCCGCGCCCGCGCTCGCGGCGCAGCGGCAGGAGGCTCAGGAAGTCGTTGTTGTAGCCGAACTGGCCTGCCTGCGCCTTCGCGGTCTGCTTGTCCGGGTCGAAGGCCGGGGCGCCGCGGAGGATGGGCTCGCCCCAGCGGATGACGACGTTCTGGGCGTAGCCGTCCGGGATCGTCACGGAGTCGGCCTTGTTGGGCGCGACGGGCGTGAAGCGAAGACCGCGCGCCCCCTTTTTGCTTTTGTGCGACGCCGGTTTCTGGGGCGCGGCGGCCGCCTCGGGGGCGGCGGGGCCCGCGACGACGGCGCTGCCCGCGGCGGTCGCCACGGTCACGACCGCGGCGGCGCGCATCACCGAGCGGCGGCTGAGCGCGCCCGCTATGACGTCGCCGACGTACTCGTTGTCGCTGGTGTTGGGCACCTCGTGGAAGCAGGCGTCACCACAACGGAACCGGCAGGTCAGGGCGGAACGGTTGCCGCTTCCCTGGTGCGAGGTGATGATCGGCAGCAGCTTGCGCACGGGTTCCTCCGTTGTGTGGCGTGGCTTGATTCCGCCGTGACGCTAGGCGCGGAGGTCGGCAGGGCGACGGCCTGAGGGTGAACGGGAGGTGAACCGAGGGCGCACAGAGGGCAGTTGAGCTGCGGGTGCGGGGCCGGGGGTGGGCGCGGGTGACGCTTGGGTGACCCTCACCAAGATCGCCTGCCGCGACGGCTAACCTTACGTGTCCGCCCTGGCCAGGGGTTATCGGGAATCAACTCACGCGAAGGGGTGCACCCATGGGCATTCTGAGTGTCCTGCGGAACGCGTTCGGACGGTCTTCACGCAAGGGGGAGCAGGCTCCGGAGCCTGAGGCGGTGACTCCGGAGGCTTCGGAGAGCGCGGAGGCCCCGGTGGCTTCCGCTTCCGCTTCCGCTTCCGCCACGGTGCCGGCGCCCTCGTCCGAGCGGGTGCCTCCGGTGTCCGAGCCGAAGGCGACGGTTCCGTCGCCTTCGTCCGAGCCTTCGCCCTCGGCGGTGGATGATCTCGTCGCGGCGGCGTTCGACCGGGACCGGGTGTCGGTCCCGTCACCTTCGCCGGAGCCGGACCTGGCTCCTGAGCCCGCGGCTACCGCCGAGCCGGAGGCCGACGCGGCCCCCAAGGCTGCCGCCGAGCCGGAGGCTGTCGCCCCCGAAGCGGAGGCCAGCGCCGAGCCCGAGGCTGTCGCCCCGGAGGCCGAGATCGTGACCCCCGAGGTCGTCGCCCCCGAGGCAGTTGTCGCCGACGCCGCTGAATCGGAACCGTCAGTTGTGCCCACCCGTCCCGCCCAGCGGGACGAATGCCCACAACAAGCGACCCCCGCGAACACCGAGGTCGAGGCTGAGGACGCCAAGGCTGCCGCCGCTGCCGCGCCCGAAGCCAAGGCGAGCGAGGCCGACGCTGCCGCCACCGCAGCCGAAGCCGACGCGAGCCAGGCCGACGCCACCGCCGCTGCCGCGCTGGAAGCCGACGCCAAGGATGTCGAAGCCACCGCCACCGCCGCCGCTGCTCCCGCGCCCGAAGCCGAGGCGAGCGAGGCAGACCCTGCCGCCGCTGCTGTGGGCAATCGTCCCGCTGGGCGGGACGGGTGGGCACAGCCCTCGACGCCGGGTGCCGATGAAGCGGCGCAAGTACAGGTGACCTCGGCGGAGCCGGAAGCCCCCGTGGCGGAGGAACCGCCGGCAGCCGAAGCCCCCGCCAAGCCCGAAGCCCCCGTGGCGGAGGAAGCGCCGGCAGCCGAAGCCCCCGCCGAGCCCGAAGCCCCCCTCGCCAAAGAAGCACCGGCACCCGAAGCCCCCGCGGAGCCCGAAGCCCCCGCGCAGCCCCAAGCTTCGGAAAGCGAAGGCGCCGCCCTCGCCCACCCCGCCCTCGCCACCGCCTACAAGGCCGCCGGCGCCGCGCTGCAGAAGCGGGACCTCACCGGAGTCCGCGCCCCCGTATACCTCGTACTGGACCGCTCCGGCTCCATGCGCTCGTACTACAAGGACGGCTCCGCCCAGAGCCTGGGCGAGCAGGTCCTCGCCCTGGCCGCGCACACCGACCCGGAAGCCACCGTGCACGTCGTCCTCTTCTCGACCGAGATCGACGGCACCGGCACCCTCACCCTCCCCGAGCACGAGGGCCGTATCGACGAGCTGCACGCGGCAGCGGGCCGCATGGGCCGCACCAGCTACCACGCCGCCATCGAAGAGGTCGTGTCCCACTACGAGAAGTCGGAGCACAAGGGCAGCCCCGCCCTCGTCGTGTTCCAGACGGACGGCCCCCCGGACGCGAAGGGCCCCGCCAACCAGGCCCTCGCGGACGCGGCCAAGCACCCCCTCTTCTTCCAGTTCGTCGCCTTCGGCGAGCACGAGGCGAAGGGCTTCGACTACCTCCGCAAGCTGAAGGCGGAGAACGCCGCCTTCTTCCACGCGGGCCCCACCCCCCGCGAGCTCACGGACGCGGAGCTGTACGAGGGCCTCCTGGCGGCCTGGCGCCCGTAGCCCCAAGGGAACCCCAAGGGGTGGGCCCTCCCGGTCCACCCCGGGGGTCCACCCCCTGGAATCGAGGTGAATCGCCCGCTCCGGGGCCGTTAGGATTTCGACCATGGCGGCCACTGGATCCGAGAAGCAGGGAGCGGGCGAGAACGCGAAGGCGTTCTACGTCTCGACCCCCATCTACTACGTAAACGACGCTCCTCACCTGGGCCACGCCTACACGACCGTTGCAGGGGACGTGCTCACGCGCTGGCACCGTCAGCGCGGCGAGAAGGTGTGGTACCTCACCGGCACGGACGAGCACGGTCAGAAGATCATGCGCACTGCCGAGGCGAACGACGTCACGCCCCAGGAGTGGTGCGACAAGCTCGTGGACGAGGCCTGGCGGCCTCTCTGGGAGCACCTGAACATCGCGAACGACGACTTCATCCGTACGACGGAGAAGCGCCACACGGACCGCGTCCAGGAGTTCGTCCAGGATCTCTACGACAAGGGCGAGATCTACAAGGGCGGCTACGAAGGCCCGTACTGCGTGGGCTGCGAGGAGTACAAGCTCCCCGGCGACCTCATCGACGGCGCCGACGACGGCGAGTTCGCGGGCCAGAAGCTCTGCCCGATCCACAAGAAGCCGGTGGAGCTCCTCAAGGAGGAGAACTACTTCTTCAAGCTGAGCGAGTACGGTCCCAAGCTCCTCGCCCACTACGAGGCGAACCCGGACTTCATCCAGCCCGAGTCGGCCCGCAACGAAGTCGTGAACTTCGTCAAGCAGGGCCTTCAGGACCTCTCCATCTCGCGCTCGACGTTCGACTGGGGCGTCAAGGTCCCGTGGGACGACAAGCACGTCATCTACGTCTGGGTCGACGCCCTCCTCAACTACGCCACGGCCGTCGGCTACGGCGCGGACGAGGAAAAGTTCAAGTCAACCTTCCCCGCCGACGTGCACCTGGTCGGCAAGGACATCCTCCGCTTCCACGCGGTCATCTGGCCCGCGATGCTGATGGCGCAGGGCCTCCCGCTGCCGGGCCGCGTCGCGGCGAACGGCTGGCTGATGGTCGGCGGCGAGAAGATGTCGAAGTCGAACCTGACGGGCATCAAGCCGCAGGACCTCACCTCGCACTTCGGCGTCGACGCGTACCGCTGGTACTTCCTGCGCGCCATCGCGTTCGGCCAGGACGGCTCGTTCTCGTGGGAGGACTTCACCGCCCGCTACACGAGCGAACTCGCGAACGACTACGGAAACCTCGCCTCGCGCGTGGCGGCGATGGTCGGCAAGTACTTCGGCGGCGCGCTGCCCGAGGCGACGGCGGTCGGCGCCGCTGAGCAGGCGGTCCAGGAAGGTCTGGCCAAGGCGGTCGCGACGGCCGACCTGAAGATCGGCGAGGAGCTGGACTTCCAGGCCGGCATCCTGGCGGTCTTCGCCTTCGTCAAGCAGGTCAACGGCTACATCACGGAGCAGGAGCCGTGGAAGGTGGCCAAGGACGAGTCCCCGGAGGGCCAGGCCCGCCTGGCGACGATCCTCTACACGGCGGCGGAGTCGCTGCGCGCGGTGGCGGTCCTCCTCAACTCCGTCATGCCGGAGACCTCGCAGAAGCTGTGGGACTCACTCGGCGCACAGGCCTCGCTCGGCGCACTCGCCGAGCAGAAGGTCCAGGACGCGGGCACGTGGGGTCAACTGCCGGCGGGCGCGACGGTCACGAAGGGCGCGGTGCTGTTCCCGCGCCTGGAGGACAAGCCGAGCGCGTAGCGGTACGCGGCGGATTGCAGAAAAGTCCCGGCAGCACATCGTGTCCTACGGCGTGCTGCCGGGACTTTCTCGCGACGTGGCACCGGGCTCCGGCTGCCCGCGGGGACTCGCTTCACTCAAGGCCGTCGGCGGATGAGCCTCACAGAGGCCAGGCAGCTTCCAGCTCACGGTTTTTCTCCATGTGCCGCGCTTGCATGTGCGTCGCCGCCAGGTCGTCAAGAAGAACCCACAGCTGACGTGCCATACCTGCCCGTCGGTTGCCCTTCCCCGGACCCGATGCCGGGCGTCGGCTTCGGAAGAGCGCGAGATTAGGATCATCGCGCAGACACGGTTTGTCATGCCGAAGTCACGCAGGGGGAGGTACGGAGTATGGGTGTACGTGGAGCAGGCGCGGGCCAAGAGAGCGGCGTCGATCTGAAGGTGTCCAGCAAGGACCTCACCAAACTGACCGAGGACCTCGACGCCATGCAGGACCATCTGGACAAGCAGGTCAGGCGGATGGACGCGATCGTCGACCGCATCGAAGCGGGTTGGCGAGGACCGGCGGCGACGGCATACCGCGAGTTCCACCGGGCGGCGGCCGAGGACGCCGTGCGCATCCGTGAAGTGATCCGGCATATCGAGCAGGCCGTACGCCTGAGCCGGGATGGCTTCACGGAACAGGAGCTGGACGTGATGGCCCAACTGCGCAGTATCCCGGTGGACATCGACAGTGAGGTCGACAAGCTGTCGACACCTGGTCCGGAGACGGCCGGGCCCTCCCATCCGCGCAGCAGCCTCGACTCTTTCTGACGGCCTCTCCCAGGGCCCTGCCGCGACCACGACGACACCTACGAAACGGGGAACCATGCCGACCGGAAGTGCGGACGACGAGCACATAACCGTCGCCTTCGCCTCCCTCCAGGACCTCGCCGGCGATCTGGAGGACATCCTCAAGAAGCTCAACGGCAGTCTGGACGGCCTCCACGACCGGGTGGTGCCGGTCGTGTTGTCCTGGGAGGGGGAGACTCGCGAGGTCTTCGTCGACAAACTCGACGAGTGGGACCGCTCGGCCCAGGACCTTCAAGCCGCCCAGAAGTGGCTCCACGCGTGCGCGACCACGAGCCACATCAACTATGCGGCAGCGCACCAGGCCGTGCTGCGCGGCTGGGGGGCCGGCTGATGGGAACCCCAACGCCGGGTCAGAACGGGACCATCGACGTCAAGCCGAGCGACCTCCACCGCGTCTCCGGCGGTGTGGCGAGCCAGCAGACCGTGATGGACAGAGGCGCCAAGAGCTTGCTCGAAGACCTGCGTGAGTACCCGGACGCCGGCGGTTACGGGACTTCGCCCCAGGCGTTCGCGACGTCGTACGTCAAGGTGGGCAATCGCTTCCTCGATGTATGGGCCAAGAGCATCGTCAGTATCGGGGGTGCGGCAGTCGGCTTTACGTCGACGGCCAATGCTTATGCGAAGGCGGAAGCGGCCAACGACCCCAAGGGGAAGGCGAAGCCGGTCGTCCAGCCATTGCCCAAGGTCATCGAGGAGCCGCCCGCCTACGGCTCCGTGCCGAATCTCAAGTGGGGCGACAACGACGGCGGCGACGACTTCATCCGCCGAGTCCTCGAGTGGGTGCCCGAACCCGTCCGGGACGTGCTGAGGCCGGTGGTGAAGCACGCCTTCCGGATGGGCAAGGTCGCCGACGTCTACCCGTTTCCACAGCAGCACTACCTGAACTCACTGTCCAAGGCCTGGATGGCGACGACCGCCTCGCTCTCCATGGCGGAGAGCGGGCTGACCGGGAATGTCAGCAGCATCACTCAGCAGACCAACAGCGAGTGGCATGACGCGATGCGCCAGTTCTGCAGTTCGCTGTGGGGCACGACGGCGTGGGGCAAGAGCCGCGTGAACTACGAGTGGAAGCACGACAGCTCCTCCTCGCAGACCTCCACCCACCCCGTGATGACCGTGCTGTTCGACACGGCCAAGAAGGTCGGCGATCTCCTCTACGAATTCGCCGAGGCAGCCGTCTACCTCAATCGCGAGGTGTCGGACGTCTACGACGAGGCCGTACGCGAGGCCATCCCCAAGGTTGAGGTCAACCTCAAGGACGGCGTGGGCATGGACGACGTCACGGGGCTGGTCAAAGGCGTGGTCAAGGGTGTCGCCAAGGGCGCGGGCCAGTTGAGCCAGGGCATCGTTTTGAACATGGACACCGGCAAGTTGAACGCGATCGTCACCACGTACAACCAACGGGTCGACGCGCTCGTTCCGCGACTCGACGCCCTCATGGCCCCGTTGGACGAAGCGCACCTGAGCGCTCCAAAATTCAAGGCCCAGGAGGCACGTGCGCACGGCTTCGGCATGCGGGCCCTGGACGAGTTCAAACACGAGCAGCGCTGGACTGAAGCCGGCTCCCACGGCAATCACGCCTTCGACCTGGCGAGCAACGAGTATTTGGGGGGTGGCCACACGCTGGACAAACACGTCGGCAAGACCGACGAGCAGCTCGCCCAACGCCTGCGTGACCAGGCCCAAGATCACAACAATTGGCCGGAGCAGCGCAGGCCCACGATCGGCGGCTCCTCGTCCTTCACGGACATGGCCAGCGCCCAGCGACTGACGGAGCACAACCTGCGGGCCAAGCAGTCCGAGATCAACGCGTGGCTGGCCTCGAATCCTCCGGAGGGCAAGACGGAGGCGTTCACGAGCCCGGCCCCCAACAACGAGGTCAGCGGCACGTACGTGGGTAAACAGCCCACCCCCGATCCGAATGACCCGACCAAGAACCTCCCGGGGACCGGGTACAAGGACCACGGACTCGACGCTAAGGCGGTCGACGTCAAGAACGTGAAAACGATCGTGAAGTACGATTCCAGGCTCGATCCGCCCTACATCATCTACACCTCCATGCCCGCCCCGTGACCGACCGACCGGAAGCCGAATGCACCCCACCGACAGCGCTGACAGCACTGCCTGGGACGCCGCGCTGGAGCGGCTCCTCGACGACGTGTACACCTTCGCGATGATCGGGCCCCGGCGGCACGACGACTGGGCGCGGGACGTCCTGGCCGTCATGAGCCGGTCGGTCACCGACCCGCAGGGTCGGCGGACGCTGGAGTGGCAGATCGACAAGGAGGGACGTGAGAACATCCGTCCTTCCTATCCCTTCCTGCCACTCACAGCCGAACAGGTGCACGCGTGGACGTATCCCGTCACGGCCTGTGCCGCCGCTGATCTGCTCGCCTCTCTGACCCAAGAGTGGTTCTTCGAGACCCGCCCCGTCCGGACGCGGGCAGACAGGGACGATGTGCTGGCCGACGCCCGGACGGTGCTCGGCCGGTTCGGTGCCGACGCCGTCTTCCGTACCTCTTCCGGCCTGGCCCGGACCACCGCCTCGCCGGATTTCCTCGTCAGCGAACTCGCCGGCGGCCGGGCCTTCACCGACTACATGATGGACCTCGGACTGATCGCCGTGACCGCGGACGAGGTCGGGGTCTTCTGGTCGTTCAACGCAAACTGAGAGATACGCAGAGGGACCGGGAATCAACCGTGCCCGGTGTTTTAAAGGAAGGTGACCATGCTGACGCGATCCGCGACGTACCCCGACCGGGAGACCGCCCACTGGGCCACGCAGCGGGTGGTGACCGCCAACGAACAGGTCATCCACCGCTGGCTCGCCCAGGGCACCCGGGCCCGACTCACCATCGAGGCCGCCTGGCCCTCCCGCGAGGAGCCTGTGGGCCGGGTCCAGTTGGAGGGTGACCTGCTGGCCGGGCGGGGGCCCGCCGACGTCCGCGCGGCGCGCGTGGTGCTGCGCCGCGAGCCGTCGAGTCCGCACGGCTTCGTCGTCCGCACGACCGTCCCGTTCTACCTGTAGGGGCCGCACGCACATGTCCATGAAGCCCCTCGAACATGACCGCCGCTACGGTGAGCTGGACCAGGTGATGCGCGCGTACCTGGGGCAGTCTGCCGACGACACCCCGGAGCGGCGCAGCCGCGCGCTGGACGCGTATCTCCGTCACACCTGGCACACCCGCCCCTGGGCCATCGCGGAGGCGGAGCGCCAGCTGCGCGAGTACAGCCGCAATCCACCGGGCCGCATCCGCCACAGGCTCAGCGAGTTCTACGCGATCCCGGACACCGGGATCGCCGAGTCGGCGATCGGCGCCTGGCTGACGATGCTGGCCGACCACCTGAAGAAAAGCGTCGAGGAGGGCGACGTCCCGGAACCGTCGTTCCCGCAGACTCACTGGGAGTGGCACGCGCGCTTCCCGGAAACCGCGCAACTGCTCGGCGGCTGGTTCTCGCAGGACATCGTCGACGAGTTCCCTGACCACGACGCCGCCGTCGCCGACTACGCAGCCACCACCGAGCCTCAACTGGCCGCACGCCTTGTGGGCGAACTCCACGAGTTGCTCGCCCTCTACCTTGACGAGGGGGATTACGCCTTGGCAGCCGCCGAACTCGGCATGGAGGTCGGCCCGCCCGAGCCGTTCTCCTACGGCGCCTGGTTCCAGTCCGTGGCGACCACGCTGGCCGACGGCTGATCCGGGCGGCTCCCGGCTGGGCCATCTGCCGGTCGGTTCGACGGTGACGAAGGGCGCGGTACTTTTCCCGCCTCTTGAGGAGCCGAAGCAGTCGTAGGCAGTCGTCGTAGGCGGTCGTATCGGCTGAACTGTCCGGCTATGACCGTCGGACCTGAACTGACCCGTAGGGGCTCGTGATGCACGTCACGGGCCCCTGCTTCTTGCCCAACTTGGCTGAATCATGCGGGTCTCATAGCGATACCGATCACATTCGACCAGAACTCACGCCGTCTTCACATCTTCGTACGTACGCTTCACTGTATGACCACGACTCCCGGCACCCCCGACCGGCCGCGCCCCGCGGCCGAGGTGAACGAGGAGATACGCGCGCTCTGGCTGCGGACGGGCGGATATCTTCGTCCCGAACAACACCTTGAGTACGAGAAGCTTGTGGCGGAGTGGGCCGAGGCGACAGCCGCGGCGGCCTCACACTCGCCGGCCGTATGAGCGGACAGCACGCTCCGGCCGCGACGCGATTCAACAACTGAGCAGGCTTTCATGAGCCACTGCCGACGCGTTCCAACAGCAGCGAACCAGGGGCTCCGGGGCGTATCTCCCGACCGCCGAGCGAGCTAGCGCCCCCCGGCACTCACACGCTCCCCCTCGCCCTGCACCCCGTACGACCCCACGAGCCGCGCCAGTTGACGCCCTGCCGCCCGTAGCGGCTCCTCGCTGCGGTTGACCTGGGCGGTCACCTCCGCGCCCTCCAGGGCGCTGATCACGGTGGTCGCCAGGTCCCGCGCGTCCGGCGCGGCGAAGCCCGAGGCGAGCAGCTTCTCCTCGACCAGGCGCTCCCAACTCCCCAGCGCGGCCGCGCACACCCGCTGGATCTCCGAGTCCGTCCCGAGCGTCTCCAGGGCGGCGGCGGTGACGGGGCAGCCGTCGACCCAGCCCGACTCCCGCAGCCCCACGGCGAGTTCCGCCGCGCAGGCCTCGATCGCGGCGCCGGGGTCGTCGGCCGTGGTCAGCGCGGCGCGCAGCAGATCGGCGAACTCCTCGCCGCTGTGGGTGATCGCGGCCACCGCGACGGCTTCCTTGCCGCCGGGAAAGAAGTGGTAGACGGAGCCGAGCGTGGCCTCCGCGTCCTTCGCGATCTGCTTGATGCCGGTGCCGACGTACCCCTGGCGCTGGAGGAGGCGTGCGGCGGCGATGACGATGCGGTCGCGGGTGCCGGTGGTCGCGGCTGCGCTGGTCTTGGCCATGCGGTCACTTTACCCCGCGCCTAATTAGAGCGTTCGTCCCAGAGGCGTGCTACGTTTTCCGGGCGCGCTAAATAGAGCGCTCGTTTTAGTCGGCCCCAGCCACGGAGGCATACATGACCGCCACTCCTGTCACCCTCATCGGTCTCGGCCCCATGGGCCACGCGATGGCGACAGCGCTGCTCGACAAGGGCCACCAGGTCACCCTCTGGAACCGCACGGCGTCCCGCGCGGACGACTTGGTGGCGCGCGGGGCGGTCCTCGCCACCACCCCCGAGGAGGCGGTCGCCGCCAACGAGTTGGTGATCCTGAGCCTCACGGACTACGACGCGATGTACTCCGTACTGGAACCGGCGGTGGCCGCTCTGCCCGGCCGAGTGATCGTCAACCTCAGCTCGGACACCCCGAAGAAGGCCCGCGAGGCGGCGAGCTGGGCCGCGGGCCACGGCGCCACGCACCTCACGGGCGGCGTGCTCGCCCCGCCCTCCGGCATCGGAACGCCCGACGCCTCCACCTTCTACAGCGGCCCGCGCGAGGCGTACGACCAGCACCGCACGACCCTTGAGGTGCTGACGGGCGAGACCGACTACCGGGGCGAGGACCCGGGCCTCGCGGCGCTGATGTACCAGCTCAACATGGTCATCTTCTGGACGAGCGTGTCGAGTTACTGGTACGCGGTCGCCCTCGCCAAGGCCAACGGCCTCTCGGCGGCCGACATCCTCCCGTACGCGTCACAGAACATGACCGGCATGCCGGAGTTCCTGTCCTTCTACTCCTCGCGCATCGACGCGGGCAACCACGAGGGGGACGTGGACCGCCTGGCGATGGGCTTGGCCAGCATGGAACACGTGGTCGCCACGCATACCGACTCCGGAGTGGACGCGGCCCTCCCGTCAGCGGTTGCGGACCTGTTCCGCCGCGGAATGGCGGCAGGCCACGCGAAGGACAGCTTCTCCAGCATCGTGGAGCTGCTGCGGGACCGCTGAGCTGAGCTGAGCCGTACCGGGCGTCACTTCACTGCGCCACTTCACCGCGTCGCTTCGCTGCGTCACTTCTTACAGAGGGCGGAGTCGACGAGAGCGTCGGCGTTCGTGAAGCCCTTCGCGGTGGGTGCCCAGTCGGCGGTGACGACGACCGTGGCGGCGCGGCCGTCATCGGTGACGCCGGGGAGCGAGTGGTAGCCGGGGATATCACCGCCATGCCCCCACGCCACTCCGCCGCAGCTCAGAGGTGTGCTGCTGAGACCAAGGCCGTAGCGGGCCCCCGCGACGGGGCTGTCGGGGATCTTGACCGTGGTGCGCATCTGAGCGAGCTGGGCGGGCTTGAGCAGTTTGCCGCCGATCAGGGCGGAGAAGAAGCGGTTCAGATCGCTGGGGGTGGAGATCAGCTGCCCGGAGGCCCATCCCCAGGAGGGGTCGATCTCCGTGCGGTTCTTCAACGGCGCCCCGGGCTTCGCTGCGTGGTAGCCCTGGGGGTGGGCTCCGCGGATGCCCTCTTCACCCACGTCGGGGAAATAGGTACGGCGCAGCCCAATACGCTCGATGACTCGCTCGGTGATCTGCTCGGCGAGCGGCCGTCCCGTGACCTTCTCGATGAGCAGGCCCGCGACGATGTAGTTGGTGTTGCTGTACGCCCAGCTCTTCCCGGGGGCGAACTGCGCCTTGTGCGCCAGCGCTCTGTCGAGCAGATCCCGGGGCTGGTAGTAGGTGTGGCGGCCCTTGCCGAAGACGTCCTCCAGCATGTGGTCGGTGTAGTTGGGCAGCCCGCTGGTGTGCTGGAGCAGCTGGCGGACCTTGATGTCACGGCCGTCGATGCCCTCGCCGCGCAGCAGGCCGGGCAGATAGTCGTCGACGGGGGCGTCGAGTTCGATCTTCCCCTCGCCGACCAGTTGGAGGACGACGGTGGCGGTGAACGTCTTGGTGTTGCTGCCCGCCCGCACCTGCCCGTCCACCGGCACCTTCGCCCCGGTCTTCAAGTCCGCCACACCGGCGGCGTAGTTGCGATGCCGACCGTCGCGGTCGACGGTGGCGGCCAGAGCGGCGGGAAACTTGTCGTCGGTGACGAGGCGCTCCATACCCTTGCGTATGGCGTCGCGAGAATCGTGGGACTGCGCGGCGGCGGACGCGGGAAACGCGCCGGCCACGGCCGCGGCGGCGGCCATCACCGCCACCGCGGCGACGCCCCGGCGCCGCCTGGGGAGTGACGAAGACGTCGTGCGAACACGCGAAAGCTTCTGAGAACGGTCGGACATGGGTAAACTCCCCTGGGAAAAACCTGCTGGTCACACCGGAAACCCGGACGCGTCCAGCCTGCGCTCCCAAGATCCACCACTCCATCCGGACACCGGGCCCATGCGCCCTCGGGGTAACCCCCGGCGTCTCGGGGGGCCTACTTCAGCCCGTACGCCGGACCAGGGCGAGTAGCCAGGAAACCCTCACACACGGGCCTCACACACAGGAAGAGGGCCCGGAACCAGATCGGTTCCGGGCCCTCGACTTGCCTGCTTGCAGGTCTACTTCTCCGCGTCCCCCTTGCCGGAAGCCACCGGCTTGCGGAGTTGGATGTTCAGTTCGCGGAGGCGGGACTCCTCCAGCTCCGAGGGGGCGCCCATCATCAGGTCCTGGGCGTTGCCGTTCAGCGGGAAGGCGATCGTCTCGCGGATGTTCGGCTCGTCCGCGAGGAGCATCACGATGCGGTCGACGCCGGGGGCGATGCCGCCGTGCGGCGGGGCGCCGAGGCGGAAGGCGCGGAGCATGCCCGCGAACTCGCGCTCCACCGTCTCCGCTTCGTAGCCCGCGATCGCGAAGGCCTTCAGCATGACCTCGGGCTCGTGGTTACGGATCGCGCCGGAGGAGAGCTCGATGCCGTTGCAGACGATGTCGTACTGCCAGGCGAGGATGTCGAGGGGGTCCTTCTCCTCCAGGTCCTTCATGCCGCCCTGGGGCATCGAGAAGGGGTTGTGGGAGAAGTCGATGCGGCCCGTCTCCTCGTCCTTCTCGTACATCGGGAAGTCGACGATCCAGCAGAAGCGGAAGACGCCCTCCTCGAAGTGGCCCGCACGCTTGGCCGCCTCGACGCGGACGGCGGACATGATCTTCGAGACCTCGTCGAACTCGCCCGCGCCGAAGAACACCGCGTGGCCGGGCGCGAGGGAGAGGCGCTTCGTGAGCTCCTCCACGTTCGCCTCCGTCAGGAACTTCGCGATCGGGCCCGTCAGCGAGCCGTCCTCGGCCACGCGCACCCAGGCCAGGCCCTTCGCGCCCTGCTCGACCGCGTAGTCACCGAGGCCGTCGAAGAACTTGCGGGACTGCGACGCCGTGTCCGGGACCGGCAGGGCGCGGACGTGCCTGCCCGCGAACGCCTTGAACTCCGAGTCGGCGAAGATGTCCGTGATGTCGGTCAGTTCCAGCTTCGCGCGCAGGTCCGGCTTGTCGTTGCCGTACTTCAGCATCGACTCGCGGAACGGGATGCGCGGGAAGGGGGACGTGACCTCGCGGCCGTTCCCGTACTCCGTGAAGATCTCCGTCATCAGCTTCTCGATGGGCTGGAAGACGTCTTCCTGCTCGACGAAGCTCATCTCGACGTCGAGCTGGTAGAACTCGCCCGGCGAGCGGTCCGCGCGCGCGTCCTCGTCGCGGAAGCACGGCGCGATCTGGAAGTAGCGGTCGAAGCCCGAGATCATCAGGAGCTGCTTGAACTGCTGCGGGGCCTGCGGCAGCGCGTAGAACTTGCCCGGGTTCAGGCGGGACGGCACGACGAAGTCGCGGGCGCCCTCGGGGGACGTCGCGGCGAGGATCGGCGTCGCCATCTCGTTGAAGCCGAGGGCCACCATCTTCGAGCGGATGGAGGCGATCACGGACGAGCGCAGCATGATGTTGCGGTGCATGCGCTCGCGGCGCAGGTCCAGGAAGCGGTACTCCAGGCGCCGCTCCTCGTTCACGCCGTCGTCCGCGTTGATCGTGAAGGGGATCTGCTGGGCGGCGCCGAGCACCTCGACCTCGGCGGCCTCGATCTCGATCTCGCCGGTGGGCAGCTCGGGGTTCACGTTCTCCGCGCCGCGCGAGACGACCTTGCCGTCGATGCGGACGACCGTCTCCTTGGAGAGCTTGTCGAGCGTCTCGGCGGCGGCCGTGCCGGGGCGGGCCACCAGCTGCGTGATGCCGTAGTGGTCGCGCAGATCGATGAAGAGGATGCCACCCAGGTCTCGGCGATTGTGCAGCCAGCCGCTCAGCCGGACGTCGGAGCCGACGTCAGAGGCGCGGAGCTCGCCGCAGGTGTGGGACCTGTACCGATGCATCTTCGTTCATCCAGTCTTCGCGAATAGGGGAGAGAGCAGACAAGCCTTAAGGCTACCGTCCGGCCGGAGATCGCTTTCCGGATTACTTCCGCGATCATCCGTGCGGGATCCCCCGTGAAGGCCTCCCCGTCGTCTCCGGCGGTGGCGGCTTGTCCCTCGATCTTCCTAAAGTGGGTCAATGCGCACCGACGATCCCTTGCAGCAGGCGGGGCAGGCCGGGGACGATCCCCTGCCTCCCGTCCGGGACGTCCTTGCCGCGATCGCCACCGGCCTGTGGCGCTGGGACAACGCGGCCGGCACCGTGACGCTCGACGCCGAGGCGGCCCGGCTGCTCGGCCTTCCGCCGCACCCCCAGGCCCTCACCGAGGCGGGCGTGCGCTCCCGTTTCCACCCCGTCGACTGGAACGAGATCGACGGCATCGTCCAGCTCGCCGTCGCCGAGGGCACCCTCGCCGAGGCCCGCCTGCGGATCATGGACGACCAGGGGCGGGTCATCCGCATCGTGCGCAGCCGCTCCAAGCCGGTCGTGGACGAGGTCACGCATGCGTACGAGCTCATCGGCACCCTCCAGGAGGTCACCGAGCCCCCGCCGGGCGCCGCCGCCCGCACCCCCGTCACCGGCGACTGGCGGCGCTCCCGCGAGGCCTTCCTGCTCGACGCGGGGCGCGCGCTCGCCGAGGCGCGGTCCACGGAGGAGGTGCTGCGGGTCGCCAGCGGGCTCTCCATGCCGGGGTTCTCGCCGGACGGGCTCGGCGTCTTCGGGGTCGAGGGCGACCGGTTGAAGATCATCGGGCATTACGGGCATCAGCCGGGGGACGACCTGCCCTTCTCGGCGATGCCCCTGGACACGGACTACCCGGCCGCCGAGGTGGTCCGCACGGGCCGCGCGGTCTATCTCTCCTCCCCCGAGGAGTACCACCGCCGCTATCCCGCCACGTGGCCCCTTGCCCGCCCCTTCGACCGGCAGTCGTGGGCGTTCCTGCCGCTGACCGTCGCGGGCCGCACGATGGGCGCCTGGCTCGCGGCCTTCGCCTACCCCGTCTCGTTCACGCCGGACGAGCGCTCCGTCCTGACGACGGTGGCCCGGATGCTGGCCCAGGCCCTGTCGCGGGCCGGGGTCGCCGAGTCGGAGCGGGAGCTCACGGAGGGGCTGCAGCGCTCGATGCTGCCGCTGCTCGGGCCGCGCATCCCGGGGATGACGGTGGCCGCGCGGTATGTGCCCACCGGTGGCGGGCTCCAGGTGGGCGGCGACTGGTACGACATGATTCCGCTGCCCAGCGGCCGCATCGCCTTCGTCATCGGCGACGTACAGGGGCACGACGTGCGCGCGGCCGGGCTCATGGGCCAGCTGCGGATCGCCCTGCGCGCGTACGCCTCCGAGGGGCACCGCCCGGACGCCGTGCTCTCCCGGGCGACCCGCTTCCTCTCCGGCATCACGGACGGCATCACGATCGGCTCGGACGGCGACGCGGGCGGCGACCCCGCCGACCCGCGCTTCGCGACCTGCCTGTACGTGGAGGCCGACCCCGTCACCGGCATCCTGGAGATCGCCCGCGCGGGCCACCCGGAGCCGGCGATACGGATGAGCGACGGAACGGTTCTGCTGCGCCCCACGGCCGGCGGCCTGCCGCTCGGCATCGACCCGGACGCGGACTACCCCACGACCCGGCTCGTCCTGGAGGCCGGCGAGACGATGCTGATCTGCACCGACGGCCTCATCGAGACCGGCGGCCACGACCTGGACAGCGGCTGGACGAGAATCCGCAAGATCCTGGAGGAGCACGGGGGCGACGGTGACGACGACGGCCTCGAAGAGCTCGCCGACACCCTCGTACAGGCCGTGCACGGGCCTTCCTCGCACCACACCACGGGTCCCCTGGTGGACCGGCGCGAGGACGACATCGCGGTCCTGCTGCTTCGCAGGGCCGGCCACCCCGCCCACCGCACGCCCGCCCGGCGCACCGTCCTGACGGTCGCGCAGGCCGAGCCGGAGCGGATCGCGGGGGCGCGGCGCCATGTGCGGGAGCTGCTGCACGACTGGGCGGTCGCCGATCAGGTCGACTCGGCGGTCCTGATGGTCTCCGAGATGATCACGAACGTACTGGTGCACACGGACGGCGACGCGCTGCTCGTCGCCGAGGTCATCGGGGAGCCCGGCTCGCGGCGCCTGCGGGCCGAGGTGTCGGACGGCAGCGACGACCTGCCGCACAAGCGCCACCCCGGTGAACTGGCCTCGTCCGGGCGGGGGCTTGTCCTGATGGAGCTGCTCGCCGACGAGTGGGGGGTGGAGCCGCGGGGCGAGGGCAAGAGCATCTGGTTCGAGCTGTACGAGGGGGCCGCGGGCGAGTGAGTCCGAGGCGAGTGACTCAGGCACCCCGAAGCCCCGGGCACCGCCGATCACCGGCTCCGCCGAGTTCGTCCTCAAACGCCGGACGGGCTTGATCCCTCCGCGTCATGACGTTCCCGCAGCTCGGCGATCACCCCGAACACCGCCGCCGTCACCGGCACGGCAAGCAGCATCCCCAGGATTCCCGCCACGGACGCCCCCGCGGCGATGGCCAGCATGACGACGGCGGGGTGCATCTGCACGGTCCGCGACTGGATCACCGGCTGCAGCACGTGCCCCTCGAGGACCTGTACGGCGAGCACGACACCCAGCGCCCACAGCGCGATGACGAAGCCCCGGTCGGCGAGCGCGACCAGGACGGCGACGGCGCCGGAGATGAAGGCACCCAGATAGGGGATGTAGGCGCCGATGAACACGAGCGCGCCGAGCCCCCACGCCCCGGGCACCCCCAGGATCAGGAGCCCCACGGTGATGCAGAGGGCGTCGATCAGGGCGATGAACGTGGTCCCGCGCATGAAGCCCTCGACGGCCTCGAAGGCGCGCCGCCCCATGGCCTCGACGGTGTCGGCGGTGCCACGCGGCGCGAGCGAGCGCATGGACCCGAGGGCCCGGTCGGAGTCGCGCAGGAAGAAGAAGACGAGAAGCAGCGCGAGGACGGCCATGGCGATCATCTCGCCGACGACGCTGAGCCCGCTGATCACTCCGGACGCGGCGGACCCGCCGAACTTGCCGAGCAGGTCCTTGGCGTTGGACGCCATGTCGTCCAGGGAGGTCCCCGCGGCACCGAAGTGCTTCGAGAGGTCGGTGGCGGCCTGCTTCAGGGAGGCGACGATCTGGTCGCCCGTGTCGATCAGCGCCTTGACCACGATGTACAGCGCGCCGCCCACGACCGCGACGACGGCCGCGCAGGTGAGCCCGGCGGCCAGCGACCGCTGCACCTTCATCTTCAGGAGCCAGCGGTAGACGGGCCCGAGGAGTGCCGTGCCGAGGAGGGCGAGCAGCACCGGTGTCGCGGCCGTCCTGAAGGTGACGAAGAGCCAGATCGCCACGGCGGCCACGCCCGTGACGAGCAGGAGGACCACGCACCAGGCGGCGGTACGGCGTGCGGGCTCGGGCAGAAGGGTGCTCACCCTCCTACCCGAGCATGGGCCGCGTGGCCCCGCATGTCGTGTACGCCGAACAGCCGGTCGAGCCGGTCGAGCCGGTCGTTACATGCCGTGCACGGCCGGGACCGTGCCGAGCAGGCCCTTCTGGAAGTCCTCGAACGCCTGCTGGAGCTCGGCCTGACTGTTCATCACGAACGGGCCGTAGTGCGCCATCGGCTCGCGGATCGGCTGCCCGCCGAGCAGCACGACCTCCAGGTCGGGGGTGTGCCCGTCCTGCTTCTCGTCCGCGCGGACGGTCAGCGAGCCACCGGCGCCGAAGACGGCCGTCTGGCCCATGTGCACCGGGCGGCGCTCGGCACCGACCGTGCCGCGCCCCGCGAGGACGTACGCCAGGCCGTTGAAGTCCTCGCGCCAGGGCAGAGTGACCTCGGCGCCGGGGCGAACCGTCGCGTGGATCATCGTGATCGGCGTGTGCGTGATGCCGGGACCCTGGTGTCCGTCGAGCTCACCGGCGATGACGCGCAGGAGCGCGCCGCCGTCGGGGGAGGTGAGGAGCTGCACCTGGCCGCCGCGGATGTCCTGATAGCGCGGGTCCATCATCTTGTCCCGCGCAGGCAGGTTCACCCAGAGCTGGAGGCCGTGGAAGAGGCCGCCGGACTGGACGAGGGACTCCGGGGGCGCCTCGATGTGCAGGAGGCCGCTGCCGGCGGTCATCCACTGGGTGTCGCCGTTCTGGATGGTGCCGCCGCCACCGTTCGAGTCCTGGTGCACGAAGGTGCCGTCGATCAGGTACGTGACGGTCTCGAAGCCGCGGTGGGGGTGCCAGGGCGTGCCCTTCGGCTCACCGGCTCCGTAGTCCACCTCACCCATCTGGTCCATCATGATGAACGGGTCGAGGTACTTGTAGTTGATCCCGGCGAACGCCCGGCGCACCGGGAAGCCCTCGCCCTCGAAACCGCTGGGCGCGGTCGTCACGGCGAGCACGGGGCGGGCCACGGCGTCGCCGGACGCGGCCACTCGGGGCAGGGTCAGCGGGTTCTCGACGGTCACAGCGGGCATGTCGGTGCCTCCTTCTTCGTACGTCCACTTTAGTTGAACGTAGAACTTCTTGCCACCGGGAACGCGAAGAGCCCGGAGGTAATTCCCTCCGGGCTCCAGGAGTGCCCCAAAGGGGCGCGGGGAACTGCGCGACCAGCCACGACGCCCCCGCAGGCGAAGACGAACCGGGGGCGAGGCCGAAGGCCGAGCAGCGAAAACCGCTCAGACGTCAGCCGTACATCCGACGCATGGCGAAGTCGACCATCTGCTCGACGGCCTTGGCGTCGAAGACCATGCGGTGCTCGCCCTCCATGTCCAGGACGAAGCCGTAACCGGTGGGGAGGAGGTCGATGACCTCGGCGCCCGTGATCACGAAGTACTTGGACTCCTTGCCCGCGTACCGGCGCAGCTCCTTGAGGGAGGTGAACATCGGGATGACCGGCTGCTGGGTGTTGTGCAGGGCGAGGAAGCCGGGGTTGTCGCCGCGCGGGCAGTAGACCTTCGAGGTGGCGAAGGCCTGCTGGAAGTCCTCGGCGGACATCGAGCCCGTGGTGAAGGCGCGCACCGCGTCCGCGAGGGACGGGGGCGACGGCTCGGGGTAGAGCGGAGGCTGCTGTGCGTACCCTTGCGCGCCGCCCGGCATCTGCTGCGGCGGCGGCTGGGCCCCGGGCGGGGCGTACTGCTGCTGGGCGCCTGGGCTCTGGTCGTAGCCGTACATGCCCGCAAGAGTACTGAGCCCGCACGAGGACTGAGTCACAGATGCCCTATTAGGGGTTGCTTCTTATTACTGGCGGGTAGCATCATCGTAGCTACTTGCTGGTACTGATCCTGTTGATCCCTTTCTGCTTACGGAGCCGTCGCCATGGGGCACTACAAGTCGAATCTCCGCGACATCGAGTTCAACCTCTTCGAGGTGCTCGGCCGCGACAAGCTGTACGGCACCGGCCCGTTCGCCGAGATGGACGTCGACACCGCCAAGAGCATCCTCGAGGAGCTGCGCCGCCTCGCCGAGAACGAGCTGGCCGAGTCCTTCGAGGACGCCGACCGCAACCCGCCGGTCTTCGACCCGGCCACCAACACCGCGCCGGTCCCCGCGTCCTTCAAGAAGAGCTACCAGGCCTTCATGGACTCCGAGTACTGGCGCCTGGGCCTGCCCGAGGGCATCGGCGGCACGACGGCGCCCCGCTCCCTGATCTGGGGTTACGCGGAGCTCCTTCTCGGCGCCAACCCGGCCGTGTGGATGTACTCCTCCGGTCCGGCGTTCGCGGGCATCCTGCACGACGAGGGCAACGAGGCGCAGAAGAAGATCGCCGCGATCGCCGTCGAGAAGCAGTGGGGCTCGACGATGGTCCTGACCGAGCCGGACGCCGGTTCGGACGTGGGCGCGGGCCGTACCAAGGCGATCAAGCAGGAGGACGGCTCCTGGCACATCGAGGGCGTGAAGCGCTTCATCACGTCCGGTGAGCACGACATGTCGGAGAACATCCTCCACTACGTCCTCGCCCGCCCCGAGGGCCACGGCCCCGGCACGAAGGGCCTCTCGCTCTTCCTGGTCCCGAAGTACGAGTTCGACTGGGAGACCGGCGAGCTGGGCGAGCGCAACGGCGTGTACGCGACGAACGTCGAGCACAAGATGGGCCTCAAGGCGTCCAACACGTGCGAGATGACGTTCGGCGACCAGCACCCCGCCAAGGGCTGGCTGATCGGTGACAAGCACGACGGCATCCGCCAGATGTTCATGATCATCGAGTTCGCCCGCATGATGGTCGGCACGAAGGCCATCGCGACGCTCTCGACGGGTTACCTCAACGCCCTGGAGTACGCCAAGGAGCGCGTGCAGGGCCCGGACCTGGCCCAGTTCATGGACAAGACGGCGCCGAAGGTGACGATCACCCACCACCCCGACGTCCGTCGCTCCCTCATGACGCAGAAGGCGTACGCGGAGGGCATGCGCGCCCTGGTGCTGCACACCGCGGCCGTCCAGGACGACATCCAGATCAAGGAGGCGGCGGGCGAGGACGCGTCGGCGCTGATCGCCCTGAACGACCTCCTGCTGCCGATCGTCAAGGGCTACGGCTCGGAGAAGTCGTACGAGCAGCTGGCGCAGTCGCTCCAGACGTTCGGCGGCTCGGGGTACCTCCAGGAGTACCCCATCGAGCAGTACATCCGTGACGCCAAGATCGACACCCTCTACGAGGGCACGACGGCCATCCAGGGCCAGGACTACTTCTTCCGGAAGATCGTCCGCAACCAGGGCGCCGCGCTGAACGGCCTCGCCGAGGAGATCAAGAAGTTCCTCGCGGTCGGCACGGGCGGCGAGGCCCTCGCCGGGGCCCGCGAGGAGCTGGCCAAGGCCGCGGTCGAGCTGGAGGCCATCGTCGGCGTCATGCTGACGGACCTCGCGGCCACGGAGTCGGACGTGAAGTCCATCTACAAGGTGGGCCTCAACACGACCCGCCTCCTGATGGTCTCGGGCGACGTGGTGGTCGGCTACCTGCTGCTGCGAGGCGCGGCGGTGGCCGCCGAGAAGCTGGAGTCCGGCTTGGCCTCCGCCAAGGACAAGCCCTTCTACGAGGGCAAGATCGCCGCGGCCAAGTTCTTCGCCACGAATGTCCTGCCGGGCGTCGCCACCGAACGAAAGCTGGCCGAGGGCGTCGAGCTGGACCTGATGGAACTGAACGAGGCGGCGTTCTAGCGTCGACGTTGCTCTTGGGCGGCCCGCTTCCGGATTCCGGGGGCGGGCCGCCGCCGTTGTCCGCCGGCGGCCGTGCCGCCGCTTCGCGGCACAAACTTTCCCACCCACCCACCCGATCACCCCGCGCCATCCAGGCCCCGTAGGACAGGACGCCGGGTAAACGGGCGGGAGAGACCCGGCGCGAAGCGACGAAGGCCGGTCAGGGCAGGATGCCGGGTAAACGGGCGGGTGGGCGGGAAGAATCCGGCGCGAAGCGGCGGTACAGGCCGGGACTGCGGCGCAGACGGAGGCCGTTCAGGGCAAGACGCCGGCAATCGGGCGGGTGGGCGGGAAAGATCCGGCGCGAAGCGGCGGGACAGGCCCAAACGGCGACGCGGACGAAGACCGTTCAGAACAAGACGCCGGCAATCGGGCGGGCGGGCGGGAAAGATCCGGCGCGAAGCGGCGGGACAGACCCGGACGCCGACGCAGACGAAGACCGTTCAGGGCAAGACGCCGGCAATCGGGCGGGCGGGCGGGAAAGATCCGGCGCGAAGCGGCGGTACAGGCCCCGACGGCGGCGCAGACGGAGGCCGGTCAAGGCGAGACGCCCGGCGGCGCGCACGAAGGCCGGTCAGGGCGAGACGCCAGCGACGGTACACGCCCCCCGGATACGGGCACATCCGGTACAGAACCTCCCGGAAACGGGCCCCCGCGCCAGGGGGAAACCGCTAGCTAGGCTGGAAGCCATGAGCACACCTGCCCGCTTCGACCGCGGCCACTCCGACGATCTGCTGACCTTCCTCGCGGCAAGCCCCTCGCCGTACCACGCCGTGGCATCCGCCGCGGAGCGGCTGGAGAAGGCCGGTTTCCGGCAGGTCGAGGAGACCGACGCCTGGGACGGATCGGCCGGCGGGAAGTACGTGCTGCGCGGCGGCGCGATCGTGGCCTGGTTCGTGCCCGAAGGGGCATCGGCGCACACCCCGTACCGCATCGTCGGCGCCCACACCGACTCACCGAACCTCCGCGTGAAGCCGAAGCCGGACGCCGGCGCGCACGGCTGGCGGCAGGTCGCCGTCGAGATCTACGGCGGTCCGCTGCTCAACTCCTGGCTCGACCGCGACCTCGGCCTCGCGGGCCGACTCTCCCTGCGGGACGGCTCGACGCGCCTCGTGAACATCGACCGGCCGCTGCTCCGTGTCCCCCAGCTGGCGATCCACATGGACCGCGGCGTCGTCGCCGACGGCCTCAAGCTCGACAAGCAGAAGCACATGCAGCCCATCTGGGGCCTCGGCGACGACGTCCACGAGGGCGACCTCATCGGCTTCCTGGAGGAGGAGGCGGGGCTCGCCCCCGGCGACGTCACCGGCTGGGACCTGATGACGCACCCCGTCGAGGCACCCTCCTACCTCGGCCGCGACCGCGACCTCATCGCGGGCCCGCGCATGGACAACCTCCTGTCCGTGCACGCCTGTACGGCGGCGCTGGCCGCCGTCGCCACGGCGGACGGCGCCGACTCCCTCCCGTACATCCCCGTGTTCGCCGCCTTCGACCACGAGGAGAACGGCTCCCAGTCCGACACGGGCGCCGACGGCCCGCTGCTCGGAAGCGTCCTCGAGCGGTCCGTCTTCGCGCGCGGCGGCACGTACGAGGACAGGGCCCGCGCCTTCGCCGGCACGGTCTGCCTCTCCTCCGACACGGGCCACGCCGTGCACCCCAACTACGCGGAGCGGCACGACCCGACGCACCACCCGCGCGCCAACGGCGGCCCGATCCTCAAGGTCAACGTCAACAACCGGTACGCCACGGACGGCGCCGGACGTGCCGTCTTCGCCGCCGCCTGCGACAAGGCCGGGGTGCCCTTCCAGAGCTTCGTCTCGAACAACGCGATGCCCTGCGGCACCACCATCGGGCCGATCACCGCGGCCCGGCACGGCATCAAGACCGTCGACATCGGCGTCGCGATCCTCTCCATGCACAGCGTGCGCGAGCTGTGCGGCGCCGACGACCCGCACCTTCTCGCCAACGCGCTCGTGGCCTTCCTCGAAGGCTGAGCGAGGAGAACTGAAGGCCGATTTCCGCTTCTTCGTGTGTCCGGGCCGGGTCCGGGTACCCGGGTGCCCTGCCACGACTTAGGGAGGCGGTCCTCATGGGCCTGGGCGGATGCATCATTCTGATCGCCGCGGGCGCCATCCTCGCGTTCGCCACCGACTGGGAGATGGAAGGCATCAACCTCACCGTCACCGGTCTGATCATGATGGCTGTGGGCGTGATCGGCGTCGCCGCGTTCACCAACGCTCGCCGCAAGACAGTCGTGCCCCCGGGCGCGACCGTGGTCGAGACGGACAACGACCACCACCACCGCTACTGACGGCCGGCCCCGCTCGCGGGCTGACGTTTTCAGCCGCTCCTCGTCGCCGGGCCCGGTGGCCACCTCCGTGGCCACCGGGCCCGGCGATACTCTTGGGCCTTGTTCGAACCATGATGCGAGGCGCGAGGCGTGCGTGAAGCGCAAGCGCGGCAGAGGAGTTGAGGCCAGGTGGAGTTCCAGCTGCTCGGACCGGTGAGCGTCGCCGGAGGCAGCGGACCCGTCCCCCTCGGCCCGGCCAAGCGCCGCAGCCTGCTCGCGGCGCTGCTGCTGCGGGCCGGCACGCCGGTCTCGGTGGACGCCCTGACCGAGACCCTGTGGGACGGCGAACCGCCGCTGCACGCACGCACCGTCATCCAGGGCCACATCTCCCGGCTGCGTGCCCTGCTCGTCGAGGCCGGCCTGGACGCGTACGGCGTGGAACTGGCCACGCAGGGCGGTGCGTACGCCCTCCAGTTCCCCGAGACCCTGCTCGACGTCAGCCGCTTCGAGGACCTCGTCAAACTCGCCGGACGGCAGCGGGAGCCCTCGGACACGGCGCTGATGCTGCGCGAGGCGCTCGCGCTGTGGAACGGGCCCGCGCTGACCGGCACCGTCGCCACGGAGCCGATGCTGGCCGCCGCACGCGGCCTCGAGGAGAGCCGCCTCGTCACCGTCGAGCAGCTCGCCGAGGCGTACGGAAAGCTCGGCTCGCACGGCCAGGCCGTGGGGCTGCTGCGCGCGGAGTCGGTCCAGCACCCGCTGCGGGAGGCCCTGGTGGCGGCCCTGATGCGGGCCCTGCAGCGGTGCGGCAGGCAGTCCGAGGCGCTGGAGTTCTACCACCGGACGCGGGAACTCCTCGCCGAGGAGCTGGGGGTGGACCCCGGCAAGAAGCTGCGCCGGGCGTACGAGGAGATCCTCAACGGCGAGCCCGACACCGGGGCCCACCCGATGCTGGGCGCTCCGCCGCCGCGCCGACGTGGGCGGTACGACATGGGCCTCGGGGGTGGCGGCGCTTCCCCGGCCGCCGCATCCGCCGGTGCCCTTGGAACGGGGGGCTCTCCCGGGCCGACCCCTGCCACACCCGCCACACCCGCCGGACCCGCCGCGCCCGCCAACCCCTCCTCCGGACCCGCCGGGGCTCCCGCCGCCGTCTCTGGAAGCCGGGTCGCGCCGCACGCAGGGACGGGACCGGCCGAGCAGGGCCAGGGGCAGGGCCAGGGTCAGGGCCAGCAGGGCCAGGGCCAGGGCAGGGCGCCCGCGGCTGGGCCGACGCAGCCCACGGCTCCCGGCGCCGGTGCCCAGGACGCGGGCGCCCCCGCTGCCGTCACCCCCGCCCCCATCGCCCCGGCCGACGTGCCCCCGCCGGGCAACGCGATCCCCCGCCTGCTGCCCCGGGCGCCCCGCGCCTTCGCCGCCCGTGAGGAGCAGCTCGCCGCCCTGGAGACCGTGCTCACGGAGGAGACGGAGGCGCCGATCGTCCTGCTCACCGGTCCCGCGGGCGTGGGCAAGACCGCCCTCGTCCTGCAGTGGGCACATCACCACGCGGACCCGCAGCCGGAGGGCCACCTCTTCGCCGACCTGCGCGGTTTCAGCGGCGGCGACCCCGCCCACCCCGAACGCGTCCTGCGGGAGTTCCTCCTCGCCCTGGGCGTACGGCAGCAGGACGTGCCGGCCGGCATCGAACCGGCCGCGGCCCTCTACCGCTCGCTCCTCGCCGAACGGCGCATCGTCGTCGTACTCGACAACGCCCACGACTCCGCCCAGGTCCGCCCGCTCCTGCCCGGCGCGCCCCACTGCACCACCCTCATCACCAGCCGCAACCGCCTCGACGGCCTCGTCGCGTCGGACTGCGCGCGCCCCGTGCCGATCGGCGCGCTCAGCGAGCGCGACGGCGCGGAGTTGTTCCTGCGCGCCCTCGGGCAGAGCGCCGGCCTGGACGCCGACTCCGACGACGTACGCCGGATCGCCCGCCTCTGCGACGGCCTCCCGCTCGCCCTGCGCACCGCGGCCGCCCGGCTCATCGGGCGCCCCCAGCGGTCCGTGGCCGGCCTGGCCGCCGAACTCGCCGACGAGGAGCAGCGGCTGGCCCTGCTCTCCGCCGAGGACACCGGCGTGGCGGCCGCGCTGCGCACCTCGGTGGCCCAACTGCCGGGCAGCGACTCCTGGTTGCTCGCCGCGCTCGCCCGCGCCACCACCCCGGACGTGGACGTGCACCGGGCCGCCGACCTCGCGGGGGCGAACGTGTCCGCCGCCCGTGAGGGACTCGACCGCCTTGCCGCGGCGCACCTGATCCAGGAGGAGGGCGCGGGGCGCTACGTCCTGCCCGATCTCGTACGGCTCTTCGCCCGGGGCCTTGACGGTTCCGCGACCACCACGTTCCGCAGGCCCCGCCCCGAGGAGCTGCGGCGGCATTAGCCAGGTGTTAGCGGAACGCCAGTGGCGGGCGGCAGGCTCAGTGGAGCAAGCCCGAGCGACCACCACTCACGGGGGAGTCACCGCCATGCGCACCACCGCTCGCACCACGCGTGCCGCGCTCGCCGTCGCGGCGCTCGCCACGCTCTCCCTCTCGCTCACGGGCTGCTACGGCGACAACGGGAGCGGGAGCAGCGACGGGAGAACGAACGGGGCCCGCAACGGGAGCGGGGGCGCCGGCGACGAAGCGTCCGGCACCGGCAAGGCGTCGGCCTCCGCGTCCGGCGGCCCGGAATCGGAATCCCCCGCTCCGGCCGCTGACGGTGACTGCACGCCGCGTACCGCGGAGATCAGCATGGAGGACACCGGCGGCACCGCCCCCGTCGTCCTGCTCAAGATCACCAACAACGGCGGCAAGGCCTGCGCGGTCCTCGGCGCCCCCGTCGTCAACGACCCGACGGCGCGCAAGAACCTCCCGGTGGCCAAGAACACCCGCCCCCGGTCGGTCGTCCGCCTCGCGCCGGACCGGTCCGCCTACGCCGCGATCAGCCTCGCGAGCATCGACGCCGACCGGACCCACCGCTCCAAGAGGCTCGGCGTCACGCTCGTCACCAAGGGCGGCAGGGCCACGGACGGCCACGTCACGCTGAACTCCCCCGGCGCCGCGGGCCTGCTGCTCGACGCGGGCTCGCGCGTCACGTACTGGCAGAACAACCTCGAGGACGCCATGTCGTAAAGGCGACGGCACATCGCGACGCCTTCGCGTCCTCCCCTGATCCACAGCCGGTCTGTGTCCCACTTTCCCCCGAGTGGCACGGGCCGGCTGTGTCATGCGCGCCACGGGGTAGGCATCGCCGCATGAAACTTCTCGTACGCGACCGGCTGCTCGGCATCGGTGACGACTACTGGATCGAGGACGACCAGGGCCAGAAGGTCTTCCTCGTCGACGGCAAGGCGATGCGCCTGCGCGAGACCTTCGAGCTGAAGGACATGGAGGGCCGCGTCCTCATCGACATCCACGCCAAGATGCTGTCGCTGCGCGACACCATGGTGATCGAGAGGGGCGACGAACCGCTGGCCACGGTCAAGCGCAAGCGCCTCTCGCTCCTGCGCAACCACTACCGCGTGCACTTGGTCGACGGCACCGAGCTCGACGTGAGCGGCAAGATCCTGGACCGCGAATTCGCCATCGAGTACGACGGCGAACTCCTGGCCGACATCTCGCGGCGCTGGTTCCGGGTCCGCGACACCTACGGCCTGCAGATCGTCCGGGACGACGCCGACGCGTCCCTCCTCCTGGCCGTCGCGGTCTGCGTGATCCGTCTGGCCGAGAAGGAGCGGGGCGACGACGACTGAGCGGGCCGGACTGAACGGGCCGGGCGGATCACGCGGACCGCGCCCTCAGCGCCCTCAGCGCCGGGGAGCGTCCATCCCGAGGAGCCGGTCCTTCAGCGCGGGGAACTGCTCGCGCGTGGCCGCGACCTTCGCCGGGTCGAGCTCGACGGTGAGGATCTCCTCGCCGTCCCCCGCCTCGGCGAGCACCTCGCCCCACGGGTCGACGACGACGCTGTGCCCGGCCTGCGGAACTCCCGCGTGCGTACCGCCCGTTCCGCACGCGAGGACGAACGCCTGGTCCTCGACCGCCCGCGCCCGTGCGAGCAGCGTCCAGTGCGCACGCCGCCGCGCGGGCCAGCCCGCGGGGACGACGAACATCTCGGCACCCGCGTCGACGAGCCCCCGGAAGAGCTCGGGGAAGCGCAGGTCGTAGCAGGTGGCGAGCCCGATCGTCGTCTCCGGCGTGCGCACGGCGACCAGTTCGGCGCCCGCGCCCATCAGGACGGCCTCGCCCTTGTCGAAGCCGAACCGGTGGATCTTCCGGTACGAGGCGGCGAGTTCACCCTCGGGCGAGAAGACGAGCGAGGTGTTGTAGAGGTCCCCCGAGGCGTCCCGCTCCGGAATGGACCCCGCGTGCAGCCAGACGCCCGCGTCGGCCGCGGCCTTGGCCATCGCCTCGTACGTCGGCCCGTCGATCGGCTCGGCCTCGCTCGCGAACGACTCGTACGCGAAAGCGCCCGTGGTCCACAGCTCGGGAAGAACGACGAGATCCGGCCGCTCTCGCCCGGCGACCTCACGCACCAGTGAAGAGACCCGCGAGCGGCGGGAATTGACCGGTTCGCCCTCGTCTACGGCGATCTGGATGAGGGAGGCGCGCACACTACCACCGTCCTGGCATTCGACCCGTCAATGCGGGCCTACGATCGTCACACGAAAGCACTGCCGGGGTGCCTGCGGGCAGCGTAACTTAACGTCCCAGACACCCACCGCCCGCGTACGACCGTCGAGGGGTCCCGTGAGTCTCCATCCCAGCCTGCAAACCTACGCCGACGCCTGGACCCAATCCGTATCAGCCATATCCGAGCTGGTGTCACCGCTCGCCGAGGGAGAGTGGAACTGGGCCACGCCCTGCCCCGGCTGGTCGGTGCGGGATGTCGTCTCCCACGTCATAGGCCTGGACTGCGAGATGCTGGGCGACCCGCGTCCCATCCACACCCTGCCCCGCGACCTCTACCACGTGAAGACCGAGGGCCAGCGGTACATGGAGGTGCAGGTCGACGTCCGGCGCCACCACACCGCGCCCGAGATGACCTCCGAGCTGGAGTACACGATCATCCGCCGCTCACGGCAGCTGCGGAACGAGTCGCGTGACCCCTCCCACAAGATCCGTGGCCCGCTCGGCACCGAGCAGACCCTCGAACTGGCCATGCGCATGCGGGCGTTCGACGTCTGGGTGCACGAGCAGGATCTGCGTACGACGCTGAAGAAGCCCGGCGATTTGGACTCCCAGGGCGCGTTGGTGGCGCGGGACCTCCTGCTGCAGGGACTGCCCAAGGTCGTCGCCAAGAAGGCCGCGGCCCCGGCGAACTCCGCGGTCGTCTTCGACGTGAGCGGGCCCGTCGAGTTCCTGCGCACGGTCCGTGTCGACGCCGACGGCCACGCCACGGTCGACAGCGCCCCCTCGCTCGGCCCGCTCGCCACGCTCAGCCTGGACTGGGAGACGTACTTCCGCCTGGCGTGCGGCCGCGTCACGCACACCTCGGTGGCCGACCGGATCAAGGTCGAGGGCGATCACGGCCTGGGCGAGGCGATCCTGCGGGAGTTCGCGGTCACGCCGTAGCCCGCCGGCCCTCATTACCTGAGGGGGTCAGACGGGTACGTGGACTGCCTCGACGCGGCTGGCGACCAGACGTTCCTTCTCCCTGCGCACCGCGCGCGTCCGCAGCCGCAGGATCTGGCTGAGGCCCACCGCCTCCAGGACGAAGACGGCGGAGAAGGCGATCCGGTAGTTGTCGCCGGTCGCGTCCAGGAGCACGCCGATGGCGAGCAGCGTCGTCATGGAGGCGACGAAGCCGCCCATGTTCACGATGCCGGACGCGGTGCCCTGGCGCTCCGGCGGGTTCGCGGGCCGCGCGAAGTCGAAGCCGATCATGGATGCGGGGCCGCAGGCGCCGAGCACGGTGCACAGCGCGATGAGCAGGCCCATCGGGGCGTGGTCGCCGGGGTAGTGGATGGTGACCGCCCACATCGCCGCCGTCGCCGCGACGGTGCCGATGGCGAGGGGTGTGCGCGCCGCGTGATGCCGGGCGACGATCTGGCCGTAGACCAGGCCGATCACCATGTTGGACAGCACGACGAGGGTGAGCAGCGCCCCGGCCGTCCCGCGCGTGAGCCCCTGCGCCTCGACGAGGAACGGCAGGCCCCACAGGAGCAGGAACACCATCGCGGGGAACTGCGTGGTGAAGTGCACCCACAGGCCGAGCCGGGTGCCGGGCTCGCGCCAGCTCAGGGCGATCTGCTTGCGCACGAAGGCGCCGCCGGTGTGCCGCACCGGCTCCGGCTCGTGCCCCTCGGGGTGGTCCTTGAGGAAGAGGGTCATCAGGACGAGGACGACGACTCCGCACAGGGCGCTGCCCGCGAAGGCCGCGGTCCAGCCGACGGAGTGCAGGAGCCGGGCGAGGACGAGCGTGGAGACGAGGTTTCCCGCCATGCCGACCAGGCCGGCGAGCTGGGCGACCAGCGGGCCGCGCCGGGCGGGGAACCAGCGGGTACCCAGGCGCAGGACGCTGATGAAGGTCAGCGCGTCACCGCAGCCGAGCAGCGCGCGGGACGCGAGCGCCATGCCGTACGAGGGGGAGAAGGCGAAGCCGAGCTGGCCGAGCGTGAAAAGCACGACGCCGATGGTCAGCACGCGCTTGGTGCCGAGCCGGTCGACCATCAGGCCGACGGGTATCTGCATGCCCGCGTAGACCAGCAGCTGAAGGATCGAGAACGTCGAGAGCGCGGACGCGTTGACGTGGAACCGGTCGGCGGCGTCGAGCCCGGCGACGCCGAGCGAGGTCCGGAAGATGACGGCGACGAAGTAGACGGCAACACCGATGCCCCAGACGAGCATGGCTTTCTTGCCGCCTGGGGGGTCGCCGGGGAGGGAGACGGGGGCGGAGGTCGCGCTCATCGGGAGAACCTCCGGGTGCCCCACGGGCTCCTACGGGGGTGGTGTGGTGCGGAGTTTCGGGTGGGTGGGCGGGAAAAACGCCGCGAAGCGGCAAAAGAAGAACCCCCACCGGCGGACGGCGACCCGTCAAAGCGCACCGTCACCGAACCTCACCCCGAGCAAGATCCCGGAACCACCCGACGTGCCGGGTGACCACGGCAACCGCACCCTCCGCGTCCCCCGCGCGCAACGCCTCAAGAATCTCCTCGTGCTCGGCGAGCGTCTTGGCGATCCGGTCGGGATGGGAGTGCATCACCGCGACCCCCATCCGCAGCTGCCGGTCCCGAAGCTGGTCGTACAGCCGGGCGAGGATCTCGTTCCCCCCGCTCCGCACGATCTCCGCGTGGAAACACCGGTCAGTCACGGCGGCAGCGGAAAGGTCCCCGGCGGCGGCCTGCTCCCGCTGCTGGGCGAGCAGCTCTTCGAGCCGGGCGATCAACCCCGGAGGCGCCGGCACCGCCTTGCGCACCGAGTGCGTCTCCACCAGGAGCCGCGTCTCGACGACATCGGCGATCTCCTGCACGGAGACCGGCAGGACCAGCGCCCCCTTCTTCGGGTAGAGCCGGAGAAGCCCCTCCACCTCCAGCTTCAGGAGGGCCTCGCGCACCGGGGTGCGGGACACCCCGACGGCCTCGGCGAGCTCACCTTCGGTGAGCAGGGTGCCGCCCTCGTACCGGCGGTCGAGCACGCCCTGCTTGACGTGCGCGTACACCCGTTCCGCGGCGGGTGGCTGCTTCAGGGTCCGGGCAGGGGCTCGGGAGGGGGCTCGGGAGGGGGACGAGGCGGGTGCGACTGGCATGCGCACAGCATAGATACAACACGTACCCATGAGGACGTCCATTCCACGATCCGGACATCACCCGCATCTCCCTTAATTGACGGCGTTCAGGCGCATCCATTTGCCTCTCTCGTGTGTCTCACTATCGAGCGGCACCCTCATGTGGCCGCATTCCAGGGGCATTTGGAGCATTCAACTTGAACACCCCCATTAAGGGCATTCGCCGCGCATCGGCCGTAATCGTCACCGCGGGTGCGGTACTCGCGGGCGGAGCCCTCACGACCCCGGCCCATGCGGCCGCCCTGCCCAAGCCGTCGATCGCCGCCAAGGGCGGCTTCGTCATGAACAACGGCACGGGCAAGACGCTCTTCACCAAGGCCGCGGACACCCGCCGTTCGACGGGCTCGACCACCAAGATCATGACGGCGAAGGTGGTGCTGTCGCAGTCGAACCTGAACCTCAACTCCAAGGTCAAGATCGAAAAGGCCTACAGCGACTACATCGTCAGGAACACCGCCTCGTCCGCCCGGCTGATCGTCGGCGACAAGGTCACCGTCCGCCAGCTCCTGTACGGCCTGATGCTGCCGTCCGGCTGCGACGCGGCGTACGCACTGGCGGACAAGTTCGGCAAGGGCTCCACCCGCTCCGCCCGCGTGAAGTCGTTCATCGGCAAGATGAACGCGCAGGCCAGGAGCCTCGGCATGACGAACACCCACTTCGACTCGTTCGACGGCATCGGCAACGGAAGCAACTACTCCACGCCCCGCGACCTGACGAAGCTCGCCAGCAGCGCGATGAAGAGCTCCACGTTCCGTACGGTCGTGAAGACGAAGTCGACGAAGCAGAAGGTCACCACGAAGAGCGGCGGCTACCGCTACATGTCGTGGTCGAACACGAACACCCTGCTCGGCAGCTACAGCGGCGCCATCGGCGTGAAGACCGGCTCCGGCCCGCAGGCCAAGTACTGCCTGGTCTTCGCCGCGACGCGCAGCGGCAAGACGGTCATCGGCACGGTCCTCACCTCGACCTCGTCGGCCAACCGCACGAAGGACGCGAAGAAGCTGATGGACTACGGCTTCAAGAAGTAGGCAATCGCCGGACTTACAGACCTACGGGCTTACGGGCTTACGTCGAAGGGGGCCCGCCGCGTTGTACGCGGCGGGCCCCCTCTGACGTGATCTCTGGGCTTACGCCCAGGTCATGAGCCGCTTGGGCTGCTCCAGGATCGCCGCCACATCGGCCAGCACCTTGGAGCCGAGCTCGCCGTCCACCAGGCGGTGGTCGAAGGAGAGCGCGAGCGTCGTCACCTGACGCGGCTTGACCTTGCCCTTGTGGACCCACGGCTGGAGCTTGATCGAGCCGACCGCGAGGATCGCGGACTCGCCGGGGTTCAGGATCGGCGTGCCCGTGTCGACCCCGAAGACGCCGACGTTCGTGATCGTGACCGTGCCGCCCTGCATCGCGGCCGGCGACGTCTTGCCCTCGCGAGCCGTGGACACCAACTCGCCGAGGGACTCGGCCAGTTCCGGCAGCGTCTTGGCCTGCGCGTCCTTGATGTTCGGCACGATCAGGCCGCGCGGGGTCGCGGCGGCGATGCCCAGGTTCACGTAGTGCTTCTGGACGATCTCCTGGTTCGCCTCGTCCCAGGCCGCGTTGACGTCCGGGTTGCGCCGGATCGCCACGAGCAGCGCCTTGGAGATGAGCAGGAGCGGATTCACCCGCAGGCCCGCGAAGGCCTTGTCCTGCTTCAGCTCCTCGACCAGCTTCATCGTCCGCGTCACGTCCACCGTCACGAACTCCGTGACATGCGGCGCCGTGAAGGCCGAGCCGACCATCGCCTGGGCGATGGCCTTGCGCACGCCCTTGACGGGGATACGGGTCTCGCGGGCGCCCACACCGACCGTGGCCGCGACTTCCGCGGCGGGAGCGGGGGCCTCGGCCGGCACCTGCTCCGGCGCGGACGCCGGGGCGGGGGCGGGGGCGGAGGCGGAGGTGGTGGCCGGGGCGGAGGCCGAAGCCACCGCCGCGTGCACGTCCTCGCGCGTGATGATCCCGTCGGGGCCCGACGGGGCGATGGCCGTGAGGTCAACGCCCAGGTCCTTGGCGAGCTTGCGCACCGGCGGCTTGGCCAGCGGCCGGCTGCCCACGGGGGCGGCGGGCGCGGCGGCTGCTGCCGCTCCGGAGCCGTTCAGCTCGGCCTGGACCGCTGCCGCGTAGTACGTCCCCGCGGCCTCCGCCTGCTCCGAAGCGGCCTTGCGCGCGCGGCGCTTCGTCGAGGACTCGGCGACCCCGTAACCCACGAGCACGGGCTGCCGGCCCTCGGGAGCGGCCTCCTCGGCGGGAGCCTCCGCGGCGGGAGCCTCCGCGGCGGGGGTTTCCTGCACAGGGGCTGCGGCCTCGGCGGGAGCGCCGGCCTCAGCGGACGCAACGGGCGCGGCGGGTGCGGCGGGTGCGGCGGGTGCGCTGGTGGCGCCTCCGCCCGACACGTCCACCGAGATGATCACCTGGCCGACATCGACCGTGGTGCCCTCGGGGAAGCGCAGTTCGCTCACGACACCGTTGAACGGGATGGGCAGTTCGACGGCGGCCTTGGCCGTCTCGACCTCACACACCACCTGCCCGTCGGTGACCGTGTCGCCCGGCGCCACGAACCACTTGAGGATCTCTGCCTCGGTGAGCCCTTCGCCCACGTCGGGCATCTTGAACTCGGCGAGCGCGGCACTTGTCATCGTCGTCACGACCCTCTCCCTCAGTACGCCAGCGAGCGGTCGACAGTGTCGAGCACCCGGTCGAGGCCCGGCAGGTACTCCTCTTCCAACCGCGCAGGCGGATACGGCGCGTGGAAGCCGCCGACCCGCAGCACGGGAGCTTCGAGGTGGTAGAAGCACCGCTCGGTGATGCGCGCCGCGATCTCCGCGCCCGCACCCAGGAAGACGGGGGCCTCATGGACCACGACGAGCCGCCGCGTCTTCTCGACCGAGGCCTGCACCGCGTCGAAGTCCATCGGCGACATGGAGCGCAGGTCCACGACCTCGAGGGACTTGCCCTCTTCGGCGGCGGCCGCGGCCGCCTCCAGACAGACCTTCACCATCGGGCCGTACGCGACGAGCGTCAGGTCCGTGCCCTCACGGGCGACCCGGGCCTTGTGCAGCGGCGCCGGGATGGTGTCGGTGTCGACCTCGCCCTTGTCCCAGTAACGCCGCTTCGGCTCGAAGAAGATGACCGGGTCGTCGCTCTGGATGGCCTGCTGCATCATCCAGTAGGCGTCGGAGGAGTTCGACGGCGAGACGACCTTGAGGCCCGCCACGTGCGCGAACAGCGCCTCGGGCGACTCGCTGTGGTGCTCGACGGCGCCGATGCCACCGCCGTACGGAATGCGGATGACGACCGGCATCTTGATCTTGCCGAGCGCGCGGGCGTGCATCTTCGCGAGCTGCGTGACGATCTGGTCGTACGCCGGGAACACGAAGCCGTCGAACTGGATCTCCACCACCGGGCGGTAGCCCCGCAGGGCCAGGCCGATGGCCGTGCCGACGATGCCCGACTCGGCGAGCGGGGTGTCGATGACACGGTCCTCGCCGAAGTCCTTCTGCAACCCGTCCGTGACACGGAAGACGCCGCCGAGCTTGCCGACGTCCTCGCCCATGATGAGGACCTTGGGGTCGGTGTCGAGCGCCGTGCGCAGCGATTCGTTGATCGCCTTGGCAAGGGGAAGTTTCTGTACGCCCATGGTCACTTACCGCCTTCTTCAGCGAAGGACGCCTGGTAGGCGGCGAACTGCGCGCGCTCCTCGTCGACCAGCGCATGCCCGTCCGCATACGCGTTCTCGAAGATCGCCATCAGATCCGGATCCGGCATCGCCCGCACCACCTCTCGCACTCGCTTTCCCAACGCTTCGCTCTCCGCCTCGAGTTCCGCGAAAAATCCCTCATCAGCGTGACCTTCGGACTCGAGATAGGTCCGCAGGCGCAGGATCGGGTCCTTGGCCTCCCAGGCCTCGCGCTCGTCGTCGTTGCGGTACTTGGTCGGGTCGTCGGACGTGGTGTGCGCGCCCATGCGGTAGGTGAACGCCTCGATGAGCGCGGGTCCCTCACCCGTACGCGCCCTCTCCAGGGCCCACTTGGTGACGGCGAGCACGGCGAGGACGTCGTTGCCGTCGACCCGCACGCCCGGGAAGCCGAAGCCCTGCGCGCGCTGGTAGAGCGGCACCCGGGTCTGCTTCTCGGTGGGCTCGGAGATCGCCCACTGGTTGTTCTGGCAGAAGAACACGACGGGAGCGTTGTAGACCGCGGAGAAGGTGAACGCCTCGGCGACGTCGCCCTGGCTGGAGGCGCCGTCCCCGAAGTACGCGATCACGGCCGAGTCCGCGCCGTCCTTGGCCACGCCCATGGCGTAGCCGGTGGCGTGCAGGGTCTGCGAGCCGATGACGATCGTGTAGAGGTGGAAGTTGTTGGTGTTCGGGTCCCAGCCGCCGTTGTTGACGCCGCGGAACATGCCGAGCAGGTTCGTCGGGTCCACCCCGCGGCACCACGCGACACCGTGCTCGCGGTAGGTGGGGAAGACGTAGTCGTCGTCGCGGGTGGCCCGGCCCGAGCCGATCTGGGCGGCTTCCTGGCCGAGCAGCGACGCCCACAGGCCCAGCTCGCCCTGGCGCTGCAGGGAGGTGGCCTCGGCGTCGAAGCGGCGGGTGAGGACCATGTCGCGGTACAGGGCGCGCAGCTCGTCGGCGGTGATGTCCGCGACGTACGAGTCGTACTCGGCATTCTTGACCCGCTTGCCTTCAGGGGTCAGCAGCTGAATCAGCTGGGGTTCCGTGCTACCGGTGCTCCCCGTGCTCTTCTTCGGCGCGGCCTTCTTGGCGCTTGCGCGCTTCCCGCCGCTGGTCGTGCTGCGGCGCGGTGTGCGCGCGGCGGTGCTCTCCACGGTCACGTGTGCTCCTCCGTCGGTCCGGCCCCCGGGATTACCGGGTAAGCCAGTGCGGCTCGCCTGATCCGTGCCCGCGCACGGGGTGGGTGCGACTCGGCCGGGAACAGGCGTGACAGGTGCCCCGGCGAGCGCCCTGCACAATGCACGTTACCCAGTGCTTCCCATTTCTGTGAAACCCCATCTGACCTGCGAATTTGCTTGGATTTCCAAGTATCTGACTGCTTGGATTACCGAGTAAATCCAGAAAGTCGGGAACAGTTCCTGGTCACAGCACTGATCACAGCCTGGCAGGGGGCCGGAACACCGGCACGTTATCCCGGCCACCCCGCGCACGGGAAGGGTTCAGCTCAGGCAGCGGGAGAGATCGTGTGTGAGACTGACTCCGTGCGCGAAGACGGAAAAATTACGGTATTTCTCCTCGACGACCATGAAGTGGTGCGGCGAGGAGTCCATGAGCTGCTCTCCGTCGAGTCCGACATCGAGGTCGTCGGAGAGGCCGGAACAGCGGCGGACGCCCTGGTCAGGATCCCGGCGACACGGCCGGACGTGGCCGTTCTCGACGTGCGTCTGCCGGACGGCAGCGGCGTGGAGGTCTGCCGCGAGATCCGTTCCCAGAACGAGGACATCAAATGCCTGATGCTCACCTCGTTCGCGGACGACGAGGCTCTCTTCGACGCGATCATGGCGGGCGCTTCCGGCTATGTCCTGAAGGCCATTCGCGGCAATGAACTCCTCTCGGCCGTACGTGATGTCGCCGCCGGAAAATCCCTGCTCGACCCCGTCGCCACAGCCCGCGTCCTGGAGCGGCTGCGCGACGGAAACACCCCCAAGGGCGACGACCGTCTGTCGAACCTCACGGACCAGGAACGCAAGATCCTGGACCTCATCGGCGAGGGTCTGACCAACCGGGTGATCGGCGAGCGGCTGCACCTCGCCGAAAAGACGATCAAGAATTACGTCTCCAGCCTGCTCTCGAAGCTCGGCATGGAGCGCCGCTCCCAGGCGGCCGCGTATGTGGCCCGTATGCAGGCCGAGCAGAATCACTGAAACGGGACTTACGTCCCCGTCGCCTAGGGGCGGGGTCCCCTTCCCCGGCCCCCCGCCGGTGCCAGAGGGTGGACGCATGCCCTCCGACGCTCAGGAACAGGACGAACGGCTCGCCTTCGAACTGCTCGGCCGCACCGACTACGGCCGGGTCGCGACCAGCATGCGCGCGCTGCCCTTCCTCGCCGCGGCCCGCCACGTCGTCGTGGACGGGCGGATTCTGCTGCGGATGCACAAGGGATACGGGTACCACGAGGCCTGCATCGGCAGCGTCATCGCCTACGGGGCGGACAACCTCAGCGCCGAGACCGCGCGCACGGGGCAGTGGACCGTGCAGTTCGTCGGCCTGTGCGAGGCCATCGAGCCGACCACCGCCGAACTGGAACTTTTCGGGCCCGGCCCGCATTACGTGGACGGCGAGCTCTACGACCCGGTCTACATGCGCGTCGAGCCGCAGGTGGCCACGGTGCACACCCTGCACGGCGGCCGGCAGCGACAGCTTCAGCGCACCTTCTAGGAATTCTCCGTACGAACGACGCACGCGCGCGTGGTGCCCTTCCGGGGCTCCACGCGCGCGTGCGTCTCGTCTACGGGTTGTGCGGCTCGGCTCAGCCTTCGGCGCCGGCGGGGTCTCCGCCCTCCGTGCCGCCGTTCGTCACCGGCGGGTCCTCGGTGTCCGGATCGCTGGGCTCCCCGGACGGCGTCGTCGGGTCGTCCGTCGGCGTCGTCGGGTCGTCCGTCGGCTCCGTCGGGTCGTCCGTCGGCTGGCTCTCGGTGGGCGTCGTGGGAGCCGTCGGGCCGGTGGTGTTCGGCTGCTCCGGCGTCCAGTCGCCCTGACCGCCGGACCCGTCGCCGGGCGTCGCGGTCTCGTCCGAGGTCTCCTCGTCCGCGCTCTTGCTCGGCTTCTTCGTCTCCGACTGCTTCGTAGGCTCCTTGGTCGGGGAGTCCTTGTCCTTCGTCTTGTTGTCGGCCGCCGACAGCGCGAACGCGACACCCACGGCGATCGCGATGATCGCGAGCACGACGAGGATCCACACCTTGCCCCGGCCGCCGCCCTTGCCGTCGCGCTGACCGCCCTCGAAGCCGCCGTCGTCACCGCCCGGCGGACGCAGCATGGCGCCGGGGATCTGCGCGGTGCCGGAGTCGCCCGGGTGCTGCATGGCGGCGGCGCCCGCGACGCCCATCGCCGGAGTGCTGCCGCCCTCGTGCATGCCCGCGACATCGACCGGGCCGGTGTTCCAGGTGCCGGTGTGGCTGCCCTGCTCGTGCAGCATCTGCAGCCCGTACTGGACCAGGCCGCGCATCTCCTCGGCCGTCTGGAACCGGTCGTCCGGGTCCTTGGCGAGCGAGCGCATCACGAGGCCGTCGAGCTCCGGCGGCGCCGCGTCCGAGGTCTCGGACGGCGGGACCGGGATGTCCTGGACGTGCTGGTAGACGACGGAGAGCGGCGTCTCACCGGTGAAGGGGGGCCGCAGCGCGAGGAGTTCGTAGAGCAGACAGCCGGTCGCGTACAGGTCGGAACGGTGGTCGACGGCCTTGCCGAGCGCCTGCTCCGGGGAGAGGTACTGGGGCGTGCCCATGACCATGCCGGTCTGGGTCATCGTCGACTGGGCGCCGTGCAGCGCACGGGCGATGCCGAAGTCCATCACCTTGACCGCGCCGGTGTTGGTGATGATCACGTTCGCGGGCTTGATGTCGCGGTGCACGATGCCGTGCTGGTGCGAGTACGCGAGCGCCTCGAGCACCCCGGAGACGATGATCAGGGCCTGCTCGGGACCCGGCGCCTCCGCGTTGAGCAGCAGATCGCGGATCGTCCGGCCCTCGACGATCTCCATGACGATGTACGGGACGACACTCGGCCCGACGACATCCTCACCGGAGTCGTAGACCGCCACCACCGCGTGGTGGTTGAGCCCCGCCACCGACTGGGCCTCGCGCGTGAAGCGGGCCTTGGAGACCGGGTCCTCGGCGAGGTCGGAGCGGAGCAGCTTGACCGCGACCGTACGACCGAGTCGTACGTCCTCGGCCGCGAACACCTCGGCCATGCCGCCCCGGCCGAGTCTGTGGGTGAGCCGATACCGGCCATCCCCTACAAGCCCGCCGTTGCCCCACAACTCCGGCGCATCTGACATACCGCCGCCAGTCGCCTCGGGGTCGGACGGGCCCTGAGCGCGCTGCGTCTGTGCCATCAGTCCTCGCCGTCGTTTCTGGTCGTGGTGCTCGGTGGTACCGGGGGAACCCCGCCGGGCCACGCTACAGCCTTCGGGCGGCACGGCGGTTCGAGGTGGACCGGACATCAAACCCGCCGAGTGCCCCCGCGCGCAAACTTGTAACGCTTCCGAGACGCTTCTTGCGCGTACGGTCACGGAACGGGCATCGAGCTTGACGTGTCGGTGCCCTCGGGCAGACTTGGCCAGGAATAGCGGGAATCGATCACCGATCGCGGAGCCGTCCGGCACACCGCGCCGATGGGGGACGCACGACATGAGCAGCCAGGACGGCGCACAGGGACGGTATGCGGGGCGCTCGCTGGCCGGTGGCCGGTACCAGCTGCGCGATCTTCTCGGTGAGGGCGGCATGGCCTCCGTTCACCTGGCGTACGACTCCGTGCTCGACCGTCAAGTCGCGATCAAGACGCTTCACACCGAGCTCGGACGCGAGGCCTCCTTCCGCGAGCGCTTCCGCCGCGAGGCCCAGTCGGTGGCCAAGCTCACGCACACGAACATCGTCTCGGTCTTCGACACCGGCGAGGACGATCTCGACGGCGCGACGATGCCGTACATCGTCATGGAGTACGTGGAGGGCAAGCCGCTCGGCTCCGTGCTGGACGCGTCCGTCACCCAGTTCGGCGCGATGCCGACCGACCAGGCGCTGAAGATCACCGCCGATGTGCTCGCCGCTCTCGAGATCAGCCACGAGATGGGCCTGGTCCACCGCGACATCAAGCCCGGCAACGTGATGATGACGAAGCGCAACGTCGTCAAGGTCATGGACTTCGGCATCGCCCGCGCCATGCAGTCCGGCGTCACCTCCATGACGCAGACCGGCATGGTCGTCGGCACCCCCCAGTACCTCTCCCCTGAGCAGGCGCTCGGCCGCGGCGTGGACGCCCGGTCCGACCTTTACTCCGTCGGCATCATGCTGTTCCAGCTGACCACCGGACGACTGCCCTTCGAGGCGGACTCGCCGCTGGCCATCGCGTATGCGCACGTCCAGGAGGAGCCCGTCGCTCCGTCCTCGATCAACCGCTCGCTGCCGCCCGCCGTGGACGCGATCGTCGCCCGCGCGCTGAAGAAGAACCCGAACGAGCGCTTCCCGACGGCCGAGGCGATGCGCGACGAATGCCTGCGCGTCGCCCAGTCCCTGCAAGCGGCAGCGCCGAGCATCGTGCCGGGCGCCCAGACCGCGAGCGGCGCGGGCGTCGGCGCCGCGGTCTTCCCGCCCGTCGACTCCTCGCTCCCGCAGCAGGGCGGTGTCCAGACGCCGTACCAAACGGGCCCCCAGTCGGGTCCGTACGGCCCGCCCACCCCGGCCCCGGGCCCCGTCACCCCGGGCTACGGCTACCCGCAGCAGGGTGGTTACCCGACCCCGGCGCCCACCAACGCGTACGCCCCCCAGGCCGCGCAGACCCCGCCCCCGTACACGCTCTCGCCGCAGCAGTCGCAGACCTCGGTGCAGGGCGGCGGCTCCGGCTCGGGCGGCGGCAAGCGGAACATGCCGGTGATCGTCGGCTCGATCGTCGTCGCGCTGCTCGCCATCGGCGGTGTGATCACGGCGATGTCGATGAGCGGTGGCGACGACGACGGCAAGGGCGACAAGGGCAAGGAGTCGGCCGCGCCGGTCGCGGGTCACCGGGGTCCCGACCGCTCGCAGACGATCGAGACCGAAGAGTGCCTCGAACCCGACACGGCGTACAACGACGAGACCAAGATCAAGGTCCCTGACTTCACGTTCAAGGACTGGCGCTCGGTGCAGAAGTGCCTGCAGGCGGCCGGCTGGCAGTACGACAAGCGCACGATGGACGAGAACACCTACGGGGAGGACATGGTCATGCAGCAGTCCCCCAAGGAAGGCTCCGACGTCGACCCGGACGACGTGGACATCGAGTTCACCATCTCCACGGGCAACCCGGCCTGATCTCTGGCGCACTTGAACGTGAAGGGCCCGGTCACCTCCTTGAGTTCTAGCGGTCGTCGCAACACCCCACTTCAGGGGTGCGATGGACTTCAGGATCCGGGACGACCGGAATCCGCAGGGCCGGAGGCAGTTG
>NZ_JBFBAT010000027.1:0-82487 GCF_040682375.1 Streptomyces sp. NPDC051214
CGCCCGGTTACATTCCGAACCCGGAAGCTAAGCCTCACAGCGCCGATGGTACTGCAGGGGGGACCCTGTGGGAGAGTAGGACGCCGCCGAACTATCATTAACGGGAAACCCCCGCACCCTCTGGGTGCGGGGGTTTTCTGCGTTTAGGGTCCAGTTATGCGCTACGACCTGGTCATCTTCGACAATGACGGTGTTCTCGTGGACAGCGAACCGCTTTCCAACACCATCCTGGCCGCCTATCTGACAGAGCTCGGCCACCCCACCACGTATGAGGATTCCCTGCGTGACTACATGGGCGCCGCCGTCCATCGCGTACACGACCTTGTTCTTGAGCGCAGTGGAGAGCGGCTGCCCGAGGATTTCGACGTTGCCTTCCACGCTCGGGTATTCGCCGCCTTCGAGCGGGAGCTGGAGCCTGTGGCGGGGGCCGTCGACGTACTGGAGAAGCTGGCGGCCGGGGGAGTGCCGTACTGCCTTGCCTCGTCCGGGAGTCATGAGCGGATTCGGGTCGGCCATCGGCGGACCGGACTCGACCGGTGGTTCGACGACGAGCGGATCTTCAGCTCCGAGGATGTGGGGCGGGGGAAGCCGGCGCCGGATCTCTTTCTGTACGCCGCCGAGCGGATGGGTGTGGCGCCCGCGAGGTGTGTGGTGGTGGAGGACAGCCCGTTGGGGGTGAGGGCCGCTGTGGCGGCCGGCATGGACGTGTTCGGGTTCACCGCCATGACGCCGGCCGAGCGGCTTGCGGGGGCCACTGAACTCTTCGGGGACATGGGGGAGTTGCCTGACCTGCTCGTATGACGCGGGCCGTGGGAGCGGCCTGACATTTGTCATCGCGAGGTCCGGACGATCGTTTCTGTCGGGCGAGGGGTGGTCGCCGCGAAGCTGAGTACGTCGAGAACGAACGGGACGTACCCAGAGTCAGTGACGACGGAGGATGCAACGCCATGAGCGCAACGAGCCAGCTCGCCGCCCCCACGGAGACCCGCGTCCGGCAGCCCCGCTGGGAGTCGCTGAAGCCGCTCGTGCTGGACGCGGTCGTGCCGACGGCCTCGTACTACCTGCTCAGCAAGGGCTTTGGGATGGGCACGATGGCGGCGCTCGCCTGGAGCAGCGTGGTGCCCGCCGGGCGGACGCTGTGGAGCGTGGTGAAGGAGCGGCGGGTCAACGGTCTGGCGGCGCTCATCCTGGCCGCCAACGTCGTCGGGCTGCTGCTCAGCCTGCTGGCCGGGGACCCGCGTCTGATGCTCGCCAAGGACAGCGGGATCACCGCGACGGTCGGGATCGCCGTGCTGGTGTCCGTGGCCGCGGGGCGGCCGTTGATGACCGTGGGGCTCAAGCCCTGGGTGACCAAGGGGAATCCAACGCGGACGGCTGTGTGGGAGCGGTTGATCGCCGAGCGGGGGCGGTTCGCGCGGATGGAACGCACGTTTTCCGTGATGTGGGGTGTCGCGCTGTTCGGTGAGGCCGCGGTGCGGGTCGTGGGGGCGTACACGCTGCCCGTCGACACCATGGTGTGGCTGGGCGGTGTGATCGCGGGCGTCACCATCACGGCGACGGTGGTGGCGAGCGGGCGGCTGGTCGTCGATCCGATGGAGAAGAAGGTGAGCGCGGAGGTCGCCGCGCTCGGGCGGTGACGTAGGGCGGGGAGGACAGGACGTGGGGAATTGGGTGGGTGATCTATCTACCCACCGGTAGTCAGGGGTCCTACGCTCTGCAGCCATGACAGATGAGCTGCGGCGCGGCAGGGCCTCTTTGGCGTTCAGCTTCCTGGTGCAGGGCGTCACCTTCGCGTTGCTGGTGACGCGGATCCCCGCCATCCAGGATCGGTACGGGATATCCGACGGCCTGCTGCCGGTGTTCCTCGCCGCGGTGCCGATCCTCGCGGGTGTGGGGAGCGTCGGCACGGAGTGGCTGGTCAAGAGGGTGGCGCCCAGCCGTGTGCTGCGGTGGGCGCAGCCCGTGGTGCTCCTGGCGCTGCTCGGGGTCGGCGCGGGCGACGCCCTGTGGCAAGTGGCCGTGGCGCTGGGGGCCTTCGGGCTCTCCGTGGGGGCGCTCGACGCGTCCATGAACATGCTCGGGGTGAGTCTTCAGCGGGCGTACGGGCGCAGCATCATGCTGGGGTTTCACGCGGCGTACAGCCTGGGCGGGATCGCGGGGGCGTCGCTCGCGTGGGCGGGGGCGCACTGGGATCTGTCGCTCTTCGTCTCGTATCTGCCGGTGGTCGTGGTGCTGCTGCCGGCGGCGCTCGTGGGGAGCCGGTGGTACGTCGACGCGAAGGCCGCGAAGGCCGCGGGGGCTGTGGACGGCGCCGGGGAGGGGAAGGGCGGCCCGGTCGTCTTCAAGCTGCTCCTGCCGCTGTGCCTGGTGATGACCTTCGCGTACATCGGGGATTCGACCGTCTCCAATTGGAGCGCGAAGTATCTGCAGGACGTGCTGGGGAGTTCGGAGGAGGTCTCGACCGTCCCCTACAACGTCTACATGGTCATGACCCTGCTCGGGCGGGGACTCGGGGACCTGGGCGTGCGGCGGTTCGGGGCCGTGGCGGTGGTGCGGGCCGGGTCGGTGGTGGGCGCGCTCGGGTTCGCGATCGTGGCGGTGGCGCCGGGGGCGTGGGTCGGGATTCTCGGCTTCACGGTGCTGGGGCTCGGGTTGTGCGTGATCGTTCCGCAGACCTTCGCCGCGGCGGGGAGGCTCTTCCCCGGGGCCTCGGACGCCGCCGTCGCGCGGCTCAACATCTTCAACTACGTGGGGTTCCTGATCGGTTCACCGCTGGTGGGCGCGCTGGGGGATGCCTGGAACTACCGCGGGGCGATGCTCGTTCCCATGGTGTTGGTGCTCGTGACCTTGTTGTACGCCCGTTCTTTCGCCCCAGGAGCGGACCGATACGGTGACGGGCATGAGCGGCCACGCACAGCTGATGTGGGACGAGGCAGTAACGGGCTATGACTTCGGTCCTGAGCACCCCATGGACCCGGTCCGGCTCGCGCTGACCAGAAGCCTGGTCGGTGCCTTCGGGCTCGACCGCGAGCTGGAAGTGGTCGCGGCCAAGCGTGCCGGTGACTCGACGTTGCGGCTCGTGCATCGCGAGGACTATGTGGAGGCGGTCAAGGCCGCGTCCGCCGATCCGGCGTCGGCGGACGGCAGCTATGGCCTCGGGACCGCGGACGATCCCGCCTTCGCGGGGATGCACGAGGTGTCGGCGCTGATCGCCGGGCAGTCGGTGGGTGCCGCCGAGGCGGTGTGGCGCGGGGAAGCGCTGCACGCGGTGAACTTCGCGGGTGGGCTGCATCATGCGATGCCGGGGTCCGCCTCGGGGTTCTGTATCTACAACGACGCGTCGTTGGCGATCGCCCGGCTGCTGGAGCTGGGTGCGGAGCGGGTCGCGTACGTGGATGTGGACGTGCATCACGGGGACGGGGTGCAGGCGTCCTTCTGGGACGATCCGCGGGTCCTGACCATCTCGATGCACGAGCATCCGCGGACGTTGTTTCCGCAGACCGGGTGGCCCGAGGAGACGGGTGCGGCCGGGGCGGCGGAGGGCTCGGCGGTCAATGTGGCGTTGCCGGCCGGGACCGGGGACGCGGGGTGGGTGCGGGCGTTCCACGCCGTGGTGCCGGAGCTGTTGGCGGAGTTCAGGCCGCAGGTTCTGGTCACCCAGCATGGAGCTGACACGCATTTCGAGGATCCGCTGGCTCATCTCGCCGTTTCGCTCGACGCACAGCGGGCCGTGCAGGTGGCCTGCCATGAGTTGGCGCACTCGTACGCCGACGGTCGGTGGGTCGCGCTGGGTGGCGGCGGGTATGCCGTGGTGGATGTGGTGCCTCGGTCCTGGACCCATCTGACCGCCATCGCTGCGGGGCGTGAGGTGCTGCCCTCGGCGGAGATTCCTGAGGCATGGCGGCAGGAAGTCTTCGCTCGTACGCGGCAGTTGGCGCCGGGGCGGATGACGGATGGGCGGTGGCCCGTTTCCTGGGCGGAGTGGTCCGAGGGGTATGACCCTGCGGATCGGCTCGACCAGGCCGTGCTGGCTGCTCGCCGCTCGGCGTTTCCGTTGCGGGGGTTGTTGCCGTAGGAGGGCGTGGTGGTTCGGGTGGGCCCTGCGGGGCTTTCCCCCATCCCGCCCCTTCCCGAAACCATGGGGCTTCGCCCCCTGGACCCCCTTACAAGATGTCCTCAAACGCCGGACGGGCTGAATTGGGTCCGCAGTGTGCCCCCGTTAGCCCAACTGTGGGGGTTTTCCGGGGTTTTGGGGGCGCCAGGGGGTTCTCTGCGGCACGCTCACAGCGTGTTGAGCACCGGAGCGTTGCGCGCGCATCTGTTGGCCGCCCGGTTGGCCGGGCCCGTGGCCACCACGCGGGAGGCGAGCCTGCGGAGCTATCGGCTCTTCGCCGCCCGGGACCCGCGGATACTGCTCGGCCTCGACCCCGAGTGGAATTGGGGGCCCGGCGACCTGCTCGGCCTCATGGCCGACAAGTGCGGGGTGTCCGCCGACCCGCGGCACACCTCGGGGGTCGATGTCATCGACCCGGAGCGGACATTGGCCGCGCTGGACGCCTTCGCCGAGAGGCTCGCCGAAGCGGTGCGAGGGCGGCTTCCCGTGCTCTTCGGGACGGGACATCCGCACCGGCTCCTCGGTTTCTACGCCGCCCTGGCGGACGCTATGTCGGCGGCCGGGTGCACCGTCCTCACCCCCGCGCAGGGCAACAGTGTCGACATAACGACCCGGTTCGGCCTACGCACGTACAACCTTGACTACGTACAAGGAGTCGCGCTGGTGCGGGAACCCGGCGCGCGTCCCACCGGGAGTGAGACCGGCGCACACTCCCACTCCCCGCTCCCGGTTCGAGCCGCTCTCGCGGCCGCGGCGGAGGCCGACGGACCGCTTCCAGAGCTCGTGATCGGCGACCACGGATGGGTCTGCGGGGCAGGTCAGCTGGGGTTTGAGGCGATCGGTCTGGCGGATACGGACGATCCCGCGCTGTTCGTCGGAGAGGCCGAGGGGCAGGTGTCCGTCGTCGTTCCGCTTGATGACGCTGTGCGGTCTGATTACTACCGACCGCTTACTCGCTATGTACTCAATCGAGCGTGTCTGTCACAGTAGGCGGCCGATCGCTACTCCTCTTCCCCACTCGCATCATCCGCCCCTAGTCTGGGGAGTGAGCGCGCAGCGACGAAGAGTCACCGGAAGGGGAAGCCGGTGCCCGTCATGTGCGGAAGGTTCAGGTGGGGTGTCATGGCTGATAACCAGAGGCCGCTGAACGAGGTTCAGTTTCTGACCGTGGCGGAAGTCGCCTCGGTGATGCGAGTGTCCAAGATGACCGTGTACCGCTTGGTGCACAGCGGTCATCTGCCCGCCATCCGGGTCGGAAGGTCCTTCCGGGTCCCGGAGCAGGCGGTTCACGAGTACCTCCGCGAGTCCTATGTAGGAGTCGAGGCGGGCTGACCGGAGCCGGTCGATCCCCCTCGATTACGCCCCTCACCCGGGGACGGGTAGGCTAGGGCCGACGTAGGTCGTGTGGGCCCAGTCAGCTGCCCCGCACCGAGTGAAGAGAAGTGAGCGAGGGTAGTCGTGGGCTCTGTTATCAAGAAGCGGCGTAAGCGGATGGCCAAGAAGAAGCACCGCAAGCTGCTGAAGCGCACTCGCGTTCAGCGTCGCAACAAGAAGTAAGCGACAGCTGCACAGCGTGTACCGAAGCCCTCCCGTCATCCGGCGGGAGGGCTTCGGCGTTTCCCGGTGTCCCGCGGGGGCACCCGGCGGGCGTCTTCCGGCCGGTTTTCCGGGCTCGGCGGGCCATCCGGGGGCTTGTTTCGAACGTACGGCCTGGGCAGGATGTGCGTCCCGACCCTGCGTACGTCCTGGTCTGGGCATAGGACCAGGTCCATGCGCTGGTGTCGAAGCTGTCGTCACTTCCTGCATCGGGCGGTCATCACAGCGCAACATCGACCCGCTAGCGTGTGCCAGGAGAGAAATGATGGGGCGCGGCAGGACTTCGAGGGCTGGGGAAGGCAGGCGCTGATCTTGGGCAAGGTCGTGCTCGTGACCGGGGTGGCCCGTCAACTGGGCGGGCGGTTCGTCCGACGCGTGCTCCGGGACCCTGAGGTCGACCGGGTGGTCGCCGTGGACGCGGTTCCTCCCGAGCATCATCTGGGCGGCGCCGACTTCGTCCAGGCCGACATCCGGCAGCCCGCGATCGCCAAGGTGCTCGCCGAGTTCTCCGTCGACACCGTCGTGCACATGGACGTCACGGGTGCCGCGCTGGCCGGCGGCAACCGCGGCTCGCTCAAGGAAACGAACGTCATCGGCACCATGCAGCTGCTGGGCGCCCTGCAGAAGTCGCCGACGGTCAAGCGGCTCGTGGTGAAGTCGAGCACCAACGTGTACGGTTCCGCGCCGCGCGACCCCGCGGTGTTCACCGAGACGACCCCGCCGAAGTCGCTGCCGAGCGGCGGCTTCGCCAAGGACACCGTCGAGGTCGAGGGGTACGTACGCGGATTCGCGCGCCGGCGGCCGGACGTCGCGGTCTGCGTGCTGCGGTTCGCGAACATCCTGGGCCCCACCGCGGAGTTCCCGCTCGCCGAGTACTTCTCGCTGCCGGTCCTGCCGACCGTCTTCGGCTACGACCCGCGCCTGCAGTTCGTGCACGAGGACGACGCGATCGAGGTGCTGCGTCTCGGGGCGCACGATCCGGAGCGCGGGACGCTCAACAGCGGCACGTTCAACATCGCGGGCGACGGTGTGCTGCTGCTCTCGCAGTGCGCTCGGCGCCTGGGGCGCCCGACGCTGCCGGTGTTCATGCCGGCGATCACCTGGGTCGGCCAGGCGCTGCGCACCCTGGGCGCCACCGACTTCTCGCCCGAGCAGATCAGGCTGCTCACGCACGGCCGGGTCGTCGCCACCCGGCAGATGCGCGAGACACTGGGCTTCAGCCCCAAGTACACGACCGCGGAGACCTTCGCGGACTTCGTACGCAGTCGGGGTCCGGGTCTGATGCCGCCGCAGGCCGTAGCGGGGGCCATCGACCGGATCGCCACGCTGCCCTTCGCGGGCAACCAGAGCGCCAACTGAGGAGAGCGTCAACGATGGCGGACGCCAAGGTCATTCCGTTCGACGACGACCGGTCGCGCGCGGGTGCGCAGCGCCCGCCCCGGCGCAGGGGCACGGTCCGGCGCAAGAACGATCCGGCAGCCGTGCGTGAGGTCACGGCCATGCCCGGCCAGCAGGACGGAGAGCCGCAGGTGGAGCCGGCCGAGCCGGAGCCCTCGCGCCAGGAGACGCCCGGCCCCGGCCCCGGCACCGGCAGCGCGCCCGGGGCCGGACCGGAGCCGCGGGGCGGTGGCGGTGGCCTCGAGCGGCGTGTCGCGGGTGGCCTCGCGTTCCTGCGCCGACGGCTCACGGGCGAGTACGAGGTCGACGACTTCGGCTACGACGAGGAGCTCACCGACCAGGTCCTGATGTCCCTGGTGCGCCCGCTGTACGAGAAGTACTTCCGCGTCGAGGTGAAGGGCATCGAGAACATCCCGTCGGAGGGCGGGGCGCTGATCGTGTCCAACCACTCGGGGACGCTGCCGCTCGACGGTCTGATGATGCAGGTCGCCGTGCACGACAACCATCCCGAGGGGCGGCATCTGCGGCTGCTCGCGGCGGATCTGGTCTTCATGCTGCCGGTGGTCAACGAGCTGGCGCGCAAGGCGGGCCACACGCTGGCGTGCGCCGAGGACGCCGAGCGGCTGCTCGAGCGGGGCGAGCTGGTCGGGGTGATGCCGGAGGGCTTCAAGGGCATCGGGAAGCCGTTCAGCGAGCGCTACAAGCTGCAGCGGTTCGGGCGGGGCGGGTTCGTGTCCACCGCGCTGCGGGCCGGGACGCCGATCGTGCCCTGCTCGATCGTGGGGGCGGAGGAGATCTACCCGATGATCGGCAACGCGAAGACGCTGGCGCGGGTGCTGGGTTTCCCCTACTTCCCGATCACGCCCACGTTCCCGTGGCTCGGTCCGCTGGGGGCGCTGCCGCTGCCGACGAAGTGGACGATCCAGTTCGGGGAGCCGATCCCGACGGACGGGTATCCGCCGGAGGCGGCCGAGGATCCGATGCTGATGTTCAACCTGACGGATCAGGTCCGGGAGCAGATCCAGCACACGCTCTACAAGCTGCTGGTGCAGCGGCGGTCTGTCTTCTTCTGACCGGGGACCGGGGCCTGTCCTCGAACGCCGAACGGGCCGAACCCCGTGAAGAGGTTCGGCCCGTCCGGTGACCTGAGTGCTACCTCACGTCCTCTTCGTCGATCCCGAGGCCCGGCAGCAGGCCGGGGAGGATGGGCGGCACCGTGACGTCCGGCTTCGGTGTCGGGGTCTCCTTGCCGGAGGAGTCGCCCTTCGACGGGCTGCTCGGGGTGGTGTCGGACTTCGGGGGGTCCAGGAGGCCGCCCGTGTTGCCGCCCAGCAGGCCGTCGTCCTCGCCCTTGTCCGGTGTCGACGGGCGGGGTTCGCGCTTGTCGGCGCTCGATCCGTCCCGCGGGGAGGAGTCCGGGGCCGAGGGGCTGTCCGGGGCCGAGGAGCCGGGGGAGTCGCCCTGGCTCGGCTGTCCGGGGGTGTCGCTCTTGTCCGGGGTGCGGGGGAGGAGGGAGCGGAGGGGGTCCACTTCCTGGTCCATCGCGTCGAACACCGAGCTGACCTGATCGCCGACGTCACCGAGTTGGACGGGCAGTCTGCTCTGCAGGTCGCTCCAACTCCTGCGGTGCGACTCGGTGAAGGCGGACAGGGTCTGGATGTGGCCGAGCGAGCCGTCCCTCTCGTACGCCTGGTGGAGCAGGCGGTGGCCCTCCGTGGCGTCGTGGCGCATGCCCGAGAGGGCGCGCCTGATCTCGCCGAGCGACTCGTGGTCGAGGTCGCCGCTGCGGCCGCGCTCCATCAGCCGGCGGGCTTCGTTCAACCGCGTCGAGGCGTGGTCGAGATAGACCCCGCCCTTGTCGCTGTCGCCGTCGGCCATGCCGAGCTTGAGGTCTTCCATGCCGCGCTTCAAGCCGTACAGCGAATCGCCCGGCAGTGCGTCGGAGCTGGCCGCGGCCACCCCGCTGAACGCGCCGGCGGCCACGCCGACGGTGAGCCCGCCCGCGGCGATGCCTTGCGACAGCCGGGAGCGCGGCTTGAGTTTGCGCAGTCCCGTGGCCCGGTGGGCACCCTTGCGGGACCGCTGTTCGGGCACCGAGGTGCCGATGGTCCCACCGCCCGCGGCCGTGCCCTCAAGGAGCATGGCCTCCATGGCAGCTACGAGCTGGGCCCGCTGGACCACTTTGACCTCGGGATCCAGCTCCGGCTTCGGCAGCTCGCCGAGGCCGGTCGCCAGGGTCAGCATCCTGTCCGGGGCCGTCGCTTCGGACGGCCCGGAATCGGGCGTGACGGAACCTTCGGACTGCTCGGCCGCCGGGCCCTGGTCGGATTGCTCCTCCAGGGCCTGGGCGAAGGCGTTCGCCCGCCGGTGTGCCGATACGTTCGCGATCACTGGCGGCACCTCCTCTCGTCATGACGGTCGACTCCCCAGGGGGTCCTGAGGGTTGCCCGACCTGAGCACTTCCACACGAAAGAGTGAGCGGAGGTAGTCAGGGGGCGACCACAGGGAGCCTGCATCCCGCACAACGAGCGTCGCGGCACTTGGGTTACGGACGGAGGATGATCGGACCGCCCAAATTCCGTGACGGCCATCTGGCCGCCACGGAGCGTGAGTTGGGCGCTCCGCACGGCTACAGAGGGCGAGGGGGACGTGCGGCGCTAGCGCACGTCGTCGGGCAGCAGCCGGGCCAGCGTGCGCACGGCGCGGTACTGGAGGGTCTTGATCGCACCCTCGTTCTTGCCCATCACCCGAGCGGTCTCGGCGACCGAGAGGCCCTGCAGGAAGCGCAGGGTCACGCACTCCTGCTGCTGGGGGTTGAGGCGGCGCACGGCGTCCAGCAGTGCGGCGTTGGAGAGGGACTCCAGGACGGAGTCCTCGGGGCTGCGCTCGACCTCATTGGCGTCGAGCATTTCGCCTGTGGTCACTTCGAGGCGGAAACGGCTCGATTTGAAGTGGTCGGCGACGAGGTTGCGAGCGATCGTGACAAGCCAGGCGCCGAAGTCACGGCCCTGCCAGGTGAACGTGCTGATGCGGCGCAGGGCGCGCAGAAAGGTCTCGCTGGTCAGGTCCTCGGCGGTCGCCTTGCCGCCGACGCGGTAGTAGATGTAGCGGTAGACCGTGTCGCTGTACTGGTCGTAGAGACGGCCGAAGGCGTCGGACTCGCCCGCCTGGGCGCGTTCGACGAGGTCCATCATGCGGGCGCTGTCGCTGTCCGCGGCGGGACGGCGGTGGGTGGGGGTTGAGGTGGCGGCAGAAGCGGAACGAGTCCGTCTGCTGACCGCCGCGCCGCTGTCCGCCAGGGCATAGACGGGCCCGGCGGGTGTGGGGACGGCAAATGCGGGGACGGCGGGGCCGGCGTACGCGGTGGGGACGAAGCCGCGCAAGCGGTCGGCGACCGTTGCGCGCAGCGTAGCCAGGCCCGAGGCGTCAACCCCGACGTGTGGGTACACGGGACTCCCAGAGGCAGAGCTTCCATCACGTGCAGTGCGGAACCGTTCACCCGTCGTAGCGACGTGTGGGGTCCGTAATGCGTCTGAGGAGAATAACGCTTCGTACAGGCGGCACTACACCCAGTTGCTCAAATCACCGATTACGTCGCTTCTGTTATCGGTCTATGCCCGTTCAAGTAGCGCACAGTGACCAGTTGTTGATCGAAATAGGTCACATTCCGTCTCGGCGCGGGGCGTGTTGTGGCCGAGTGCTACCAACGTGACTGGCGGGAGCCCGGGAGGGGTATGACCGAGAGAATGCTCAGTGGCGGCGGCGGTGCAGGGCGATGGCCGCGGCCGTCCCACCTGCGATGGCGCCCACTCCCGCGGCGGCGGGGATGCCGACCTTGGCGGCCTTGCGGCCGGTGCGGTAGTCCCGCAGCCGCCAGTCCCGCTCACGCGCGTGCTTGCGCAGCTTGGCGTCGGGATTGATCGCGTACGGATGCCCGACGAGCGAGAGCATCGGGATGTCGTTGTGCGAATCGCTGTACGCAGCGCAGCGGCCCAGGTCCAGGCCCTCGGCCGACGCGAGCGCGCGTACCGCCTCCGCCTTCGCGGGGCCGTGCAGGGGCTCGCCGACGAGCTTTCCCGTATAGACGCCGTCCACGGACTCGGCGACCGTGCCGAGCGCGCCGGTCAGGCCGAGGCGGCGGGCGATGATCGTGGCCGTCTCCACCGGGGCGGCGGTGACCAGCCAGACCTTCTGGCCCGCGTCCAGGTGGGCCTGGGCCAGGGCGCGGGTGCCGGGCCAGATGCGCTCGGCCATGTACTCGTCGTAGATCTCCTCGCCGATGGACATCAGCTCGGCGACGCGGTGGCCCTTGACGATGGAGAGCGCGCTGTCGCGGGCGTCCTGCATGTGCTCGGGGTCCTCGACGCCCGCGAGCCTGAACCACGCCTGCTGCCAGGCGAATCGGGCCAGCTCCTGGCGCTCGAAGAACTTCCGCTTGTAGAGGCCGCGGCCGAAGTGGAAGATCGCGGCGCCCTGCATGACGGTGTTGTCGAGATCGAAGAAGGCGGCTGCCTTGTCGTCGCCGAAGACCGGGAACTCCGGCTCGTCGGGTTCCTCCGGCGAGGCCGCCGCGACGAGATCGTCGAGGGCCTCCAGCTCCTGGGAGGTCTTGCGCGCTGCCTCAGCCGAGGCCTCGCCTGCCAACACGCTCCGCGCGGTGGCGGAGCGCCTACGGGGGGTGAGCCATCCGAGAGCGGCCATGTCGTGAGCATAGCTAGTTCGTTCGGCCGTTCCGGAGTCGGCAGGATTCGGTGCTGTGAACTCTGCGCGACCGCACCGTTAAAGAGGCGGGCCGCGCGGCGCGTCGGCGGGGCGAGAATGGTGTCATGAGCCCGATTTTTCGCCGTGCGGAGAAGAAGAAGCCCCAGGACCGGACGGTCACCTTGATCGGCAAGCCCGGCTGTCATCTGTGCGATGAAGCACAGCTGGTGATCGAGAAGGTCTGCGGCGATCTTGGAGTCGTATGGGAGAAGAAGGACATCACTCAGGACGAAGAGCTCAACAGGGCCTACTGGGAACAGATCCCGGTGGTTCTGGTCGATGGTGAACAGCACACCTTCTGGCGTGTGAACGAGGACCGGCTGCGGCGCGAGCTCGCCCCGTAGTCCGAATCGTCACTGACCGACGAGTCCAAACGGCCCGAATGGTCCCTTAGGATCGTGGGCGGTTTGGGTCTCGGGGGCGATGATCGTGAGGAGAGTGTGCGGTTTTGCCCCCATCAATTGAGCACCGCAGCCTCATGTGTGCCGGTTCCCGGAACGCACGCCGGGGGCGCGTGACCCCGGTCACGTTGGCCGGGCAAATCGGACACCATCTTTGTGCACGCGTTCACAAAGACATAGCCTGCATTCGACGGGGCGGTCTGGGGACGTGTGACCGCCTGCAGCCCCGCTCTACCCGCAGGAGCACCGTGGCAACTGGCCGAACTCACCGACCGGCGACCCGCAGCCGAGGGATTCCCGAGGCCACCGTCGCCAGGCTTCCGCTGTACCTCCGAGCCCTCACCGCTCTGTCGGAGCGCTCGGTGCCCACGGTCTCCTCCGAGGAGCTCGCGGCCGCCGCGGGGGTCAACTCCGCGAAGCTGCGCAAGGACTTCTCCTACCTCGGCTCCTACGGGACGCGCGGCGTCGGCTACGACGTCGAGTACCTCGTCTACCAGATCTCACGCGAGCTCGGCCTGACCCAGGACTGGCCCGTCGTGATCGTCGGCATCGGTAACCTCGGCGCGGCCCTCGCCAATTACGGCGGGTTCGCCTCGCGTGGCTTCCGCGTCGCCGCGCTGATCGACGCCGACCCGGCCATGGCGGGCACGCCCGTCGCGGGCATGCCGGTCCAGCACACGGACGACCTCGAGAAGATCATCAGCGACAACGGCGTCTCCATCGGCGTCATCTCCACCCCGGCGGGCGCCGCCCAGCAGGTCTGCGAGCGGCTCGTCGCCGCCGGTGTGACCTCGATCCTGAACTTCGCGCCCACCGTTCTCTCCGTGCCCGACGGTGTCGACGTACGCAAGGTGGACCTCTCCATCGAGCTGCAGATCCTCGCCTTCCACGAGCAGCGCAAGGCCGGCGAGGAAGCGGCGGCCGACGAGGCCGTGGCGCCCGCCGCCGCCAAGCAGCAGCGCAAGGGACCCGACGGGGACGTCCCCGCCGTGATGCCGGCATGAGTCTCCTCGTCGTGGGGCTGAGCCACCGCAGCGCTCCGGTCAGCGTCCTGGAGCGGGCCGCGCTCAACGTGGACGCGCAGGCCAAGCTCCTGCAGGACACGCTCGCCGCCGAGCCCGCCGCCGAAGCGGCCGTCCTCGCCACCTGCAACCGCATCGAGCTCTACGCCGACGTGGACAAGTTCCACGCGGGCGTCGCCGAGCTGTCCACGCTGCTCGCCCAGCACAGCGGGGTCGGCCTGGAGGAGCTCACTCCCTATCTGTACGTCCACTACGAGGACCGAGCCGTCCACCACCTGTTCTCGGTGGCCTGCGGCCTGGACTCGATGGTCGTCGGCGAGGGGCAGATCCTCGGCCAGATCAAGGACGCCCTCGCGCGCTCCCAGGAGCTGCACACCGCGGGCCGACTCCTCAACGACCTCTTCCAGCAGGCACTGCGGGTCGGCAAGCGCGCGCACTCGGAGACCGGCATCGACCGGGCCGGGCAGTCGCTCGTGACCTTCGGCCTCGAACAGCTCGCCGGGCGCGAGCCGGTCGAGACCTGGGCCAAGGGCAAGCGCGCCTTGGTCATCGGCGCCGGCTCGATGTCCTCGCTCGCCGCGGCGACGCTCGCGCGCGCCGGGGTCCACGAGGTAGTCGTCGCCAACCGCACCCTGGACCGGGCGCACCGCCTGGCAGAGATCCTCGCCGAGGGCGGCACGGGCACCGTCGCGCGCGCCGTGCCGATGGACCAGGTGGCGGCCGAACTGACACGTGCCGATGTCGCGGTCTCCTGTACCGGCGCCACCGGTCTCGTCCTGACGGCCGAGGCCGTCGCGGCGGGAGTCGCAGACCGCACCGGCGCACCCGTCGCGGCGCCCGTCGCCGTGGGCGCCCCGCGCGTGCCGACAGCGGGGCCTTCCGCTCCGTCCGTCCCGCACGACACCGACGAGGCCTGCCCGCTCGGGCTCTCCGGTGACGGGACCGTGGGCCGCGGCGTCGGGTTCTCCGTCATGGGCGAGGAAGCCGTCGCCGGGATGGACGCCGCCACGCTGGAGCAGCACGCCGCCTGGGTGGACAACGCGCCCGCCGAGCGCCGCGACGACCCGCAGAGCGAGGCCGACACCATCTCCGCGCTCGCCGCGGCCGTCTCCGCGGGCGGACGCATCCCCGAGCACCGTCGCCGCCCCTCGCTCGTCGAGACCGGCAACGTCCTGCTCGCCCTGCTCGACCTGGCCATGCCCCGCGACATCGACGGCGCCGTGCACCGCATCGACGGCGTACGCCTCGTCGACATCGAGTCGCTCGCCGAGGCATCCGCCGACGCCCCCATGGCCGAGGACGTGGAGCGGGTCCGCGCGATCGTCTCCGACGAGGTCGCCGCCTTCGGCGCCGCACAGCGGGCCGCGCACATCACGCCGACCGTGGTCGCCCTGCGCACCATGGCTGCCGACGTCGTCGCGAACGAGATCGCGCGGCTCGACGGACGGCTCCCCGGCCTCGCCGAGAAGGAGCGCGCGGAGATCACCCAGACCGTCCGCCGCGTCGTCGACAAGCTGCTCCACGCGCCCACCGTGCGCGTCAAGCAACTGGCGAGCGAGCCCGGCGGCGCCGGGTACGCGGACGCGCTGCGCACCCTCTTCGACCTCGACCCGCAGACGGTCGCCGCCGTCAGCAGGGCCGACCGGCAGAGCGACCCCAACGACCAGAACGCAACGCAAACAGATCCGAATCGAGGCCGGGCATGACCGAGAGGGCACTGAGGCTCGGGACACGGCGCAGCAAGCTGGCCATGGCCCAGTCCGGGCAAGTGGCCGACACAGTGAGCCAGTTGACGGGCCGCCGCGTGGAGCTCGTGGAGATCACGACGTACGGCGACACGTCCCGTGAGCACCTGGCGCAGATCGGCGGCACCGGCGTCTTCGTGACCGCCCTGCGTGACGCGCTGCTCGGTGGCGAGGTCGACTTCGCCGTCCACTCGCTGAAGGACCTGCCGACGGCGCAGCCGCACGACCTGGCCCTGGCCGCGGTCCCGCTGCGCGAGGACCCCCGTGACGTGCTCATCGCACGCGACGGGATGACCTTCGGGGAGCTCCCGAGCGGCGCGCGCATCGGCACCGGTTCGCCCCGCCGCATGGCGCAGCTCAACGCCTACGCCCGCAACCACGGACTCGCCATAGAGACCGTGCCGATCCGCGGGAACATCGACACCCGCATCGGCTTCGTGCGCAAGGGTGAGCTCGACGCCGTCATCCTCGCCGCCGCGGGCCTCAACCGCGTCGGCAGGATCGGCGAAGTGACCGACTTCCTGCCGGTCGACACAGTTCTGCCCGCCCCCGGCCAGGGGGCACTGGCGATCGAATGTGCCGCGTCCGACGCGTCACTGACCGCCGCGCTCGCCGAGCTCGACGACCCGTACACCCGGGCCGCCGTGACCGCCGAGCGATCCCTGCTCGCCGCCCTGGAGGCCGGCTGCAGCGCACCTGTGGGTGCGTTGGCCGACCTTCTGGCCGACGGGCAGATTGTCAAGGAAATGCGCCTGCGCGGCGTCGTCGGGGCAACCGACGGCTCGACGCTGGTGCAGCTGTCCACCACCGGTCCCGTGCCCGAGACGCATGACCAAGCCATGGCGCTCGGCCGCGAACTCGCTGCCGAGATGCTTGCCAAGGGCGCGGCCGGTCTGATGGGGGAGCGAGCACTTTGAGCCCCACCTCGAACTTTCCCGGCCTTCCCGCACACGGGCACGTCACCTTCCTGGGTGCCGGACCCGGAGATCCGGGACTACTCACGCTACGCGCCGTTGAGGCGCTGGCCCGAGCGGACGTACTGATCGCCGAGCCCGATGTGCTCGACGTCGTTCGCGCGCATGCCAAGGGGGGTGTGGACACACCTCAGCCAGGGACAGTTGACGACGCGTCAGCGATCGCCGAAGCGTCGACTCTGCGAGCCGCCACCAATCTTGTCATGGAGGCAGCGAGGGGCGGCAAGCGGGTCGTACGTGCCGTCAGCGGCGACGTCGGCCTCGACACCTACGCGGCCGAGGAGATGCTCGCCTGCGCCGCCGAGGGCATCGCCTTCGAGGTCGTGCCCGGCATCGCGGCGGCGGTCGGTGTACCCGCCTACGCGGGTGTTCCGCTGCGCGACGCACAGGGCACGGACGTACGGTTCGTCGACGCGCGCACCGCGTCCGACCGCTGCTGGAGCGAGGTGGGGGCATCCGACGGGACCGTGGTCGTGTCGACCTCCCTGGACTCCGTGGCCGCGGCCGCCGGTGAGCTGGTGTCGTCCGGGCGCAAGCCGGACACGCCGATGACGGTGACCGTCGCCGGCACGACGACGCGCCAGCGGACCTGGCAGGCGACCCTGGGCACCATCGCCCAGGTCCTCAAGCAGGCGAAGGTGCTGCCCTCGCCCGACGGAGGCCAGCCCGTCATAGCCGTCGTCGGTGAGCGGTCCGCCGCCGCCCAGCGCGACCAGCTGTCGTGGTTCGAGTCGAAGCCGCTCTTCGGGTGGCGCGTGCTCGTCCCGCGGACCAAGGAGCAGGCGGCCTCGCTCTCCGACCAGCTGAGCTCCTACGGCGCGGTGCCGCACGAGGTGCCCACCATCGCCGTCGAGCCGCCCCGCACGCCCCAGCAGATGGAGCGCGCGGTCAAGGGCCTGGTCACCGGGCGCTACGAGTGGATCGCCTTCACCTCGGTCAACGCGGTCAAGGCGGTGCGCGAGAAGTTCGAGGAGTACGGGCTCGACGCGCGTGCCTTCGCCGGGATCAAGGTCGCGGCGGTCGGCGAGCAGACGGCCGCGGCGCTGGTCGCCTTCGGCGTGAAGCCCGACCTGGTGCCGAGCGGCGAGCAGTCGGCCGCGGGTCTCCTGGAGGACTGGCCGCCGTACGACCCGGTCTTCGACCCGATCGACCGCGTCTTCCTGCCGCGCGCCGACATCGCCACGGAGACGCTGGTCGCCGGGCTCATCGATCTCGGGTGGGAGGTCGACGACGTCACCGCCTACCGGACGGTGCGCGCGTCGCCGCCCCCGGCGGACACGCGTGAGGCGATCAAGGGCGGCGGCTTCGACGCCGTGCTCTTCACGTCCTCCTCGACCGTGCGCAACCTCGTCGGCATCGCCGGCAAGCCGCACAACGTGACCGTCATCGCGTGCATCGGCCCCGCCACCGCCAAGACCGCGGAGGAGCACGGGCTGCGGGTCGACGTGATGGCCCCGGAGCCGTCCGTGCACAAGCTGGCCGAGGCGCTCGCCGAGTTCGGCACGCGGCGCAGGCTCGCCGCCCTGGAGGCGGGGGACCCGGTGACCCGGCCGAGCGAGCGGCGACCCGGTTCCCGCAGGAGGCGTGCGGCACCCTGAGGCTTCAGGGCCGTACATATCCCTGGCCCCGGCTGAGATCCTTCAGCCGGGGCCGGAATCTTTTCGTGAGGTGAGAGAGACAGTGACCAAGTACGGATCGTTCCCCGGAGCCCGGCCCCGGCGCCTTCGCACCACGCCCGCCATGCGGCGCATGGTCGCGGAGAACCGGCTGCACCCGGCCGACCTGATCCTCCCCGCGTTCGTGCGCGAGGGGATCAGCGCCCCCGTGGAGATCGGTGCGATGCCCGGCGTCGTGCAGCACACCCGCGACAGCCTGAAGAAGGCCGCCGTCGACGCGGTGGAGGCCGGGGTCGCCGGGATCATGCTCTTCGGGGTGCCCGAGGACGAGAAGAAGGACGGTGCCGGGACCGTCGGCACCGACCCGGACGGGATCCTCCAGGTCGCCCTGCGCGACGTGCGCGCCGAGGTCGGCGACGACCTCATCGTCATGTCCGACCTGTGCCTCGACGAGTTCACCGACCACGGACACTGCGGTGTCCTGGACGCCGAGGGCCGCGTCGACAACGACGCCACCCTCGAGCGGTACGCGGAGATGGCGCAGGTCCAGGCCGACGCGGGCGCCCACGTCGTGGGGCCGAGCGGCATGATGGACGGTCAGGTCGGCGTCATCCGTGACGCCTTGGACCAGGTCGGCCACGAGGACGTCTCCATCCTCGCCTACACCGTCAAGTACTCGTCGGCGTTCTACGGCCCCTTCCGCGAGGCCGTCGGTTCGTCGCTCAAGGGCGACCGCAAGACCTACCAGCAGGACCCGGCCAACGCCCGCGAGTCCCTGCGCGAGCTGGCGCTCGACCTCGAAGAGGGCGCCGACATGGTGATGGTGAAGCCCGCGGGCCCCTACCTCGACGTCCTGGCGAAGGTCGCCGACGCCGTGGAGGTGCCGGTCGCCGCCTACCAGATCTCCGGTGAGTACTCGATGATCGAGGCCGCCGCCGAGCGGGGCTGGATCGACCGGGACCGGGCGATCATGGAGTCCCTCACGGGCATCAAGCGTGCGGGCGCGAACATGATCCTCACGTACTGGGCCACCGAGGTGGCGCGGCAGCTCTGAGGGCTTGCCCTCAAGTTTGGTTGAGGTTGCAGGGTGGTGTGCATCGACGTTCCGAGCGACGGGCGTCGACGTTCTGAGGAGGACGTATGCGCGCCGTTGTCCTGCATGAGTTCGGTCCCGCCGAGAACCTGACGTACGAGACCTTGCCCGACCCCGTCGCGGGGCCGGGCCAGGTGCGGATCGCCGTACGCGCGGCGGGAGTTCACTTCGTCGAGACCGTCATGCGGCGCGGCGACTCCAATGGCATGGCGCCGCCGCTGCCCGAACTCCCCGCCGTCTTCGGCGGGGAGGCCGCCGGAGTCGTCGACGCGGTGGGCCCCGGCGTGGACCCCGCCTGGCTCGGCCGGTCCGTCGTGACCCCGCGCAGCGCGCCCGGCGGGTACGCCGAACTGGCGGTGGCCGAACTCGCGCAGCTGCACGAGGTGCCGGACGGGCTCGGGTACGAGGCCGCCGTGACCATGGTGATGACCGGTGCGACGACCATGGGGCTGCTGGACGTCGCACAACTCACCGCCGACGACGTGGTGTTGGTGACGTCCGCGGCCGGTGGCGTCGGGCGGCTCGTGGTGCAGTACGCGCTGTCCGTGGGGGCGGTCGTGATCGGCGCCGCGGGCGGGGCCGACAAGGTCGAGGCCGTCTGGGGGCTCGGCGCCGACCTCGCCGTCGACTACAACGAGCCCGGCTGGGCGGACCTCGTGCGGGAGCGCCTCGACGGGCGCGAGGTGAGCGTCGTGCTCGACGGGGTGGGCGGCGAGAAGTCCGCCGCCGCGTTCGGGCTCATCGGCAGGGGCGGGCGGTACGTGGTCATCGGCTGGTCCTCGCAGGAGGGCTTCGAGCCGGACCCGGGTCTTGTGGAGCAACGGGACATCACCGTCACCAACGCGCTGATGCGGCTGATCGAGCGCCCCGAGGACGGCCCCGAGCACGAGCGGCGGGCTCTGGAGGCCGCGGCCAAGGGCGAGTTGGTGCCCGCGGTGCAGACGTTCCCGCTGGCGCAGGCCGCACAGGCCCACGCGGCCATGGAGCGACGGCAGACGACGGGGAAGGTCGTGCTGGTTCCGTAGTAGGTCCAGTTTCGGGCGCGGGCCTCAGTCCTGCTTGAGCAGGGTCACCAGGCGGGAGAGACCGTCGGCTCCGTACCCCTCCTCGACCGCGCGGTCGAGGAGGCCCTGGAAGGGGGCGAAGAGGTCGGGCCGCAGGCCCTGTTCGGCGTACGCCTGCAGGAAGTTGGGGAACGCCGCGCGGTTCATGGCGAGGTTGGACACGTCGGTGAGGTGCTGGTCGGTGTCGACCGCCTCGGCCGTCTCCGGCACGATCGCGTGCGTCATGCCCGCGACCCAGTCCTCGAGCAGCGGCGCGAACTCCCGGGCCGGGATGCCCTCGCTGCCGATCAGCGCGTAGGCCTGCGCGACGCCCGCCGCCATGCCGTACATGCCCGTGAGCAGGGCGAGGTCGTGCAGGGCCGCGAGGCCGGGGTCCTTGCCGACCCACTTGGTGGCGGCCAGCACGGTCAGGGTGGCGCGGTGCGCCTCGAAGGCCGCCTCGTCGGTGCCGCTGTAGAGGATGTACGCGGCGGGCGTCGCGATCATCTGGGGGACGGCCATGATGCCGCCGTCGATGTACGTGATGCCGTGCGCCTCGGCCCACGCCGCCAACTCCCTTGCCTGGGAAGGCGTTCCGTTCGTGAGGTTCACGAGGGTGCGGCCGGCTAGCGCTTCCGATTCCGGCGCCAGCAGGGTGCGTACGTCGTCGTTGGTCGTGAGGCAGACGATGACGAGGGGCGCGGCCTCGATGGCGTCCTTCGCCGTGTCGGCCGGGGTGGCGCCCTGTGCCGCGAGGGGGCCCGTCTTGGCGGCGGTGCGGTTCCAGACGGTGGTCGGGTGGCCCGCCTTGACCAGGGCGGAGGCGAGGGCGGTGCCCATGAGGCCGAGGCCGAGGACGGTCACGGGACTGCTGGTGCTGGGCATGAGGGCTCCTTCGGGGGCGTTTTCGGGGGTTTCCGGGTACGCCTTTGATCCTTGCGGGGCCCTGCGGGGAGAACAAGTACCGACTATTTTGTGCGGTACTTACCTTCTGGTCAGTGAGTGAGTGAGTAGGTGAGTGGGTGAGTGGGTGGCTGTCGGGGGTTCTCAGCCACCCACTCGGCGCCGGCCCTAGTGGGAGTACCCCGTCACCAGATCAGCGCGTCCGACGCCGACGTCTGCCAGTACGTGACGAACGCCGAGCTGTCCACGTACACCCCACCCTCCGGAAGCTTCGCCGCCGCCGGGCCGCCCGCGCTGCCGTTCATCGCGCGGTTGGAGAAGAGGACGTCCAGCGTGTGGGCCTGAGAGCCTTCCGAGCCCTCGGGCGACGACGTGCCGATGGCCGCGTACGCCGTCTGGCCCGGCTCGAGGGTGACGACCGCCTGGGGCGTGCTCGCGTCGAGCCACGGAGTGGCGGCCTGGCCCTCGTCGAAGCGGAGGTACGGGGCTCCGTACGCGTAACAGGTCTTCGTACCCGTGTTCTTGGCCTTCAGGAGCAGGTGGTTGATGGGGCGGTCGACCTCCTGCACGGTGACCTTCGTGGTGGCCGCGGTGCAGGTGACCGGCGCCGCCTTGGCGGCCGGGGTGGCGGCCGAGGCGGCGCCGCCGAGCGCGGTGAGCGAGAGGGCGGCGGTGAGCGTGGCGGAAACGGCGGCGGCCTTGGTGCTGAGTCGCATGGCTGATCTCTTTCGGTGTGATGCGGGAGACGCGAGCCGCGCCGAGGGGCTCCCGGTCGCGGCGTGCTTGTATGGCCCAGAGCTTGTGCGGGGTTCTGTCCCGTTGCACAGCGTGGAACGGCAGTTGGGGGACGCCGGGACATTCGTACGGCCGTGAGCTGGGAAAACTCCGTTCCCTGGAACGGATGAATGGGATGGAGAGAGCGTGGGGGCGGGCGGTCTCGCGGAGTTGCTGCGGGAGTTGAAGGAGCGGTCGGGGCTCAGTTACGGGTCGCTGGCCAAGCGGTTGCATGTGTCGACGTCGACGCTGCACCGGTATGTGAGCGGGTCGGCCGTGCCGACGGAGTTCGCTCCGCTGGAACGGTTCGCCCGGGTCTGCAAGGCGTCGCGGGAGGAGATGGTCGAACTCCACCGGCGGTGGATCCTGGCCGACGCTTCGAGGGGTGACCGCAAGGAACCTGTTGAAGCGGCTGTTGAAGCGGCTCCTCCCACGGTCGCGGCGCCCGACCAGCCGGTGGCGGCCACGGACCCCGCCGAAGCAGGCGACGAACCCCCCGGCATCGTCATCGGCCGTGCCCCCACCGGCAGCGGGAGCGAGGGCAGGCGGCTGCCCCGGGCGCGGGTCCTCGTCGCCGCGGGTGTCGTTCTCGCCCTTGGTGCCACCGCAGTCGCCGTACAGGCCGCGTCCGGCGGCGGTGACCGTGACCGTGCCGCCGTCGACTCACCCGCACCGCACGGCGAGCGGGAGCCGGGCCCGGACGGCTCCGGGTCGGCATCGCCCTCGGCGAAAGAGTCCGGGAAGGGCAAGCCCGGCAAGGAGCCGAAGGGCTCCGAGCGGCCGAAGGACGGGAAGAGCAAGGGCGCCGGAGCCGGTGCCGGGGCCCCCGGCACCGGAGACGGCGCCAAGGGCGGTGGCGGCACAGGCGCCGCCGAGGGCGGTGCTCCGGTGACCGTCTCCACCCAGCCCCAGTACTGGGCGGAGCCCTGCGGTCACCCCTACCTGGTCGACAAGACCCCCGCCACCCTCTCCCCGCCCCCCAACGAGCAGGACGCCGCCGGCTGGGTGGCCGCGAACGGCGCGGTCTCCGCGCGGGACCAGACCGTGAAGCTGACCGTGCAGGGCAAGGGCAAGGAAACCGTCGTCCTGGAGTCCCTGAACGTCCGCGTCGCCGGAACCAGCGCACCCCTCGCCTGGACCAACTACAAGATGGGCTACCTCGGCGTCGGCTGCGGAGGCAACGTCCCCCAGCACTCCTTCGACGTCAACCTGGACGCCTCGGTGCCGCGCCCGACCCCGCAGGAAGGGGAGAGCGGCTTCCCCTACAAGGTGAGCGCCGGCGACCCCGAGGCGTTCTTCATCAACGCGACCGCCAACACCCGTTACGTACGCTGGTACTTGGAGCTGGACTGGTCGAGCGGCTCCCGGCACGGCACGCTGCGCATCGACGACACGGGCAAGCCGTTCGCCACGAGCGGCGACAAGGGCCGCCCCGTCTACGGGTTCTCGCTCAACAGCAAGAAGTGGACGAAGACGAACCGCGACAACGACGACGTGCCGGACCCGCCTGCCTAGCCGCGCCGACCCGAGCAGCGGGGACGGCGTCCGCATCCCGGAATGGTGCTTGTAAACGCCACGCAAGTCCTTACGCTGCCGGAAAACAAAGGAGCCGCAGATGACCGTCACCGACGCCCACGCCCCCACCGGCCAGGACGAGGCAAGGACCCAAGGCCCGGCCCCCGTACCGGAGTTCGCGGCCCGCGTCGCCTCCGTCGGCGGCTCTCCCGTACGGGACATCCTGGCCGTGACGGCGCGGCCCGAGGTCATCAACTTCGCGGGCGGGCTCCCCGCCCCCGGCCTCTTCGACAAGGCAGGCATCGCCGCCGCGTTCCACGCCGTGCTCACCGAGCAGCCCGAGCGCGCGCTCCAGTACGCCACGACCGAGGGCGAGCCCGCCCTGCGGTCCGCCGTCGCCGCACGCTTCTCCGTGCGCGGACTCGCGACCGACGCCGACGACATCGTCGTCACCACCGGCTCGCAGCAGGCGCTGTCGCTGCTGGCCACGGCCCTCATCGAGCCCGGTGAGACCATCCTCGTCGAAAGCCCCTGCTATCTGGCCGCACTCCAGGCCTTCGGCTTCGCGGGCGCGCACGTCGTGCCCGTCCCGTGCGACGAGGCCGGGATCGACCCCGACGCCCTCGACGCACTCGTCGCCCTCCACCGGCCCAAGCTGCTCTACACCGTCCCCACCTTCCAGAACCCCACCGGCCGCACCATGCCCGCCGAACGCCGCGCCGCGATCGCCGCCGTCGCCGCCCGCCGCGGACTGTGGATCGTCGAGGACGACCCCTACGGAGAGCTGCGCTTCGAGGGCGAGCGCGTGCCGTGGATCGCCTCGTACCCCGGCGCCGAGGACCGCACCATCCTGCTCGGCAGCTTCTCCAAGGTCATGGCGCCCGGCCTGCGCCTGGGCTGGCTGCGCGGCCCCGCCACGCTGCTGCGGGCCTGCGCCATCGCCAAGCAGGCCGCCGACCTGCACACCCCCACCGTCAACCAGCTCGCCGCCGCACGGTACTTGGCGGACAACGACCTCGACGCGCACGTGGCGCACGTCGCGGGGGAGTACCGCGTACACCGGGACGCGATGCTCGCGGGCATCGGGGACGCGCTGCCCGAGGGGTCCACCTGGCTGCGGCCCGAGGGCGGCATGTTCGTCTGGGCCAAGCTGCCCGACGGATACGACACCGGCGCGCTGCTCCCCGAGGTCGTCAAGCACGACGTGGCGTACGTCCCGGGAGCGCCGTTCTTCGCGGGTGAACCCGATCGGGCCACCCTGCGCATGTGCTTCGTGACGCAGTCCCCCGACGAGATCGCCGAGGGACTGCGCAGGCTCGGAAGCGCACTCAAGGGCTAGAGGCGCTCGGGCGTCCTGATGCCGAGGAGCGCCATGCCCTGGTGCAGGGTGCGGGCCGTGATGTCGCACAGGAACAGACGGTTCTCGACCTGCGCCGGGGTGTCCGCCTTCAGGACCGGGCACTTGTCGTAGAACGTCGTGTAGTACGACGCCAGTTGGTACAGGTACGCGGCCAGCTTGTGCGGCGCGTACTCCCCGGCGACCTCGGCGACCGTCTCCGCGAACTGGTCGAGGTGCAGCCCCAACGCCCGCTCGGCCTCGGCCAGTTCGAGCTCCGGGTGGGCCTTGGGGGAGACGTCGCCCGCCTTGCGCAGGATCGACTGGATACGGGCGTACGCGTACTGGAGGTACACCGACGTGTCGCCGTTCAACGACACCATCTGGTCCAGGTCGAACTTGTAGTCGCGCACCGCCGACGTCGACAGGTCCGCGTACTTCACCGCGCCGATGCCCACCTGGGCACCGCGCTCGGCGATCTCCTCCTCGGAGAGGTCCTGCGCCTTCTCGCGCACGATGGCCGACGCCCGGTCGATCGCCTCGTCGAGAAGATCGATGAGGCGTACGGTCTCGCCCTCACGGGTCTTGAACGGCTTGCCGTCCTTGCCGAGCACCGTGCCGAAGCCCAGCTGCACCGCCTTGACGTCCTCCGTCAGCCAGCCCGCCCTGCGCGCCGTCTCGAAGACCATCTTGAAGTGCAGGGACTGCCGCGCGTCCACCACGTACAGGAGGGTGTCGGCCTTGAGGTTGAAGACACGGTCACGGATCGCGGAGAGGTCGGTCGCCGCGTACCCGAAACCACCGTCGGACTTCTGGACGATCAGCGGGGACGGGTTGCCGTCCGGGCCCTTCACGTCGTCGAAGAACACGCACAGCGCGCCGTTCGACCGGACCGCGACGCCGGACTCCTCAAGGATGCGGCAGGTCTCCGCCAGCATGTCGTTGTAACCCGACTCACCGACGATGTCCGCGTCCTCGATCTCCACGTCCAGCTTGTTGAAGACCGAGTAGAAGTACACCTTCGACTCGTCCACGAACCGCTGCCAGATCGCGAGGGTCTCCGGGTCGCCCGCCTGGAGGTCCACGACCCGGCGCCGGGCACGCGTCTTGAACTCCTCGTCGGAGTCGAAGAGCACCTTCGACTCCTTGTAGACGCGGTTCAGGCCCGACATGGCCTCCTCGCCCGCCTGCTCGGTGCCGTCGGCGGCCTGGTGGCCCAGCGCGTCCGGGTGCTCGATCAGATACTGCACGAGCATGCCGAACTGGGTACCCCAGTCGCCGATGTGGTGGCGGCTGACCACCTTCTCGCCGGTGAACTCGAGGATCTTGACCACGGAGTTGCCGATGACCGAGTTCCGCAGGTGGCCGACGTGCATCTCCTTGGCCACGTTCGGCTGCGCCCAGTCCACCACCGTCGTGCCCGGCTGCTCGGCGTACGGCACGCCGAGGCGCTCGCCGTCGGCGGCGCGCGCGGCGAGGTTCTCGGTGATCGCCTTGTCGGTGACCGTCACGTTCAGGAAGCCGGGGCCCGAGACCTCGACGTCCTTCAGCAGGTCAGGGGCGTCGATCGCGTCCACGACCTTCGTCGCGAGCTCACGCGGGTTCGCCTTAGCCTTCTTCGCGAGGGCCAGGATTCCGTTGGCCTGGTAGTCGGCCCGGTCGCTTCGTCGCAGCAGCGGGTCGGCGGCGCCGGCCTCCGGCAGGGCAGCCGAGAGGGCGTCCGCGAGGCGCTGGTGGACGGAGGCGGTGAGGGACGTGACCGAGGCCATGAAGGGGTGCCGTTCTGCTCGGGTGCCTGGTTGCTGGGGGTCCAGGGGCCGTCGGACGGATCCTGGAAATTCGAGTATCCCACGGGGTGAAAAGCGGTTTTCGCGGTTGCGGGTCGACCTGGGAGAATGACTCCGACAAGCGGTACTCACGTAGAAGAAGAGATGAAGCAGAAAGGCGTGCCGATCGTGGCTCAGAGCACCGATACCACCGACTGGGTCTCCCGCTACGCGGACGAGGTCATCGCCGAGTCGGAGCGTCGTGCCCCGGGCAAACCGGTCGTCGTCGCCTCCGGGCTCTCCCCCTCCGGACCGATCCACCTGGGCAACCTCCGCGAGGTCATGACCCCGCACCTCGTCGCCGACGAGATCCGGCGGCGCGGGCACGAGGTCCGTCACCTGATCTCCTGGGACGACTACGACCGGTATCGGAAGGTCCCGGCCGGCGTCCCCGGCATCGACGACTCCTGGGCTCAGCACATCGGCAAGCCCCTCACCTCCGTGCCCGCCCCGGCCGGTTCCGCGTACGCGAACTGGGCCGAGCACTTCAAGGCGGCCATGACCGAGGCGCTCGACGAGCTGGGCGTGGAGTACGACGGGATCAGCCAGACCGAGCAGTACACCTCGGGCGTCTACCGCGAGCAGATCCTGCACGCGATGAAGCACCGCGGTGACATCGACGCGATCCTCGACCAGTACCGGACCAAGAAGGCCCCCGGGAAGGGCGGCCAGAAGCAGTCGCAGAAGCCCGTCGACGAGGCCGAGCTCGAGGCCGCCGAGGGGTCCGGCGCCGCCAGCGAGGACGACGGCAGCGGCGGCTCCAGCGGGTACTTCCCGTACAAGCCGTACTGCGGCGCGTGCGAGAAGGACCTGACCACGGTCACGTCGTACGACGACGAGAGCACCGAGCTCGCGTACGTCTGCGCGGACTGCGGCCACAGCGAGACCGTCCACCTCAACGAGTTCAACCGCGGCAAGCTGGTCTGGAAGGTCGACTGGCCCATGCGCTGGGCGTACGAGGGCGTCATCTTCGAGCCCAGCGGCGTGGACCACTCCTCTCCCGGGTCGTCCTTCGTGGTCGGCGGGCAGATCGTGCGCGAGATCTTCGACGGCGTGCAGCCGATCGGCCCCATGTACGCGTTCGTCGGCATCTCCGGGATGGCGAAGATGTCGTCCTCGAAGGGTGGCGTGCCGACTCCGGCCGACGCGCTGAAGATCATGGAGGCGCCGCTGCTTCGGTGGCTGTACGCGCGTCGCAAGCCGAACCAGTCCTTCAAGATCGCCTTCGACCAGGAGATCCAGCGGCTCTACGACGAGTGGGACAAGCTGGACGCGAAGGTCGCCGACGGGACCGTGCTGCCCGCCGACGCCGCCGCGCACTCGCGTGCGGTGCGGACGGCTGCCGGTGAGCTGCCGCGGACGCCTCGTCCGCTTCCGTACCGGACGCTCGCGTCCGTCGCGGACGTCACGGCGGGCGCCGAGGACCAGACCCTGCGCATCCTGCGGGACCTGGACCCGACCGACCCGATCTCGTCCCTCGACGAGGCACGGCCGCGCCTGGACCGCGCCGAGAACTGGATCACCACCCAGGTCCCGGCGGATGCCCGCACGATCGTGCGTTCGGAGCCGGACGCGGAACTGTTGTCCTCGCTGGACGACGAGGCCCGCGAGTCACTGCGGCTGCTCCTCGAGGGCCTGGACTCGCACTGGTCCCTCGACGGGCTCACGCACCTCGTGTACGGGGTGCCGAAGGTGCAGGCCGGGTTCTCCGCGGACGCGACGGCCAAGGAACTCCCCCCGGAGATCAAGGTCGCGCAGCGGTCCTTCTTCGCCCTGCTCTACCGCCTCCTGGTGACCCGGGAGACGGGACCGCGCCTGCCCACGCTGTTGCTCGCCGTGGGCGCGGAGCGGGTGCGCAAGCTCCTCGGCGCGTAACGCTGGCCGCTTCGGCGGTACGGGGATGGGGGCGGGGCCCAGTTTTCACTGGGATCCGCCCCCTTCACGTGCCGCGTGCCGGGTCTGGGGGTGCTGGGTGGCTTCGGGCTGCCGGGACTCTCCGCGTGCCGCGGGCCGGCTTCGCGGGGCGGGGGTTTGGGGGTGCCGCTTGCCTTCGCGTGCCGCGGACTGAACCGCCGCTTCGCGGCGGATTTTTCCCGCCCACCCACCCGATTGCCCGGGGGCGATCGGGTGGGTGGGCTGTGGGGCATTGGGGGGCCGGAGCACTGGCCGTGGGGCAGTCAGGTGGGGGGGGCGTGCTCGTCGGCTGGGTGCTGCGGGGCAATCGGGCGGGTGGGTGGGAGGGCTTGTTCGGTCAGGGGTGTCTGCCGGGTGTCGGGCGGGTGGGTGGGAGGGCTTGTTCGGTTAGGGGTGACTGCCGGGTGTCGGGTGGGTGGGTGGGGGAGCCTGTTCGGGCGGGGGAGGCCTGCCGGGTGCCGGGGCGGTGGGGCAGCTTGTTCGGGCAGGGGGGACTGCCGGGTGCCCGGTGGGAGGCGTCCGCTGCAAGCGGGGGTGCATCTTTTGGGGTACCGGGAGATCCCTCCCGGGCAGGACGCCCAAGGCCCCGGGGCCAGAGATCGTGAACGTATGAAGGAAATCATCGCCATCGTCGGATGGGTCGTAGGGATTCAGGGCGCGCTCGGAGCCGCCGGGCGTCTCTTCGGGGACGAGCCCTGGGGCCTCCTCCACAAGTGGTGGGACATACCCACCCCCGCCTACCTCGCCCTGGCCATCACCGGCGCCGCCCTCGCCATCTGGGGCGAGACCGCCAAGAAGCGCACCCACAGCAAGGCGTAAGCCCCCACTACGCGCTGTACTCGGAGTCCAGCTCCTCCTGGTAGCGGCTCCGGAAATCACGCAGATACGGACGCAGCGTGCTCTCCGCCGGAGGCCCGCCCGCCTGCCCGGTGACGCCGTACAGGTCCATCAAGTACAGGCCGAACTGCCGGGCGTTGGGATAGTCCCCGAGCTCGCTCACGTACTTGCGGAACGCCGCGAAGTACGCGTCGTCGCGCGAGACGTCGTCCGGCAGACCGGAAGCCTCGGGCAACGGCCCCAGCTCCTCAGGCCCCACCTCGCGGTCCTCACGCTCCTCACGCTCCTCGCGGACCTCGCGGACCTCGCCCTCGCCGACCTGCTCCTCACGCGGCCCCGGAATCAGATGCTGACCCCCGAGCGGCCGCGTACGGCCGGGCCCCGCAGGCACCTGGAACTCCGGCTCGGCGGGAGCAACCCCGGCCCCGACCCCGCCCCCGCCCTGCTCGTCGAAGTACGCCTGCTGCTGCGCCAGATACTCCTGCTGCTCGACGTACGCCTGCTGCTCCGCGTACGCCTGCTGGTCCGCGTACCACTGGTCGTGCGGCTCCTCAGGAACGTACGACGGCTGCTGAGCGGCGAACCACGGGCTCACATGCGCCCCCGCAGGCTCCGGCACGACCTGCTCCTGCGCCGCCTGCTCCTGCTGGGCCTGGCTCTGACCCTGGCCCTGGCCCTGGCCCTGCGGCTGCTGCCGCTCCGACTCCAGCTGCGGCACCGGCGGCGCCACCAGCTCCGGCTGCTGCGACTCCGCCGCCACCGGCACCGGCACCGGCGCGGGCGGCAGCAGCGCGGGCTCGATGCCCGCCGCCGCGAGCCCGGCAGGAGCCGTCTCGGCCAGCGGTACACCGAAGCGCGCGAGCCGCAGCGGCATCAAGGACTCGACGGGGGCCTTGCGGCGCCAGTTGCGGCCGAAGCGGGCCTGGAGGCGGGCCTGGTAGATGAGACGGTCCTGCTCCAGCTTGATGACCTGCTCGTAGGAACGAATCTCCCACAGCTTCATCCGCCGCCACAGCTTGAACGTCGGTCCGGGGGACAGGAGCCAGCGCGTGAGGCGTACGCCCTCCATGTGCTTGTCGGCCGTGATGTCCGCGATCCGCCCCACCGCGTGCCGCGCCGCCTCGACGGCCACCACGAACAGGACCGGGATGACCGCGTGCATGCCCACGCCCAACGGGTCCGGCCAGGCCGCAGCCCCGTTGAAGGCGATCGTCGCCGCCGTCAGGAGCCACGCCGTCTGGCGCAGCAGCGGGAAGGGGATGCGGATCCACGTCAGAAGGAGGTCGAGCGCCAGCAGGACGCAGATGCCCGCGTCGATGCCGATCGGGAAGACCGCCGAGAAGCTGCCAAAGCCCTTCTTCTCGGCCAGTTCGCGTACGGCCGCGTACGACCCCGCGAAACCGATGCCGGCGATGACGACCGCACCGGCGACGACCACGCCGATGAGTATTCGGTGCGTGCGTGTCAGCTGCATCGCGGCCACCCGCGAACCCCTCCCTGTTCGGTTTGTTGCGAGCGACAGCCTGGCACACGCATGCGGAAGCCGGTGTGCCGGTACGGCAAGAGCCCGGCCACCAGAGGGCCGGGCTCCACAACTGCCTTGACTGCGCCGCGAGTTGTACGCGAGGCGCGTGCCGCGTTTTTCCCGCGCCCGCGCCTAGGCCTACGCCTACGCCTACGCCTGCGTCAGCTCTTCGGCTTGCTGCTGGACTTGGACTTGGCGCTGGAATCCTTCGACCCCGAGTCCTTCGAGTCCGAGTCCTTGGAACCCGACCCCTTCGACCCCGACCCCTTCGACCCCGAGTCCTTCGACCCCGAGTCCTTGGAGTCGCTGTCCGCCCCGCCCGCCTTGTTCGCGGCGACGACCGCCTCGGCGGCCTCCTTCGCGGCCTTCTCGGCGTCCTTGGACAGATCCTTCGAACTCGGCGCCTTGTCGCCCGCCAGGCCCGCGCCGTTGTAGTCGATCGTGACGACCGCGTTCTCCACGCGCGTCACGACCGTCTGCTGCTTGAAGTTTTCCTTGTCCTTCTTCAGGTCGTAGTGCACGACCGTCGTCTGGTCGCCCATCCCCGGCACCGGCTCCGTCTTGACGCTCTTCGCGCCCTCCGTCGCCTGCGCGTCCGCGACCTGCTTGGCGAAGCTGTTCTGCGCACGCTTGGCGCCGCTGCCGAGCGAGGCGTCCGAGTCGAAGCGCATCAGCGAGACGCGCAGCCAGCGGAACTGCGAACCGTCGACGCCGTTGTTGTCCAGGCTGTCCCACGAGCAGGTGCCGCGCGCCGACGTATCGTCGGACGTGCCCGCCTTGCCCGACTTGTCCTTCGCCTCCGGGACGAGGTCGTCGAGCGTCTTCTTCGACAGGACGTCGCAGGGCTCCGGCAGCTTGCCGAACGCCGCCTTCTCCACGGTCGCGGCCTTGTCCTTGCCCGAGGCCGAGGCGGACGCCTTGGAACCCGAGTCCTTCTTGGCCCCGTCCGAGCCCGAGCCCGAGTCGGAGGAGCAGGCGGAGGCAATGAAGATCACCGGTACGGCGGCTGCGCAGGTGAGTATGCGGGTGAGTCGCTGTCCTTGTCGGTGCATGGTTCCTTCACTCAAGTCACTCAAGACGGCTGTCGTCGGTTCGATGGGCCACGGTACGCCGTGCCCGACGCGAACGACTCCGCTTCCGGACAGCGGGTGACCCGCCCGAACCGTCTCTAATCGTCGAAACCCTCGGCCAGCGTTCCGGCCACTTCCTGCGCCTTGTCCTGCATTTCCTTGCTGTCGGGGATCTCCGTACGGCGTCCGGGCTGCTCGTCGTACTCGACGGTCACGACCACGTTCGACGTGCGGAACACCACAGTCACCGTGCGGTGCCGGGTCGCCGAGCCGGACGTCGTGAGCGCGTCGTCCAGGAACGCCTCGTCACCCAGCTCGTCCAGGACGCGGGGCTCGAGACCGGGAGGCGTCACGGCCTCGCCCGGGGAGTCGCCGGCGTCACCGGACCCGCCCTTGTCCGACCCGGAAGCGGCACCGTCGGAAGGCTCGCCCCCCTTGTCACCGTCACCGTCACCATCGGCGGGCGGCTCCGTGTCCGCGTCGGCGGACGGGGTGCCGGAGGGCTCGGCGAGGTCGGCCTTCTGCGCCTTGGACGCGTAGACCTCCGTGGCACGGGTGTCGTCGCTCACGGCGTTGTCGTACGAGACGACGCGCTCGAAGTCGACGAACAGATGATGCGTGGCGTCCGAGGACTCCACCTTCCAGCGGCAGCCCACACGCCGGTCGGTGTCGTACGTGACGGTGGGCGCACCCTCGTACGCCTTCTCCCGCTGCTCCTCGCCCGGGATCTCCTCGATGCCGGGCAGCATCGAGTCGAGCGTGCCGCGGTCGACCTGGCCGCAGGGCTCGGGGAGCGTGCGGTACTTGCCGGGCTCGGCGGCCGCGGTCGTCCCGCCCGTCTCACCGGGCTTCGAGTCGTCCGGCTCTCCGCCGAGCGCGCCGCCGCCCGTGCAGCCGGCGAGCAGCGCCGTGAGGAGAGCTGCGACGCCTGGTAGGTAGGCCTTCCGCTGCACCGATGGGCTCCTTCTCGCCGGGGATATTGGGTTGCCGCTGATGGGCGACCGGTGGACACAATGTGTATCGCACGCAATGCCGTGGACGCCGGTCCGTGATCCCTTTCGTTGACCTTGGCTCCGGTATTTGCTCTTCACGACTTTCAGCACTTTGATGCAACTACGGGGTAATGAGGACGATATGTCGTACGTAGAGGTTCCCGGGGCGAAGGTACCGATCCGCATGTGGACGGACCCCGCATCGGTGGAGGACGTCGCGCTCCAGCAGCTCCGGAACGTGGCGACCCTGCCCTGGATCAAGGGCCTGGCGGTCATGCCGGACGTCCACTACGGCAAGGGCGCGACGGTCGGCTCCGTGATCGCGATGCAGGGCGCGGTATGCCCCGCGGCGGTCGGCGTGGACATCGGCTGCGGAATGTCGGCGGTAAAGACGTCCCTGACGGCAAACGACCTCCCGGGCGACCTGTCCCGCCTGCGCTCGAAGATCGAGCAGGCGATTCCGGTGGGCCGTGGGATGCATGCGGATCCGGTGGATCCGGGGCGGCTGCATGGGTTCGGGACTTCGGGGTGGGACGACTTCTGGGGGCGGTTCGAGGGGGTCGCTGACGCGGTGAAGTTCCGCGAGGAGCGGGCGGTCAAGCAGATGGGCACGCTCGGGTCGGGGAATCATTTTGTGGAGATTTGCGTCGATATGTCCGATTCGGTGTGGCTCATGCTCCACTCCGGTTCCAGGAACATCGGCAAGGAGCTTGCAGACCACCACATCGGTGTCGCGCAGAAGCTGTCATTCAATCAGGGCCTGGTAGACCGCGACCTCGCGGTCTTCGTCTCCGACACTCCACAGATGGCTGCGTACCGGAACGACCTCTACTGGGCGCAGGAGTACGCGAAGTACAACCGCTCGATCATGATGGCGCTCCTGAAGGACGTGGTCCGCAAGGAGTTCAAGAAGGCGAAGCCGACCTTCGAGCAGGAGATCAGCGCCCACCACAATTACGTGGCAGAGGAACGGTACGAGGGCGTCGACCTGCTGGTCACTCGCAAGGGCGCGATCCGTGCGGGCTCGGGCGAGTACGGCATCATCCCTGGCTCGATGGGCACGGGCTCGTACATCGTGAAGGGCCTCGGCAACGAGAAGGCCTTCAACTCGGCCTCGCACGGAGCGGGCCGGCGGATGAGCCGGAACGCAGCGAAGAAGCGCTTCTCCACGCGTGACCTGGAGGAGCAGACGCAGGGCGTCGAGTGCCGCAAGGACTCGGGCGTCGTGGACGAGATCCCGGCCGCGTACAAGCCGATCGAACAGGTCATGGAGAACCAGCGTGACCTGGTCGAGGTCGTGGCCAAGCTCAAGCAGGTCATCTGCGTGAAGGGCTGAGCCGCAGCCTCTGCCCTACAGCTCGCGGTGGACCTTCGTGTTGGAGGCCTGGGCTCGGGGGCGGACCACCAAGAGGTCGATGTTTACGTGGGGCGGGCGGGTTACCGCCCAGGTGATCGTGTCCGCCACGTCGTCGGCCGTGAGGGGGGCCGCCACGCCCGCGTAGACCTTCGCGGCCTTCTCCGTGTCGCCGCCGAAGCGGGTCGTCGCGAACTCCTCTGTCTTGACCATGCCGGGGGCGACCTCGATGACGCGGACCGGGGTGCCGACGATCTCCAGGCGGAGGGTCTCGGCGAGTACGTGCTCGGCGTGCTTCGCGGCCACGTAGCCGCCGCCGCCCTCGTACGTGCCGTGGCCGGCGGTGGAGGAGAGGACGACCACCGTGCCGTCGCCGCTCGCGGTGAGTGCGGGGAGCAGGGCCTGGGTGACGTTCAGGGTGCCGATGACGTTCGTCTCGTACATCTGGCGCCAGTCGTCCGGGTCGCCGGTGGCGATGGTGTCGGCGCCGAGTGCGCCGCCCGCGTTGTTGACCAGGACCGCGACCTTGCGGAAGGCGGTGGCGAACTCGTCCACTGCCGCGCGGTCGGTGATGTCGAGCGCGTACGCCATGGCGTCGTGGCCCGCGGCCGTGATCTCCGCGGCGAGGGCCTCGATGCGGTCCTTGCGGCGGGCGGTGAGGACGACGCGGTAGCCGGCGGCCGCGAGTCCGCGCGCGGTGGCGGCGCCGATGCCGCTGCTCGCGCCGGTGACGATCGCGATGCGGGTGGCGGCGGGCGCGGCGGTCATGGTGACTCCTTGGGCGTACGTGTGTTCCTGGCCTGTTCCGCCAGGATAGGTCGACGTCTGCCTAGCGGCTCCGTGGCGCGTACATGATGACCGCCATACCGGCGAGGCAGATCAGCGCCCCGGTGACGTCCCAGCGGTCGGGGCGGTAGCCGTCGGCGACCATGCCCCAGGCGATCGATCCGGCGACGAAGACGCCGCCGTACGCGGCGAGGATGCGGCCGAACTCGGCGTCCGGTTGGAGCGTGGCCACGAAGCCGTACACGCCGAGCGCGATGACGCCCGCGCCGATCCACGCCCACCCCTTGTGTTCGCGCACTCCTTGCCAGACGAGCCAGGCGCCGCCGATCTCGAAGAGTGCGGCGAGGACGAAGAGGGCGGCGGAGCGGGCGATGAGCATGGGGGAATCGTGGCATGAGGGGGGTGCGGGTGTGGGGTGCGGGAGTGCGATGTTGGAGGGCGTTGTCAGACCCTCGCCGTAGCTTGGTCTGTATGGAGAGATCGCTGGTGGCTGCCGGTCCGGTTCTAATTCCTTGGGCGGAGGGTGACTTCGGGTTGTTGGTCGCCTGTAACTCCGCCGAGATGACCGCGCATTTGGGCGGTCCCGAGACGCGGGAGCAGGTGGAGTCCCGGCATCGGCGTTACCTCGCGCTGGGCGGGCGGGGGCAGGGGCAGATGTTCCGGATAGCTCTGGACGGTGAGGCCGTCGGTTCGATCGGGTATTGGGAGACGTCCTGGCAGGGCGAGTCCGTCTGGGAGACGGGGTGGGGTGTGCTGCCCGGGTTCCAGGGGCGGGGCATCGCGGCGTCGGCCGCGCGGCTGGTCGTCGAGGAGGCGCGGGCCGCGGGGCGGCACCGGCGGCTGCACGCCTTTCCCTCCGCGGACCACGCGGCGTCCAACGGGGTGTGCCGTAAGGCCGGGTTCACGCCTGGGGGCGAGCACGACTTCGAGTATCCGAAGGGGCGTTGGATGCGGTGCAACGACTGGAGCGTCGACCTGGGGGGCTCCTGAACGGGTAGTCAGAGTGCGGCCGTCACTGCGGCGCGTACGCCGTCGGCGGTACTCCCACCGTTGCCGTGAAGTCCCTGATGAGGTGGGCCTGGTCGGCGTAGCCGAGTGCGTCGGCGACGTCCGCCCAGTCCACGTCCTCGCCCGTTTCGGCGTGCTCGAGCGCCTCGTGGATGCGGTGGCGCAGGATCATCCACTTCGGGCCGACTCCCACGTACGTGGAGAACAGCCGCTGCAGTGTGCGTACGGACATGCCCTGCGCGCGGGCGAACTCGCTGACCCGGCGGATCCCGCGGTCCGTGCGGATGCGTTCGGCCAGGGCCATGGCGAGGTCCGCCTGGGGGTCGGGGGTGGGGCCGAGGGCCAGCAGGAAGGCGTCGAGTGCCGCCACGCGCGCGTGCTCGTCGTCCGGGGTCAGGACGGCGTCGAGGGCGTTCTCGGGGATCTTGCCGAAGACCTCCGCCAGTGGCAGCATCCGGCGTCCCGTCCACGCGGACACGGGGGCCGTGGGAGCGAACGGCCGGAAGCCCCCTGGGCGGAACTTCACGCCGCAGACCCGCCCCCGCCCCTCCAGCTTCTGCGTGAAGAGGTCGAGCCCGATGCCCGCCACCTCGGCGAAGGGCTCCTGCCCGGGGAGCCTCTGGAAGACGACGTTCACGGACGGGTGCGGCACGACGTGGGACGCGTAGGGCTGGGTGAGGTCCCAGTCGATCAGCCAGTACTGCTCTACGTAGGGGCGCAGCTCGGGCGTCGCCAGGTGCCGGCGGAAGCGTGCGCGGGCCAGGAGTCCGGCGGCGTCGACGATGCCCTTGGTGTCGCTGCGCGGGGCGGAGGGGGTGGCGTCGGAGGGGGAGGCGTCGGCGTCGGCCATGGCTGGATCGTATGACGCGGGGGCGGGGTCGCGGGCGGGGGCAGGGTCCTCCGGAGGTTGTCGCCCCTGTCGCGTTTCTTCAAGCCAGGGCAGTGGCCTCCGGCCTACGGTCACGGCATGAGTGAGAACAGCATTGCCGACCTGTTGAAGGCGGCCACCGACCGAGCCGTCCCCGTGGTCCGCGCGATTCCGGACGACCGTCTCGCCGCGCCCACTCCCTGTGCCGAGTACGACGTGAAGGCCCTGGTCAACCACCTCTTCCAGGTGATCGTCCAGTTCCAGGCACTCGCCGCCAAGCAGAACTCCGACTTCGGCACCGAGGCCCCCGATGTCGTCGCCGAGAGCCCTGACTGGCGTGAGCGTTTCGCCGACGAGGCGGAGAAGCTGGTCGCCGCGTGGGCCGCGCCCGGGGCCGACGAGGGCACCACGGGTGCGATGGACATGCCCGCGAGGACCGTCGGCTCCATGGCCCTGCTCGACCTGACGGTGCACGCCTGGGACCTGTCCCGCGCGACGGGGCAGGTGTACGAGCCCGCCCCGGAGAGCAGCGGTGTCGTCGCCGCGTTGCGGGAAGCGGTGGCGGGCCTGGGGCCGACGGCCCGGAAGATGGGTGTGTTCGGGGAGCCGATCCCCGTGCCCGAGGGTGCCTCCGAGCTGGAGCGGCTCCTTGCGGAGACGGGCCGCGACCCGCGCTGGACGCCGTAGCGCCCTCGCTGCCGGTCTCTGCGACGCCTGGCCGGAGCCCCCGGGGGAATACCGCCCGGGGGAGCCCCGGGGAATACCCCCCGCCACCCCACCGTTCCGTAGGTATAGTTGAACAGTCAACAACCTGCGGAGAGTGAGTCAGCCATGCAGTCGCAGTCCGGATCCGGCATGCAGTTCGGGATCTTCAGCGTCGGCGACGTGACGCCGGATCCCACGACGGGCCGCACCCCCACCGAGCACGAGCGCATCAAGGCGATGGTCGCCATCGCGCTCAAGGCCGAGGAGGTCGGACTCGACGTCTTCGCGACCGGCGAGCACCACAACCCGCCGTTTGTCCCCTCCTCGCCCACCACGATGCTCGGCTACATCGCCGCCCGCACCGAGAACCTGATCCTCTCCACCTCCACCACCCTCATCACCACGAACGACCCGGTGAAGATCGCCGAGGACTTCGCGATGCTCCAGCACCTCGCCGAAGGCCGGGTCGACGTGATGATGGGCCGCGGCAACACCGGCCCGGTGTATCCGTGGTTCGGCAAGGACATCCGCGAGGGCATCAACCTCGCCGTCGAGAACTACGCGCTCCTGCACCGCCTGTGGCGCGAGGACGTCGTGACGTGGGAGGGCAAGTTCCGTACGCCCCTGCAGTCGTTCACCTCGACGCCCCGCCCGCTCGACGGCGTCGCGCCCTTCGTCTGGCACGGCTCCATCCGCTCCCCGGAGATCGCCGAGCAGGCCGCGTACTACGGGGACGGCTTCTTCCACAACAACATCTTCTGGCCGCAGGAGCACACCAAGAAGATGGTCGACCTCTACCGCCGCCGGTACGCGTACTACGGGCACGGCACCGAGGAGCAGGCGATCGTCGGGCTCGGCGGTCAGGTCTTCATGCGCAGGAACTCCCAGGACGCGGTCAAGGAGTTCAGGCCGTACTTCGACAATGCTCCCGTCTACGGACACGGGCCGTCCCTGGAGGAGTTCACCTCCCAGACGCCGCTGACCGTCGGCTCGCCGCAGCAGGTGATCGAGCGGACGCTGTCCTTCCGGGACACCGTCGGCGACTACCAGCGCCAGCTCTTCCTGATGGACCACGCGGGCCTGCCCCTCAAGACCGTCCTGGAGCAGCTGGACATCCTCGGCGAGGAGGTCGTCCCGGTCCTGCGCGCCGAGTTCGCCAAGAACCGCCCGGCGACCGTGCCGGACGCGCCGACGCACGCCATCCGTCTGGCCTCGCAGGGCAAGGAGATCACCGTATGAAGCTCGTGATCGTTTCCGCTGGTCTCAGCGTCCCCTCCTCCACCCGCCTCCTGGCCGACCGCCTCGCGGCGGCCACCGGGCGCCACGCCGACGTGGAGATCCAGGTCGTCGAACTGCGCGACCTGGCGGTGGAGATCGCCCACAACTACGTCACCGGCTTTCCGGGCCCGGAGCTGGGCGCGGCGGCCGAGGCCGTGAAGGGCGCGGACGGTCTGATCGCCGTCACGCCGATCTTCTCCGCCTCCTACAGCGGTCTGTTCAAGTCGTTCTTCGACGTCCTGACGGTCCTGGACAAGGACGCGCTCGCGGGTACGCCGGTCCTGATCGCGGCGACCGGCGGCACCCCGCGCCATTCGCTGGCCCTGGAGCACGCGCTGCGTCCTCTGTTCGCCTATCTGCGGGCGGTGGTCGTACCGACGGCTGTGTACGCGGCGTCCGAGGACTGGGGCGCGGACGGCCTGGACCAGCGCATCGAGAGGGCCGCGGGCGAACTGGCCGGGCTCATGCGGCCCGCGCCCGTACGGGAAGAGGAGCTGATCCCCTTCGAGCAGCAACTGGCATCACTGCGGCCGGAGTAGGCCCCGGAAGAACAGGAGCGGGACGCGGGGATCAGGGCCAGACCAGGCAGTACGCCTGGTGCCCCGCGTCGTGCAGCCGGTGGCTGAAGTCCTGCCATTCGTGCAGCAGTTGATAGACGTTGAACGCGTCGCGCGGGCCGCCGCGGTCGGGGACCGTGGACCAGATGAAGGCCGCGGCGCCGACCGACTCCTCGCCGACGCCGCGCAGCGGGTCGACGACCGTCATGGGGAGCTTCACCACGGCGTAGTCGGGGTGCAGGACGACCAGTTCGAGCGGGGGCACCTTGGACAGGGGTATGCCCTCGATACCGGTCAGGACCATCGCGGCGACGGTCTCCGGCTTGATCTTCGTGAACATGCCGCCCATGCCGAGCTCGTCACCGCCGAGCTCCTCGGGACGCATCGAGATGGGCACGCGGGCGGCGGTCGCGCCGTCCGGAGCTCCGAAGTACTTGTAGGTCACCCCACCCACCCGGCCACTCCTGGTTCCCGCCCGGTCCTGCTCCGTCTCGCCGCCCCGTGCCAAGGCCTCAGCCTCGGCCGCTTCCGCCTCGCGTCGGTGCCTGCCGATCCGCCGGGCACGCCGCGGACCCAGGTCGTCGGTCCCCTCGCCCAGTCCGCCACCGCGATGCATATCTCCACCCGACTGCTTTTCCAGGGCGCCCGCCCCTGCTTTTCTAGGCCTCGCGGCCCCCGCCGCGCAACCCGATCATCGTGTCAGTGACCTCCCCCACGGTCACCGGCTAAAACGTCGAGTGAAACACCTGTCCGCAGGATGTCCGAAGCCTCTGACACCATGGTTCATGTGAGCTTCCCGTATAGCGCCCCAGTTTCGCAGACTCTCTTCGACCGTGCGGCGGCCGTGACGCCCGGTGGTGTGAACTCTCCCGTGCGCGCTTTCCGCGCTGTGGGCGGTACGCCCCGCTTCATGGTGTCCGGTACCGGTCCGTACCTCACGGACGCCGACGGCCGTGAGTACGTCGACCTTGTCTGCTCGTGGGGGCCGATGATCCTCGGCCACTCCCACCCCGAAGTGATCGCCGCAGTTCAGGAGGCCGTCGCGCGCGGCACGTCCTTCGGCACGCCCGGAGAGGGCGAGGTCGCGCTCGCCGAGGAGATCGTCGCGCGCATCGAGCCCGTCGAGCAGGTGCGGCTCGTCTCCAGCGGTACCGAGGCGACGATGTCCGCGATCCGTCTCGCGCGCGGGTTCACCGGCCGCGCCAAGATCATCAAGTTCGCCGGGTGTTACCACGGTCACGTGGACGCGCTGCTCGCCGCGGCGGGCTCCGGGCTCGCCACCTTCGGCCTGCCGGACACCCCGGGCGTCACCGGCGCTCAGGCGGGCGACACGATCGTCGTCCCGTACAACGACATCGAGGCCGTGCGTGCCGCGTTCGCCGCGAACGCCGGCGAGATCGCCTGCGTCATCACCGAGGCGTCGCCGGGCAACATGGGCGTGGTGCCGCCGCGCGAGGGCTTCAATCAGGGCCTCGCGGACCTGTGCAGGGAGAACGGCGCGCTGTTCATCTCGGACGAGGTCATGACCGGCTTCCGTACGTCGAAGGCGGGCTGGTTCGGCGTCGACGGCGTGCGGCCCGATCTGATGACCTTCGGCAAGGTCATGGGCGGCGGCTTCCCGGCCGCCGCTTTCGGTGGCCGCGCCGACGTCATGGAGCACCTCGCCCCGGTCGGCCCCGTCTACCAGGCGGGCACCCTGTCGGGGAACCCGATCGCGACGGCCGCGGGCCTCGCGCAGCTGCGGCTCCTTGACGACGACGCGTACGACAAGGTCGACGTGGTCTCCGGGCAGTTGCGCGGTCTGGTCACCGACGCGCTCTCCAAGGAGGGCGTCGCGCACCGGCTGCAGAACGCGTCGAACATGTTCTCCGTCTTCTTCACCGAGCGCGACGTGCGGAACTACGACGACGCGAAGACCCAGGAGTCCTTCCGCTTCACCGCGTTCTTCCACTCGATGCTGTCGCAGGGCGTGTATCTCCCGCCGTCGGCCTTCGAGTCCTGGTTCGTTTCCACCGCCCACGACGAGCGGGCCGTCGAGAAGATCGCCGCGGCCCTGCCCGCGGCGGCGCGCGCGGCCGCCGAAGCCACTGAATCCACCACGGAGGCCACCGCATGAGTGCGGGCAGCGAGCTGACAGTCGTCCACGTGATGCGCCACGGGGAGGTGGAGAACCCGGACGGGATCCTTTACGGGCGCCTGCCGGACTACCACCTCTCCGACCTCGGCCGGCAGATGGCCGACCGGGTCGCCGAGCATCTGGCCCCGCGTGACATCACGCACGTCGTGGCCTCGCCGCTCGACCGCGCGCAGGAGACGGCGACGCCGATCGCCAAGGCGCAGGGCCTGGACCTGGCGACGGACGGGCGGCTCATCGAGGCGGGCAACGTCTTCGAGGGCAAGACCTTCGGCGTCGGCGACGGCGCGCTGAAGAACCCGGAGAACTGGAAGCACCTGGTCAACCCCTTCAAGCCGTCCTGGGGCGAGCCGTACGTCGAGCAGGTCGTGCGGATGATGGGCGCCCTGGACGCGGCGCGGGACGCGGCCCGCGGGCACGAAGCGGTGTGCGTCAGCCATCAGTTGCCGATCTGGATCGTGCGGAGCTTCGTGGAGAAGCGGCGGCTGTGGCACGACCCGCGCAAGCGGCAGTGCACGCTCGCCTCGCTCACGACGTTCACGTACCGCGGCGACAAGATCGTGTCCGTCGGTTACACGGAGCCCGCGCGGGATCTCGTTCCCGCGCATCTTCTGGCGGGCGCCAAGCCGGTGAAGGGAAAGGCCAAGGCCTTCGGCGCGTAGGCGCTCCGCTGATATCGCCGTCAATTGTCTGCGGCGTCGTCGTGGCTGAGCGCGCAGTTCCCCGCGCCCCCTTCGGGGCGCCACGCCAGGTAATCGGCTCGCGACCGTATGTCCATTCTTGGTAAAAGGCGGCAAATATGTGCCTGTTGCCAGGAACCCCCTTCTTCGTCGTGCCCTCTAACGGGGCGTCCATCGTGCATGGACGCATGCAGGACCGCAGGGCGCGACGAATGGGGATGGAATGCGCGACATCAGTCGCAGGGGAATGCTCGGTCTCGGCGTCGGGACCGCGGCCGCTTTGGGACTTGCCGGCTGCGGCACGGGCGGCGGCAGTCATGCGGCGGGTTCCGCGGACGGGTCGAAGGACGGCAACGGCGGCAAGGGCGGCGACAAGCGCCCGGCGAAGCCCATCGGTGACGGTTCGACCTCGTACACCGGCAAGCAGCCCAACCAGCCGGGCAAGCCCGTTCCCCTGCAGCCGGGCGAGACGCCCCCGCAGTTCGTGATCTTCTCCTGGGACGGTGCGGGCGAGGTCGGCAACGGCCTCTTCCCGCGTTTTCTGAAGCTGGCCGAGGAACACGACGCGGGGATGACGTTCTTCCTCTCCGGTCTTTATCTCCTGCCCGAGTCGAAGAAGCGGATGTACAAGCCGCCGAACAACGGCGTCGGCGCCTCCGACATCGGATATCTCACCGACGGTCACATCAAGGAGACGCTGAAGTACGTCCGGCAGGCGTGGCTCGAGGGCCATGAGATCGGCACGCACTTCAACGGTCACTTCTGCGCGGGCAGCGGCACGGTCGCCAACTGGACGCCCGCGCAATGGCAGAGCGAAATCGACCAGGCCCGTTCCTTCGTCAAGGAATGGCGCACGAATACCGGCTGGACCGATCTGCCGTCGCTGCCCTTCGACTACGACAAGGAACTCATCGGCGGCCGTACGCCCTGTCTCCTGGGCCAGGACAATCTGCTGCCGACGGCGAAGAAGCTCGGCTGGCGCTACGACGCCTCGTCGCCCGGCGGCCGGCAGCGCTGGCCGCAGAAGAAGATGGGCGTCTGGGATCTGCCGCTGCAGGCCATGCCGTTCCCCGGGCACTCCTTCGAGGTCCTGTCCATGGACTACAACATCCTGGCCAACCAGTCGCAGAACTCCACGAAGGCCCCGCCGGCCAACTACCCGGGCTGGCGCAAGCAGGCCACCGAGTCCTACATCGCCGGGTTCAAGCGCGCCTACGAGAGCAACCGGGCGCCGCTCTTCATCGGCAACCACTTCGAGGAGTGGAACGGCGGCATCTACATGGACGCCGTCGAGGCGGCCCTGAAGCACATGGCCGGGAAGAAGGACGTGCGCCTGGTCTCCTTCCGCCAGTTCGTCGACTGGCTCGACGTACAGGACCCGAAGGTCCTCGCCGACCTGCAGGGCCTCGAGGTCGGCCAGGCGCCCACCGGTGGCTGGAAGGGACTCGGGAAGGCCGTCTGAAATGGGACTTTCCGCAACCCCGGGGGGTGCGGAAGATCCCCGAAACAGACATGCGAAACTTTTCACATGAGTGCCGCCTGCCGCGCCCCCCACAGCACGAACCGCAGCCGTAGCCGCGCCGCCCTGCTGGGCGCCGGGGCCGCGGTCGCCGCGCTGACCCTGTCGGCGTGCAGCTCCGGCGGCACGTCCGGGGGCTCCGGGAACACCAACTTCGTCACCGGCTCCGACGGCATCGCCACCGCCGACAAGGGCGAGCGCCAGGACGGGCCGAAGCTCGAGGGGGAGACCCTCACCGGCAAGCACCTGGACGTCGACGACTACAAGGGTAAGGTCGTCGTCCTGAACGTGTGGGGCTCCTGGTGTTCGCCCTGCCGGGCCGAGGCCCCGAACTTCGCGAGGGTCTCGAAGGACACCGCGGACAAGGACGTGCAGTTCATCGGCATCAACACCCGTGACCCGCAGAAGGGTCCGGCGCTGACGTTCGAGAAGGAGTGGAAGATCTCCTACCCGAGCCTGCACGACCCGATGGGCAAGCTGATGCTGCGCTTCCCCAAGGGCACGATGAACCCGAAGTTCATCCCCTCCACGATCGTCCTCGACCGCGAGGGAAAGATCGCGGCCCGCTCGCAGCAGGCCCTCAGCGAAGAGAAGCTGCGCAAGATGATCGACCCGCTGATCGCGGAGAAGTGATCTCCCCGTGATGTCCACCCTCGCCGCCGTCGGCGAAGCGAACCAGACCGTCATGAACGGCGCGCTGCTCCTCGCCCTGCCCATCGCGGCTCTCGGCGGTCTCGTCTCCTTCTTCTCCCCGTGCGTCCTGCCGCTCGTGCCGGGCTATCTGTCGTACGTCACCGGGGTCGGCGGCACCGACCTCGCGGAGGCCAAGCGGGGGCGGATGGCCGCGGGAGCCGGGCTCTTCGTGCTCGGGTTCACCGCCGTCTTCGTCTCCACCGGCGCGCTCTTCGGGTACGTCGGGCAGAACCTGCAGGAATACCAGGACGTCATCACCAAGGTGCTCGGCGTCCTGATGATCGCGCTCGGCATCTTCTTCATGGGGCTCATGCCCTGGCTGTCCCAGCGGGAGTTCCGCTTCCACAAGAAGCCGGCCGCCGGGCTCGCGGGGGCGCCGCTGCTCGGCGCGCTGTTCGCCGTGGGCTGGGCGCCCTGCGTGGGGCCCACGCTCACGTCCGTCAACTCCCTGGCGCTCGACCAGGGGAGCGCGGGGCGCGGGGCCATACTGAGCGTCGCGTACTGCGTGGGGCTCGGGCTGCCGTTCATCCTCGCGGCGATCGCCTTCCGCAAGGCGCTCGGCGCGTTCAGCTGGGTGAAGAAGCACTACGTCTGGGTGATGCGCATCGGCGGCATCATGATGATCGCGACCGGGCTGCTCCTCGTCACCGGAGTGTGGGACAGCATCGTGCAGGAGATGCAGGTCTGGTCCAACGGCTACACGGTGGGGATCTGATCCATGAGCAAGACCGACGCCCCCGAAGAGCAGACCGAGAGCGATCTCGGCGCCGCGGGCTCCCAGCTATCCACCGCCCCCGTCGACCGTGTGGTGCCCGGCTCCTTCGGCGGCAAGCGCGCCCCCGGGGTCACCGGCTGGCTGGCCTGGACGGGCCGTGAGGTCGTCGGCTGGGTCCGGTGGATGTGGCGGCAGCTGACCTCGATGCGGGTCGCGCTGCTCCTGCTGCTCCTCCTCTCGCTCGGCGCGATCCCCGGTTCGCTGATCCCGCAGACCGGCATCGACGAGCTGAAGGTCCAGGACTTCAAGAAGGCGCACACGACGCTCGGGCCGCTCTACGAGAAGTTCCAGCTGTTCGACGTCTACAGCTCCGTGTGGTTCTCGGCGATCTACATCCTTCTCTTCATCTCCCTCATCGGCTGCATCGTGCCCCGCACCTGGCAGTTCGTGGGCCAGCTGCGCGGCCGTCCGCCGGGCGTGCCCAAACGGCTCGACCGGCTGCCCGCCTACACCACGTGGCGCACCGAGGCCGCACCCGACGAGGTCCACGAGGCCGCGCTCGGCCTGCTCAAGGGGCGGCGCTTCCGCGCCGACCTCACGGCGGGCAAGGGGGGCGCGGGGGCGTCCGTGGCCGCGGAGAAGGGCTACCTGCGTGAGGCCGGCAACCTCTTCTTCCACGTCTCGCTGATCGTGCTCCTGGTGGCCTTCGCCGTCGGGGCCCTGTTCAAGTCCGAGGGCGGCAAGCTCATCGTCCAGGGGGACGGGTTCTCCAACACCCTCACCCAGTACGACAACTTCAAGTCCGGCAACCTCTTCAACACCGACGACCTGGCGCCCTTCAGCTTCAAGCTGGATAGCTTCGAGTCGTCGTTCGAGAGGAAGGGCCCCGAGAAGGGCACGGCCCGCACCTACCGGGCGAACGTCACCTACAGCGAGGGCATCGACGGCCCCGAGAAGAAGAAGGCCATCGAGGTCAACAAGCCGCTCGAGGTCGACGGCTCGAAGGTCTACCTCATCGGCCAGGGCTACGCCCCGACCGTCACCGTGCGCGACGGGAAGGGCAAGGTCGTCAGCACCCAGTCCGTCCCGCTCCTTCCGATCGACTCCAACGGCACGGCCACCGGCGCGATCAAGGTCCTCGACGGCTACCGCGACAAGGACGGCAAGAAGGAACAGCTCGGCTTCAACGCCTTCTTCGTGCCGACGTTCGCGGGCGAGGGCCACGGCCAGATGTTCTCCCAGTTCCCCGCCCTGGACTACCCCGTGCTCGCGCTTTCCGCGTACCACGGGAGCCTCGGGGTGGACTCCGGTCTGCCGCAGAACGTGTACCAGCTGGACACCAGCAAGATGTCCAAGTTCAAGGACTCCAAGGGCGAGCTCTTCAAGAAGCGGCTGGTGCCCGGCGAGACGATGAAGCTGCCGAACGGCGCCGGCTCGATCACCTTCGAGAAGGACATCAAGCGCTGGGCGACCTTCCAGGTCTCCCAGCAGCCCGGCAGCATGTGGGCGCTGATCGGGGCGGTCTCCGCCATCGTCGGCCTCGCCGGGTCGCTGTTCATCCAGCGCCGCCGCGTGTGGGTGCGGGCCGTGCGGGGCGCCGACGGCGTGACCGTCGTGGAGATGGCCGGGCTCGGCCGCAGCGAGTCCGCGAAGCTGCCCGAAGAGCTGGGCGATCTCGCCGCACATCTGCACGAGAAGGCGCCGAGCGCGCCCGACGAACATCAAGACCATGCCGACCCCACCCCCGATGTTGTTCCTGCCGAAGGGGCTGAGAAGTGAATCTCGCCACCACCCTCGCTGCCGAACCGAACGAGAACCTCGCGAACATCAGCAATGTGCTGGTGTACTCCGCGATGGCCGTCTATCTCCTTGCCTTCTTCGCGCACATGGCAGAGTGGATCCTCGGCAGCCGCAGCAAGGTCGGCCGCACGGCCGCCGCGCTGACCTCGAGGACCGAGGCCGCCGCCAAGGCGCCCGGTGTCACCGTCAAGGCCAAGGGCGGCACCGCCGTCCTGGACCGGCCGAAGGCGGCCCCGAAGGTCGTCACCCGCTCCGTCACCGGCACCCGCGATGTGCCGGACGGTCCCGGCGCCGCGGCCGGAGACGAGAAGGGTGACCTCTACGGCCGTATCGCCGTGTCCCTGACCGTCCTCGCGTTCCTCGTCGAGTTCGGTGGTGTGCTCACCCGCGCGCTCTCGGTGCAGCGGGCGCCGTGGGGCAACATGTACGAGTTCAACCTGACGTTCTCCACCATGGCCGTCGGGGTGTACCTCGTGCTCATGGCGCTCAAGAAGAACGTCAGCTGGCTCGGCCTTCCGCTGGTCACCACGGTCCTCCTCGACCTCGGTCTCGCCGTCACCGTCCTGTACACCGCCAGCGACCAGTTGGTTCCCGCCCTTCACTCGTACTGGCTGTGGATCCACGTCTCCACCGCGATCTTCTGCGGCGCGACGTTCTACCTGGCCGGCGTCGCGACGATCCTCTACCTCTTCCGCGACTCCTACGAGAACAAGCTGGCCTCGGGCGGACAGCCCGGCCGCTTCGCGACCTCGGTCCTGGAGCGCCTCCCGGCCGCGGCCTCGCTCGACAAGTTCTCGTACCGCGTGAACGCCGCCGTCTTCCCGCTGTGGACGTTCACGATCATCGCGGGCGCGATCTGGGCGGGCGACGCGTGGGGCCGCTACTGGGGCTGGGACCCCAAGGAGGTCTGGTCCTTCATCACCTGGGTCGCCTACGCCTGCTACCTGCACGCCCGCGCGACAGCCGGCTGGAAGGGCCGCAAGGCCGCCTACCTGGCCCTGATCGCCTTCGGCTGCTGGCTGTTCAACTACTACGGCGTGAACATCTTCGTCACCGGCAAGCACTCGTACGCCGGCGTCTGACCACCGCCCACACCGCCGCAGCCTCCACAGGCCGGTTCCCGTGACCCAGGTCATGGGAACCGGCCTTTGCCGTACGGACAGACAAGGGGCGTGGAGACGAATCAGGGGGACCCTCAGGCACACCGCAGAGCGTTGCGCGTCCGCATCAGGGACGGGGACGCCGGCGCCTTCGGTGAGCTCTTCGACGCGTACGCGCGCTCCGTCTACAACCACGCCTACCGGCTGACGGGGGACTGGTCGGCGGCCGAGGACATGGTGTCGCTCACCTTCCTGGAGGCGTGGCGGCTGCGGGACAGGCTCGACGCGGACGGCGGCTCGCTGCGGCCGTGGCTGCTCGGCGTCGCCACGAACGTCACCCGCAACGCCCGCCGCGCCGCCCGGCGGCACGCGGCGGCGGTCGCCCGGCTGCCGCGCGACGAGGCCGTGGCCGACTTCGCCGACGAGGTCGCCGGGCGCGTCGACGACGAGGAGCAGCTCGTCCTCGTCCGCGCCGCTCTGGCCACACTGCGGCGCGGTGAGCGCGAGGTGCTCGCCCTGTGCGTGTGGTCGGGGCTCAGTTACGCGGCGGCGGCCGAGGCGCTCGGGGTGCCGGTCGGGACCGTACGCTCCCGGCTGTCCCGGGCCCGTGCAAAACTCGCGAAACGTGTGGAACCGGTCGGCGGGCGCGGACAGATGAGAGGTGACCGCACCACCGCGGTCGGGCCCACGAGGGAGGGAAACCGATGAACGAACTTCCAGAGCGCGACCTTCCGCCGGGCCGTCATCACCTGCTCAGGGAGCACCTGTTGACCGAGATCCGGCAGAACGAGAAGAAGCCCGCAGAGACCCCGAAGCCTCAAGAGACCTCGAAGCCCCGGGCGACCCCGAAGCCCCAGAAGCGCTGGTTCCGCCCCGCGCTCATCGCCGGAGCGGTGGCCGCTTCCGTCGCGGCGGGTGTGCTGGTCGCCTCGCCGTTCGGCGACCGGCCGGCGCAGGCCGCGCCCTCGGCGGAGACCGTGCGGATGCTGGAGGAGATCGCGGAGGCGGCGCGGCGGCAGCCCGCGCCGAAGGACCTGCGGGACGACCAGTTCGTGTACGTCAAGAGCAAGGTCGCCCACATGTCGGCGCAGGCCGACAAGCCGGGCGAGCTCGGCCCCGTGCACCAGCGGGAGATCTGGCTCTCCGTGGACGGCCTGCACACCGAGATCGTGCACGAGCCCGCGAACGACCTGGACATGGAGCGCCTGAAGCCGGAGCTGCCGCTTCCGGACGCGGACAGCAACTACCGCAACCTGCAGAAGCTCCCGACCGACCCGGTCAACATGCTGGACTGGCTCCACAAGGAGAGCCAGGGCGGCAAGAGCGACGACCAGAACGCCTTCGTACTCGTCGGTGACCTCTCGTACGAGTCGCTCATGCCGCCGAAGCAGGCAGCCGCCCTCTACCTCGCCGCATCCAAGATCCCTGGCGTCGAGCTGATCGAGGACGCGGTCGACGCGGAGGGGCGGCACGGCGTCGCGATCGCCCGTGAGGACGACGGCGTCAGGGAGGAGCTGATCTTCGACAAGCGGACCAAACAGTTCCTCGGTGAGCGGGAGGTCGTGGTCGAGGACACGCCGTACGGCGCCGAGGAGGGTGACGTCGTCGGCCGCAGTGCCGTCCTCGACCGCACCGTCGTCGACAAGGCCGGTCAGCGCCCGTAGAAGCGCCCGTAAGCACCCCCATCGCGTGCGCGCGGGGGCGGGGCGGGTGAGGCTTGGGGTATGAGTGCGACGATCGGGCAGGGTACGAGCCGGACCAATGGTTCACGGCAGCATCTCGGCTATGAGCTTCATCTTCCCCACCCTGTGGACAAGGTCTGGGCGGCGGTGGCCACCCCGGAGGGGCTTCCGGGGTGGCTGGCCGCCGCCGATGTGTGGGAGCCACGGCTCGGTGGGGCCGTGTCGTTGCGTTGGCTCAACGGCGACCAGTCGGCCACCCACTCCGGGACCGTCACCGCGTGGGAGCCGGAGCGGATCGTCGAGTACACGATCGACCTGCACGGCCGGTGCCGCTTCCATCTGGAGGCGGCCGAGGGGAAGGCCGGGACCACCCTGCGGTTCACCAACGAGTTCGAGGGCGACGACGAGCTGCGCCTCGACTGTCTCGCCGGCTGGCACCACCACTTCGAGTTCCTCGTCGACGCGCTCGACGGACATCCCAAGGACTGGTCGACGTGGAGTCTCGACCCCTGGCGGGAGCTTCGTGAGACGTATCAGCAGTATCAGCAGAGCTGAACGGCTCCGTGACCTTGGTCCATCGTTTCCGCCGATGACCCCATCGGCAGGACGCCCCACTGGCGCGTGGACCAGGGCATACGCCCGCTCGTAGCTTCATGGCATGACCTCAGAGAACAAGGGCACGGCCCAGCTCACCGCCGCGATGGTGCTCTCCGGCACCCTCGGGATCTTCGTCGTCGAGTCGGGCGCGTCGGCCTTCAACGTCGTGTTCTTCCGCGTGCTGTTCGGCGCCCTTGCCCTAGGGGCCTACGCCTTCGCCCGCGGCTACTTCCGCGGCCACGGCCTCACCCCGAAGAAGCTCGGACTCGCCGCGCTCGGCGGCGCGTTCATCGTCTTCAACTGGGTGTTCCTCTTCAAGGCGTACGAGGAGACCTCGATCTCCCTGGCCACCGTCGTCTACCACACGCAGCCGTTCCTGCTCGTGCTGATGAGCGCCGTCATCTTCCGTGAGCGGCTGACCAGGCATCAACTGATGTGGCTGGCAATCGCGTTCGCCGGGCTCGTCCTCGTCTCCGGAGTGCGGCCCGGTGACCTCGGCTCGCTCACCGGCATCGGCTTCGCCCTCCTGGCCGCGCTGCTCTACGGCCTCTCCACCCTCGTCACCAAGCGCATCACCGGGGTGCGGCCCCACCTGATCGCCCTGGTCCAGGTTCTGGTCGGCATCCCGCTGTTGCTGCCCTTCGCGGACTTCGGTGCGATGAGCGGGACGGGCGCGGGGTGGGGCTGGCTCGTCGGGCTCGGGGTCATCCACACCGGCCTGATGTACGTCCTGATGTACGCGGCGTACGCGAAGCTGCCCACCGCCAAGATCGCCGTACTCGCCTTCACCTACCCGGCGGTCGCGATGGTCGCCGACTGGGCCGTCTACGGGCACCACATCGGCCTGGTGCAGGCGCTCGGCGTACCGCTCATCGTCCTCGCGAGCCTCAAGGTCAACCGCTCCAAGTCGCCCCGCGTGAGCGCTGGTTCGCGTACTCCGCTGCCTGCTCCCGCACCAGCCGTACCGACTGGTCGATGAACAGCCGCACATGGGCCGGAAGCCGCTTGCCCGAGCGCCACGCCAGCTGCGTGTGCAGGACGAAGGGCGGCTCCCACGGCAGCGCGACGAGCACCCCCGACGCCAGCTCGTCCCGCACCGCCATCCGCGGCAGCAGCGCCACCCCGAGGCCACCGGCGACCCCACGCTTGGTGGCCTCGATCGTGCCGAACTCCATGAAGGGCGGCGGGGAGCCGTTGCGCGTCCGCAGCTCGTCCTCGAACAGATCCCGGTAGGGGCAGCCCGGCTCCGTGCCGACCAGCTGGACCGCCGCCAGATCACCCGTGGCGAGCGAGTCCGCCCCCAGCGCGGCCAGCGGATGCGTCGGCGCGCAGACCAGGACCAGCGGCTCCTCGGCGAGGACCTCGGTCTCCAGGCCCGCGTGCTCGGTCTCCCGCTCCATCAGGAACCCCACGTCGTACGTCCCCTGCCGCAGCGCGTGGCGGGTCTCGTCGCCCAGCGTGGGGCGCAGGGAGAGCTGCACCTTGGGGTAGCGGTGGTGGAAGAGTTCGAGCAGCGGGGGCAGCCGGTAGGACGTCAGGGACTCCATCGTGCCGACCGCGATGGCGCCGCTCGGCTCCCCGGCGTCGACGACCGCCGACCGTGCCTCGTCCGCGAGTTCGATGATCTGCCGGGCGTAGGGAAGCAGGCGCTCGCCCGCCTCCGTGAGGCGGATGCGGCTGCCGAGCCGGTCGAAGAGCTCGGCGCCGAGCGAGGACTCCAGGGAGCGGATCTGGCTGGTGACGCTGGACTGGGCGTACTTCAGCTCGGCGGCGGCCTGCGTGAAGCTGAGCACGGTCGCGACCTTCTCGAAGGTGACGAGCAGCCGAAGCTCCATCAGCCCTCGCTTCCCCTGTCCCGCTTCTTCTCGTCCGGGTCCTCGTCCCTGAGCGACTTCAGGAACTCGGGGTTGTCGTCCGGTGCCACCCACTGTCCGCCGCGCCCGGCGCGAGGGCCACCCCCGGCGGCGGGCGTCTTGCGCACCTTGCCCGTGACGAACCAGGCGATCGGGCCGAGGAGAACCTCGCCGAAGAGCAGCACGATGATGACCCAGACCACCTTCGGCAGATGCCTGACCTCCTTCTCCGGAGTGTTCAGGACATCGATGAAGGCATAGATCCACACGGCCAGGACCAGCAGGAACGGCAGATACCTGAGCATGGTTGCGCGATTCCCCAAGCGACGAAGGAGGGGCGCGGTGCGGGCCCCGCTGTCCGGGCCAGGGTAGCCGGTGACCGATACTTGACCGCATGGCTTATGACGATCTTCGCTCCCTGCTCCGTGCACTGGAGCGCGAGGGCGATCTCAAGCGCATCAAGGCCGAGGTCGATCCGTACCTGGAGGTCGGCGAGATCACCGACCGCGTCCAGAAGGCCGGCGGCCCCGCGCTCCTCTTCGAGAACGTGCGCGGCTCGGCGATGCCCCTCGCGATGAACGTGTACGGGACGGACCGCCGCCTGTTGAAGGCGCTCGGCCTGAAGTCGTACAGCGAGATCAGCGACAAGATCGGCGGCCTGCTCAAGCCGGAGCTGCCGCACGGCTTCGTCGGCGTGCGCGAGGCCTTCGGGAAGCTCGGCGCGATGACGCACGTGCCGCCGAAGAAGGTGAAGTCCGACAACGCGCCCGTGCAGGAGGTCGTGCTCACCGGCGACGACGTCGACCTGGAGAAGCTGCCCGCGCTCTTCACCTGGCCCGAGGACGGCGGCTCCTTCTTCAACCTCGGTCTGACCCACACCAAGGACCCGGACACCGGCGTCCGCAACCTCGGTCTGTACCGCCTGCAGCGCCACGACAAGCGCACCATCGGCATGCACTGGCAGATCCACAAGGACAGCCGCAACCACTACCAGGTGGCCGCCCGCAGGGGCGAGAAGCTCCCGGTCGCGATCGCCTTCGGCTGTCCGCCCGCCGTCACGTACGCCTCCACCGCGCCGCTGCCGGGCGACATGGACGAGTACATGCTGGCCGGGTTCATCCAGGGCAAGCGCGTGGAGATGGTCGACTGCAAGACGGTCCCGCTCCAGGTCCCCGCGCACGCCGAGGTCGTCATCGAGGGCTGGCTCGAGCCGGGCGAGATGCTCCCCGAGGGCCCCTTCGGCGACCACACCGGCTTCTACACGCCGCAGGAGGACTTCCCGGCGCTGAAGATCGACTGCGTGACGATGCGGAAGCGTCCGCTGCTCCAGTCGATCGTGGTGGGACGCCCGCCGACGGAGGACGGCCCCCTCGGCCGCGCCACCGAGCGCTTCTTCTTGCCGCTCCTCAAGGTGATCGTCCCGGACATCGTCGACTACCACCTGCCGGAGTCCGGCGGCTTCCACAACTGCGCGATTGTCTCGATCGACAAGAAGTACCCCAAGCACGCGCAGAAGGTCATGCACGCCATCTGGGGCGCCCACATGATGTCCCTGACCAAGCTGATCGTGGTCGTGGACAAGGACTGCGACGTCCATGACCTGCACGAAGTGTCCTGGCGCGCGCTCGGCAACACCGACTACGCGCGCGACCTGACGGTGGCCGAAGGTCCCGTCGACCACCTCGACCACGCCTCCTACCAGCAGTTCTGGGGCGGCAAGGCGGGCATCGACGCGACGAAGAAGCTGCCCGAAGAGGGCTACACCCGGGACGGGGGCTGGCCGGACATGGTCGAGTCCGACCCGGAGACGGCGTCGAAGGTCGACCGCCGCTGGAAGGAGTACGGGCTCTAAAGATGAGTGCTGATTCAGCGACCCCGGAACTCTTCGGGCCCGAGCCCGCACCGCCCGGCAAGGTCAAGGCGTTCCTGCGCCTGGTCATGATCGAGCACTCGGTCTTCGCCCTGCCCTTCGCCTACATCGCCGCCCTGACCGCGATGTTCCAGATGGACGAGAACATCCACTGGGGGCGGCTGCTCCTGGTCACCATCTGCATGGTCGGCCTGCGGACGTTTGCCATGGCCGCCAACCGCATCATCGACCGGGAGATCGACGCCCGTAACCCGAGGACCGCCCACCGCGAGCTCGTCACGGGCGCGGTGTCGGTGAAGTCCGCCTGGACCGGGGCGCTGATCGCGCTCGTCGTGTTCCTCGGCGCCGCCGCCCTGCTCAACCCGCTGTGTCTGGCGCTCGCGCCCGTCGCGGTGATCCCGATGGTCGTCTATCCCTACGGCAAGCGGTTCACGAACTTCCCGCAGGCGATCCTCGGCATCGCCCAGGCGATGGGCCCGGTCGGCGCGTGGATCGCGGTCACGGGCGAGTGGTCGGGGCAGGCGGTCATCCTCGGCCTCGCGGTCGGCGTCTGGATCGGCGGCTTCGACCTGATCTACGCCTGCCAGGACGTGGAGACGGACCGCGAGGTCGGCGTGAAGTCGGTGCCCGCACGGTTCGGCATCGCCAAGGCCATCTGGGGGGCGCGCGGTTGCCACCTGGTGACCACGGCGCTGTTCGTCTGGTACGCCGCCGACACCGGCGCGGGCCCGTTCCTCTGGCTCGGCCTCGCGGTCGTGGCGGGCGCGTTCGTGTACGAGCACTCGATCGTGAAGCCGCACGACCTCTCCCGGCTCAACCGCGCCTTCTTCCAGGTCAACGGCTTCATCGGCATCGCGCTCTTCGTCTGCGCGCTGCTCGATCTGCTGATGCGCGGACTGACCGTCTAGGCTCACGGTGTGAAGCCAGGAGACACGCAGCGTAAGCCTTGGATCGTGGGGGTGTCGGGGGCCTCGGGGACCCCGTATGCCGCCGCAGTGCTGCGGGCACTGCTCGCGGCGGGGGAGAGCGTCGACCTGGTGGTCTCGCGGGCCTCGCGGCTGACGATCCTCGACGAGACGGGCATCGCCTTCCGGGACGCGCACTGGCAGGAAGACCTGCGGGAGTGGCTCGGCCGTGGCGCCGACGGCAAGCCGGCGACCTTCGACGTGCCGGTGGACGACGTGCGGTACTGGGCGGCCGGGGACCTGGCAGCCGGGCCTTCCTCGGGGTCGTACGCGACCAAGGGGATGCTGATCGTGCCCGCGTCCACGGCGTGTGTGGCCGGGGTGGCGCTGGGGCTCTCGAAGGATCTGCTGCAGCGGTCGGCGAGCGTGACGCTCAAGGAAGGCAGGCGACTCGTCGTCTGTGTGCGCGAGACGCCGCTGAACGGACAGACGCTGAAGCACTTGGTGACGCTGGACGAGGCGGGCGCGATCGTGCTGCCCGCCTCTCCGGCGTTCTACGCGGGGGCGACGCACATCCAGGATCTGGTGGACTTCGTCGCCGGGCGGACGCTCGACGCGGCGGGGGTGCCGCACCAGCTGTACCGCCGCTGGAAGGGAGAGCTCGGCGGAGGCTCGGCCCCTTCGGGGGACTAGCGCTTCTCTGCAGCTCGCGCATGCTCGAAGAATCCTTGCCGATCGGCGGAGATTCCAAAGATTCACAGGGTTCAACCCTGTTGTGCCTTAGTTTCTACACATAGACTCGCGGTATCGCTGAATAATGAAAGGCATCGCACCTATGGACGCCGTGGACAGGCAGCTCATCCAGGCTCTGCGCGAGAACGGCAGGGCCTCGTACGCCGAACTGGGCCGGCTCGTCGGCCTCTCCGGCCCGAGCGTCACGGACCGGATCAACCGCCTCGAGGCGGCGGGCGTCATCACCGGCTACCGCGCGACCGTCGACTCCGCCTCGCTCGGCCTGGGCGTCATCGCCCTCATCGGCATCTCCCTCTCGGACGCCGCCGACCACGAGGACGTGGCGCGGCGCCTGAAGGACCTGCACGAGATCGAGGACTGCTGGTTCATCGCGGGCGACGACTCGTACATGCTCAAGATCCGGGCCACGGACGTGGACGGCCTGGAGAAGACGATCCGCAGGCTGAGCGGCACGAAGGGCGTCTCCAGGACGCGTACGACGATCGTGCTCTCCACGAAGTGGGAGAACCGGGTCGGGGAGCTGCCGGAGGAGGAGTGACCTCCGGGGCGTACCGTGGGCGGAGGTTTGTGGTGGGTCGCAGGGAGAGGTAAGGGCGAGGCATGGACGCAGGTCTCAAGCGCGAACTTGAGCAGAAGGTCCGGGGCGGCGAGCGGCTGTCCCGCGAGGACGGCATCGCGCTCTACGAGTCGGACGACCTGGCCTGGCTCGGCGGCCTCGCCCACGAGGTGCGCACGCGCAAGAACGGCGACGTCGTGCACTTCAACGTCAACCGCCACCTCAACATGACCAACGTGTGCACCGCCTCGTGCGCGTACTGCTCGTTCCAGCGCAAGCCGGGCGAGAAGGACGCGTACACGATGCGCATCGAGGAGGCCGTCCGCCTCGCCAAGGCGATGGAGGGCGAGAACCTCACCGAGCTGCACATCGTCAACGGCCTGCACCCCAACCTGCCGTGGCGCTACTACCCGCGTTCGCTGAGCGAGCTCAAGAAGGCGCTCCCGGACGTGTCCCTGAAGGCGTTCACGGCCACGGAGATCCACCACTTCGAGACGATCTCGGGGATGTCGGCCTCCGACATCCTCGACGAGCTGATCGAGGCGGGCCTGGAGTCGCTGACCGGCGGCGGCGCGGAGATCTTCGACTGGGAGGTCCGCCAGCACATCGTGGACCACCGCACCCACTGGGAGGACTGGTCGCGCATCCACCGCCTCGCGCACCAGAAAGGTCTCAAGACCCCGTGCACGATGCTGTACGGCCACATCGAGGAGCCCAGGCACCGGGTCGACCACGTCCTTCGGCTGCGTGAACTCCAGGACGAGACCGGCGGGTTCCAGGTCTTCATCCCGCTGCGCTACCAGCACGACTTCGTGGACATGAAGGACGGCAAGGTCAGGAACCGCCTCCAGGCGCGCACGACCATGGCGTCGGGCGCCGAGGCCCTGAAGACCTTCGCGGTCTCGCGTCTCCTCTTCGACAACGTCCCGCACGTCAAGGTCTTCTGGGTCATGCACGGCCTGCAGACCACGCAGCTCGCGCTGCAGCACGGCGCGGACGACATGGACGGCTCGGTCGTCGAGTACAAGATCACGCACGACGCGGACAACTTCGGTACGCCGAACAAGCTGACGCGTGAGGACCTGCTCGACCTCATCCGCGAGGCGGGCTTCCGCCCGGTCGAGCGGAACACACGCTACGAGTCGATCCGTGAGTACGACGGTCCCGACCTGGCGCTGCGTGAGACCCCGCAGGCCATGCGGGTCTGACGGCCTGACGCACGGACGACGAGCCCCGGCCCCTCCAGGCCGGGGCTCGTCGCGTTGTCCGGCATGCGGAATGTGGTTGAGGCGTGCGGCCGGTAATAGTTAATCTGGCCCTATGGCACTTACCTTCCGGCTCGACCCGGAGATCGATCCCGCCCTCCGCGACGGCGTCCTCGCCCTCTGGGCCGACGTGTCCAACGCCGGCGGAGCCGTCGGATTCGTACCGCCCGTGACGGTCGACGACATCCGGCCCGAGTGGCTCAAGCGCCTGACCCAGCTCAGCCAGGGAGACACCCGGCTCCTCGTCGGATACGACGAGGACGGCGCCGTCGCCGCGACCGCCTTCCTCACGTACAACACCCACCGGCTGATGAAGCACTGGATCTGGCTGTACGTCGTGATGGTGCACCCCAGGCACCAGGGCAAGGGCTACGGCCGCGACCTCATGGCGGCCGCGGCCGACGCCGCCCATGGGATCGACGGCATCGAGGCGATCCGGCTGACCTGCCGCGGCGGCACGGGAGTCGACCGGTTCTACGAGTCCTGCGGGTACAAGGAGGTCGGGCGGGTGCCCGGCGCGATCCGCGTCGCCCCCGGCGACGACCGCGACGACATCACGATGCTGCTCCCGCTCGGATGAGGGCTCACCCCCTTGCCGGGCGCGACCCCTCCCATGCTTCACTGGAGTGGCTCGTCCTACTCGGGCCATTTCGGAACGGAAGAGTGGATTGACATGCTCCGCTACACGCTGATGCGCCTCGGGGTCTTCGTGGGCTGCTTTTTCGCGGTCTGGGGACTTGTCTACGTCGGCGCCCTGCCCAAGGGGCTCGGGGACTCCAACCTCCTCTGGGTTCTGCTGCTCGCCCTCGTCATCTCCGCGCCCATCAGCTTCGTGGTGCTGCGCAAGGAGCGGGACCGGGCCTCGGTCCAGGTCGTCGAGCGCGTCGAGCGCACCAAGGCCAACCTGGAGGCGAACCGCACCATGGAGGACCTCGCCGACGACTCCGCCCGCGCGAAGCCGTAACGTTCGTCACACATACGTCGACCCCGGTACCGGAGCGTCTGCTCCGGACCGGGGTTTCGTGCGTCCCGGGCAGCACTCGGCCTGTGATTGGCCTCGTCTACCTCAAACAAGACCTTTGATGTTCTCAAAGTTCAAGTGTTAACGTGTTCGACATGAAGACAGCAGCCGCGCACCGCATCCCCATGAGCGTCCCGCTCGTGGCGCGCCTGCATGTCGATCTCTGCCGCTGCATGTCCGCGGCCTGTCGTCGCCGCCCCTGAGTTCTCGCTGAGCCATGGCGCGCAGCGCGACGACAAGCATCAAGTGACATCTGCATTGCAGCGGCGCCCTCAAGGCCGTTCCGTCTGACCCCTCGCGGTCGCCGCTCCCTCACGTCCCCCCGCCCTTACCCGGAGTGTGTCCGTGTCCGCGAACTCCCCCGTATCCCCGGCCGACAAGGTCGAGCAGCCGAAGTCCGGCTCCCGGATACCCAGATTCCTCAAGCTGCCGTTCTGGGCCCAGATCCTCGGCGGTCTGGTCCTCGGTGTCCTGCTCGGCTGGCTGGCGCGCAGCCAGGACGTGTCCTGGCTCGTCACCACCCTGGACAAGGTCGGAAGCACCTTCATCGGCCTCCTGAAGCTGGCGGTCGCCCCGCTCGTCTTCTTCGCGATCCTGGTGTCGATCACCAACCTGCGCAAGGTCAACAACGCGGCGCGGCTCGCCTCGCAGACGCTGGTCTGGTTCATGATCACGTCGCTGATCGCGGTCGTCATCGGCCTCGCGATCGGGCTCCTCACGAACCCGGGCGCCGGCACCGGCCTGACCCCGAAGGACGGCGCCAAGCCGGAGACCTCGGGCTCCTGGATCGACTTCCTCACCGGGATCATCCCGACGGACGTCGTCACGCCGTTCACCGAGCTCAACGTCCTGCAGATCGTCTTCATGGCCGCCGTCGCCGGTATCGCCGTACTGAAGATCGGTGACAAGGCGCAGCCGATCCTGGACCTCAGCGAGTCCGTGCTCGCGCTGCTCCAGAAGGCCCTGTGGTGGGTCATCAAGCTCTCGCCGATCGGCACCATCGGCCTCATCGGCTTCGCCATCGCCGACTACGGCTGGGACCTGATCAGCAAGTACGCGACGTTCACCGTCGACATCTACGTCGGTTGCGCCCTGGTGATGTTCGGCGTCTACCCGCTGCTGCTCTCCACGGTCGCCAAGGTCAACCCGCTGCAGTTCTTCAAGGGTGCCTGGCCCGCGATCCAGCTGGCCTTCGTCTCGCGCTCCTCGGTCGGCACGATGCCGGTCACCCAGAAGGTCACCGAGCGCCTCGGCGTGCCGAAGGAGTACACGTCCTTCGCGGTGCCGTTCGGTGCCACCACGAAGATGGACGGCTGCGCCGCGATCTACCCGGCCATCGCCGCGATCTTCGTCGCGCAGATCTTCGACGTGCAGATGGGCATCAAGGAGTACCTGCTCATCGCCTTCGTCTCGGTGGTCGGTTCCGCGGCCACGGCCGGCCTGACGGGCGCCACGGTCATGCTGACCCTGACCCTCTCCACGCTGGGCCTGCCGATGGAGGGCGTGGGCCTGCTCCTCGCGATCGACCCGATCCTGGACATGATGCGCACGGCCACGAACGTCGCAGGTCAGGCAGCCGTCCCGGTGATCGTCGCCGCCCGCGAGAAGATCCTGGACCGTGACGCCTACGAGAACGCTTCGGCTTCGCCACTCGACGCGTTCGACGAGCCCGCCGACGAGCGGCAGCCGGTGCCTGTCGCCGCCTGACGTCCCCCCGCTCGTGGCGAACGTGCCCCCGCACTCAGCAGTGGCTGAGTGCGGGGGCACGTCTGTGGTGCGAGGGGTAGCGGGCCGGACGGTCACTTCGGGTCGCGCTCGAAGACCGCCTTCGCCCAGAAGTAGCCGAGCAGGGTCAGTCCCAGGCACCAGGCGAGGGTGATCCAGCCGTTGTGGCCGATCTCGGTGCCGAGGAGCAGGCCGCGCAGGGTCTCGATGGTGGGGGTGAAGGGCTGGTACTCGGCGATCGGCCGGAACCAGCCGGGCATGGAGTCCACGGGGACGAAGGCGCTGGAGAACAGCGGCAGCAGGATCATCGGCATCGCGTTGTTGCTGGCCGCCTCGGCGTTCGGGCTGACCAGGCCCATGCCGACCGAAACCCAGGTGAGGGCCAGGGAGAAGAGGGCGAGCAGGCCGAAGGCGGCGAGCCACTCCAGGACGGTGGCGTCGGTGGAGCGGAAGCCGATGGCCACCCCGACGGCGCCCACGAAGATCACGCTCAGGATCGACTGAAGGACACTGCCGACGACGTGCCCGATGAGCACGGACCCGCGGTGGATGGCCATGGTGCGGAAGCGGGCCATGATGCCCTCGGACATGTCCATGGAGACGGACACCGCGGTCCCGACCACGGCGCCGCCGACGGTCATCAGCAGGATGCCCGGGACGATGTAGGCGATGTATTCGGCGCGGTCCGCGCCGCCCCCGCCGATGCCCGCGCTCATCACGTCACCGAAGAGGTAGACGAAGAGCAGCAGCAGCATGATCGGCGTGAGCAGGAGCTGCAGGGTCATGGACGGGTAGCGCCGGGCGTGCAGGAGGTTGCGGCGCAGCATCGTGGAGGAGTCGCGCAGGGCGAGGGAGAGGGAGCTCATCGGACGTTCTCCTTGGTCTGGGCGTGCTGCGCGGGGACGTCGGCGGGGCCGGTCAGGGCGAAGAAGACGTCGTCGAGGTCGGGGGTGTGGACGGTGAGTTCGTCGGCCTCGACGCCCGCGGAGTCCAGCCAGTCAAGGATGGAGCGCAGTTCGCGCTGCGTGCCGTCGCTGGGCAACTGCAGGGTGAGGGCCTCGTCGTCACGGGTCGCTTCGGTGAGGGCGCCGCTCGCGTGCCGGTAGGCGTCGGGGTCGGAGAAGCGCAGGCGTACGTGGCCGCCGGGGATGAGTCGCTTGAGTTCTTCGGCGGTGCCTTCGGCGGCGATTTTGCCGTCGTTGAGGACGGCGATGCGGTCGGCGAGTTCGTCGGCTTCTTCCAGGTACTGGGTGGTGAGGAAGACGGTGACACCGCCGGAGACGAGTTCGCGGATGATCTGCCACATGTTGTGGCGGGAGCGCGGGTCGAGTCCGGTGGTGGGTTCGTCGAGGAAGATGATGCGCGGGTCGCCGACCAGGGTCATGGCGATGTCCAGGCGGCGCCTCATGCCACCGGAGTAGGTGGATGCGGGCTTCTTGGCGGCGTCGGTGAGGTCGAAGCGTTCCAGGAGTTCGGCGGTGACCCGGCGTCCCTCGCCCCGCGAGAGGTGGTGCAGGTCGGCCATGAGGAGCATGTTCTCCTCGCCGGTGATCAGCCCGTCGACCGCGGAGAACTGCCCGGTCACGCCGATCGCGGCACGGACCCCGTCCGGAGAGGCGGCGATGTCGTGGCCCGCTACCTGGGCCTCGCCGCCGTCGGCGGAGATGAGGGTGGAGAGGATCTTCACGGCGGTGGTCTTGCCCGCCCCGTTCGGGCCGAGCAGCGCGAACACCGATCCGGCGGGGATACGGAGATCGATGCCGTCGAGGACCGTCTTGTCGCCGTAGGACTTGCGCAGACCGACGGCGGAGACGGCGGACGGGGGCGGATTGCCGTTGTTCCGACTGGACGTGAACATGACAGATGAAGGCATGGGGCCCTCCCGATCGAAGGCTGAAGTGGTGGGGGTGGCGGGGGTCGCGGGGGTGGGTGTGGCCGCGGGTGGCCGGGGGCCGGGTGTCGTCTGCGGGGGCGCTCAGGCGTGGGCGCGGGCGCGGACGATGTCGATGTTGCCGTGCCGGGTGCGGGCCCGGATCTTGACGGTTTCCTCGGAATCGTCCGGGCCGTCGGACGAGGTGAGCCTGTTGCGCACCTGCCCCTTGTCGGAGCCGGCGTCGAGCCAGGCCGCCGTGCCCTCGCGGATGCCGATCTCGATGGCGCCGTAGTTGGTCTCCAACTGGACCGTGCCGCGGGCGGCTTCGGCGATGCGCAGGGCGCCGTAGGCGTTGGTCGCGGTGACCGAGCCCTCGGCGCGGGCGATGTCGATGGCACCGTGGGCGCCGCTCACCCGCAGGTCGCCGGTCGCGCCGCCGACGGTCGTGTTGCCGTGCGAGTTCTTCAGCGTGGCGGAGCCCTCGACGAGGCCGACGCGGATGTTGCCGGAGCTGGTGGTGATCTCGGCCGTGCCCAGGACCCGCTCGACGGTGATCGAGCCGTGCGAGACGGTCAGTTGAAGCGGTCCCGCGGTGTCCAGGCGGACATCGCCGACCGAGGCCTTCACGCGGACCTCGCCGAGCCGGCCCTCGCCGAGCACGCTGGGGCAGGAGCCGCCCACCTCGACGTGTGAGCCCGTGGGCAGTTCGACCGTCACGTCGACGGCTCCGGTGGGGCCGATCATGAGGCGCTCCTTCGTCCTGATGCTCAGGACGCCGCTCGCGTACGTGACCTCGGTCTGCTCGGCGGCCCGCACGTCCTTGTCCCTCTTCGGGTCCTGGGCCGCGACCTCGACGAGGGTGTCGGGCCGGTCGCTCGCGGTGAACCGGATGGAACCGGCGCCCACGTGCGCCATGACCGAGATCAATTCGGGAGTGTCGAAAGAAGGCATGGCTGTCCCGTCCTCTTGGGTCTCTGGGGCGTCCCTGCTGGTGGGACGTGGTGTGAGTGAAGTGGTGGGAGGTGCTGGGTGGTGGTGCCGGGGTGTGGTGCCGGGGTGTTGTGCAGGGGTGTGGCGCGGGGGCGTGGTCAGCGCACCCAGCCGGTGATGGTCTGTCCGATCGTGTGGGTCTTCTGCGTCGTACGGGGGCGGGCGTCGCCGTCGACCGCGGCCGAGACGGCGCGGATCAGCCAGGCGTTGACCGAAAGGCCCTCGCGTCCCGCGGCCTCCTCGGCGCGGGCCTTGAGGTGGGCGGGCAGGCGCAGGTTGACGCGGGCGGTGCCGCCTTCGTCGCCTTCCGCGGGCGCCTGCGCCTTGAGCGGTTCGTAGGGGGTGGCCGATTCCGCGGGGGTGTCGTTGTCGGTGGGCGGCAGCGTCACCACGAAGTCGGGGTCGAGACCGCGCAGCCGTACGTCGACGGAGCCGGGGGCGAGCTCGCGGGTGATCTCGTCCATCGCGGCCGAGAGCACGTTCAGCATGGTCAGCCGGGTCGCCGACTCCAGGGGAGCGGTGAGCCGGTCGGCCAGCTCGCGGGCTTCTTCCCCGCCGGCTTCGGCGGCCACCGCGAGTTCACGGCGGAGGGTGTCGACATACGGGGTGAGGTCCATGACGTCATCTTGGCACCATCATGGCGCCATGCGCAACTGTATTGGCGCCGCAGGTGGGACGGAGTCCGCGGAGTGTCGGGTGAATAGGGCTCTGACCTGCGGAAACCCCGGAAGGGTGGTGTGCGTCATCGTGGCGCCAGGGCGGGGGTGGGGGCTCGGGCGGGGGATTCGATGGCGCTCGGTGGTGCCACGTGGCGCCATGCAGTGCCATATGGCATCAGGTGGCATCAGGTGGCGCCGCGTGGCGCCAGGGGGTGGACCGTAGGCTGGCCCTTCTGTGCACAAGTTGTGTGGAAGGCGGGCGCAGGGGTGGGCGACATGAAGGCCGGGGCGGCCGGTGGGGGCGCGGGGACCACGGTGGGGAAGCGGCAGAAGCGGATGCCGAGGGCCGTGCGCGAGCAGCAGATGCTGGACGCGGCCGTGCGGATCTTCGGGCAGCGGGGGTACCGGGCGGCTTCCATGGACGAGATCGCCGAGGTGGCGGGGGTCTCGAAGCCGCTGGTGTACCTGTATCTGAACTCCAAGGAAGAGCTGTTCACTGCGTGCATCCGGCGGGAGGCCGCGGCGCTGGTCGCGGCGGTGCGGGACGGGGTGAGCGGGGGCGGGCCCGCCGACCGGCAGTTGTGGGCCGGGTTGCGGGCCTTCTTCACGCATACCGCGGAGCGGCCAGACGCGTGGGTGGTTCTGCACCACCAGGCGCGTACGCAGGGCGAGCCGTTCGCCGCCGAGGTCACCGTGATGCGCGAGGAGATCGTGGCGTTCGTGACGTCACTGATCGCGGAGGCGGCACGGGAGGCGCACCGCAAGCCGGAGCTGGCGGAGCGTGAGGTCGCGGGGCTCGCACAGGCGTTGGTGGGGGCGGCGGAGTCGCTCGCGGGCTGGGCGAACGGGGACGCGTCGGTGTCCGCGAAGGAGGCGGCGGCGACGCTGATGAACTTCGCGTGGGCGGGGCTCGGGGAGCTGATGGAGGGGCGGCGGTGGGTGCCGTAGCCGTGCGGCGCTCAGCGGAGGGTCGCGGTTCCGGTGAGGTGGGTCTTGTGGGAATGGTCGCCGGCGCCCCGTAGCTGGAAGTCCGCGCCCTCGGCCGCGTACGTCACCGTGCCGGGGAGCAGCACGGGCGCCTTGAAGTCGACGCGTACGTGGGCGGATTCGGGCGTGCCGTACTCCGCGAGGCAGCGGGCCGCGGTCCACATGCCGTGGGCGATGGCGCGGGGGAAGCCGAGCAGGCGGGCGGTCAGGGGGTACAGGTGGATGGGGTTGCGGTCGCCTGAGACGGCGCCGTAGCGACGGCCGAGGTCACGGGGGAGAGACCACTCGGCGAGGACGGGGAGCGGGGTGCTGTCGAGAGGTGCCTTGGCGGGGGCGCCGGTCTCGGTGCGGTGCCGGGCCAGGTAGGTACTGCTGGACGTCCACACGGTGCTTCCACCGACACGCGCCTCGGTGACGACGGTGGCTTCGGTGCCGCGATGGTGAGGGGTCAACTGGGTCGCGTATACGCAGAGTTCAAGCTCATCGGCAGTGGTCAGGGCGCGCTGCTGATCGATCTCGATGGACGTATGAACGAGCCCGAGCAACGGCAACGGAAACCCCCGGGCGGACATGAGCCGCATGGCCAACGGAAAGCTGAGGACGTGGGGGTAGGTGAGGGGGAGGGTGCGCGGGCCGGTGCGATACCCGCAGAGACGGTTGTAGGCGCCGAGGTGCTCGCTGCTGGGCCGTATGCCACTGAGGGTGGGCCGCGAGGAGGGAAGCGAGGCGTCGGCAGTGGGCCGCTTGAGGGGGGACAGGAGGGCGCCACGGAGGAGGAGGGGGGCGAGCATGGGGTCCTTTCGTTCGGTGAGGCGATGCTGCGGGGCAATCGGGTGGGTGGGCGGGAAAAGCTTGTTCGGTAAGGGGACGCTGCGGGGTGCTCGGGCGGGTGGGCGGGAAAAGCCTGTTCGGTGGGCGGCACGCCGCGGGGCAATCGGGCGGGTGGGTGGGGGGAAAGGGCCAGCCCTACGCCCCCAGAAGGCTCTGCCCACAGACCCGGACCACCTGACCGTTGACGCCGGCCGAAGCAGGGCAGGCGAGCCAAGCCGTAGTCTCCGCGACGTCCACCGGCAGCCCGCCCTGCCCAAGGGAATTCATCCGACGCCCCGCCTCCCGGATGAAGAGCGGAACCGCCGCCGTCATCTTCGTCTCGATGAACCCCGGCGCCACCGCATTCACCCGCACCCCGTACTCCCCAAGCGCCCCCGGCGCCAGAGCCCGCACCAGACCGATGATCCCCGCCTTGCTCGCCGCGTAGTTGGTCTGGCCGACGTTCCCCGCGATCCCCGCGATCGACGCCGTGGCGACAACGCTCCCGCCCCGGTTCAACGTCCCGGACTTGAGCAACGCGTCCGTCGTCCGCAGCACGCTCGTCAGGTTCACGTCCAGGACCGGGTTCCAGCGGTCGGCCGGCATGTTGGCCAGCTTGCGGTCCCTCGTGATCCCCGCGTTGTGGACGAGGATGTCCAGACCGCCGGGGGCCAGCGCCGAAGCCATGCGCTCACCGGCGTCGTCCGCCGTGATGTCCAGCGGCAGCGCCGTACCGCCGAGCCGGTCCGCGACCCGTACCAAGTCCGCCTGCGCGGACGGCACATCGATGACGACCACCCGCGCACCGTCCCGCGCCAGCACCTCCGCCACGGCCTCGCCGATCCCCCGCGCCCCTCCGGTGACGAGCGCCGTGCGGCCGGCAAGGGGCCGCTCCCACCCGAGATCAAGGCCCTCCCCCTCAACGAGCCCCGTCTCCCCCGCCTCCCCCGTCTCGATCACCTGGCCACTCACGTACGCCGACCTGGGCGAGAGCAGGAAACGCAGCGTCGACTCCGCCCCGGCCGCCGAGCGCATGCGGACCAGCGTCGCCGTGCGGCCCTTGCCCAGCTCCTTGCCGAGGGAGCGTACGAAGCCCTCCAACGCCTGTTGCGCCGCCGCCTGGTGGTGGTCCACCCCCACGCCCACCCCTTGGCCCGACGCCGAGACGGCCGCGGCCGCGCCCAGCACCACCACACGCCCGTTCTCCGCCACCGACCGCACCACGGGGTGCAGCGCCGCGTGCACGAGGGCGAGGCCGGGAGTGTCGCGTATGCCCGTTGCGTCCACCACGATCGCCGTGGGACGGGAGGAACGGGACGTTACGCGCAGGTTTGTGCGCGCGAGGACCGGCGGCAGGTCCGCCGCGTGGGCGGACTCGCCCGCCGTCAGGAGTAGCAACTCGCCCTCCAGGTGCGGCCGTTCCGGCGTCCAGCGGCGCAGTGCCGACGGCTGCGGCAGACCGAGCCTTCGGGTGAGGAAGCGGCCGGGTGCGGTGCCCGTGAAGTTCAGATAGCGGTCGGCCATTGTCCAACTCCCAGCTCGGTCGTAAATTTACTTCAGAGTAAGGTTACTCAAGGGTCAGGAGCTGGTCGAGACATGAAACTGCCCACCACCCGCCGCGTGGCGGTCATCGGCGGCAGCCGCATCCCCTTCGCGCGCTCCGACGGCCCGTACGCGACCGCGTCCAACCAGGAGATGCTGACCGCCGCCGTCGACGGGCTCGTCGAGCGCTACGGCCTCGAGGGAGACGGCGCCGTAGGGGAGTTCGTCGCCGGCGCCGTGCTCAAGCACAGCCGGGACTTCAACCTCGCCCGCGAGACCGTCATCGGCTCGCGCCTCGCGCCGACCACACCCGCGTACGACATCCAGCAGGCCTGCGGCACCGGCCTGCAGGCCGTCATCGCCGCCGCGAACAAGATCATGCTGGGGCAGACGGAGTCCGCCGTTGCGGGCGGCGCGGACACCGCGAGCGACGCCCCGCTCGGCGTCAACGACTCCCTGCGGAAAATTCTCCTGGCCGCGCGCCGCGCCAAGACGGCGGGGGAGCGGGTCAAGGTGCTCGCCCGCGTACGGCCCTCGCATCTCGTGCCCGACATCCCGCGCAACGCGGAGCCCCGCACCAAGCTCTCGATGGGCGAGCACGCCGCAGTGACCGCGCAGAAGTGGGGCGTCACGCGCGAGGCACAGGACGAACTGGCCGCCACCAGCCATCAGCGGCTCGCCGCCGCGTACGACAGGGGGCTCCTTGACGGGCTCGTCGTGCCGTTCAGGGGGCTTGAGCGGGATCAGAATCTGCGGCCCGGGTCGAGCGTCGAGAAGCTGGCGAAGCTGAAGCCGGTGTTCGGGGTGGCGGGGGCCAACCCGACCATGACGGCCGGGAATTCGACGCCCCTGACCGATGGCGCCGCCGTGGCGCTGCTCGCGAGCGAGGAGTGGGCGGGGGCGCGCGGTCTGGAGCCGCAGGCCTACCTCACCGCGTACGAGACGGCCGCGGTCGACTTCGTCGGGGGTGATGTCGCCGGGGGCGAGGACGGGCTCCTGATGGCGCCCGCGTACGCCGTGCCGCGGATGCTGGAGCGGGCGGGGCTCGGGCTCGCGGACTTCGACTTCGTCGAGATCCACGAGGCGTTCGCCTCGCAGGTGCTTGCCACGCTGGCCGCGTGGGAGAAGCGGGGCCTGGGCGTGGTGGACCGGGAGCGGCTCAACGTCGCCGGCTCCTCGCTCGCCACGGGCCACCCCTTCGCCGCCACGGGCGCACGGATCATCGCCACCCTGGCGAAGCTCCTCGCCGAGCGAGGCAGGCCCGGCCGCGGCCTGATCTCGATCTGCGCGGCGGGCGGCCAGGGCGTGACGGCAATCCTGCAACGCGACTAAAACGAACCCGCCGGCGGCTTCCCCGCACCGAATCTCCCGAGTCCCCCCCGAATCCCCCGAGTCCCCCCCGAACCCCCGCCGCCCCTTCCCGGCCTTCCGGAACAAGCCGCCCCCCCGCTAAGGAGCCGCCCCCATGCCCCCCAAGCCCCCCGTAGGCCCCCAGCCCGCCCTCGTCGAACCCCACCTGCGGCACCTCGACGGGGCCGTGCGAGAAGTTTCCGTGCCGGCATTCGCGGCGGTCACCGTCAGTGGGTCCCTCGCCGACATTCCCTTCGACAACGCCCGTGAGGCGCCCGCCGAAGCCGTGCTGTCCCGGAAAGGTGATGACGGGCGGTGGTGGGACGTGTCCGCCGAGGACTTCGCCCGGGAAGTCCTCGCCGTTGCCAAGGGGCTGATCGCCGAAGGGCTTGCCCCGGGGGACCGGCTCGCCATCATGGCGCGTACGACCTACGAGTGGACGCTGCTCGACTTCGCCGGCTGGGCGGCAGGGCTCGTCACCGTCCCCGTCTATCCGACCTCCTCCGCCTACCAGACCCGGTGGATACTCCAGGACTCCGGCGCCGTCGCGCTCGCCGTCGAGACCTCGGCGCTCGCCGCCTCGCTCGGGCCCGAACGGGACCGGATGCCCGACCTGGAGCACCTGTGGTCCTTCGAGAAGGGGGACGTACGGCGCCTCGCCGAGCTGGGCCGGCAGGCGGGCATCTCCGATGATGAAGTGGACGCCCGGCGCGCCGCGCTGAAGCCCGATTCCGTCGCCACGCTCATCTACACCTCCGGCACCACCGGTCGCCCCAAGGGCTGCGTCCTGACCCACGGCAACTTCTTCGCCGAGGTCGACAACGCCATCGAACTGCTCCACCCCGTCTTCAAGTCCGTCAGCAAAGAGCCCGCCTCCACACTGCTCTTCCTGCCGCTCTCCCACGTCTTCGGACGCATGGTCGCCATCGGCTGCATGCGCGCCCGCGTGCGGCTCGGGCACGCGCCCAGCATCCAGACCGAGGACCTGCTCACGGACCTCAGCGGATTCCGGCCCACCTTCCTGCTCGCCATCCCGTACGTCCTGGAGAAGGTCTTCAACACCGGGCGCGCCACCGCCGAGAAGATGGGCCGCGCCTCCTCCTTCGACCGCGCGGCCCGTATCGCCGTCCGCTACGGCGAGGCGCTCGAGGCGCAGCAGCACGGCACGGGCCCCGGCCCCTCCTTCAAGCTGCGGCTGGCCCGCGCGCTGTACGACCCGCTGGTCTACCGGCGTATCCGCGCCGCCCTCGGCGGCAAGGTGCGGTACGCGATCTGCGGCGGCTCACCGCTGGGGCGCCGCCTCGCCGCGTTCTACGCGGGTGCCGGCATCGAGATCTTCGAGGGCTACGGCCTGACGGAGACCACCGCCGCGGCCACCGTGACGCCCCCGCTGAAGCCGAAGCTCGGCACGGTGGGCTGGCCGCTGCCCGGCACCCGCGTGCGGATCGCGGACGACGGCGAGGTGCTGCTCGCCGGGAGGCAGGTCTTCGGCGGGTACTGGGACGGGCAGGCGGGCCGTGCGGTGCCCGCGCGGGGCGAGTGGTTCGCCACGGGCGACATCGGCGCCCTGGACGCCGACGGATACCTCTCCATCACCGGGCGCAAGAAGGACATCCTCATCACCACCGGCGGCAAGAACGTGACGCCCGCCCCGCTGGAGGACTGGCTGCGCGCCCACCCGCTGATCGGCCAGTGCATGGTGGTCGGCGACGCCCGGCCCTACATCACCGCCCTGATCACCCTGGAGGCGGACGGCATCGCGCACTGGTGCCGCATGAAGAAGAAGGCGCACACGGGCCCCGGCCTCGCGGACGACTCCGATCTGCGCGAGACCCTGCAGCGCGCCGTCGACGAGGCCAACAAGCTCGTGTCGCGCGCGGAGTCCATCCGGCGGTTCGCCGTGCTGCCGGTGGACTTCACCGAGGAGAGCGGCCATCTGACGCCGTCCCTGAAGCTGAAGCGCGACGCCATCGAACGGGACTACGCCGAGGAGATCGAGAAGCTTTACGCACGGTAGCGGAAGTCACTCCCTGTCACCTGGACGGGCGAGGCCGTCGCCCCGCGCTTAGGGTGATCGAGGGGCAGACCCAGGGAGGTTGCCGTGCGTGGAGCTGTTGCACTCGCCGGCGTGACAGCGCTGGCCGTCGTGGGGACAGGGGCCTGGTTGCCGGGCCCCGGCACGGATGCCGGGCGTACGTCGGCGTCCGAGCCCTCGCCCAAGGACTCGTCCGAGCCCTCACCCACCCCCACGCCCAACCTCTCCCGCTTCTACGACCAGAAGATCAAGTGGGGCGCCTGCGAGGACGGCGGGGCGGGCCTCATGGCCGACCTCGGCGCCACGCCCGCGGCCAAGGACAAGAACGTCCAGTGCGGCAAGATCACCGTCCCCCTCGACTACGCGAAGCCGGGGCGCGGCACGGTCAAGGTCGCCATGATCCGCGTCAAGTCCAGCGGCGAGCCCCGCGGCTCCCTCCTCCTGAACTTCGGAGGCCCCGGCGGCGCCGGAGTCTCCGGGCTCCTCAGCTCGCAGAAGGAGTTCGAGTATCTCGGCAAGGGATACGACGTGGTCTCCTTCGACCCCCGCGGCGTGGGCGAGAGCTCGCCCGTCAGCTGCGGGGACGCCGAGGCGCGGGAGCCGGAGATGCAGAAGGACTCCGACGACCCCGGCGCCGTACTCGACGAGATGCGCAAGATGGCCGAGGAGTGCAAGAAGAACTCCGGGCCCGTCCTCCCGTACGTCGGGACCGTCAACGTCTCGCGCGACATGGACGTCATGCGCCAGGTGCTCGGCGACAAGAAGCTCAACTACCTGGGCTTCTCGTACGGGACGCGGCTCGGCGCCGTCTACACCGCCCAGTTCCCGAAGAACGTCGGGCGGATGGTCCTCGACGGCGTCGACACGCTGACCGAGGACGTCGCCGAGCAGGCCCTGGTGAGCGCGGAGGGCCGCCAGACGGCCCTCGACAACTTCGTCAAGTGGTGCACCGGCAACCCGGGTTGCGTCCTCGGCACCGACTCACGTGCGGCACGCGGCAACATGGTCGAGCTGATCAAGGGGCTCGACACGTATCCGCTCCAGTCGTCGGACGGCGCGGAGTTCACCGGCCAGGACGTCGTGGACGTACTCGGACAGGCGCTCTACAGCAGGCAGTCCTGGCCCGCGCTCTCACAGGCACTCGGCGCGCTCCTCGCGGACGGCGATCCCAGGGCGCTGTTGCGGATGAGCGGCTCCCTGGAGCAGCAGGTCAAGGCCCCGCACGACATCCCCGCCGACAACATGGCCGCCGCGCTCATGGCCGTGAACTGCGCGGACGACCCGGACCGCCCGGACGCGGACAGCCTCGAAAAGGAAGTGGGCAAGCTGCAGAAGGACTTCGAGTCGACCTCCGCGATCTTTGGTCAGTCGATGCTGATGCCGGTGCTGTTCTGCTTCGGCCGCCCCGCGGGCACGGACTACATCCGCGACGACGTACGCGACGTCAAGAGCCCCGACTTCCTCCTCGTCGGCACCCGGGGCGACCCGGCCACGCCGTACAGCTGGACCGAGGAGACCGCGAAGCGCCTCGGCTCCTCGGCGATCGTCCTGGACAACAAGGGCGACGGACACACCGGGTACGCCGGTTCGAAGTGCGTGCGCGAGAAGGTGGACGGATTCCTCCTGTACGGCGAGATGCCGAGGACCGGCAGCTCGTGCGGGGTGGAGGAGGAGGACTGACGTTCGCGGCGGCCACGGCTACCGTTCGCCTATGCGCCGACAAGCCGAACAAGATGCCCCCGCCCCCGGTCCCATAACCCCGGACGACCTCGACCAGGTGGTCCAGCTCGCCCTCGCCACCCTCCGCGAGGCACCCCCCACCGCCTGGGACGGCAAGGCGGGAACCCTGGAGTGGGACTGCTGGGAGACGGTGGAACACCTCGCCGACGATCTTTTCGCTTACGCGGCGCAGCTCGGCCCGAGGCAGCCGCCCCTCGACGGTGAGGTCCCCTTCATCTGGGAGCCCCGCAGGCCCGGCGGCCCCTCCAACGCCATCCACGCGGACAGGGCGGCGGGCCCCGCCGGACTGCTCCAGGTCCTGGAGTCGAGCGGCGCCCTGCTGATCGCCATGGCGCGCACGGCACCGCCGACGACCCGCTCGTACCACGGCTTCGGCATCTCGGACCCGGAGGGCTTCGCGGCGATGGGAGTCGTGGAGACCCTGGTCCACACGTACGACCTCGCCGACGGCCTGGGCCTGAAGTGGACCCCGCCCGCCGACGTGTGCGCCCGCGTACTCCACCGCCTGTTCCCGGACGCCCCGACGGACCAGGAACCGTGGCCGACACTGCTCTGGGCGACGGGTCGGGGCGAGCTGCCGGGCCAGGAACGACGTACGTCGTGGCGGTGGTACGGGGAGCCTCAGCAGGTGGGATGAGTTGCCGCCGCCTGGGCGATGAAAGTGGTCCACGCGGTAGGCGTAACAGTGAAGTTGGGGCCCTCGGGGTTCTTGGAGTCGCGTACGTGGATGGCGTGGGGGCAGGGGGATACCTCCACGCATGCACCGCCTTCGCCGCTGCTGTGGCTGGACTTACGCCAGGTGTAGGCGACTTCGATGCACGAGCCGCCCTCGCCGCCGCTGTGGCTGGACTTGAACCAGTGGAGCTGCTCTGTGTTCATCGTTCTCCCAGCATCGACTCGATGAGAACCAGAGACTCCCGGACATTGAGAGCCTGCGAGCGAAGAATGCCATAGCGGGCGGTAATGAGCCTGACCTCCTCGATCTCCGTGATCAGCCGCGGGTACCCCTGGACTTCTGTGTAAGCCACTTGCTGTCGTGACTTGCTCGTCAGCAGTGTGAACACGCCGTCCACATTGGGATGCTCCTCGCGATCGGTCGGCATCACCTGTAGCTCAATGGAGCGGTGCCTCCCCGCACGAAGAAGCTGTCGCAGCTGACCCTCATGAATGGTGCGCCCACCGATCGGCCGTTGGAGCGCGGCCTCTTCCATGATGAAGCTGCACACGGGGGCTGGCCAGCGCTCGAAGATCTGCTGTCGAGCGAGCCTGTCAGCCACTCGCTTTTCGATGGTCTCCGGGTCCAGGAAGGGACGTCGCTGCGAGAAGATCGCCCGTGCGTAGTCCGCGGTCTGGAGCAAGCCGTGAACGACCTGGTTGCTGTAGTCGTGCAGCTCAATAGCCTCGGCTTCCAGGTTGGCATACTTCCGGTACCACTCCGGGTGCCGAGTTCGAGCCTTGGCCTGGGCCTCTCGGACGTCATCCACAGCAGCAGCCAGAAGACCTCGACCGTCAAGCAACTCATCGGTTCTGAGCAGGAAGTCCGGCTGTGGAGTCCGAACCCCGCGCTCCATCGCTGAGATCAACGCCTCCCCGCAATGGACAGCGGCCCCAAGCTCCTTCTGGCTCAACCCGGCCCTCTCGCGCAGCACCTTGATCTGTTTGCCCAGAGCTCGGAAGAGATGTGCCGTGCCATCCGCTTCCGAGGGACGCTCCGGCCTTTGCTCATGGTCCGCGTTGGTCATACTCCGCACCGCCCTCGCATGGTTACGGTCGACCTCTCATACACACAGCCGCCCGCACTCATACAGCTACGCTCCGTCGCGGCGTCGTACCTGGTCAGCGTAGAGCCAACCGACCACGCTCAGTGACATGAAATCCCAAATCACCACCCCCCGAATGCAGTTCGCGCAGCGCCTCAGCTCCACCCGTAGAGGCGCCCGCCTGGCCCGGCGCCTCGCCGCCCACCAGCTGGAAGCCTGGGGCATTCCGCACGGCAGCGACCTGTCCGACGCGGCAGCGCACATCACCGCCGAGTTGGCGGCGAACGCGGTCACGCACGGCCACGTACCCGGAAGGGACTTCGAGCTCCGGCTCTTCTACGCGGAGTCGACGCGCACGCTGCGTATCGAAGTGGTGGACGCGCGGGGCGACCGCGTCCCGGAGCTGCGGCGCCTGGATGACCCCGAGGCGGAGACCGGCCGAGGGCTGCGTCTCGTCGAAGCGATCGCCGCGACGTGGGGCGTCGCGGAGCGCCGGATCGGCAAGACGGTGTGGGCCGAGCTTCGTACGTGAGGCCCCGGGCGGGGAGCCGACCGGAGCGGGCACAGGATGTCGGGTCCGGCAGGGTGGACTCTTCCTAGCGTGAGGTGTGCAAGGGAAGGAGTCCGGGGTGCTGGAGCGGTTGAACCAGGCCATGGAGCAGATCGAGGCCCATCTCGACGAGCGGATCGACGTGGCCGACCTGGCGCGGACGGCGGTGACGTCGGAGTACCACTTCCGGCGGCTGTTCTCCGCGCTGGCGGGGATGCCGCTGTCGGAGTACATCCGGCGCAGGCGGCTGACCGTCGCGGGGGCCGAGGTGCTCGACGGGGAGCGGACGCTCCTGGAGGTTGCCGTGCGTTACGGCTACTCGTCGGGCGAGGCGTTCGCGCGGGCGTTCCGCGGGATGCACGGGGTCGGCCCCGGTGAGGCCAGGCGGGGCGGCGCGACGCTGCGGTCCCAGCCACGGATGTCCTTCCGCCTCATCGTCGAAGGGAACAGCAGCATGCGGTACAAGGTCATCGAGAAGGACGCGTTCCGTGTCGTCGGCAGGAAGGCGCGCGTCCCGCTCGTGCACGAGGGCGTGAACCCGGACATCGCCACGTTCATCCGGGGGCTCGGACGGGAGACGCTGCAACGCATCGAGAGCCTGTCGGACGGGTCGGGTCAGGAGCCGGAGGGCGTCGTCTCGGTGAGCGACAAGCTGGACGCGAGCCGCGCCGAGGGGACCGAACTCGACTACTGGCACGGCGTGGTGAGCGGCGCGGACAGCGAGGTGCCCGACGACATGGACGCCCTCGCCGTCCCCGCCGGGAGCTGGGCGGTCTTCGAGAGCGCGGGGGCGTTCCCGCAGACGCTCCAGAACATGTGGCGGGACGTGTTCACCCAGTGGTTCCCGTCCAACCCGTACCAGAGCAGGCCGGGTCCGGAGATCCTGCGGACCCGCCTCTCGGACGACGGTACGCACGCGGACGCGGAGCTGTGGATTCCGGTGGAGCGGACGGCGGCCGGGTGAGCTCAGCGGCGCGCGGTGGCTTCCCGAAGCCACCGCGCGCCGTCAGCCCTTGGGGGGCCGGTCAGCAGTTCCCGCGCGCCGGCTTTCCCGCGAACCGGTCCGCCAGCCAGTTGGCCGCCAGCGGCGACTGCGTGATCACCCCGGAGACGTGCTCACCCAGCAGGATGGTGTGCCACTCCACGTTCGCGCCCTTGGCGCACCAGTCCTCGCGGACCTGCTTGCCGACGCCGTACGGGATCAGCTCGTCGGTGATCACGTGGTACTGGTACACCGGCGCGTCCGGAGCCCGCGTGCCGACCTGCGACTCGCGCAGGCGCTGCTGCCAGTCGGGCTGGTCGAGGGGGTTCTTCACGGTCATGTCGTCGATCTTCTTGAAGGAGCCGAGCACGGCGCCGTCCGCCACGCAGCTGTTCCGCAGCGTGCCGATCAGCTTCTTGCCCGCGGGGTTCAGATACGACTCCAGGTTCAGCTCGGGGAAGGCCGCGTTCTGGCCGATGGCGGCCATGAAGATCAGGCCCGAGCCGTACGAACCGTCGTTGAAGTCCGCCACCCGCGTCAGATCGCCCGGGATGCCACCGGCCGCCGTGCCCTTGACCTTCAGGTCGGGGGCGTACGACCCGTGCAGCTCGGCCGCCCAGCTCGCCGCCTGCCCGCCCTGCGAGTAGCCCATGACGCCGACCGGGGTGTCCGCGCCGAGCCCCGCCTCCGGGAGGCGGATCGCGGCGCGGGCGGCGTCGAGCATGGCGTGCCCCTCGGCCCTGCCGACCGTGTAGGTGTGGTCGCCGGGGGTGCCGAGGCCCTCGTAGTCCGTGACGGCGACCGCCCAGCCGCGCAGGGTGAGTTGCTGGATGAGGTTGGCCTCCAGGGTGGTCCCGCGGGGGAAGCCCGCGCTCGGGGCGCAGTGGTCGCCCATGCCGATCGTCCCGACGGCGTACGTGATGAGGGGGCGGGGGCCCTTCCTGCCGTCCTGCGGCACGATGACGGTGCCGGAGACGGTGTTCGGCTCGCCCTTCGCCGTCGTCGAGCGGTAGTTGATCTTCCACGCCTTGGTGTGGGTCGGCTGGCCCGGCAGCGGGTGGAAGCTGCTCGGCGCGGAGCTGACGATGTCTCCGGGGGCGGTGGTGTCCGTGGGTGCGGCCTGGGCCGTCACCGGGGTGATGACCGAGAGGCCGAGCGCGGCCACCACGGCCAGGGCCCTTGCGCTGGTTCGTGCGCTGGTTCGTGCTCCGGTTCGTGCTCTGGAACGAACGTGCATGCGGCTCTCCCAACAGTCCTCAGTACGGTCCTCAATGGCTGGGGTGTGCAGGCGACGACCGTAGTGACTGGTGGGTAAGTCCGGCGCTGGCGGGAGCGCTCAGCTTTGTTGACCCCGGTTCTCATAGCGGTAGGCCCCCGGCGTCGTCCCCGTCCACCGGCGGAATGCGCGGTGGAAGGCCGTGTCCTCGGAGAAGCCGAGCCGCGCGGCCAGCTCGGCGATGGGTTCCGTCCCCTCGGCGAGCCCGGCGATCGCCGCGTCTCGCCGGACGGCGTCCTTCAACTGCTGGTACGAGGTGGACTCCTGGGCCAGGCGGCGGCGCAGCGTCGCGGGGCTCACCGCGAGGCGGGCGGCGATCTCGCCCAGGGAGGGCAGGCGGGGCGAGGTGCGCAGCGCTCGGGCCAGGGCGCGCCGCACCTGTTCGGCGACCGTCGTCCCGTACTCGCGCCGCGAGAGGAGGTCGAACGGCGCGCGGCCCAGCATCGCCTCCAGCGCCGCCTCGTCCCGGATCAGCGGCGCGTCCAGCCAGCGCTCGTCGAACCCGGCCCCTGTGCGCGGCGCTCCGAAGCGGACCGGGCAGCCGAAGAGGAGCCCGTACTCGTCCTTGTGCGGGGGCGGGGGGTGCCCGAACTCGGCCCAGTGGAGCGGGATGCGGCGGCCGATCAGCCAGCTGCACAGGCGGTGCCAGATGATCACGAGGCACTCGGCGAGGAAGTAGTCCCGTTCGAGGTCGTTGCGCACGGCGAAGACGGCGCTGCCCGTTCCGCGGTGCTCCAGCGTGAGGTCGGGGCCGTCGGAGAACAGCCCGTAGAAGGTGACGCCCCGCTCCATAGCGGCGCCCAGGTCACGGCAGCCGAGGGAGGCGTGGCACATCATCGCGAAGGTGCCGGGCCTGCTGACCGCCGAGCCGAGACCGAGGAACTCGTCGCCGGTGGCGCGGTACAGCTCCCGGAAGAGGCGGGCGAACTGCACCTCGGTGATGCGGGCCCGGTCGTCGCCGAGGAGCAGCGGGGGGATCTGGGCGGTGCGGAGCAGCGGGACGGTGTCGATTCCGTGGCGCTCGGCGCCGTGCAGCATGGCGCGGACGTGGTGGACGGTGATGGTCCGGCTGGGCATGGGGGTTCCTTCCCCGTACCGGGCCCTCTCGAACTCCGACGATCGGATGCCGGGCTGACCCGCGTGGGACGGTCGGACGCCGGCCAGCCCCGCGTCCTGCCGTCAGACGCCGGCCAGGCCCGCGTGCTGCGGTCAGACGCCGGCCAGGCCCGCGAGCACGCCGAAGCCGACGGGCAGCAGGAAGGCGATGCGTCCGTACTCGGGCCGCCTCTTGTCCGCTCGGCGCAGGTAGGTCGCGAATCCCGCGGTGACGATGCCGAACGTCACCGCGTACAGCAGGGTGTCGGTGGTCGACATCCCGCTCCAGCCGTCGGAGAGCAGCGCGGTGAGGGTCATCGCGCCTCCGAACAGTGCGGCACCGGCCAGCGCGTCATCGCCGGAGAGCACCAGCGGTGCCGTGCTGCCGTGCCGCTCCTTGCGCCAGACCTGGAAGATCAGGACGGCGATCAGGACGATCTGCACGGCGACGGCCACCATGAACGAGGCCTTGAAAGTGGTCTCCATGGGTCATGTTCCCCCTTCTTGTCCATCGCGGAGCGATGGCTGACGCCGGGCGACTCCGCCCTGGTCAGGGGCGGTCTGGCGGCAGTCTTGCTAGGGATACTGGTGCCGGGGCCCCGGGGTCAACAAGGGTTTTGAGGATCTTCAGAGGGTCTGCGGTGTGTCTGTGATGCGTCTGTGGTGCGTCCGCGGGCTGGGGGGTGGGCTGAGCTCCGCGGCCAACTCCGCTGACGCTTCCCGCCATCCCCCGCGGGCCCGCACTGTCCCTAGCGTCGTACGCATGCAGCCCACGGAGCGTCCCGAGACCCTGGCCGTGCTCACCGAGTGGGCGGCCGACCGCCACGGCAAGCTGCCGGCCCTGCGCTTCAAGTCCGGGGGCGGGGCGTGGGAGGAGGTCTCGTACGAGCAACTGCGCACGCGCGTGCGTGAGTTCGGGGTGCGGCTCCTATCCGTCGGAGTGCGCCCGGACGACCGCGTGGCGATCCTCGCCGAGACCCGCCCCGAGTGGACGTACGCCCACTTCGCCGTGTTCGCGGCGGGCGCGGTGGTCGTCCCCGTCTACCCGACGGCGGGGGACGAGGAGGTGGAGTGGGTCGTCAAGGACTCCGACGCCTCGGTGGTGCTCTGCGAGAGCGCCGCGCAGGCCAAGAAGATCGAACGCCTGCGGCCGGGGCTGCCGGGCGTACGGCACGTGCTGCTGATGACGGAGGGGGAGGAGGGGAGCGAGGGAACGGAGGGAGGCCGCGCACCGGAGGCAACCCCGGACACGACCCCGCAAGCGGCGGCCGACGCCCTGCTGGAACGCTCCAGGGGCCGGGCTTCTGCCGACCTCGCCACGATCATCTACACCTCCGGCACCACCGGCCTGCCCAAGGGCTGTCTCCTCACCCACGGCAACCTCGGCGCCGTACAGTCCGCCACCCTCCCCCTGATCGAGGCGGGCCCCGGCGACTCGACGTATCTCTATCTCCCCCTCGCCCATCTCCTGGCCCAGCTCATCGAGTTCACGACCCTCATCGAGGGCGGTGAGCTGTGCTTCTTCGGCGGGAAGATCGAGAACGTCGTGGCCGAGCTGGCGGAGGCGAAGCCGACGCATCTGCCGTCCGTGCCGCGCCTGTTCGAGAAGGTGTACTCGGTGGTGCTGTCCCTCGCGGAGTCCCAGGAGGGGGGCCGCGAGCGGTTCGAGGAGGCGGTGCGTATCGGGGTCCTCGCGGCGGACGGCGCCCTGCCGCCCGAACTCCGGGACGCGTACGAGGAGGCGGACAAGGCCCTGTACGGACTGGTCAGGCAGGCGCTCGGGGGCCGTGTGAGGTGGGCCCTGACGGGTGGCGCGCCCATCGCGCCGCACGTCATCGACTTCCTGCGGGCCTGCGGGATCGGGGTCTACGAGGGGTACGGGATGACGGAGTCGGCCGGCGTCATCACCCTGAACCATCCCGGGGCGGTCCGGTACGGGACGGTGGGCCGCCCTGTCGAGGGCTGCGAGGTCCGTATCGCCGACGACGGGGAGGTCCTTGCCCGGGGCGAGATGGTCTTCCCGGGCTACCACGGGAACCCGGCGGCCACGCGTGACGCGGTGGACGCCGAGGGCTGGCTGCACACCGGCGACCTGGGTGCCCTGGACGCCGACGGCTATCTCAGCATCACCGGCCGCAAGAAGGACTTGATCATCACCTCGGGCGGCAAGAACCTCACCCCGTCCCTCAGCGAACTGGCCCTTCAGCAGTCGCGTTTCGTGTCGCGCGCGGTGATGGTGGGCGACAAGCGCCCCTACCCGGTGGCCCTGATCACGCTGGACGCGGAGGAGATCGGCGGCTGGGCGACCCGGAAAGGTGTGGAGCTGACCGAGCGCCCCTCCCAGGACCCGCACGTCCGCGCCCTGATCCAAGAGGCGGTGGACGCGGCAAACGCGACGTCCTCCCGCCCGGCCCGCATCCGCGACTTCGCGTTGCTAAACGAGGACTTCACGGTGGAAACGGGCTTGCTCACACCAAGCCTGAAGGTACGAAGGCACGCGGTGACGGAGCGGTACGCGGAGCTGGTGGAGGAGCTGTACGGGAGGAGCGGGACGAGGCAGCCGACGGGCACCCATCCGGAGCCCACGGCTACAACACCCCCGCCGTAGCCGCCGCCGCACCGAACACGCCGACGGCGAAGGTAGCCGTCCGCCGGGCGAGGACGCCGCCAACGCCCGCTAGTCGTAGCAGCGCTGTAGTCGCTGCCGCGCCGATCACGACCACGGCGAAGGGGTCCGCCAGGCCAGGACACCGTGGTGAGTGCTCCGGCGGCGAGCAGCGCGACGAGCAGGAGCAGCCAGCCGGGCTCGGCCGGAGCCTGCGGCTACGACCCCCTCCAGCCGCAGCAGCGCCGGCGAAGGGAGCCTTCCGCAAGGCGAGGGCGCCGCCCGCCCGTGCGCCGCCGGGCCGCGCCCACCCGGCGAAGCCGTGGCCCTGGGTGATGTGGCGAGCAGAAGCAGCCGGCCGGAGCCCGCGGCTACGAAACCCCCGCCAGCCGCAGCAGCGCCGTAGTGGCTGCCGCGCCGATCACGATCACGGCGAAGGGGGCCTTCCGCCAGGCCAGGGCGCCGGCCGCCAGTACGCCGATGGGCCGTGCCCAGCCGGCGAAGTCGTGGCCCTCGGTGAGGGCTCCGGTGGCGAGCAGGGCCACTAGGAGGACTACCGCGCCTACCGCCAGCAACTCCTGGACGCGGGCGGGCAGTTCGACCCGCCCGTGCAGCAAAGGGCCCGCGAGGCGGAAGGCGTAGGTTCCGGCGGCTAGGGCCAGGACGCAGGCGAGGTAGGCGTTCATGAGGCGCTCCTCTCGGAGGGGCGGGGAGGGCGTGTGGGACGGCCCGGTCCGCGCCGCGCCGCGAGGAGGCCGAGGAGGGCGAGGAGTACCGGCACCCCGGCAGGCAGCCATGGCGCGGCGGCCACCGCGATCACCGCACCGGCAGCCGCGGCCCGCCGCGTCATGCTGTCGCCGCGCAGGGCGGGCAGCACCAGGGCGAGCAGCACCGCGGGGAACGCGGCGTCCAGACCGAAGCGGGCGGTGTCGCCGATCACGGAACCGGCGAGCGCGCCTCCGAGCACGCTGACGTTCCAGACGGCGAACAGGCCCAGCCCGGATATCCAGAACGCCGCCTTGCGGCGCTTCTGGTCCGGCTGCGCCAGGACGAAGGCCGCCGTCTCGTCGGTGATCAGGTGCGCGCCGAGGAACCGCGCCGCCCAGGACCGGCCCAGGCTGTCGGCGACGGCCAGGCTGAACGCCGCCGTGCGGGAGTTGAGCAGCAGGCCGGTCGCGGCGGCGGCCACCGGGCCGCCGCCCGCCGCGAGAATCCCGACCGCGCTGAACTGGGCGGAGCCCGCGTACACGAGCAGCGACATCAGGACCGGCACCCAGACCGGCAGGCCGCCCGCGACGGCGATCGCGCCGAAGGAGACCCCGACGACGGCGTCGGCCAGCCAGACGAGGGCGATGTCGCGCAGAACACCGCGGGGGAGGTGGGAGAAGCGTACGAATCCGTCGTTCGTTCGGTTGGGTGGGTCGTCTGTTCGGTGTGGCGAACGCATACGTCGTAGGATGGGCGCAGTGGGAGTCGTTCGTCAAGGCGAACGAAACGTCCGCTAGGGCGAACGAACTGGCGAGGGAGCGGCACGGAATGACTGACGGCAAGGGCGGCGGAACGGCCCGGTCCCGGCTGCCCCGCGAGTGGGTGGCGGCCGCGTTGCGCCGGGAGCGGGCCAAGGCGGGGCTCTCCCTCTCGGAGCTGGCGAAACGCGCGGGGGTCGCGAAGTCGACGCTGTCCCAGCTGGAGGCGGCCACGGGCAACCCCGGCATCGAGACGCTGTGGGCCCTGGCGGTGGCGCTCGGGGTGCCGTTCAGCGTGCTGGTGGAGTCACCCGCACCGGAGGTGACGGTGATCAGGGCGGGGCAGGGCCCGACGATGCACGCCGAGCGCGCCTCGTACGCGGGGACGCTGCTGTCGGCGGGGCCGGCGGGGGTACGGCGCGACATCTACCACGGGGCGATGGAACCGGGCTCCGCCCGGGAGTCCGACCCGCACATCCCCGGCTCGGTGGAACACCTGGTGGTCAGCACGGGCCGCCTCCTGGCGGGCCCCCGCGACGAACAGGTGGAGCTGTCGGCAGGTGACTACATGTCCTACCGAGGAGACGTCCCCCACGCCTACGAGGCCTTGGAGCCAGGCACGACATTCGTCCTGATCATGCAACACACGTAGGCCCGTGCCCTGAAGGGGCGCGGGGAACGGCGCGCTCAGCCCCGACGGCGCAGCAGTCAAAGAGCCGGTCCCAGGGCGCCCCAAAGGGGCGCGGGGAACTGCGCGACCAGCCACGACGGCGCAGCAGTCAAGAACCCACCCCTAGTAGGACTCCGTTAGGTCTTCCCGTTTGCGCTGATCAAGAGCATGTTGAGGAGCGTGGACGTACATGAAGTGGAGCGTATGCGGGCGGCGTT
>NZ_JBFBAT010000028.1:0-54095 GCF_040682375.1 Streptomyces sp. NPDC051214
GGTCACGTCACGACGAGAGCCCGGCCGGGTCACCCCGGCCGGGCTCTCGTCGTGACGTGACCCGTCGCGAGGCTACTGGAATTATTTTGACTACAGCGTCTTGAGCCGGGAGACCGCCTCGGCGAGGACGTCGTCCTTCTTGCAGAACGCGAAGCGCACGAACGGAGCGCCCGCCTCGCGGTGGTCGTAGAAGACCGCGTTCGGGATGGCGACCACGCCGACGCGCTCGGGCAGGGCCCGGCAGAAGGCGAAGCCGTCGGACTCGCCCAGGCGGCGGATGTCGGTCGTGACGAAGTACGTGCCCGCCGGGCGGTAGACGTCGAAGCCCGCGGCCGTCAGGCCCTCGCTCAGCAGGTCCCGTTTGGCGCGCATGCCTTCGGCGAAGGACGTGAAGTACGCGTCGGGCAGGGCGAGGGCCTCCGCGATCGCGTACTGGAAGGGGCCCGCCGACACATAGGTGAGGAACTGCTTCGCCGAGCGGACCGCCGTCACGAGCTCCGGCGATGAAGTGATCCAGCCGACCTTCCAGCCGGTGTACGAGAACGTCTTGCCGGCCGAGCCGATGCTGACCGTCCGCTCGCGCATGCCGGGGAAGGAGGCGAGGGGGATGTGCTCCGTGCCCTCGCCGTCGTCGAAGACCAGGTGTTCGTACACCTCGTCGGTGACCACGAGCAGATCGCGCTCGACCGCGAGCCGTGCGATCTCGGCGAGCTCCGAGCGGGTCAGGACCGTGCCGGTCGGGTTGTGCGGGGTGTTCAGGAGCAGCAGCCGCGTGTGGGGCGTGATCGCATCCCGCAGCTCGTCCAGGTCGAGGCGGAAGCGTCCCTCGGCGGCGTCCGGGCGCAGCGTCACGGGGACCCGCTTGCCGCCGGCCAGGGCGATCGACGCCGCGTACGAGTCGTAGTACGGCTCCAGGGCGATGACCTCGTCGCCGGGCTCGACCAGGGCGAGCAGGGACGCGGCGATCGCCTCGGTGGCGCCCGCCGTGACCAGGACCTCGCGGTCGGGGTCGTACGCGAGGCCATACCTGCGCTGCTGGTGCGCGACGATCGCCGCGCGGAGCTCGGGGACGCCGGGGCCCGGCGGGTACTGGTTGCCGCGGCCGTCGCGCAGGGCGCGGACGGCGGCCTCGCGGATCTCCTCGGGGCCGTCCGTGTCGGGGAAACCCTGGCCGAGGTTGATGGCCCCCGTTTTCACCGCCAGCGCGGACATCTCGGCGAAGATCGTCGTGCCGAACTCGGCGAGGCGGCGGCTGAGCAGCGGGCGCCCGCTTCCGGATGTGGAGGTCATGGCCGCCATCCTGCGCCGAACCTCTGGAGTTCCTCAACTCTGCTTTGGGCCGGGTTACGCGAGGGCATTCCCCTTTCACGCAAGAACAACATGCAGGAGCAGTACAGAAAAGACAGAAAAGGCGGACCCACGGGGGGCCTGCTACGGGGGAACGAAAGGGGCGTGAAGGTCATGGTCTTGGTCTTCGTGGTGGTCGCGGTGGTCCTGGTCATCGCACTCGCGGTGTACGCGAGCCGGGGGAGCGCAAGCGGTTCGCACTCCGGGGCGGCCGGTGCCGGCGGTGCCGGTGGTGGCTGGTGGGCCGGGGGCGGTGACAGTGGCGGCGGTAGTTCCTGTGGCGGCGGTTCGTCCTGCGGCAGCAGCTCTTCGTGCGGCGGCGGTGGCGGCGGTTGCGGCGGTGGCGGAGGCAGCTGACACGGGGCAGCTGGTCCGTCCATCTGTTGAAGTGCCCGGTGGGAGACAACTCCTGCCGGGCACTTCGTCGTTGACCCATTGAACAGTTGAACTGTGCAGCCCCCGCGGGGGTGGAAACCCTCCGAAGTTGGGTAAAAGCGCTGTGGCAGGGCAGCAGTCCATGATTCCCTCTTAACCGTCAGCACCGCCCTCGAACGGACGACTTGGACACCAGGAACGTTCTCGTGGGCACGAGCCGGCATACCGACCACCCGTTCTCCGACCGGGTGCGCCGGCACCCCCTCCATTGCGTGTTAGCGGAGCCGACCCATGCTCACGACCCTGAAGACTGTCTATACCGACACGTGCGCCGCGGACCTCGCCTGGACCCTTGGGCGCGAGCCGCTGCCCGCACTGGCCACACTCGAACTGGAGCTTGCCGACGCGAGAATGGAGCTGAGGCTCCTCGGGGCCTCGCACCAGGTGCTCCTCGAAGAGGAAGAGGGCACCTGCTCCGAGACCGTCGCCTGCATCCCCGGCAGCAGTACGCCGCTTCCGCTCGGTGTCTCCAAGCGCCTCGGCGCGTGGGAGTACGAATTCGCGGCGCGCGTCGAGACCCTCTCGCGCGGCCAGTTCGCGGGCCGCGCACAGGAGTTACTCGCTCTGGTGGCCGAGCATCCGCACGGCCTCGCTGGGGTCTTCCCCGGCAGTCCGCACGCGTTCACGGCCATGCTGGCGCAGCGGCACGAAGGCGCGGTGCAATGGCGCACCTGGCACGCCTACCCGCAGGACGGGCAACTCGTGGCGACCCGCACCCGCGTGGGTGTGCGCATGCCGGCCGTGCTCTGACGGTCGCGCCCCATATACACCTCTGACGCCGAGATGCACCCTTGTGGGTGACCAGGTGTACGAGTCCGGTGACGTAGCGTTCCCAAGATGATCGAGCCGTCAACGGATTTACCGGTGACGCCCAGGACGGGACGGTTCTTCGTTCTGCTGGGCGTCTTCGTCTGCGCGGCCTGCGGTCTGGTGTACGAACTCGAACTCGTCGCCCTCGCCTCGTACTTGATCGGTGACTCGGTCACCCAGGCGTCGGTGGTCCTCTCGGTGATGGTCTTCGCCATGGGCATCGGCTCGCTGCTCGCCAAGCGTCTGCGGTGCCGGGCCGCCGCCGGGTTCGGCCTGGTCGAGGCGGCGCTCGCGCTGGTCGGCGGACTGAGCGCGATGGCGTTGTACGCGGCGTTCGCCTGGACCGGCGATCAGGGCGAGGTCTGGGCGGGCGGCTCGCGCTATCTGCTCGTCGCGTTCTCGCTCGCCATCGGTCTGCTCATCGGCGCCGAAGTGCCGCTGCTCATGGTGCTCATGCAGCGGATCAGGCGGCAGGACCCCAGCGGCGCCGTGTCCGACCTCTTCGCCGCGGACTACGTGGGCGCGCTGGTGGGCGGACTCGCCTTCCCCTTCCTCATGCTCCCCCTGCTCGGCCAGCTGACCGGCGCGCTGATCACCGGCGCGGTCAACGTGATCGCGGGGACCGCGCTCGTGTTCGGCCTGTTCCGGCGCGACCTGAGCTTGCGCGGCCGCTGGGTCCTCCTCGCCGCGAACGTCACCGTCCTCGGCGTGCTCGCCTCCGCCGCCGTCCTCGCCGGCGACTTCGAGGCGGCGGCCCGCCGGGCGGTCTACGGCAAGGACGTCCGGGTCGCGGTGCAGACCGACGTCCAGGAAGTCGTCCTGACCGGCGGCAGGCACGATTCTTTAGACCTTTACCTCGACGGGCGCCTGCGGGTCAGCGGCCGGGACGAGCACCGCTACCACCGGGCGCTCGTCGGCCCCGCGATGACCGGACGCCACGCGCGCGTGCTGGTCCTCGGCGGCGGCGACGGCCTCGCGGCGCGCGAGGTGCTGCGCCATCCCGGGGTGCGGCGGGTGGACGTCGTCGAACTCGATCCGGGGGTCGTGCGGCTGGCGCGCCGCGACCCGGCGCTGGCCGAGCTGAACGAACACGTCTACCGCGACCGCCGGGTGCGGGTGGTGTACGCCGACGCCTTCCGCTGGCTGCGCTCACCCCCTCGTACGTACGACGTGGTGATCTCCGATCTGCCCGACCCCGGCATCACCGCGAGCGCCAAGTTCTACTCCCAGGAGTTCTACGGCCTGGCGTGGCGGGCCCTGGCCGACGGCGGGCGGCTCGCCGTGCACGCGGGGCCGATGGCCGACCGGCCCCACGTCTTCTGGACGGTGGAGGCCACGCTGCGGGCGGCGGGTCTGCGCACCGCGCCGTATCGCGTGGACGGCAGGATCTCCGGGTTCGCGGCAGGCCCCGAACGGGAACCGGCCGGCGCGTCCGCGCCCCGCGACTGGGGCTTCGTCCTCGCGGCCCGGTCCCGCCCGGTCCTCGCGCCGCCCGGGACGGCGGCGCTGCTGCGGGTGAGCGTGGAGTCCGCCGAACGGACGCGGATGCGGGGGTTGACCCCCTCCACATTGGTGCACCCGCGGTACGCGAACTGACGAACTGACGTACATGTTCTCGGCCACGTGGGTAGGCTCGACTGCCATGGAGCATGAGGTGTTCGTTCCGGTTACCGCCGACCGTCTTCAGCAGGTACTGAACGACCCCGAGCAGGTCGCCGGGGCGGTGCCCGGACTGCAGCGCGACGCCGAGGAGTCCGCGTCGCCGCTCTCCGGCCGGCTCAAGGTGCGGGTCGGCGGGCACGCGATCACGTACCGGGGTGCGGCGCGGGTCGCTCCGCGCGGCGACGGTTCCTTCGCGATCGAGGGCGAGGGCGTGGAGGTGCGGGGCGGCGGCACGGTGAAGCTCTCGCTGACGGTGCGGCTCGAATCGGCCGAGGAGGGCGACGCCGGGACCCGGCTGGTCTTCGCCGGGACGGGCGCGGGGGAGGGGCGCGTCACGGAGGCTTCTCCCCAGGCTGTGGAGGGGGCCGTACGAAGGCTCCTGGAGAGGTTCGCGGAAGGGCTCGGGCGGGCGGCCGAGCCGGAGCCCGCGGCGCCTGAACCCGAGCCCGTCGAGGTGGCCTCCGTCTTCGAGACGGATGTGCCGCCGTCGTCGTTCGACGCGGAGGACGAGGACGACGTCGAGGAGATTCTGGTGCCGCCCGCGGAGGCGGCGCATGCGCGGCGGACGATGATCGGGCGCAGTGCGGAGGAGGTCGACCACGCGCCGCCCCGGGGGCGGTACGCCCCCGCTCCGGCGGCCGAGTCGCTGTCGTCCAGCGCCACGTTGCGCTGGGCCGCGCCTGCCGCCGCGGTGGTGCTGGCCTCGGCGATTGTCGCGGGGCGAGTGCTTCGGCGTAGGCGCTGATTCTTTATCCCCAACCCCGCCCCTTCCCAAAAACTCGCTCGGCGCGAGGGCCCTCCTCAATCGCCGGAGGGGCTGAAAGATTCAGCCCCTCCGGCGATTGAGGAGCGGGGTCGGGGAGAGATCTCTGGCCGTAGGGTCGATCCCGTGAGTAGCGAACGAGACGTGACACTGGCCGCGGGTGACGCGGAAGTTATCGTGCAGCCGGGCAACGGCTGCCGAGTGGGGAGCCTCAAGCTCGACGGCAGGGAACTGCTGAGGCAAGGGGCGCGCTACGGGTGCTTCCCCATGGCCCCCTGGGCCGGCCGCATCCGCGAGGGGAAATTCCGCAACGGCGGCACGACCCACCAGATGCCCCTCAACTCCCCGCCCCACGCCATCCACGGTTTCGCGCGGGACGCCGCATGGCGCACGGCCCGCACGGGCAAGAGCGAGGCCGTGTTCACGTACGACCTGACCGACCCCTGGCCCTACGAAGGCCGCGTCACGCAGATCGTCGCCCTCACCGAGGACTCCCTCACCCTCACCCTCGGCATCGAGACGTACGGCGACTCCTTCCCCGCGCAGGTGGGCTGGCATCCGTGGTTCAACCGCAGCCTCGGGGGAGAGGGCGAGGACGTGCAGATCGACTTCGCCCCCTCCTGGCAGGAGGAGCGCGGTGACGACCACCTCCCCACCGGCCACCGCGTCGCCCCCACCTCCGGCCCCTGGGACGACTGCTTCGGGATGCCCGACGGCGTCGACGTCACCCTCACCTGGCCCGAGCAGATCGAGCTCAAGGTGCAGAGCCGCGAGCAGTGGGTCGTCGTCTACGACGAGCAGGAAGCCGCCGTGTGCGTCGAGCCGCAGACCGGCCCGCCCAACGGGCTCAACACCCAGCCCCGCCTCGTCACCCCCATCGAGCCCCTCGAGGCGTCGACGACCTGGACCTGGACGCGGCTTTAAGCTGACAGGCATGACTGACGACGTACGTGGCGCGCTGCTGCAGCAGATCAAGGACAAGGCCGTGGTGCACGGCAAGGTGACCCTCTCCTCGGGTCTCGAGGCCGACTACTACATCGACCTGCGCCGCATCACCCTCGACGGCGAGGCCGCGCCCCTGGTCGGCCAGGTGCTTCTCGACCTCACCGCCGACCTGGACTTCGACGCCGTGGGCGGCCTCACCATGGGCGCCGACCCCGTCGCGGGCGCGATGCTGCACGCCTCCGCGGCACGCGGCAAGCGCCTCGACGCCTTCGTCGTGCGCAAGGCCGCCAAGGCGCACGGCATGCAGAGGAGGGTGGAAGGGCCCGACATCAAGGGCCGCCGCGTGCTCGTCGTCGAGGACACCTCCACCACCGGCGGCTCCCCGCTCACCGCCGTCGAGGCCGTGCGCGAGGCGGGTGCCGAGGTCGTGGGCGTCGCGACCATCGTGGACCGCGCCACCGGCGCCGGCGAGAAGATCACCGACGGCGCCGGGGTGCCGTACCTCTTCGCGTACTCCAAGGACGATCTCGGCCTCAGTGACTGAGGACCCACGTTCGGCCTGAGCCGACCGGCGGATCTGGAAAGATGGGGGCGACGATGACGTCGCCCCCTAGGTCAGGGCCAAGCACACACCCGCACATCACAAGGAGCGGACACATGCCCATCGCAACCCCCGAGGTCTACGCCGAGATGCTGGACCGGGCGAAGGCAGGCAAGTTCGCCTACCCGGCCATCAACGTGACCTCCTCGCAGACGCTGCACGCCGCACTGCGTGGTTTCGCGGAGGCCGAGAGCGACGGCATCATCCAGATCTCCACCGGTGGTGCGGAGTTCCTGGGCGGCCAGCACAACAAGGACATGGTGACGGGCGCCGTGGCCCTCGCCGAGTTCGCGCACATCGTCGCCGCGAAGTACGACATCACCGTCGCGCTGCACACCGACCACTGCCCCAAGGACAAGCTGGACACCTACGTCCGCCCGCTGCTCGACATCTCCGCGGAGCGCGTCAAGGCCGGCCGTAACCCGCTCTTCCAGTCGCACATGTGGGACGGCTCCGCCGAGACCCTCGCCGACAACCTGGCCATCGGCCAGGAGCTGCTCGCGAAGGCCGCCGCCGCGAAGATCATCCTCGAGGTGGAGATCACCCCGACCGGTGGCGAGGAGGACGGCGTCACGCACGAGATCAACGACGAGCTGTACACGACGGTCGACGACGCGCTGCGTACGGCGGAGGCCCTCGGCCTCGGCGAGAAGGGCCGCTACCTGCTCGCCGCGTCCTTCGGCAACGTCCACGGCGTCTACAAGCCGGGCAACGTCGTCCTGCGCCCGGAGCTCCTCAAGGACCTCCAGGAGGGCGTCGCCGCCAAGCACGGCAAGCCGGCCGGTGCGCAGCCGTTCGACTTCGTCTTCCACGGCGGCTCCGGCTCCACCGCCGAGGAGATCGCGACCGCCCTGGAGAACGGCGTCGTGAAGATGAACCTCGACACGGACACGCAGTACGCCTTCACGCGTCCCGTCGTGGACCACATGTTCAAGAACTACGACGGCGTCCTGAAGGTCGACGGCGAGGTCGGCTCGAAGAAGACGTACGACCCCCGCACCTGGGGCAAGGCTGCCGAGGCGGGCATGGCCAAGCGCGTCACCGAGGCGTGCGCGAACCTGCGCTCCACGGGCACGAAGCTGAAGTAGCCGCATCGGCTCCGCTCCGTACGGGCCCGGCACCCTTCCCTGGGTGCCGGGCCCGTCCGTGTATGGAGCAGACTGGAACCCATGGCCATTCACAAGGATCTGCTCGGGGGACCGCCCCCGACCCACCTGCCCGACGACCCGGAGCCGCGCGAGCTGCTCGCGAACGGGGCGGCGCCCGCGGACGTCGCGGCGAAGTACCCCACCTCCTCCCTCGCCTGGGCGCAGCTCGCCGACGAGGCGTTCGAGCGGGGCAGCGTCGTCGAGTCGTACGCGTACGCCCGCACCGGCTACCACCGCGGCCTGGACTCGCTGCGCCGCAGCGGCTGGAAGGGCCACGGCCCGGTGCCGTGGGAGCACGAGCCGAACCGCGGCTTCCTGCGGGCCCTGCACGGCCTCGCGCGCGCCGCGCAGTCGATCGGCGAGCAGGAGGAGTACGAGCGCTGCGCCGGCTTCCTGCGGGACTCCTCGCAGACGGCGGCGGACACCCTGGGCTAGCCCCCGCACGCGCGTGACCTGCCTGGACGCCGCTGTGACCAGGCAGGTCTTGCCGTTTTGTGGGATGTTGCGGAGGATGCCGGTGGGGACCGGGGCCCCCGTGTCGGTAACGGCAGGGGCGGACCGCTACCCGGAGTACGTATCAAGGAGATCGCGATGTCCCAAGACGTGGACACCCCGAACCTCGACTTCGCAGGGACCACCCCGTACGAGGACTACGTCCAGGCGGACGTCCTCACGCACCTCCAGCACCTGCGCTCCGACGACCCCGGAGAGATGGTCTTCCTGGTCACCACCCAGGTCATGGAGCTGTGGTTCACGGTCATCGTGCACGAGTGGGAGACCGCGTCGCACGCCCTGCGCCGCGACGACATCCCCACCGCGGTGGCCGCGCTCAAGCGCAGCCTGCGCGAGCTGGAGGCGCTGAACGCCTCCTGGCGCCCGCTGGCGCAGCTCACCCCCGCCCAGTTCAACTCCTACCGTGGTGCGCTCGGCGAGGGGTCCGGATTCCAGTCCGCGATGTACCGCCGCATGGAGTTCCTGCTCGGCGACAAGTCCGCGTCGATGCTGGTGCCGCACCGGGGCGCGCCGCGCGTCCACGCGGAGCTGGAGAAGGCGCTCCAGGAGCCGAGCCTGTACGACGAGGTGCTCGCCCTGCTCGCCCGCCACGGCCACGCCGTCCCGGCCGCCGTCCTTCAGCGCGACCTGACGAAGAAGTACGAGCCGTCGCCCGAGGTCGAGAAGGTGTGGACCGACCTCTACGCGGGCGACGAGAGCCATGAACTGGCGCGCCTCGGCGAGGTGTTGACGGACGTCGCCGAGCTGGTGTGGCGCTGGCGCAACGACCACCTGGTGGCGACCCGGCGCGCGATGGGCTCCAAGACGGGCACGGGCGGCTCGGCCGGTGTCGCCTGGCTGGAGAAGCGCGCGCAGAAGAACGTGTTCCCCGAGCTGTGGACTGCGAGGAGCCATGTCTGAGGCCCGTCTCAAGGAGCAGGCGGCAAAGCGGGACGCTGACGACGAACTCCGCGCGAAGCGCGAGGAGTTCGTCCTGGACGACACCGTCTACCTGGACGGGAACTCGCTGGGCGCCCTGCCTGGACACGTGCAGGAGCGGGTCGCCGACGTCATCTCCCGGCAGTGGGGGAAGTTGCGCATCCGCTCCTGGGACGAGAGCGGCTGGTGGACCGCCCCCGAGCGCATCGGCGACCGCATAGCCCCGCTCGTGGGCGCGGCCCCCGGCCAGATCGTCGTCGGCGACTCCACGAGCGTGAACGTCTTCAAGGCGCTGGTGGCCGCCGTACGCATGGTGGGTGACCCGGGCGAGGGGCGGGACGAGATCGTCGTTGACGCGACGACCTTCCCCACGGACGGGTACATCGCCGAGTCCGCCGCACGGATGACGGGCTGCCGTCTGGTGCCGGTCGCCCCGGGCGACGTGCGCGACGCCGTCGGGCCGCGTACGGCCGTGGTCCTGCTCAACCACGCCGACTACCGCACGGGACGGCTGCACGATCTGCCGGGCCTGACGGCGGCCGTGCACGACGCGGGCGCGCTCGTGGTCTGGGACCTGTGCCACACCGCGGGCGCGCTGCCCGTCGGGCTCGACGCGCACGGCGTGGACCTCGCGGTCGGGTGCACGTACAAGTACCTGAACGGGGGGCCGGGCTCACCGGCCTACCTCTACGTACGGGCGGATCTGCAGGCCCGCTTCGACTCCCCGCTGCCCGGCTGGAACTCGCACGCCGAGCCCTTCGGGATGCGGCCGGAGTTCGAGGCGGCGGACGGTGCCCTGCGGGGGCGGGTCGGCACGCCGGACATCCTGTCGATGCTGGCGCTCGACGCGGCGCTCGACGTCTGGGACGGGGTCTCCGTCGATGCGGTGCGGGCCAAGTCCCTCGCCCTGACGGACTTCTTCGTCGAGTGCGTGCGGGCCTACGTCCCCGAGGGGCGGGTCGAGGTGCTCACCCCGGCGGTCCATGCCGAGCGGGGCAGTCAGGTCGCGCTGCGGTGTCACGACGCCGGTGACGTGATGCGGCGCCTCGTCGAGCAGGGCGTGGTGGGCGACTTCCGGGCCCCGGACGTGCTCCGGTTCGGCTTCACGCCGCTGTACGTCGGCTTCGCCGACGTGGAGCGGGCGGCGCGGGTGCTCGCGGCGACGCTGGGCGACTCCGTGAGCTGACGGCGGCAGCCGGTACCGGGCAGGGGCGGGGTAGGGGAAGATCACACGGACACCCCGCCGGGACGATCGAACGAACACCCCGCCCCAGCTCCTGGCACCCCACCCCGCAGAGAGGTTCTCGCATGCCGGACGACGCCGCCGTGGCCCGCGATGCCGCCGAGGCCGACGCCGCCTTCTCGCACCCAGCGGTGACTCCCGACACCACCGCCGCGTATGGCGAACACCCCGACCAGGTGATCGACTTCTACGAACCCCGGACCGGCGGCGACGCCCCGGCCCCGCTGGTCGTGGTGCTGCACGGCGGCGCCTGGCGGGCCCCGTACGACCGCCTGCACCTCACGCCCTTCGCGGACTTCCTGGCCCGCCGCGGTTTCGCCGTGGCCAACGTCGAGTACCGCCGCGGCAGTGCGATCCCCGCCCAGGGTGCGGGGCCCGTCGCGGGGCGCTGGCCCGAGACCTTCGACGACGTGGCCGCCGCCTTCGACGCGCTGCCGGGACTCGTACGGGAGCATCTGCCGGTGGCCGACACGCGACGCACCGTCGTCACCGGCCACTCCGCGGGCGGGCACCTCGCCCTGTGGGCCGCCTCCCGCCATGTGCTGCCCGAGGGTTCCCCGTGGCGCATCGGCCGTCCGGCCCCCTTCCGCGGTGTCGTGGCCCTCGCGCCCATCGCCGACCTGCGTGCGGCGCAGGAGCTCGGCGTCTGCTCGGACGCGTCGCTGCAACTGCTCGGCGGCGCGGCCACGTTCGAGGAGCGGCTGCCGCACGCCGACCCGGCGGCCCTGCTGCCGACCGGCATCGCCACGACCGTCGTCCAGGGCCGCATCGACCTCGTCGTGCCGCAGGCCGTCGCCGAGGCGTACGCGGACGCGGCGGCCAAGGCCGGCGAGGTCGTCGGGGTGACGCTCCTCGAAGAGGTCGGGCACTTCCCGCTGATCGACCCGGCGGCCGACGCGTGCGCGGTGGTGGCGGAGGAGATCGCACAGCTGGCGTTCTGAGGGCGCCGGATGGCGTTCTGAGGGTGACGGACTCACACGTCGACGACGAGCTCCCGCAGCCCCCGGATCACGAAGTTCGGCTTGCGTTCCGGCTCCGCGGCGAGCGTCAGGCCGGGCGCCCGGCGCAGCAACGCCCCCAGTGACGCGGCGAGTTCGATGCGGGCCAGGGGTGCGCCGATGCAGTAGTGGATGCCCGCGCTGAAGGAGATGTGCGGGTTCTCGGCGCGGGCCAGGTCCAGTTCGGCGGGGGCGGCGAACACCGCGGGGTCGTGGTTCGCGGAGCCGAAGAGGAGGGCGACCTCGCTGCCGCGCGGGATGACCGTGCCGTCGATCTCGATGTCGTCCAGGACCCACCGTTCGAAGAGCTGGAGCGGGGTGTCGTACCGCATCAGCTCCTCCACGGCGGTGGGGATCAGGCGCCCGGGGTCCGCGCGCAGGGCGGCCAGTTGGGCGGGGTTCCGGAAGAGCGCGTACCAGCCGTTGACGGTGGCGTTGACCGTCGCTTCGTGCCCCGCGTTGAGCAGCAGCACGCAGGTGGAGATCATCTCCTGCTCGCTGAGGGACTCCCCCTCGTCGTGTGCGGCGATGAGCCCCGAGATCAGGTCGTCGCTCGGCTTCTCGCGGCGCGCGGCGATGAGTTCGCGCAGGTACGCGGAGAATGCGAGGGAGGCCCTGACCGCGCGGTCCGCGGTCTCGTCGGACGGGTTCAGCTCGTACATCCCGCAGATGTCCGCCGACCAGGGCCGCAGCGGGCCCCGGTCGCTCTCCGGGATGCCGAGCATCTGCGCGATCACCGCGACGGGCAGGGGCTCGGCGACGCGGGCGGCGAGGTCTCCGCCCCCGTCGTCCACCAGATCCCGTACGAGCCGGTCGGCCAACTCCTCCACATAGGGCCTGAGTTGCTCGACCGTGCGCGGCGTGAACGCCTTCGACACCAGGCGCCGGATGCGGGTGTGGGTCGGGGCCTCCAGGTCCAGCATGCCGTTGTCGTTCAGGACGTGGAACGGCTCGTGCTCGGGCGGCGGGGCCTGCCGCCCGAACTCCTCGTGCGTGAAGCGGTGCAGATAGGTGCGCCCGAGCCGCCGGTCCCGCAGCAGCGCGGACACGTCGGCGTGGTGCGGGACGAGCCACTGGTTCGTGGGTGCGAAGTAGTGCGCGCGTCCGGCGGCCCGCAGCTGCGCGTAGGCGGGGTACGGGTCGGCGACGAACTCCGGGGACCAGGGGGCGAAGGGGTGTGCGGGCGCGTCCATGGAGGGACGGTAGTGGCGCTCAGCCCGGTGTGACCAGCCTTGCCTCGTACGCGAAGACCGCGGCCTGCGTGCGGTCCCGCAGACCCAGTTTCACCAGGATGCGGCTGACGTGCGTCTTGATGGTCGACTCGGCGACGACGAGGCGCGAGGCGATCTCGCCGTTGGACAGGCCCTGCGCGATGAGGACGAGCACCTCCGTCTCGCGCTCGGTGAGCTCGCCGTACTGCTGCGCCTGCACCGTCGCCGAGAGGCGCGGCGTCTCGCCCAGCTTGGAGAACTCCGTGATGAGGCGGCGCGTCACGGAGGGCGCGAGCAGGGCCTCACCGGCGGCCACCACTCGTACGCCGTCCGCCAGTTGGCGTGCCGATGCGTCCTTGAGCAGAAAGCCGGAGGCCCCGGCCCGCAACGCCTGGTAGACGTACTCGTCCAGGTCGAACGTGGTGAGGACGAGGACCTTCGACGTGACGTCGGCCGCGACGATCTCGCGGGTGGCCTCGATGCCGTTCAGTTCGGGCATGCGGATGTCCATCAGGACGACGTCAGGGTTGAGCTCACGGACGCGGTCGACCGCCTCGCGGCCGTTGACGGCCTCGCCCACGACCTCGAAGTCCGGCATCGCGTTGAGCAGGACCGAGAAGCCCTCGCGGACCATCATCTGGTCGTCGGCGATCAGTACGCGGATCGTCATTCCTGGCCTCCGGTGGGTTCCGGCGCGTGCGCGACCGGCAGGAAGACGGTGACCTCGTAGCCCCCGTCGGCTGTCTCCGCTGTCGTCATCTCGCCGTCCAGCATCGTGACACGCTCGCGCATGCCGGTCAGGCCGTGGCCCGCGCCGGGCGAGGGCTTGACCAGGCCGGTCGCGGGCCCGTTGACGACGCGCAGCCCGAGCCCTCCCAGCACATAACCGACCTCGACGCGGGCCGTGGCGCCGGGCGCGTGGCGCAGGGTGTTGCTCAGCGCCTCCTGGACGATGCGGTACGCGGAGAGCTCGACGCCCTGCGGGAGCTCGCGGACGGCTCCGGTGACGATCTTCTCGACGTCGAGGCCGGTCTCGCGGACGTTCGCGATGAGCCGGTCGAGGTCGGCCAGCGTGGGCTGCGGGGCGTCCGGCGCCTCGTAGTCCTCCGCGCGGACGACGCCGAGGACGCGGCGCAGTTCCGTCAGGGCGGCCACGGCGTTCTCGCGGATCGTGACGAACGCCTGCTCCAGCTCCGGGGGCGGGTTCTCGACGCGGTAGGGGGCGGCCTCCGCCTGGATGGCGACCACGGACATGTGGTGCGCGACCACGTCGTGCAGTTCGCGCGCGATGGTCGTCCGCTCCTCGAGGAGCGTGCGCCTGCCGCGCTCCATCTCGGTGACGGTCCGCTGGACGCTGACCTCGTGCTTGGCCTCGCGGCGGATGTGCACGAGGGAGGCGGCGAGGAGGGCGAGCGCGGAGAAGAAGAGCATCTCCGGGGTGTTCGAGCCGTAGCCGTGGCTGAGGAAGACCTCGGCGGCGGTGCCGTACAGCGCCGTGATCACCCACATCCACGCGGCGGTGCGGGGGCGGGTCCGCAGGGCGATGACCGTCATCACGGTGAGGTGCGCGAGGAAGACGCTCGGGGGCCACGGAGAGTCGCCCCACGGGCCGCTCAGGGCGCCGGCGAAGGGCGTGACCGCGATCAGGAGCCACCAGGCGCCGATGGGCCTGAGCAGGGTCATGAGGATGGCGGCGGCCGGGACGAGACCGGTGATCACGTAGTCGATGCCGACGGGGTCGTCCGCGTACGCGAGCATGACGGTGAAGAAGGCCGCCGCGGCGGCCGCGGCGTGCGGGGCCCAGCCCGCGTACGGGCGTATGCGGGCGGGGAGGCGCCGGGTCAGCGGGCCGTCCGTGCGCATCGCCTGCAGCGGGCGGTAGGCGAAGGCGTTCCGGAAGAGGTCCTGCCGAAGCCCTCCGAGCGCCCCCGCGGCCATACGGAACTCCGGGCTGCGGTTGCCGCTGGTGGCGGTCTTGGTCGCATCAGTCACGCTTACGAAGGTACGGGTGCCGACGCGGGGGGTCGTCCCGCCAGGGAGGGGTCCTCGGGGGTCCGTCGCAGGTACTACAACGGGCCCCGGGGCCTTGCACGCGCGTACCTTTCCCCCCACGGTCCCGGCACCCGCCGACCACCGTCACCGAACGGGGTCTCTCCCGCCCGGCACCCCGGGGTAATCGGGTGGGTGGGTGGGAAAGCTTGTTCGGTTGGCGAAGCTTGGGGTCAGGAAAGTAGGTCCCGGCGCCGGAGGGCCGTCAGGCCTGTGGCCGCCAGGGCCGCCGCCACGGCGAGGACTACGGCCACCGGACCCCAAGCCATCGGGGAGCCCGGCAGCTTCGGGAGGTGGGCGAAGGGGGAGACGTTCAGCGCCACCTGCGGAAGGTCCAGCGCGGGGCCGATCCAGCCGACCGCCAGGCACAGCCCCGCCACCCCCCACGCCCCCACCGCGGCCCGAGGGAACGCCCCCACGAGCAGCACGGCGAGTCCCCCCAGCGCCCAGACCGCCGCCACCTGCACCAGGCACGCCCCCAGGATCGGCCCGAGGTCCTTCCCGTACCCGAGGAAGAGCCCGAACCCGCCCACCAGCATCAGCAGCACCGCACCGCCGAAGGCGATCACCAGGTGGCCCCCGGCCCACCGCAGCCGCCCCACCGCGCCCGCGAGAACCGGCTCCGCCCGCTGCGAGGTCTCCTCGCCGTGCAGCCGCAGGACGCAGGCGACGACGTACAGCGAGGCGACCATCCCGAGCAGGCCGACCATCGTGGCGAGGAAGGCGTCCGTGAGGCCGGACTGGCCGCCCATCCGCTCGATGACGTCCCGGGTGTTCCGGTTGTCGCCGACGATGTCCGCCGCCCCCTCGACCATCCCGCCGAAGACGACACCGGCCAGCAGATATCCGAGCGTCCAGCCGAACACGCTGCCCCGCTGCAACCGCCACGCGAGCCCGCCCGCCGTGCCGATGCCGCCCTTCGCGGGCCCCGGCCGGGTCGGCAGGAAGCTCATGCCGACATCACGGCGCCCCGCCAGGCCGTACGCGACCGCGCCCTGCGCCACGATCGCCCCGGCGGTCAGGAGCAGCACCCACCACCGCTCACCGGCGTAGGCCCGCAGGTTCTGCGTCCAGCCGAGCGGCGAGAGCCAGGTCAGCACGGACTCCCCGCGCTCGCTCCCGGCGTCACCGGCGGCCTTCAGCAGGTAAGCGGCCCCGAGGACCCCGGACGTCAGCCCCTTGGTGAGCCGCGCGCTCTCCGTGAGCTGGGCGACGATCGCCGCCATGGTGGCGAAGAGCATGCCGGTGCCCGCGACGGCGAGCCCGAGCGCGAGGGCCCCGGCCGAGCCCTGCCCGGCCATCCCGCCCGCGACGAGCAGCCCCACGGCCGCGTTCGCGGTGAACGCGGCGAGCAGCGCCGCGGTCAACGGCGCACGCCGCCCCACCATCCCGGCGGACAGCATCTCCTGGCGGCCGGTCTCCTCCTCCTCACGCGTATGCCGGATGACGATGATCAGGCTCATCACGGCGGCGAGGATCGCGGCGTAGACCCCGATGCGCCAGGCGGACAGCGCGCCGATGGAGTCCCCGAACACTGGCGAGTACAGCGCCCGCATCGAGGAGTTGGCGTTCATCGACCGCATGGCGTCGGCCCGCTCGGCGGCGGTGGCGTACGTCTTGTCCAGGGACCCCGGCATCGCGAGGACCATCCCGGCGACGACGATGATCCAGACGGGCATCATGACGCGGTCGCGGCGCAGGGCGAGCCTCAACAGGGCCCCGGTACCCGCGAGGTGACGGGAGGCGCGGGGGCCGAACCACACAGCCTCGGTGACGGCGGTCATCGCGCGACCGCCCCCGCGTCGTCCTGGTAGTGCCGCAGGAAGAGTTCCTCCAGCGTCGGCGGCGTGGAGAGGAGCGAGCGGACCCCGGACTCGGTGAGCGAACGCAGCACGGCGTCCAGCTTGTCGGTGTCGACCTGGAGCTTGACGCGATGCCCGCCCGGGTCGCCCTGTCCGGTCACGTCGACGTCGTGGACGCCGGGCAGCCGCGCGAGCCCGTCCGGCGGACCCGAGAGCTCGGCGGTGACGCTGGTCCGGGTCAGATGGCGCAGGTCGGCGAGCGAGCCGGACTCGACGGTCCGCCCCTTCCTGATGATGCTGACGCGGTCGCAGAGCGTCTCCACCTCGCTGAGGATGTGCGAGGACAGGAGGACGGTGCGGCCCCGGTCGCGCTCCTCCTCGACGCACCCCTGGAAGACCTCCTCCATGAGCGGATCGAGCCCGGAGGTGGGCTCGTCGAGGATCAGCAGGTCGACGTCGGACGCGAAGGCGGCGACGAGGGCGACCTTCTGCCGGTTGCCCTTGGAGTACGTACGGCCCTTCTTCGTCGGGTCGAGTTCGAACCGCTCGACGAGATCCGCCCTGCGCCCCCGGTCGAGCCCGCCGCGCAGCTTCCCGTAGAGGTCGATGACCTCGCCGCCGGAGAGGTTGCGCCACAGGGTGACGTCGCCGGGCACGTACGCCACGCGCCGGTGCAGTGCGACCGCGTCGCTCCACGGGTCCTTGCCGAGGAGCTGCGCGGCGCCGGAGTCGGCGCGGAGCAGGCCGAGGAGGACGCGGATGGCCGTGGACTTCCCGGCGCCGTTGGGGCCGAGGAAACCGTGCACCTCACCGGCCTCGACATCGAGGTCGAGACCGTCGAGGGCGTGGGTCCGGCCGAACGACTTGTGCAGCCCGGAGACGGTGATTGCCTTCGTCATGTTTCAGAACGTACGCTTCTTTCACAAATTTGTGAAGTTAAGGAAGCGTATAAACTCGGCCACGGAGGACCGCACGACCGCACAGGGGAGATGATCAGCACATGCCCAAGGAGTCAGCGCCGCTGCCGAGCGACCGTGCCGGCGACAGCGACCGCGACAGCGACCGTGACGGCGAGCTCGTCGGCCGCTTCGTCGAACAGTTCGCCGCGCAGCTGGTCGAGGCGGGAATGCCGAGGATGCCCGCCAGGATCTTCGCGGCGCTCCTCGCCGCGGACTCGGGCGCGCTGACGTCGGCGGAGCTCGGCGAGCGGCTCCAGGTGAGCCCCGCGGCCGTCTCGGGGGCGGTCCGCTACCTCACGCAGCAGCACATGGTGTCCCGGGAGCGCGAGCCCGGATCGCGCCGGGACATCTTCCGGGTGCACAGCAACCAGTGGTACGAGGCGCTGGCCAACCGTGACGGCATCCTCAAGCGCTGGGAGAACGCCCTGAGCGAGGGTGTCGCCAGCCTGGGAGCCGACACCCCGGCGGGCCGCCGCCTGGCCGAGACGCTCGCCTTCTTCGAGTTCGTCGAGCACGAGCTGGCGGAGATGCTGGAACGCTGGCGGGTGCACCGGGAGAGCTTGTTCGGCAAGTAGGCCGGCGCCCGTCGCGCGGCCCTCAGCGAGGCAGCGTCAGGCCCCAGGCACTGGCCCGCACCGACCACGTACGCGTGCGCACCGGACCGCCCACCACCGCGTCCGCCCGGTAGCGGAAATCCGCCCCCGACACCGTCACCGTCCGGGCCCGCACCCGCAGCGGCGACGCCTCGGCGCCCACCGACGAGGGGCGCACCTCCACCTCCGCGAAACCGTCGTCGGCGGGGTTCACCGCGACCCGCTCGACCGGCTGGTCCAGGTCCACCACGACGACCCCGTCGGCCTCCACCCGCAGCCGCGCCGGAGCGGGCCCCGGCGCCGAAGCGACCCGCGAGGGCCGCGCGGCGAGCGTGCGCACGAAGGACTGGCAGGTCCGCAGCCACGGGTGGCCGTCCATCGGTATGCCCCCGGTGGCCGAGGCGGCGACCGGGGGGATGCGCAGCTCCCCGAGGACCACGCCGTCCCGGTCGTCGACGAGCAGATCCAGCCGCCGCTCGGCCCCTTCGAGCACCGCCCGAGCCGCCGCGACCGCTCCGGCGGGCACTCCGAGCGCCCGCGCGAGCGTCTGCGTGGCACCCACGGGAACTACGGAGAGTGCGCATCGCGCGAGCTCCCGCTCCCGGTGCAGAACCTCCACGGCCCACGCCAGAGCACGGTCGTCGCCGATCACCACAGGGCGCCGCGTACCCCGCCTGGCCAGGGCTTTCGCGAAATCCTCGGGGCTTTCGGGCAGGCAGACGCGAACGGAGGCGCCCGCGCCGAGCACGTCCTTCGCGATCCGTACCGACTCACCGTCCGTGCGCCGGGCGACCGGGTCGATGACGACTAGCAGCTGGTCGCGAGCCGACAACGTGCGCCCCTTTTCTGAGACCTCGGGTAGCATCTTTGTGCAAGAGCCCCTTGCGCTATTGCGCCAGGGGCTTCGTCTATTCCGGGGCAGCATCCAAGGCACACCCATATGGCGGCTACGGCCCCTGACCTTGGACATGCCCCGCCCGGAAGGGGTGTACGCCTGTGCCCGCACTTGTGCTGCTCGGTGCTCAGTGGGGTGACGAAGGCAAGGGAAAGGCCACCGACCTGCTCGGTGGCTCCGTGGACTATGTGGTGCGATACCAGGGCGGTAACAATGCCGGCCACACGGTCGTCGTAGGCGACCAGAAGTACGCGCTGCATCTCCTCCCTTCCGGGATTCTCTCCCCGGACTGCGTGCCTGTCATCGGCAACGGAGTCGTCGTCGACCCGTCGGTCCTGCTCTCCGAGCTGAGCGGTCTGAACGAGCGCGGCGTCGACACGTCGAAGCTGCTGATCAGCGGTAACGCGCACATCATCACGCCGTACAACGTGACCGTCGACAAGGTGACGGAACGCTTCCTCGGCAAGCGCAAGATCGGGACGACCGGCCGCGGCATCGGCCCGACGTACGCCGACAAGATCAACCGCACCGGCATCCGCGTCCAGGACCTCTACGACCAGTCGATCCTGGAGCAGAAGGTCGAGGCGGCCCTCGAGGTCAAGAACCAGCTCCTCACCAAGCTCTACAACCGCCGCGCCATCGAGGTCGGCCAGATCGTCGAGCAGCTCCTGGAGCACGGCGAGAACATCAAGCAGTACGTCGCCGACACCACGCTGATCCTCAACGACGCGCTCGACGAGGACAAGGTCGTCCTCTTCGAGGGTGGCCAGGGCACCCTCCTGGACGTGGACCACGGCACGTATCCCTTCGTCACCTCGTCGAACCCGACCGCGGGCGGCGCCTGCACGGGTACGGGCGTCGGCCCGACGAAGATCAGCCGCGTCATCGGCATCCTGAAGGCGTACACCACGCGTGTCGGCGCGGGCCCGTTCCCGACCGAGCTCTTCGACCAGGACGGCGAGGACCTGCGCCGCATCGGTGGCGAGCGCGGTGTCACCACCGGCCGTGACCGCCGCTGCGGCTGGTTCGACGCGCCGATCGCGCGGTACGCGACCCGTGTGAACGGCCTGACGGACTTCTTCCTCACGAAGCTGGACGTCCTGACGGGCTGGGAGCAGATCCCGGTCTGCGTGGCGTACGAGATCGACGGCAAGCGCGTCGAGGAACTCCCGTACAACCAGACGGACTTCCACCACGCGAAGCCCGTCTACGAGTACCTCCCCGGCTGGTCCGAAGACATCACCAAGGCCCAGACCTTCTCCGACCTGCCGAAGAACGCGCAGGGTTACGTGAAGGCCCTGGAGGAGATGTCCGGCGCCCCGATCTCCGCGATCGGCGTGGGTCCGGGCCGCACGGAGACGATCGAGATCAACTCGTTCATCTAGCGGTTCTCACCGGCGGACCGGTTCTCCCCGCACATCCGCAGTCCCACGGGCGTCTGGCACGGCAGATGCCCGTGGGTGCGGACCACGTCCTGTCCGTTCCCGCGGATCGCGTACGCGAGGAAGCTCGACGCCAGCGAGTCGGCGGGCGGGCTGCCGTAGGTGTAGGCGTACTCGATCTCGCGGTACGGGTAGCCGCTGGACTGGATGTGGTCGACGGACGGCGTGTGGCCGTCCAGGCTCACGCGGTGCACGCCCTTGAGGGCGGTCGTGTCGCGCAGCTCGCTGTAGCCGACCGCGCCCGGAGTGGCGGCGACCGTGTCGAGGACCTGTTGCGTGGAGTCGAGTTCGCAGCGGATCACCGGCGCCCGGGGGCCGATGTCCCTCGTCAGGCAGTCGCTGGAGGACTCCTGGATCTCCGGAGCACCCTTGAGGACCCGTTGCTGGAGGGTGACCCGCGTGCCGGAGCTCGACCCCCGGCTGACCAGGACCACCGGCAGGTCGGGGCCGCCCCGCAGCTCCTTCCAGTTGCGGATCTCGCCGGTGAAGAGGCGGCGTACGTCCCTGGTGGAGAGGTTCTTGACCGGCACCCTGTCGTTCAGGACGACCGCGAACAGGGAGACCGCCACCCGCGTCTCGCTCAGCTGCGTGTAGCTGCCGGGGCGCGGCCCGTCGGAGAAGGCGATCACCGGCGGTGAGCCCTCGCCTGGCTCCGTGTCCGTCGAGGCCAGCTCCCTGACGCCGCCCCGGCTCCCGTGCGCGCTCACCTCGATGTCGGAGCCCTCGCAGGCCTCCATGTACTTCGTGGCGAGCTCGGTCGCCACCGGCTCGAACGCGGTCGACCCGGTCAGGGTGAGGCCGCCCGTCTCGCAGTACGACGGCGGCGGCTCGGCGTCGGGGCGCAGGATGAGGCCGGCGAGGCCGAGGATCACCAGGCTCAGCGCGATGGCCACCCGCTGCGACAGCCTGCTGAACACGGGCGGCTTCTCGTCGGGCGCGGCACTGTGGTTCTCGTGCGTCTCGCCGCCCTGGATGCCGCCGATGACCGTGTAGCCGCTGTCCACGGGGCCGCCGGTCAGCAGGACCAGGAGCTTGTAGTACTCGCCCCGGTTGAGCGGCACGCGCGGGATGTGCAGCCTGCCGGACTCGTAGCCGAGGCCCGTGCCGGGCGCGAAGTGCTCCATCAGATGGTCCGCTTCGGGCGGCAGCGTCACCGCCACCGCGCGGATCGTGCGGTCCTCGAAGACGGCCGTCAGGCCGTGCGGCGAGCGGCCCGTGTAGTCGGCCACGTCGATCGGCAGCGAGCCGTCGTTCTCGACGCGCAGCAGCACGAGCGTCGCGTCCGACATCTCGGGGGCCTCGTCGAAGAGACCGAGGCGCGCGTTGGCGTCGCCCGTGCGGACGTTGTCGCCTATCGCCGTGTCCATCTGCTTGCGGTAGCCGATGCGCTTGCGGCGCGGTACGCGGCGTTCGAGCAGCACGGGGACGAACGCGCCGGCGATGCCGACCAGGATGGCGAGCACGGCGATGATGTTCTCGGTGCTCAACCAGTTCATGGGCGGCACGGTAGGCGGCGGTGCCGGCGCCCGGACGGCGCTTGTCCGTCCGGACGTGATCTGTTCGCCGGGGGTTCAACTGGTCACGTGGGGCGGCTGGTTCAGCCCTCCCCGTCAGCCCTCCTGGTCAGCCTTCCTTGTCATACGTGAGCCCCTTGTCCGTGCCCGTGTTCTCCCGGTGCAGCCTGCCGTTCGAGAGCAGCGTCACCGTGCTCGCCTGGCCCGGCTTGCACGAGCTCGCGGGCTGCCCGACGATCACGTCCGTCGGCCCGATGCGCAGGGTGTTGCCGCTCGCCGACTCCAACTTGCCCTGGAACACGCAGTGATACGTGCCGCCCGTGTCGGTCGGGCCGTCCGCCGTGATCGAGATGACGGTGTCGCCGACCTCGCCCTGCTGGAGGACGAGCTGACGGGAGTTGCTGCCCAGGTCGTTCTGGATGGACCCGCTCCAGGTGCCGAGGAACTTGTCCGGGATCGTGCCCTCGTCCTTGTTCTTGTCCTCGGACGCCGGGGACGTGGCCGGGTCGTCGGGCTCCGAGGAACCCTCGTCGGAGGGCGTGCCCGGCGTCGAGGGCGCGCTGTTGGACGGGGAGTCGGAGTTCGCGCCGCCCGCTTTCGTGCTGCCCTCGCCCTTCATCACCGCGTACACCGTGCCGCCCGCTCCTATGGCCACTATGACGGCGACCGCGATGAGCGCGGCGGTGGACCGGCTGCTGCGGCGCGGGGGCTCGCCCTGGGGGTGGACGAGGGGGCCGTACGGAGGTGTGGGTCCGTAGGGAGGCGTGGGGCCGTACGGGCCCTGCTGGGGGTAGCCGTAGCCGGGCGGCGGCGGTTGCTGGGGGTGCTGCTGGGGCTGAGGGTGCTGCTGCGGGTGCTGTTGGGGGTAGCCGTACGCCTGTCCCGGCGGGGGAGTGGGCGGCGGTGTCTGCCCCGTGATCATCGTGGGGAGGTGGTCCAAGGGGGTCGCCTCGCCGGGCCTGCCCGGCGGCGGCGGGGTGTCACCGGCGACGGGCCCCGGCTTGGCGCCGTTCCCTTCAGGGGAGGCGGAGGCAGCGGCCCCGGCAGCAGCCCCGGCCCCGGCTGCCGCGGCGCCCGCGCTTCCCGCGGCCAGTTCCTTCGGCGGCGCGAGCGACACCGGCGCACCGGGGCCCTTCGCCGCAGGGTCCTTCGGTGCGGAGTCCTTCGCCTCGGGGTCCTTCGCGGACGGCGTCTCCGCGCCGCCCTCGTCCGGATTCTCCGTGTCCAGCAACTGCACGGCGTGCCTGCCCAGTTGGGCCACCAGCGCGCCCGGCAGCCAGGGGTCCCGCGTCCGGCCGCCGTCGCCGAGCGTGTCCTCGGCACCCGTCCGCTCGAGGAGCTGCTGCAGGGTCGGCCGGTCTGCGGGGTTCTTGCGCAGGCAGTCGCCGACCAGCTCGGCCAGTTCCTCCGGCAGCCCCTGGAGGTCCGGTTCCTCCTGCGCGATACGGAACATCATCGCGTGTACGCCGCTGTTGGCCGTGCCGAACGGCAGCGCGCCCGAAGCCGCGTACGCGAGGACCGAGCCCAGGCAGAACACGTCGCAGGCCGGGGTGATCCGGTCGCCCCGCACCTGCTCGGGAGCCATGAAGCCGGGCGAACCGACGAGCGCGCCGGTGCGGGTCAGGCCGCCGTCGGTCACCGTCTCGAGGGCGCGGGCGATGCCGAAGTCGATGACGCGCGGTCCGTCGATGGTGACGAGCACGTTCGACGGCTTGAGGTCGCGGTGGATGAGGCCCGCCGCGTGGATGTCCTTGAGCGCGTTGGCGAGCCCGGCCGCCAGGATCTTCACGGACCGCTCGGGCAGCGGCCCGTGGTCCTGCGAGATGACGCTCTGCAGGGAGGGGCCCGCGACATATCCCGTGGCCAGCCAGGGGATCGTCGCCTCGGTGTCCGCGTCGAGCACCGGCGCCGTCCACGCGCCGCCGACCCGCCGCGCCGCAAGCACCTCCTGCCGGAAGCGGTTCCTGAACTCCTCCTGCTCGGCGAGCTCTTCGCGCACGAGCTTCACCGCGACCGTCCGCCCTCGGTCGGACCGTGCGAGATAGACGTGCCCCATGCCGCCCGCGCCGAGTCGCGCGAGCAGTCGATAGGCGCCTATTCGCTGTGGATCCCCGGACCCCAGTTTCTCCATCGCCGCGCCGACCTCCCCCGTTGGTGTGCAACAGATCGAGGATAGTGGGGCGGCAGGACATCGGGTGCGGACTGCCCGCTACGGCTCCGTAACGGGTTGTTCCGTATCCGCCGCCGTGCCCTGTGCCGTATCCGCCGCCGTATCCGCCGCATTTCCTTCCATGGCGGGAAGGACTTTCTCGCCCAGCACTTCGGAAAGCCGCTCCAATACCCGTACGGTCTCCGCGAATTCCTCCTCGCCGAGAGCCTCGGCGAGCCGCGCGGCCACGTCCGCGTGGCCGGGGCTGATCCTGCGGACGGCGGCCAGGCCCTCGTCCGTGGGGCGCAGGAGCTTGGCGCGGCGGTGGGCGGGGTTCGGCACGTACTCGGCGAGGCCGCGCCGCACGAGGAGATCGGCGATGCGCTGCACGCTCTGCCGGGTGATGCCCATCGAGCGGGCGATCCCGGCGACGGGCAGGGGCTCGCGCAGGACGGCGCCGAGCACCTGCCACCAGGCGGCGGTCAGCCCGCCCGGTCTCGCCAACTCGTCGGCCACGGAGAGGAACTGTCCGTTGAGCCTGAAGACCCCGAGGGCGGTGCGGGAGAACAGTTCCTGCTGCTCCCGCACCGCGCGGTCCGCGTCGGCGCTCACGATTCGAGCACCTCGTAGGCCGACGCGTCCGAGTCGTGGAACAGGCGGTACCAGGCGTCGAGCTTCTCGCCCTCGAAGGCCTTGAGCCGCCCGAGGATCTCGCGCGCGAAGGCCACCGGCTCGGTCGGCCCCGCCGTGGTCAGCTCGCCGTCGGTGACGGCGTCCACGTCCACGTACCGCTCGCCGCCCTTGTATCCGGTGGCCGCGAGGTAGAACGACACCGCGCTGGTGTGCGCGCGGTCGTCGAGCAGCCCCTCCCGCGCGAGACCCGCGGTGGCCCCGCAGATCGCGGCGACCGGGACGTCCGCGTCGAGGAAGGCGCGGGCCGCGCGGCCGAACGGGGCGAGGTCGTCGCCCGCGTCCCACAGGTCGGCACCCGGCAGTATCAGCAGCGCGCTGTCCTCGGGCCGCAGGTCGGCGAGGGCCACGTCGGGCTGGATGCGGACGCCGCCCGCCGTGGTGACGAGGGCCGACGCGTCAGCGGCGACGGTGCGGATCTCGTATCCGGCGCGGGCGAGGAACGCCGTGGCGAATCCGGTCTCCCAGTCGGCGAGCGTGTCGTAGACGGCGAGGTGCACGGGCTTGCGGGACATAGCTGCCTCCGTTGGCTTGGCTCCGTCGTGCTGTGATGTAAGTATGCTGTCAGCACGACAGCATACTGTCAATGGCTTGGGAAGGCGGCTTCGATCCCGGCCCCGGCTTCGGCCCCGGCTCGGCTCGTTAACCCGCGCCGGGGGCGCCCTTAACCCGCCGGTCCCTAGCGTCCTGGTCATGGACAGCGCAGAGAACCTCGGACAGATGGCCGCCCACCTCGGCCTCGACCTGGTGGCCGTGACCCTCCTGACCTTCGGGGTCTTCTATCCGCGGCACCGCAGAAGGGAGTTGGTCCCCGCCTACCTCGCCCTGAACGTCGCGCTCTTCGCCGTCGTCTCCGCCCTCGCGAGCGCCGGCGGCAACGGCGGGCTCGCGCTCGGGTTCGGGCTCTTCGGGGTGCTTTCGATCGTGCGGCTCCGCTCGGACGCGCTGCAGCACCAGGAAGTGGCGTACTACTTCATCACCCTCGTCCTGGGTCTCCTCTGCGGGCTCCCGGGCCTGGATCTCCCGGTCGCCGCCGGGCTCGCGGCCGTGCTGCTCCTGGTGATGTACGGCGCCGACCACCCCCGCCTCTTCGCCGCCGACCGGCGCGCGGTCGTCACCCTGGACGCCGTGTACCGCGAGGAGACGGCACTCCGCGCCGAGCTGGCCCGGCGCCTCGGGCAGCCGCTCGGCTGGAACGTCCGGGAGGTCGACTACGTACGGGACTTGATGGTTCTGGAAGTCCGTTTCCGGCAACCGGAACCTTCCGAGCGGGCCGGGGAGTTCGTACGTACAGCACCACGACGCCGCACGACCCGGTCCCGCACGCCTGCCGTCCCCTACCAGAAGGAGACCGTGTGAACCCCGCCGTACGCGCCATCGGACGGGCCGCGCTCGCCGCGCACCCCATCTCGCTCGACGAGGTGAACGCGCGGGCCGAACTGCTCGCCCGCTACGACCACAGCTACCTGGTGCCGGTCGAGATCTTCGACGACCTGGCGGCGCTGCTCACGGACCCGCGCCGCGCGTCGGGCCCGTTCCGGGCCCTGAGCATCGGCGGAAAGCGCTGGTTCAGCTACCACTCGACGTACTACGACACCCCCGAGCTCCTCACCTACCACCACCACCGGCAGGGCAGACGGCTGCGCTACCGCATCCGGGAGCGGGTCTACCAGGACAGCGGCGAGCGGCAGTTCGAGATCAAGCTGAAGAGCGGCCGCGGCGAGACGGTCAAGCACCGCCAGCGCCTTGAGGGCGAGGACCGCGTGCTCGACGCCGAGCGGCAGGGGTTCCTCGCGGGGGTGCTGAGCGGGTCGTACGGGATCGAGGCGCCCGGCGGGCTGACCACGGCGCTGGTCACCGAGTACCAGCGGGCGACCTTCGTGGCCGACGGCCAGCGGATCACGTGCGACGCGGGGCTCGTCGTGCGGGACGTGGCCACCGGGCGGTCGGTGGCGGCGGACTCCGGGCTCGTCCTGGTGGAGACCAAGACCCAGGGCCATCTGACGGAGGCGGACCGGGTCCTGCACCGGTACGGGGTGCGGGCGGCGGACTTCACGAAGTACTGCGGCGGGTTCGCGGCGCTGCGGCCCGAGTTGGGGGTCAACCGGTGGGCGCGGGCGGTCCGGGTCGCGTTTCCGCGGGCCGCGGGGGCGCAGCCGGGAAGGTGAGGGTCACGCGGGTGCCGCGGGTGGCGTCCGACGTGATGGCGAAGGTGCCGCCCGCGTCCTCGGCCGTGCGGCGCGCGATGTCCAGGCCGAGGCCGGTGGAGCCGCCGCCGCTGGTGCCGCGTTCGGCCGCGTACGTGGGCGGGAGGCCGGGGCCCTCGTCGGCGACGGTGAGCTCGGTGCCGCCCGCCGGGTCGGTGCGGACGGTGACGCGGAACGGGGTGCCCTGGGGGGTGTGGTCCAGGACGTTGCCGATGAGCGCGTCGATGGCGGCGGCCAGATCGTCCTCGGAAACGGGCACGGGCGCGGGCAGGGGGTGCGCGTCCTCCCCTGCCGCGATCTCGGTCGTGCGCCCCTGGTCCTCGGCCAACGGCAGCCAGAACGTGGCACGTTCGCGGGCGACGGCGGCCAGGTCCGCGTACGGGGCGTCCCGGAAGGTCCTGCGGGCCTTGCGGATCACGTCGTCGACACTGCGTTCCAGGGCGGCGACGTCCGCGGCGACGCGGTGCGCCTCCTCGGAGTCGCTCCGGGCGAGGAGGGTCTCGGCGTCCAGGCGCAGGGCGGCGACGGGGGTGCGCAGGCGGTGGGCGAGGTCGGCGGCGTTCTCGCGCTCGGCGGCGAGGAGTTCGTCGATGCGGGTGGCGAGGCGGTTCAGCTCACCCGCGACCAGGCGCAGCTCGGGCGGGCCCTCGGGAGTGGCGCGTGCGGTGAGGTCGCCCGCGGCGAGCCGGTCCGCGGTGCCGGCCAGGCGGCGGGTGGCGCCGACCAGACGGGCACCGAGCCGGTCGGCGAGGAGCAGCCCGATGAGCACGAGGCCGACCCCGATCCCGGCGAGCACGAGCCAGGACGTCATGGTGCCGGCGTACAACTGCCGCTCGGTCACCGTGACCTGCACGACGGCGGTGCCGCCGGTCGCGCCCTGGACGGGGACGAGGACCTGACGGCCGCCGGTGGAGGGCTCGTAGGTGAAGGCGCGACCGGTGCGGGCCAGGCGTACGGCGTCCGAGACGCGCCCCCGGGGGCCCGGCCCGATGACGGTCCCATCCCCAAGAACGATCGAAGTGGTCGGCAAATCCTGGGTGTTGACGCTCTCCACGGTCTGCTCGGCGGTCTCGCGCTCGTCGGGCCCCGCGAGTGCCGGCCCGAGCGCGTGCGCCACCCACTGGGCCCGAGCGGTGGCCTCGGCGGTGGTGCGGTCGGCCGCGTGGGTGCGGGTGAGGAGGGTGAGGGGCACCAGGAGAGCGGTGAGCACGAGGGCGGTGGTGGCGGCGGTGAGGAGGAGCAGGCTGCGCCGCATCAGCGGGCCCCGGGACCTTGGGCAGGGGCTCCCGCGCCGTCCGGTGGCTCCGGCGGGGTCAGCTTCACGCCGACCGTGCGGACCGTATGGAGGTAACGAGGGGCCTGAGCCGTCTCTCCAAGTTTCCTGCGGAGCCAGGAGAGGTGGACGTCGACCGTCTTGTCGGCACCGCCCAGGGGCTGTTGCCACACCTCGGCGAGGAGTTCGCGGCGGGATATCACCTGGCCGGGGCGGTGCGCGAGGTAGGCGAGGAGGTCGAACTCACGCGGGGTGAGGTCCAAGGGGCGCGCGTCCAGGGTGACTTCGCGGGCAGCCGGGTCTACGGACAACCCTCCCACCCGCAGGGGCTCCTCCGCCACGTCGGCCGCGCCGAGCCGCCGCAGGACGGCCTTGACGCGGGCGTCCAACTGGGCGGCGCCGAACGGCTTGACGATGTAGTCGTCGGCCCCGTCCTCCAGGATCGCCACCATCTCCGGTTCGTCGTCGCGCGCGGTCGCGACGATGACGGGTACGTCGCTGACGGCGCGGAGCATGCGCAGCACCTGCCCGCCGTCCACGTCCGGCAGCCCCAGGTCGAGCACGACGAGGTCGGGGCGGTGGGTGACCGCCGCGTCCAGGCCCGCCATGCCGCTGGGCGCGGTGGCGACGGCGTGCCCTTTGTCGCGCAGGGCCCGCACCAGGGCACCGCGCAGTTGGGGATCGTCCTCCACGACAAGAAGATGCGCCATACATCCACCGTAGTCAGGTGCTTTGGGTAGCCCTTAACCGGGCGTTAGGAAACTGTGCGGCACAGTGGCCGGATGAGGAAGTGGCGCAGCGCGGTGGTGACCGCGGCATGGGTGGGCGTGGGCACGGCCGCAGGGGCGCTCGGCGCCTGGCAGTTGGCCACCGCGGACGGCGGGGGCGCGGCACACAGCCGTCCCCTGGACGAGGCCGCGGTGGAAAGGGCGCTGGCGGCGACCTCGGCGTCCCCCCGGCCGACCCCGACCTCGGCCACCCCGAGCGCCCCCACGAAAACGGCCTCCGACCGGTCGACCCTGCGTTTCACGGGCGGCACGGCAACGGTCGAGTGCCGCCCCGACGGCACGGTGTACCTCGTCTCATGGAGCCCGGCGGACGGCTTCCACATCGACGACGACGTGGAACGGGGCCCGGCCGCGGTGACCCGCCTGGAGGCAGAACCGAGCGACGACGACGAAAGGGACGACTTGCCGTACGAGATCCGCTGCGGGGAGGGGGGCGAGCCGCGGGCGAGGGTGGTGGCGGATGCGGACGACTGATCCAGCCTGTTCCAGCCCGTCCGGCGTTTGAGGACGAACTCGGCGAAGCCGGTGATGGGGGTACGCAAGGCCCCCGCGCCAGAGCGGGTTTTCGGGAAGGGGCGGGGTTGGGGAGAAAGCAGTTCGACCCACCCCAGGGCCCAGGGGCCAGACACACTGTCCAGTCCCCCCGACCCCCACAAAACACACCGCCCATGTCCCATCCGCATCGTGGACATTTACCCTCGCCCCCATGACCCCTCAGCCGAACCCGAACCCCCAGGTCGGCGCCGCCGTCAAGGCAGCAGACCGCGCGCACGTGTTCCACTCCTGGTCCGCACAGGAGCTGATCGACCCCCTCGCCGTAGCCGGCGCCGAGGGCTCGTACTTCTGGGACTACGACGGCAACCGCTACCTCGACTTCACCAGCGGCCTCGTCTTCACCAACATCGGATACCAGCACCCCAAGGTCGTCGCCGCCATCCAGAAGCAGGCGGCGGAGATGACGACCTTCGCCCCCGCCTTCGCCGTGGAGGCCCGCTCCGAGGCCGCACGCCTCATCGCCGAGCGGACCCCCGGCGACCTCGACAAGATCTTCTTCACCAACGGCGGCGCCGAGGCCGTGGAGAACGCGACCCGCATGGCGCGCCTGCACACCGGCCGCCCCAAGGTCCTCTCCGCCTACCGCTCGTACCACGGCGGCACCTCCACCGCGATCAACCTCACCGGCGACCCCCGCCGCTGGGCCTCGGACAACGGCACGTCGGGCGTCGTCCACTTCTGGGCGCCGTTCCTCTACCGCAGCCCCTTCTACGCCGAGAACGAGCAGCAGGAGTGCGAGCGCGCCCTCCAGCACCTCGAGGACACCATCGCCTTCGAGGGCCCGCAGACGATCGCGGCGATCATCCTGGAGTCCGTCCCCGGGACCGCCGGCATCATGACCCCGCCGCCGGGCTACCTCAAGGGCGTACGCGAGATCTGCGATCGTCACGGCATCGTCTTCGTCCTCGACGAGGTGATGGCGGGTTTCGGCCGCACCGGCAAGTGGTTCGCCGCCGAGCACTTCGACGGCGGGATCGTGCCCGACCTGCTGACCTTCGCCAAGGGCGTGAACTCCGGTTACGTCCCGCTCGGCGGCGTCGCGATCTCCTCGGCCATCGCCGAGACGTTCGCCCGCAGGCCCTACCCGGGCGGTCTCACGTACTCCGGGCACCCCCTGGCCTGCGCCGCCGCCGTCGCGACGATCAACGTCATGGAGGACGAGGGAGTCGTCGAGAACGCGGCCCGCGTCGGGACGGAGATCATCGCGCCCGCCCTCGCGGAGCTCGCCGAGCGGCACCCGAGCGTCGGTGAGGTCCGTGGCCTCGGCATGTTCTGGGCCCTTGAGCTGGTGAAGGACAAGGAGACCCGCGAGCCGCTGGTCCCGTACAACGCCACGGGCGAGGCGAACGCCCCGATGGCCGCGTTCGGCGCCGCCGCGAAGAAGCAGGGCCTGTGGCCCTTCATCAACATGAACCGCACCCACGTGGTCCCCCCGTGCAACATCACGGACACGGAGGCCAAGGAGGGCCTCGCAGCGCTGGACGTAGCGCTGACGGAGGCGGACAAGCACACCGTGTAACCGCCTTCACGGTGAACCCTGTGTGGGGACCCGGCCGCCGGGCGACGGGAAACCGCACGCCCGGCCCCGGGAACCCCGACCGCGTAGTCTGACGTGCTCGTAAGCGAACGACGACCGCCAAGACGACTCCGCGAGGGAACCCAGATGCCCGGCACCGACGGCTCCGCCGTCATCCGCAGCACTCTGCGCCAGCAGATCGCCGACGCGCTGCGCGACGAGATCCTCGGCGGCCGTCTGGAGCCGGGGCAGGAGTTCACCGTCAAGGAGATCGCCGAGCAGTACGGCGTCTCCGCGACCCCGGTCCGCGAGGCCCTGGTGAACCTCGCCGCGCAGGGCCTCCTGGACGCCGACCAGCACCGCGGTTACCGCGTCCACGAGCACACCCTCGCCGACTACCGCGGCATGCTCGAGGCCCGCGGCCTCGTCGCCGACGGAATCTTCCGCGACCTCGCGAAGAACGGCACCCCGCTGGGCCCCAAGAGCCACAAGGAGACCACCGCCGCGCTGATCTCCGTACGCCGCCGCGGCGAGGAAGCGGCACGCGCCGCCTGCGCGGGCGACCTGAACGTCCTCATCGGCTACGACCTGCGCTTCTGGCGCGAGCTCAGCGCCCTCTTCGGCAACCCCTACCTCTCGGACTTCCTGCACCGCATCCGCGTCCAGTCCTGGGTCTGCGCCGTCACCTACCTGCGCCGCGCCGTCGAACGCGGCGACGGCGACCTGCGCGGCACCCTGTGGGCCCGGCACACCGAGCTCGTCGACGCCCTCGCGCACCGCGACCCCACGTCCGCGCACGCGATCATCGACGAGTACAACGCCCACTCACTCGCCCTCATCGAGCGGCTGGCCGCTGCATGAGCGTGGATCTGACCGTCGTCGTCCCCGCCTACAACGAGGAGCGGCGCCTGGCCCCCACGCTCGCCGCGATCCGGGCGTATCTCGACCAGGGGTACGCGGACGGCGACCGCACCCGGTGGGAGCTGATCGTCGTGGACGACGGCTCCACCGACGGCACCCTCGACATCGCGGCCGACGCCGAGGCCGCCGACCCCCGCGTCCGGCTCATCCACTCCGGCCGCAACCGCGGCAAGGGCCACGCCCTGCGCCTCGGCGTCCTCGCCTCGCGCGGCGACCGCGTCCTGATCACCGACGCCGACCTGGCCACGCCCATCGAGGAGCTGGAGTGCCTCGACAAGGCGCTCACCGACGGCCAGGCGGCCGCGATCGGCTCCCGCGCGGGAGCGGGCGCCACGATCGAGGCCCACCAGCACCGCCTGCGCGAACTCCTCGGCCGTACCGGCAACTTCCTGATACGAACGGTCGCCGTCCCCGGAGTCCGCGACACCCAGTGCGGCTTCAAGCTCTTCGACGGCGACCGTGCCCGCGAGGCCTTCGCCGCGTCCCGGCTGCGCGGCTGGGGCATAGACGTCGAGATACTGCAGTACTTCCGCCGCTCCGGATGGCCGGTCGCCGAGGTGCCGGTGCGCTGGGCGCACCAGGAGGGCTCGAAGGTCCGCCCGTTCGACTACGTGAAGGTCCTCGCCGAGCTGACCTCGCTCAAGGCCCGTACGGTCCGCCCGAAGGACCTGCTCGTGGTGGCGCTCTTCCTGGCCATGGCGGTCACCCTCTACTCGGGCCGCCTGATCGCACCCGGCTCCCGCTACCTTCCCGACTCCCTCCAGGACCAGAATCAGTGGGAGTGGTTCTTCGCGGTGACGGCGGACAACGTCCGCCACCTCCACAACCCCCTCTTCACGCACCTGCAGAACTTCCCCGACGGCGTGAACCTGATGGCCAACACGGTCATGCTCGGCCTCTCCGTCCCCTTCGCCCCCGTGACCTGGCTCTTCGGCCCGGCCGTCGCCCTCAACGCGGCGATGACGCTGGGCCTGGCCGCGACCGGCGTCGCCTGGTACTGGCTGATCCGCAAGCGTCTCGTGTGCCACCGGGGCGCGGCAGCCGTCGGCGCGGCCCTCGCGGCCTTCGCGCCACCGATGATCAGCCACGCGCACGCGCACCCGAACTTCATGGTCCTGTTCATGATCCCGCCGATCATCGACAGGGCGCTGCGGCTCTGCGAGGGCACCCGGGTCGTACGCGACGGGGTCGTCCTCGGGCTCTTCACGACGTACCAGATCTTCCTCGGCGAGGAGCCGCTGCTGCTCGCGGCGGTGGGCATGCTGCTGTTCGCCGCGGCGTACGGCGTGGTGCGCCGTGAGGTGGCGAGGGAAACGTTCCGCCCCTTGGCGCGCGGCCTCTCGGTGGCGGTGGCGGTGACCCTGCCGCTGGTCGCGTTCCCGCTCTACTGGCAGTTCTTCGGGCCGCAGAGCTACACGAGCGTGCTGCACGGCGACAACGCGGGCAACAGCCCGCTGGCGCTCATCTCCTTCGCGGAACGCTCGCTGGCGGGCAACGAGGAGACGGCGTCCGCCCTCTCGCAGAACCCGACCGAGCAGAACGCGTTCTACGGCTGGCCCCTGGCCGCGCTGGCCTTCGCGATCGTCGTACGTCTCTGGGAGCGGGCGGTGGTGAAGGCGCTGGCCTGCACGGTCCTCGCGGCGGCCTTCCTCTCCCTCGGCCCGAAGTTCCGCATCCCGCTCACGGACATCGTGCTGCCGGGCCCCTGGGCGCCCCTCGCTCACGCACCCCTCTTCGAGTCGGTCATCGAGTCGCGGGTGGCCATGGTGTGCGCCCCGGCGCTCGGCATGCTGGTGGCGCTCGCGCTGGCCGGCCTCCTCACCTCCGCGCGCCCCATGACGGCCGCGCGGTACGCGGGCGTGGCCGCGGTCGCCCTCGCGCTCCTGCCGATCGTGCCGGCGCCGCTGAAGGCGGTGGAGCGGTCGCGGCCCCCGGAGTTCATCGCCGACGGGACGTGGCGGAAGTACGTGGGCGAGGGCGAGACCCTCGTACCGATACCGCTGCCGGACCCGGCGGGCGCGGAGGCGCTGCACTGGCAGACCACCGCGGGCCTGGGCTTCAGCCTGCCCGGCGGCTACTTCAACGGGCCCTGGGGCCCGGACCGCATCGGGATCTACGGCGCCTCGCCCCGCAACACCTCCAACCTCCTGCGGGACGTCCGCTCATCGGGCCGCGCCCCGCAGATCACGGACGCGTGGCGCGGGGCGGCGCGCGAGGATCTGGCGTACTGGAAGGCGGGCGTCCTGGTCCTGGCCCCACAACCGCACGACGCCGAACTGCGGGAGACGGTGGAGGGACTCCTTGACCGACCCGGAAAGTGGGTAGACGGGGTGTGGATCTGGGATCTGCACAAGGGGAGCTAGGGGCGTCCGCCCGGACTACGCTGCCTGCACGCGAGGAACATCCGACGTCCGATATGCCGCCCGAGTATGAGCCTTTGAGCCTGACCTGAGGAGCACCCTTGGCCTGTGACCTGTGGCTGGTCCCGCTCGTCGACGTGCTGTGCCACAGCCCCGACAACCCCTTCGCGGAGGAGATCGCGACGTACGACAAGGCGCTGCACGAGGCGGGCCTGCCGCCCGTTCCCGTCTTCGCCTACATGCCGGGCCTCTCCGGGGACGTGGCCCCGGTCGCGGGCTTCGACTACGACGCGCTGCATTTCCTGCGCCGGGCCTACCTGCTCCAGGTCTGCGGCCTCGAGGTCACGCCGGTGGACGAACTGGGCGGGGACTACGAGCAGTTGCTGGAGATGTTCGACGCGACGGCCCAGCAGTCGCATCTGGTCTGGCACTACGACCACGCGGGTGCGTACGTCCCCGTCGACTTCCCCGCGCCGCTCTCGAACGACGAACTTCTCTCGGGCGGAGGTCCGTTGGGCTCGTCCCAGGCGCTGCTCCGGGAGCTGGAGTTCGTGGCCCCGTCCATCGGCATCGACGCGGCCAACCCCCCACGCCCGCCGACCCCGCCCGAGGCCCCCACGTCCCTGGAGGAACCGGCGGCCCCGGCCCCCCCGGACGCCAGCCCCTTCGCCAGGGAACGCCACGTATGGCTGGGCCTCCACGCAGCAACAACCCGAAGCCTGGCCCAGGGCTCAATGATCATCTACAGCTGACCACCACTTTTCAGCCCGTCCGGTACCTTTCAGCCCGGCCGGCGTTTGAGGCCATCTTGTACAGGGTCCAGGGAGCGCCTTGGACCCCGTACAAGCCCCCTCACCGAGGCTCCGGCGGCCGCTGCCTAGGCATGTTCGGCCGAGCCCCCGGCGGCAGGGCGGCCCGGACGGGAGGGGAGCCCGCCTCCCCCCGGGAGGCGGGAACCACCGCCTGCATGGCCAACGGCGCAGGACCCGACCGAAACTCCACCATCCAGTCCGCGGTCTCGGCCCGCACAAGCTCCGTCACATCCTCCGAGAACCGCCGAAGCACCCCGAGACACCGCTCGGCAGCCTCACTGGCGGTCCCCTCCGTGGGCCCGAGAACCTCCCGCACACTCTCCGACGCCCAGTCGAACTGCAGCACCTGAAGCCGCCGCTGCACGGCCTGCGCGGTCGCCACGTCCCGCATCCACCCGGACGTGAGCCCGAAGAACCGGTCGCACGCCACGCACGCCGCCCCCGCGAGCAACGAGACGAACCCCCAGGTGGCGACACCCTCCACCGCCCCCGCGAGATCGAGCAGCGGAAGAACCCCCGCGCCCACGGCCCCCACCGCCGCCCCCACCCGCGCGAGCCGCGCCCCGCGCCGCTTCCAGGCCCGGTCGGACAGGTACCACTCGGCGGTGTTCAGCGCCCCCCGCTCCACCCACCGGTACAGCTCGTCGAGCCGCTGGGCAGGCTCGCCCCAGTCGCCGCCAGGAAAGGCCCGCCCCGTCAGATCCCCGGTCCGCGAGCCGTCGCCACCCCCGGACACCCCACCGGAAGCACCCCCGGGAACACCTCCAGGGCCGCCTTGGTGCGCACCCGCCCCGGCACCCTGCCCCTCCTGGGGCACCCCCTCGGGCTGCATCTCCGGCTGGCTCACCCGGCACTCCCTCTTACCTCTACGAGATCCCTGACCGTCCCCTGCGGCAGTTCCGTACGGTGTTCGCACGGTGACGGTTGGTGCGCATGCGCAGCCCCAGTCCTACCGCCCAATGGGTGGCCGTGAGCCCGTTTTCACGGTATTTCCGCCCGGAAGAGGTGCTTGATCAGGTATAGGAGGACGGCCGGTCTCACTCGAAAGAGTGCTGGGGCGAGGGCACCCTCGACCACGTAGGCTCATTCCAGGTGGAAAAAGCACTGCCAGACCCACCAACAGACCTGCCGACAGACCAACCAAAACAGGAGCTGATCGTGATCCCCGGTGGTGGCCAGCCCAACATGCAGCAGCTGCTCCAGCAGGCCCAGAAGATGCAGCAGGACCTCGCGACCGCGCAGGAGGAGCTCGCGCGCACGGAGGTCGAAGGCCAGGCGGGCGGCGGCCTCGTCAAGGCGACGGTCACCGGTTCCGGTGAGCTGCGCGGCCTGGTGATCGACCCCAAGGCGGTCGACCCGGAGGACACCGAGACCCTCGCGGACCTGGTCGTCGCGGCGGTCCAGGCGGCGAACGAGAACGCGCAGACGCTCCAGCAGCAGAAGCTGGGCCCGCTGGCACAGGGCCTGGGCGGCGGAGGCATCCCGGGCCTTCCCTTCTAAGAGGGCCACGGGCCAACTACCGTACGTATCAAAGCTCCATACTCGGCAAGAGCAGGAACAGGAAAGGGAAAGGCACCCCGTGTACGAAGGCGTGGTTCAGGACCTCATCGACGAGTTGGGCAGGCTGCCCGGCGTCGGTCCCAAGAGCGCGCAGCGGATCGCCTTCCACATCCTGCAGACGGAGCCGACGGACGTACGCCGCCTCGCCCACGCCCTCCTCGAGGTGAAGGACAAGGTCCGCTTCTGTGCGACCTGCGGGAACGTCGCGCAGGAAGAGCTCTGCAACATCTGCCGCGACCCGCGCCGCGACCTCAGCGTCATCTGCGTGGTCGAGGAGCCCAAGGACGTCGTGGCGATCGAGCGTACGCGCGAGTTCCGGGGGAAGTACCACGTACTGGGCGGAGCGATCAGCCCGATCGAAGGGGTCGGCCCGGACGACCTGCGCATACGAGAACTCCTCGCGCGCCTGGCGGACGGCACGGTCACCGAGCTGATTCTGGCCACGGACCCGAACCTGGAGGGCGAGGCGACGGCGACGTACCTCGCACGGATGATCAAGCCCATGGGCCTGAAGGTCACCCGCCTGGCCAGCGGGCTCCCTGTCGGGGGAGATCTGGAATACGCGGACGAGGTCACCCTGGGCCGCGCCTTCGAGGGGAGACGACTCCTAGATGTCTAAGAAGCAGCAAGAAGAGTCCACGCATCCGGCGGAAACCCCGGCTCGGGCCGCGGTCCCGGCGCACGAGCCAGCCGTCCTGCTGCACGCCTCCGCCCAGGACCCGGACTCCTTCGCGGTGCAGATCTCGGACCAGATCGAGAGCTTCATCGTGGCGGTGACCGAGGTCGCCAAGGGCGACGAGCCGGACTCGGCCGTGCCCTTCCTCCTTCTGGAGGTCTCCCAGCTCCTCCTGGCCGGCGGCCGCCTGGGCGCGCACGAGGACATCGTCCCCGACGAGCGCTACGAACCGGACCTCGGCCCGGAGCGCGACGTGGACGACCTGCGCGAACGCCTGGCCGCCATGCTGGAGCCGGTGGACGTCTACTCCGAGGTCTTCGACCCGTACGAACCGCGCAAGGCCCCGGTGCCGGCCCGCATCTCCGACGACCTCGCGGACGTCGTCGCGGACCTCTCCCACGGCCTGGCCCACTACCGCGCGGGCCGCACGACCGAGGCCCTGTGGTGGTGGCAGTTCTCGTACTTCTCCAACTGGGGCTCCACGGCCTCGGCCACCCTCCGCGCCCTCCAGTCCCTGGTGGCCCACGTCCGCCTGAACCAGCCCCTGGAAGACCTCGACGGCCTGGACACGGACGAGGACCTGGCGGAAGAGGCCCTCGCGGAGGCGGCGGGCAAGGTCATGGCGGAGGAGATCGCCGGGCCCCTGGGCCTCAGGACGGTCAAGTAGTCCCCGGGAGGGGCCGGGCCGAGGTCATGGCCCCGCCCGCTCCCCGTGGCTCGCTGTGACCCGCCCCACTTTCCGGAGTGTCCGACTCCCCGCTGGGCATGTGCCAAGCCGAGCGGTCGAAACGTACGTCCCGAGCAGCGGGAACGTATGCCGAGGGGTGATCACCTGGTGGGCGGGACATCTCACCATGTGATATCCGCGCGGCGAATTTCGGCCGCTCGTTAGACTGAGCCGACCGCAGCAGTGCGGTGAAGACGGACTGAGCGAGGAGCGCACGTGAGCCTTGTCGTGCAGAAGTACGGAGGCTCCTCCGTAGCCGATGCCGAGGGCATCAAGCGGGTCGCCAAGAGGATTGTCGACGCCAAGAAGAACGGCCATCAGGTCGTTGTCGTGGTGTCCGCCATGGGTGACACGACGGATGAGTTGATCGATCTTGCCGGGCAGGTTTCCCCGATCCCTGCCGGGCGTGAATTCGACATGCTGCTGACCGCCGGGGAGCGGATCTCCATGGCCTTGCTGGCCATGGCGATCAAAAACCTGGGTCACGCGGCCCAGTCGTTCACGGGCAGCCAGGCCGGTGTCATCACCGACTCCGTCCACAACAAAGCGCGGATCATCGATGTCACGCCGGGCCGCATCCGGGCCTCCATCGACGAGGGCAACATCGCCATCGTCGCGGGGTTCCAGGGTGTCAGCCAGGAGGGCAAGAACATCACCACGCTGGGCCGCGGCGGGTCGGACACGACCGCTGTCGCCCTCGCCGCCGCGCTCGACGCCGAGGTCTGCGAGATCTACACGGACGTGGACGGCGTTTTCACCGCCGACCCCCGTGTGGTGAAGAAGGCCCAGAAGATCGACTGGATCTCGTTCGAGGACATGCTGGAGCTCGCGAGCTCCGGGTCCAAGGTGCTCCTCCACCGCTGCGTGGAGTACGCCCGCCGTTACAACATCCCGATTCACGTGCGCTCGTCCTTCAGCGGACTGCAGGGCACGTGGGTCAGCAACGAACCGCAAGGGGACCGCAAGGTGGAGCAGGCCATCATCTCCGGTGTCGCGCACGACACCTCGGAGGCCAAGATCACGGTCGTCGGCGTGCCGGACAAGCCGGGTGAGGCCGCCTCGATCTTCCGCGCCATCGCGGACTCCGGGGTCAACATCGACATGATCGTCCAGAACGTGTCGGCCGCTTCGACCGGACTCACGGACATCTCGTTCACCCTGCCCAAGGCAGAGGGCCGCAAGGCGATCGACGCCCTGGAGAAGACGCGGTCGGCCATCGGCTTCGACTCGCTCCGCTACGACGACCAGATCGCCAAGATCTCGCTGGTCGGCGCGGGCATGAAGACGAACCCCGGCGTCACCGCCGCCTTCTTCGAGGCGCTCAGCGACGCGGGCGTGAACATCGAGCTGATCTCGACCTCCGAGATCCGCATCTCGGTCGTGACCCGCGCCGATGACGCGAACGAGTCCGTGCGTGCCGTGCACACCGCCTTCGGCCTCGACTCCGACACGGACGAGGCCGTGGTCTATGGAGGCACCGGGCGATGACCGGAAAGCCGACGCTCGCGGTCGTCGGAGCGACCGGGGCCGTCGGCGCGGTCATGCTCCAGATCCTGTCGCAGCACGCCGACATCTGGGGCGAGATCCGACTCGTGGCCTCACCGCGCTCGGCCGGCAAGAAGCTGGCCGTGCGCGGTGAGGAGATCGAGGTCCACGCGCTCGCCGAGGAAGTCTTCGACGGTGTCGACGTGGCGATGTTCGACGTCCCCGACGAGGTCAGCGCGCAGTGGGCGCCCATCGCGGCGTCAAAGGGCGTCGTCGTCGTGGACAACTCCGCCGCCTTCCGGATGGACCCGGACGTGCCCCTTGTCGTCCCGGAGGTCAATCCGCACGCCGCGCGCGTACGCCCGCGCGGCATCGTGGCGAACCCCAACTGCACGACGCTCTCGATGATCGTGGCCATCGGCGCGCTGCACGCCGAGTTCGGCCTGCGCGAGCTGATCGTCTCCTCGTACCAGGCCGTGAGCGGCGCCGGGCGGGACGGCGTGGACACCTTGCGCCGCCAGATGAAGCTGGTGGCCGGTTCGGATCTCGGCACGAGCCCCGGTGACGTACGCCGTGCCGTCGGCGACGACACCGGGCCCTTCCCGGAGCCGGTGGCGCTGAACGTGGTGCCGTGGGCCGGGACGCTGCGGGAGGACGGCTGGTCGTCCGAGGAGATGAAGGTGCGGGACGAGTCCCGCAAGATCCTCGGCCTGCCCGACCTGAAGGTCGCCGCGACCTGCGTACGCGTGCCGGTCGTGACCACGCACTCCCTGACCGTGCACGCACGCTTCGAGGACGAGGTCACGGTGGACCGCGCGCGCGAGATCCTGGCCACCGCCCCGGGCGTCGTGCTGTTCGACGACCCGGCCGCCGGGGAGTTCCCGACGCCCGCCGACGTGGTCGGCACCGACCCGACCTGGGTGGGCCGGGTGCGGCGCGCACTCGACGATCCGACGGCCCTCGAGCTCTTCGTGTGCGGGGACAACCTGCGCAAGGGGGCCGCGCTGAACACGGCCCAGATCGCGGAGCTGGTGGCGGCGGAGCTCACCGGGCGCCAGCACTGACCGGTCCCGATCTCATCCCTTGACCGGTCCCCGGCGCGGGAGTCCCTGTGGGATCTGTGTAAATTCTGTGTCCAACTTGGTGGCCGGGATCGCTTGATCTGGACCATTGCCACGTTCGAAGATTCGCCATAAGCGTTCGAAGATATTCGTCCCCGTCCTCTGCAACCAGCAGCAGGGCGGGGCGCGTCTTTGCGAGCGCCCTCCCGGGGGCGTGACCTGAGCGCTGCGAAAATTGGGCATAGGGGAAGAGCTGGTACGCATGGGGGCAATTGATGCAGCGTCACCGACGGCGACGCTGCCTGCCGCAAACGCGCCGCGCGATGCGTACAACCCTCCAGGGGGTAGGCGTGTCCAACTGGCGTGGCAGAGGTTCTCGATTTCACAGCGGTTCAGGCGAGGGGTGCGACCCTGCGCCCGCCCCGCCGTCCCCGTGCGCCCGCCGGCATGCCGGTGATCGCCCCCATGCCCACCACGAGATCGGCCCGCATCCCGACGCAGCGCGAGGGCGCTGAAGAGGCGATGAGCGCGGGCACCACAGTCGACCACCTGACCGAGACCTACCGCGCCCACTACCGGTCGCTCCTCGGCCTGGCGGCGCTGCTTCTCGATGACACGGCCTCGTGCGAGGACGTGGTGCAGGAGGCGTTCATCCGGGTGCACTCGGCGCGCAAACGCGTCCGGGACCCGGAGAAGACGCTCGCCTATCTGCGCCAGACCGTCGTGAACCTCTCGCGGTCCGCGCTGCGCCGCCGCATCCTCGGGCTGAAGCTGCTCTCGAAGCCGATGCCCGACATGGCGAGCGCCGAGGAGGGTGCGTACGACCTCCTTGAGCGCGACGAGCTGATCAAGGCGATGCGCGGCCTCCAGCGCCGTCAGCGCGAGGTCCTGGTCCTGCGGTACTTCGCGGACATGACCGAGGCGCAGGTCGCCGAGACCCTGGGCATATCGCTGGGGTCGGTGAAGGCGTACGGCTCGCGCGGGATCGCGGCTCTGCGGGTCGCCATGGAGGCACCGGCATGAGCGAGCATGAGTACGGGCGCGAGCAGGACGAGAGCGCCGAGTTTGAGCAGCGTGCTGGGGACGGAACTGTGGAACACGGCCAGGGCGACGAGCCCACCGCCTCCGAGAACGAGACAGGCGCCGCAGAGGGCGGGGCGAGGTCCGAGGGGTCCGGGGCCGAAGAGCCCGTGACCGAGGACCCCGGGGGCGACGAGGGCGGCGAGGCTGCTGAGGCTCCTGAGGCCACCGAGGCTGTGGAGACCGCCGAGAGCAAGGGATCCGGGGCGGGTTCCCCGTTGGACTCCCTCTTCGGTGGAGACGAAGGCTCCGGCGCCGACGAGCTGGCGCTGCGCAGGATGATGCGCTCGGCGGTCCAGGAGATCGAGCCCGGTGACCGCGCCCTGGAGCGCCTGCGGCATGCGGTGCCGGCGCGGCGACAGCGCAAGCGGCAGGCCGTGGTCGGCATGGCGGCCGCCGCACTCTTCATCGGCACCGCCATCCCCGCTCTCGTACACGTCACGAACTCCGGCGGCGGCTCGGACGACCGGCCGTCGATCGCGGGCAACAGTGAGCAGACGCAGGGCGGTTCGAGCCAGGGCAAGGGTCCCGGCGGCGGGGAGAAGGGCGAGAGCAGCGGCTCCGGGCCCTCCAAGTCCAAGGACAAGAAGGACAAGAAGGGCAAGAAGGACGGCAAGGGGAAGGGCGAGGCCAGCGGCGGCGCGACCGGCGGCCCCGACCCGGCGGGCACGGAGTCCGCGGGCTCGCCCGCCTGCGCGGTGGACCAGCTTGGCAACGCCTCGGGCAGCGCGGGCGTGGCCGAGGCCGACGGCAAGGTGTACGGCACGTTCCGCGTCGCCAACGTCTCCGGCAGCAGCTGTACGGTCAGCGCCCCGGGCAGCGTGAGCACGGCGACCACGGGGGCGGCCGATCCCGCGAAGATCCTCGTCACCGACCACGTGGCGGGCGACGCGGCGACGGGCCTCCCGGACCCGTCGCAGGCGGTCAGCTCCCTGGTCCTCCAGCCGGGCGCCGCGTACGAGGTGAAGTTCGCCTGGGTGCCTTCGGAGGCGTGTCCGACGGACAGCGGCGAGCCTTCGCCCGACCCGACCCCCACCGAGAACGGCGGCACGGACGGCGGCACGCCGGGTGGCGCCGAGCCCCAGATGGTGCGCGAGGACGGCGGCGTACTGGACGGCGGCGTGACGGTGTCGCTCACCGCCCCCCAGGGTTCGCCCGCCGCAGGCGCGACGATCGTCAACGCGTGCGCGGGGACGGTGTACCGGACGGGGATGCTGTCGGCGTCGTAAGCACAGAAGTGGCCGGGCCGGAACCTTTGAAAGGTTCCGGCCCGGCCGCCGTATGGGCGGGAGTCAGCCCGCGCGAACCCCGGCAGCTGATTCGGTCGTTCCGTCACCCGTGGCCGTGTCCTCCGGCAGGAGCCCCAGCTCGGCGTCCCGCGCGAACTCCCGCTCCCGCCGGAACAGCCGGAACCACATGAAGACGACGAACCCCGCGAACACGAACCACTCGCCGGTGTAGCCGAGGTTCTGGAATGCCTTGAGGTCGAGCCCGGAGTTCTCCGGCGCGGCCGCGGGCACCGCCTTCATCCCGGAGTCACCCTTCGCCAGGGTGACCCAGGCGTCGTACACGTCGTCCTTGACCACGTTCACCAGCGAGGCCGCGCTGATGGCGCCCAGCTGTCCGTCCGGCAGTCCTCCGGCCGCGCTGACCCCGTTCGAACCGGGGCTCTCGGAAGCCTGGAGCGCGCCCGTCACGGTGACCTCGCCGGAGGGCGCCTCGGGAGCCTTCGCCGCGCTCGCCTTGCCGGGGAGCCAGCCGCGTACGACGGGCAGGTCCTTGCCGCTCTCGGTACGCAGCAGCGTCAGGACGTAGAACCCCGACTTGTCGTCCAACTCCCGGCCCGGCACAAGCAGTTGCCTGCCGTACCGTCCCGTGGCCGACACCTGTTCCCCGGACGTCTCCTTGTCCACGGGGAGCATCGAGTCCAGCGGCCGTGCCTTCTCCTCGGTCCGGGTGGGCGAGGCCTGCCGGTCCGCCTGCTGCTGAGCGGCGTCATGCGCCTCGACGCGGTCCTCGAACCGCCCCAACTGCCATGACCCCATGAAGACGCAGACGGGGATGGCCAGCAGTACGAAGACGTTGATCCCCCACCAGCGGGGCGTCAGCAGGAACCGGTACACACCCCCACGGTACGGGGGCGCCCGTGGGGGAGAGGCCGCGGGGTTGCCGAATCCGTCGCTCCCCGAACCCGCCGCCCCCCGCCCCCGCGGCCCCCCGACCCCGCGGTCGGGCTAGCGGAGGTGCCGCTCGGCGAAGTCCAGTTCCAACCGCACCTGCTTGATCCGCTCGTCCACGACGAGCGAGCCGTGCCCGGCGTCATAGCGGTACACCTCGTGCACCGCGTCCCGCGCCTTGAGCCGGTCCACGTAGTTCTCGACCTGGCGGATCGGGCAGCGCGGGTCGTTCACGCCCGCGGAGATGTAGACCGGGGCCTTCACCGCGTCCACGTACGTCAGCGGGGACGAGGCCTCGAAGCGCTCCGGGACCTCCTCCGGCGTACCGCCGAGGAGCGTGCGGTCCATGGCCTTCAGGGCCTCCATCTCGTCGTGGTACGCCGTCACGTAGTCCGCGACGGGGACCGCGGCCAGGCCCACCGCCCAGGCGTCGGGCTGCGTGCCGACGCCGAGGAGCGTGAGATACCCGCCCCAGGAGCCGCCGGCCAGGACGATGCGGTCCGGGTCGGCGAGGCCCGACGTCACGGCCCACTCCCGCACCGCGGCGATGTCCTCGAGCTCGATCAGGCCGACCCGGTGCTTGAGGGCGTCTGTCCACTCCCTGCCGTAACCGGTCGAGCCGCGGTAGTTCACGCGCACCACCGCGTACCCGTGGTCCACCCAGGCCGCGGGGCCCGCCGCGAACGCGTCGCTGTCGTGCCACGTGGGACCGCCGTGGATCTCGAAGACCGTGGGGAGGGGGCCGGCCGCACCGGCGGGCTTCTGTACGAGGGCGTGCACCCGGCCGCCGGGGCCCTCCACCCACACGTCCTCCACCGGCACGGACGCCGGGGCCTTCATGCCGGGCGGGTCGAGCACGACGCCGCCCGACGTCGAGCGCACCACCGGCGGCTCGGCGGCCGACGACCACAGGTACTCCACGCTGCCGTCCGGCCGTGCCGTCGCCCCCGACACCGACCCCGCGGGCGTCTCCACCCTGACGAGGTCACCCGAGGCGAAGCCGTACCGGAACAGCTCGCTGCGGGCCTCGAAGCTGTGCGCGATGAGCAGGGCGGAGCCGTCCGGATACCACTCCGCGCTCACGTCACCCGGCAGGTCGAGCGCCAGGTCCGTCTCCTCGCCCGTCGCGACGTCCCACACCATCGGCTCCCAGCGGCCGCGCCGCTGATGCCCGACGAGGAGCCGCGTGTCCCCGTCGACCGGCGCGAAGCCCAGGACCTCAAGGCCCAGCTCGACCGTGCCGCCCTCGGTGTCGTCGAGCTCGGCGACCGTGGAGCCGTCCGGCCTGATCACCCGGAGGGTGGAGTGCATCGCGTCGCCGTGCTCCGTGTGCTCCACGGCGATCAGCGAACCGTCGTGGGAGAGGTCGCCGACGCCCGCGGACTCGCGATGGCGGTAGATCTCGACGGGGTCCGCGCCGGGCGCCCGTACGACATGGATCGTCGAGCCCTCGTCGTCCGTCGAGCGGCCGACCACGGACATCCGTCCGTCACGCGCGAGGACGAGGCCCGCCGGATACGACGGGTCGAGTCCCGGCACCGCGGGCTCGTCGGTGCCGCCGCCCGTGAACGGCTGGCGCATCCACACGCCGAATTCGTCGCCGTCCGTGTCGTTGAACCACCAGATCCACTCGCCGTCCGGCGTGAGCACCCCGTCCGTCGTGCCGTTCGGCCGGTCCGTCACCTGGCGCTGCTCGCCGGTCGCGCGGTCCCACGCGTACAGCTCGTACGTCCCTGTCGCGTTCGACACGAACAAGGAGCGGTCGGGGGCGTCCTCGGCCCAGTCCGGCAGGGAGACCCGCGGCGCACGGAACCGCTTCTCCCAGTCCGGCATCGGCGCACCCGCGTCCCCGCCCGCAGCCGTGTCCCCGCCCGCAGCCGTCGGCGTCGTCTTCCCTGCACCCGCACCCAAGTCGCTCATGGACCCCATAGTGCACGTACGCGCCGACAATCCGCTGGCGAGGGTCCCCAGCCTGTGGATAACTTTCTGGAATGTACTCACCGACCCCGTCCGACTGGCGCGAGGCCAACCGAAAACGCTGGGACGAGCGGGTGCCTCTCCACCTGGCCAGCGACTACTACGACCTCGAGGCCTTCCGCGCGGGCAAGGACCCGCTGCGCGCCTTCGAACTCGCCGAGGTCGGTGACGTCACCGGGCGCTCCCTGCTCCACCTCCAGTGCCACCTCGGCCTCGACACCCTCTCGTGGGCCCGGCACGGGGCCTCCCGCGTGGTCGGCCTCGACTTCTCCGAGCCCGCCGTGGACGCGGCCCGCGACCTCGCCGCCGAGCTGGGTCTCAGCGCCGACCAGGCGTCCTTCGTCGCCGCGGACGTGTACGACGCGGCGGATGCGGTGCCGGACTCCTCGTACGACATCGTCTACACCGGAGTGGGCGCCCTGTGCTGGCTCCCCGACATCCAGCGGTGGGCCGAGACCGCGGCCGCGCTCGTCGCGCCCGGCGGCTTCCTCTACCTCTCGGAGTTCCATCCGCTCACGGACATTTTGGACGACGCCACGGGCTCACGGATCGAGTACGACTACTTCGCCCGCGACGCCTGGATCGAGGAGACCCCCGGCGGCTACGCGGACAACACCACCCCCACGGTCCACAACCGCACCGTGGAATGGCAGCACCCCGTGGGCGAGGTCGTCTCGGCCCTCGCGTCGGCAGGCCTGCGGATCGAGTTCCTCCACGAACACGACACGACCCTCTTCGAGCGCTTCGGCACCCTCGAACTCCGCGACGGCGCCTACCGGTTCCCGGCATCGCGCCCCCGCATCCCCCTCATGTACTCCCTGCGGGCGAGCAAGGCCCGCGAGACGAGGACCTGAGGTTTCCGTCGGGGCGAGCAGCTCAGGGACGCGCGCCCGTCGGCCGCACCCACCCCTCCCACACGAGCCCGTCGGGCTGCGCCGCCTCGCTCTCCCCCCGGCGAGGCGGGGCCGTCGAACCCGGGCCCGCCGGATCGAACTCCCCGAGCTTCGTCCAGCCCCACGAGCGCAGGACCTCGCGCCCCAGGTCGTCGTCCCGCTTGATGACCGCGACGACGAGATCCGTGGTGTGCCGTATGAGCAACAGGGTGCGCAGGCGCTCCGAGATGCCCAGGCGCCGGTAGGCGGGCACCACCATCAGCTCGGTCAGGAGGAAGACCCGGCCCGAGGCCGTGCTCTCCTCCACCTCTGAGGGCAGAACACCCCGGAACCCCTTCCACCAGTCGCCGGTACGGTCCGCGCGGTAGCCGTAGAGACAGCCGACCAGGCCCGCCGCGTCGGCGACGACCATGTCGAAGTCGGGCCGCTGCACGGTGTTCTCGAAGACCCGCAGGAATCCCTGCCGGTCGCGGTACTCGGCGCCCGCGTCCCCTTCGTAGGCCTCGACATAGACGTCGGCGACCGCTTCCCGCTGCTGCTCCGCCTGCCACCGGGTCAGCCGCCGCAAGAAGACCTCAGCCATTCGTTCCTCCGCCCGCCCCCGTCGAGGGTCCCCTCGACACCCCTCGACACCCCTGGACTCCGCATGGTGGCACCACGGAACGGCTAGCGGAACGGGGCGTGTGGGGGCCATTTCGACGGCGACGTCACGAGGGGGACTCGGCGGCAGGGCGATTGCCGAGGGCGGCGGCGAGAAGGGCACGGAGGTGATCGGCCTCCGGGAGCAGCGTGGCCTCGATCTCGTCGTCGGTACGGCCGGCCAGGGTGAGTTCCTGGATGCGCCGGAACAGGAGCCGGTCGGCGGCGGCGATCAGGGCTGCGTGGGCCCGGTGGGCGAGGGCTGGGGCGGTGTTGGGGGTGGCGTCCGCACTGGTCTGAGAGGCGGCGTCGGCCAGCGCGACGGCGAGTGAGTCCTCACGCAGGTCGTGCAGTTCGCGCAGGCGGGCGGTGAGGGTGGGGCTGTCGGCGACCATGCGGGCGAACGGGAGGCCGGTGAAGCCGACGACGGGGCTGTGCGCGAGGAGGGCGGCGCGGAACGTCCGCCCCAGGGCGACGAGCGGCTCTTCACCGGGCTCACGCTCGACGACGGTCCGGGCAAGCCCCCCGGTGAACGCCTCGTGGTGGTCGAGGGCCAGATCTTCCTTGCGGGGGAAGTAGTTGGTCACCGTCTTCTTGGCCACGCGGGCGGCGGCGGCGATCTCGGTGATGGTCGTCTGCTCGAAGCCCTGATCGATGAAAAGCCTGGTGGCGCAGTCGGAGATCAGCTGCCTGGTCTCTTGCTTCTTGGACTCGCGGAGCCCCATCTCGGTGGCGGTCATGAGGGGATCTTACACTCGGGGCAAAATTATGCTTGACCGACTGGGTGGGCATGGCTAAAGTTACGTCCGTAGCAAAGTTACCCCGAGGGGACGGGCGCAAATTCGCCCCAGACCCGAACCCACACCCAGACCCGAGCCCGAACACCCCGAGACCTGCCAGGAGTTGCCCTGAACGTCACCGCTTCCACCCTCTCCCTCACCGTCGCCGACGTGGACGCCTCGCGTGAGTTCTTCCGCACGCACCTCGGCTACGAGGTCGCCATGGCCGCCGACGGCTTCGCTTCCTTGACCCGCGGTGACGGAGCCGCCGACATCGTGCTGCTCCGTACCGGCAACGAGGTGCTCCCGCCCGAGCAGCGGGACCAGCGGGCCACGGGCCTGATCTTCGCGCTCACCGTCACCGGCATCGAGGCCGAGGAACGCCGCCTGCGCGAGGCCGGGGCCCCGATCACGATGCCGCTGCGCGAAGAGCCCTGGGGTGAGCGCCTGTTCCAGCTGACCGACCCGAACGGCGTCGTGGTCCAGCTCGTCGAGTGGGCAACGCAGGAAGAGCCCACGCAGGCCGAGTAATCCGACCCTGGACGGGCTGTGGCCATCAAAGGTTCCACCAGCAAGTGACCTGAGATTGAAAGGCAATAGAGGTCTACTGCCTACAATCTGAGGAAATTCGAGGCGGAATTATGGCTTCCACCACAGCGCGTCCGTTCTGGGCGTGATGGAGTTGATCTTGACCACAAGGCCCGACTAGCACCCCTCGCCCCTACAGGGCCGGGTTGCGAGCATTGCCTGCAAAAGCACGTTCAAAGGAGTACGGCGCGTGCAGAACAGCACACACCGTCACCAGTTCAGCAAGCTGTCCCTGGCTGCTGTGTCCGCCACGGTCGGGGCAGCCCTGTTCGCCTCGGCGATCCCGGCCAACGCGGCCACCACCGCCCCGCGTTCGGACGGAGCGGCCAGGGCCGCCGCTGTCGTGGAATCCGCCACGGGGACAGCTGACATCGCCACGTCGACGGCGGCCCCGGGCACGCCGGCCAAGGCGGTCACCGCCGCGGCCGGAGCCGCCCTCACGGTCACCGCACCGGAGAAGGCGAACGGCGCCCTGCACGCCGCCGACGACAGCGGCTCTACGTTCGGCCTGACGCTGCCGGGCGCCAAGGACGTCGCCGGAGTCAAGGCCGGCGCGGGCACGGTGATCTACCCCGACGCCGCCCCCGCCACGGACATCGCCGTGCAGCCGACCAAGGAGGGCGGTGCCCGCACGCTGGTCACGCTCAAGGACGACAAGGCTTCCGAGACCCACCGTTTCCGCCTCGACATCCCACAGGACGCGAGCATCACCGAAGACGGCCAGGGCGGCTACGAGATCACGCGTGAGGCCGGCGAGGGCGTCCACGTCCCGGTCGCCACGATCGACGCGCCGTGGGCCAAGGACGCGAACGGCAAGAGCGTGCCCACCAGTTACGAGCTGGACGGCAACGACCTCATCCAGACGGTCGAGACCACTGAAAACACCGCGTTCCCGGTGGTCGCCGACCCGAAGATGACGTGGGGCATCGTCACGGGCACCGCGTACTTCAACAAGAAGGAGACCAGGGCGATCGCCGACAACGGCGCTCTGTCCGGCGTGGTCTTGGGTTTCCTCCCGCCGGGCCTGAACATCTACTGGGGCGCACACGCCGCGGTCATCACCACGACGGCGCTGAAGGCGAAGAACGCCAAGAAGTGCATCAAGGTCAAGTTCGCCGCAGGCATCTTCATCCCGGGCCAGTACTCCGGTGGAAACTGCAAGTAAAAGCACCAGCAACACCCACAAGCAAGACGGCTACACCAGCAACACCAGCAACACGAGCGGAGATCGGCTTTGAGCAGCACGTGGCTCATCTACAGCGGAGCCCTGATGGTGCTCCTGTCCATCGGGATCTTGTTCATCGCAGGCAGACCGACCACACCCGCCTGGCGTGACACGACATCGATAGCCTGCGGCGTCGTCGTCTTCGCCGTGGTGTGCGTCCTGGCACTACTCCTCGACGCACCGGCCGGGATCGCGGTGTCCGGCGCCTGCTTCTGGCTGGCCGCCACCATCACCGCCGTACACGCGGTACGGGGCCGCACCAGCACGCAGAACTGACCGCAACGTACGAGAGCCCCCTGACCAGCAATATGGGTCAGGGGGCTCACGCAGGACTACACGCACACAGAAACAGGTGAGGCGCCCACCGAATCCGATAGGCGCCTCACCTGCTGTTTCAGCTGTCGGGGTGGCGGGATTTGAACCCACGACCTCTTCGTCCCGAAGCAACTTGGGACGGTTGTTGTCCTTGGGCTGCTGTGCCTGTCACCTGCGCTGACGGTCCGCTGACGTCCACGGTTGTTCGCGGTTGTGCGTCGTGGTGGTCACGCAGTTAGACACTCACCTGATGCGGCCCGCCATGGGTGTAGAGGGCACACTTTGGCCGATGGCCTGAAGCGATCTCGTCTAGGCTCCCATGATGAACCAGTGTCTGCTGAAACTGCGTTCACTGTGGCCAGCATTGTTTGTCAGTCCCTCGGCCTAGCCGCTGCTGCTGACGGCTTCCGCCGAACCTTCAAGAGCTCTGCCGCGCCCGGTGAACGGTTCTTCAAGCGGGTGCTAGCGACCGAAGCCGCGATGCTGAACCGGTGGTGGACTGCGCTTGTTCGTGGGGTGCGTCGCTTACTAAGGCGTCCTTCCTCTCCCGTGACGGGGACTCTCGGCGCGGCCCTGGAAGTGTCGGCCGCAATGAACGCCCGGGGCCTCCTCCAGTTCGGCCCGCTGCCGGACGCGACACAAGAACCAGCGGCCTTCGCGACCGAGATCGAGCGCCGCCTGAATCAGGTCTACCGACTCACGCAGGATGTCGAGCACAACCTCAAAGAGGAACAGGACTCTCGCCGCGAGGCAGATCAACGAGTCGCTTCGGAACTGGAGACCCGCATCTCGTCCTTGGACGAAGAGGCCAAACACGGCGAGATCCGCGGCTTGCACGAGCAGGTGCTCGGTTGGTTCTTCGTCGTACTTGGTCTTGTCGCTCAGGCCTTGGCCGACCTGGTGCTCTGACTAGATGTTCTTGTGGCGCCCGAAGTCCCGAGCGTAGGACGGGTGAACATTGATGGCCCCTACTTCAGGAGCCGTTAGGGGTTTGCAGCCGTTCGGACGTGCGGTTGATCCAATTCGCGCTGCGAGCCATCCGAGCGAACGGCATCCATGGCGGCCATGCGGAAGTTACGTCGACACTGCTTGGCTGTGTCGGTGGCTCGACTCAGCTCCGCTGCATAGTCTCGCTGAAGAGGTGCTGATCCTGACTCAAGGTCCATGATCCAGGTGAGCGAAATGTGCGCCGCGTCCTCGATTGCGGCTGCTAGATCGGCTGCAGGCAAGGCGACTTCTTCAGGGCCCTCGAGTAGGACTCGCTCGTAGGCAGTGCTGCTGAACGGCTCAAAACTGGCCCTAATCCGCTCTTCGGCTGCTTCATGCTGCGGCGGGCTTTGAGACAACGCATCGCGTACCCACCACAGAGTATCCAGCCTTGCCGTGGCCTCTGCTGCGTAACTGGCGTACGCCTGCCGTCGCGGCTCTCGCAGCTGTGTTGCCAGTTCAGCACGTATCTGCCGCTCGGTCTGTTGTTGTTGAGCCGCTAGCTGATGCAACGTCTGCGTTCGTGAAAAGAACCCCGCGACCCCTGCTGCGAGGGCTGTGCCGCATGCGCCTACTACTGCACCAAGAACCGCTGCGAGACCTGCATCCATAGGTACAGTCTGCGGCACCCACGGGCCAAAAACTTCGAGTGTGACGATCGGTCAGTGAAGAGCAACTCTTCCCTCGCCGCTCTCACCATGTCCCATCCCGTCTGCCGTCGGCCCACACACCGTGAAGCCGGCGTGGTTCGTGGCGTCCAGGTACCAGCTGGGCAATCGCTCTGCCCGAGCTGTGACGCGTGGGAGAAGCCCCGATGGTGCGGCTTAAGGCCACTGGCGGCTGGCCGCACGGGCGTAACTACACAGGCGCGGCGATACCGTCGTGCACGCCCAACTTCCCTCCGGTAACGCCGCCTTACCCAAGCATGCCTTTGACCTCGGAGGCGACGCCAGGGTCACTTTGACCATCTGCCTGGTTCGTTCTCGGACTCTAAGTCTGGCCACTGCGCCTGCGCGGGCCGTTGGCGGCCGTGTCCCTTCGATCAATTGTTCGCGAGTTCGCCTGTTCCGGATGCCTGTCTGCTCGCCTCCGATACTCGGTAACAGAGGTGTCGTCATCCCGTAGAGCAAATGTCTCCGAAGATGTAGCGATGGGGGACACGCTTCTACTACCCTTACGCTCCTAGCGATCTTCATCCCTAAATCAAACAAGGGAGATCGATGACCGAGCTGCCATTTACGTATGAAGAGTTCAGTGAATGGTTTGACACCTACGCTAAGAAGTATCTTGAGGTAGCGAAAAACTCAGCTTCGCGCGCCTTGGGTGAGCATTTGGACGCCGAATTACCCGAGATTGAGCGCGTGAGGGTAAAGGTGTCACCCGGGCGAGTCAAGGGGAAGGAGAGAACCTGGAAAAAGCTGGAGCTCAGAAGATATAGGGAGAGGCTGACTTCTCTCAGTGAAATCCCTGCCGTGGTTGACGACCTGGTCGGGCTCAGGGTTACGTGTAACAACAAATCTGACGTTCAGCGGGTAGTTGATATTGTTAGGTCCCTGAGGGTTTTCCAGACGGGTCAAGAGCCCGTGCTGGAGCAACAAGAAAGCTCCTTTCGAGACTACTTGGAAGAGCCTAAGCCGAGTGGTTATCGCGCCATCCATATCAACTTGTGCACTTCTGTTCCCGCTGGATTGCGCTGGAAGGTTATTACGTGTGAGCTCCAGATTCGCACTCTCCTCCAGGATGGCTGGGGTGAACTGACCCATGAAGATACTTACAAGCCTGGTAGTACGCCTCCAGTGCTTGTTGGCACCCTGAGCCGCCGTATGGCCGACCTGCTAGCTACCGTGGACGATATTGCGCAAGATCTGCGGCAGGAGCTTGACCGGCTTTCCACTAAAGATGTCGAGACTTTCTCGGTAAACTTGCCAGCTGTGTCTATTTCGGCAGCGGGGACCGTAGGTGAGGCGCCGTTTCAGCCTGCGATCCGTGATGCTGCATCGGAGTATCTGCGTAACCGCGTAGCTCAACTCAAGAGACCAATGGACCTAGCTAGCTTGGCATGGGAGTTGCGTACAAAGTTTGGCCAAGAGGTGAGTCAGGGATGGTTTGGCCTCGGAAACTTCAAAAGTTTCATGAAGGAGGCGATTCCAAACGTCAGGGTGACGGATGAGCCTCCTTCCTATGTTTTGCCGGGGGATTACCAAGGTGGTGCTGTTGCCAAGGCGTCAACTCCCCCAGGGGTCCCGGCCGCTGCAATGAACCTAAGAGACTTGGACCGCTCCTTCCCATTGCTCGATTCGGCCCGCTTGAATGCGGCCTATAGGCAGCTTGCTGAAGCATCGCAAACCATCAATTGGGATGACGAAACCACAAACGACATTGGGCGTCTCAATGAGATGACTCGCAAGGCAAGGCAGTTGAACTCGGAGGATCTAGCGATTTCGCGCACGCATTTTGATTACATTGCGAAATCGCTTCTCTTCTCCGGTAGTCTAGGGCATCCCTTGACGGAGGTTGAGGTTAAATCTATTTATTCGACTTGGACGCTCAAAAGGCTACGCAGTGTGTCGAATCTAAGTAATCGACAGGTCGCTGCCGTCAAGAAATGGCTCTCATAGCTGGCGGCGTGGTGCTTGGAAAGTAGAAGGTCGGTGGAGCGGCTTTGGGCTGGAGCTGCTTTGGGGCGAGTGATCATGGCCCCGTAAGCTCATGGCGAGTCGGGCAGTCTGTGGACCTAACGTCGCGTCGCTAAGGGCCAGTTGGGGCGCGTGTGGGTGCGTGGGGGTTGACGGCCATCGAGACCCCTG
>NZ_JBFBAT010000029.1:0-33762 GCF_040682375.1 Streptomyces sp. NPDC051214
CTGCCTCCGGCCCTGCGGATTCCGGTCGTCCCGGATCCTGAAGTCCATCGCACCCCTGAAGTGGGGTGTTGCGACGACCGCTAGAACTCAAGATGTGGTCCGGGCCTCAGCCGTCGGTGCTGGAGGACGCGCTCAGCCGGTCCGTTCGGACGAAGCCGCGGCGGCCGCGGTCTGGGCCGAACCCCCGCGGCCCGGCAGGTGATACACGTTGAACGCCTTGCGGATGACCGGCTGCGCGACATTGCGGACCGGCACGCCACCACTGGTCATGCCGTGTTCGGTGCCCGCGTGCGCATGGCCGTGGACGGCCAGGTCTGCGCCCGCCTCGTCGACCGCCTCCGCCAGGAGATAGCTGCCCAGGAACGGGAAAATTTCCAGGGGTTCGCCCGCCAAGGTGTCCGACACGGGTGAGAAGTGCATGAGCGCGACCCGGGCATCGCAGTCCTGCTCCGCCAGTTCGCGCAGCGAGGTCCGCAGTCCGTCGGCACAGCGGCGGGTGTAGCGGATGAACTCCTTCATCAGGGGCTCACCGAACTCGCTGCCGCTGCGGCCGATGAAGCCGCCCCCGAAGCCTTTGGTGCCCGCCACTCCCACGCGTTTGCCGTCGACCTCGACGACCGTGCCCTGCCCCTCGAGCACCTGGATGCCCGCATCGCGCAGGATGGCGGTGACCTCGTCGGGCCGCTCGTCGTGATGGTCGTGGTTGCCGAGCACCGCGACGACCGGCACCGGCAGGCCGGTGACCTCCCGGGCCACGACGCGGGCCTCCTCCGGCGTGCCGTGACGGGTGAGGTCCCCCGCGAGGAGCAGCAGGTCCGCGCAGTCGGGGAGGGTCTCGAAGGCGGGCCTGAGCGCACCTTGGCTGTCGAGGCCCATATGGATGTCCCCCACGGCTGCGACGCGGATCATGCGAGCTCCTCGGGGTGGTCGGGGGCCGATGACTCGGCCACCACGATGTCGAAGTGGACCGTCAGGCCGTCCAGTTCCTCGTTCACGGTGCGCCGCAGTTCGTCGCGGCAGTGCGTCGTGGGCACGGTCCCGGCGACCATCACGGACGGACCGCGGGTCTCGATACGAATGCCCAGTTCGCCCAGCTCCTCGGCGGCGAGCCGCTCCTTGAGGTGGGCGATGCGGTAGTCGGCGTGCGCCTGGTCGTTCATCGGTCTCCTCCTAGTGGTGCGCTTCCGCCCGGTGCCTCTCCTTGTGGTGCGATGACCTGGAGGCGCTCCAGGAGATACAGGAAGGCCGCCGGCATGGGCGCGTCCCCGCAATCTCGGCGGACTTCCTCCCAGTCGATCTTTTCCCGCAGTTGCCGCGCGATCGGCAGGACGGCACCGAAGTCGCAGTGGTGCTCGGAGAAGGCGGAGAGCAGGGCCCGCACCAGGTCCGTCGGCGCAAGGACCGGCATCTGCACCGAGTCCACCGGCAGCTCCGAGGCCCGTCCCAGGAGCTCGGCGGTCACCGGCTGGTGGGCCAGTTCGAAGATGAGGTCGATGTCCTGTCCCAGGCACTTGGCCTTGAGCAGCCAGTCCTCCGGCGGCGCGTACACCGTGAGGCCGGCATCGGTCAGGGTCGCCGCGACCGCGTCGGCGTCCTCCGGCTTGATGCAGAAGTCGGCGTCGTGCTGGAGGTTCCCGGTCCCGCCGTGCGCGTGTACGGCGACGCTGCCGGCCAGGGCGAAGTCGTGACCGCCCCTCTTGAGCACGGCGCCGACCTGCTTGGCCGCCTCGAGGATGGCCTGATTGAGGTCCGGCGGCAGTTCTTCGGCAGGGGAGTCGTGATGTGTTCTCACCCCGATGGTCTCTCCCGCCGCGGACGGTTCGGTGACCGGCCTCTGCCGGTCGTCGGTGAGGGGGCCTGGGGTGGCGTCTTCCGCGTTCCGCGTCACCTGCTGCTCCGTTTCCGGACACCGGCTGCTGCACTGATCGCGCAGGTCGGCAGTCTCCGACGATCTCCGATCCAGGCCCATCCGATACCCGGTCCGCCGATTTCTATCCGGCCGCCCGATCCGCCCGCTGCCGGCATCTCAGGGCCGCCGCCATGCATCGCTGCGGAGGTGGGAACCGGCTTGGGGGCCCATCCGTACCATGCCGCCGTCGGCGACCCAGGACGCGCCGGTCACGTACGAGGAGTCGGGCCCCGCGAGGAACGCGATGACGGCGGCGATCTCACGGGCGTCACCTGGGCGGCCGAGCGGGATGCCGGGGCGGTCCACGTCGTGTACGTCGGTGTCCTCCTGCCCGGTCATCGGGGTGGCGATCTCGCCGGGGGCGACGGAGTTGACGGTGATGCCGTGTTCCGCGAGTTCCAGGGCCATCACCTGGGTGAGCAGCCCGAGTCCGCCCTTGGCTGCGCAGTAGGGGGCCGCGCCCACGCGGGGCTGGTGCTCGTGCACCGAGGTCACGTTGATGATCCGGCCCGCATCGCCCTGCCGGATCATGCGGCGCGCGGCGAGCTGGCCGCACAGGAACGGGCCGACGAGGTCGACGTCGAGGACGCGTACGACGTCCTCGTGCCGCAGGTCGAGGAAAGGGGTGCGGGTGCCGGTGCCGGCGTTGTTGACCAGGACGTCGATCCGGCCGAGCCGCTCGGCGAGCTCGTCGACCACCTGCGCGGCATCCGGCAGCCGGGACAGGTCCATCTGGGCGACGACCGCGCGTCGGCCGTGCCCGCGTACCTCGTCGGCCGTCCTCTCGGCGCCTTCCTGATCGCTGTGCCAGGTGATCCCGACGTCCATCCCGGCCTCGGCGAGACGGACTGCCGTCGCCCGGCCGATGCCGGAGTCCGCGCCGGTGACGACGGCCGCTCTGGTGGTGGCAGCGGTGCGCTCGGTCATGCAACCTCCTCGTGTGCCGGGTCCCGGCCGGTCGACGGACCGTGGGGGCGTCGGCTCGGGCCGTCGGACGGATCACCGGGCACCCTGCGTCCAGGTTCGGTCATGCACGCTTCCGGGTCTCCTCGAGAACGCGGGGCAACCATCGCTCGGCGCCCCACATCGGTGGCCGTGGAGAGGTGAGGGTCCGGACGGCGTGGGAACTTGGATCACATGACTCCTCCCCACCAGTCGGACCCGGACCCGGACCCCCGCACCCCGGACCCGAATCCCGACCCCAGCAAGGCCACCGGTCTTGAACCCGGCGGAAGCGTGCCGCCGGGGGAGACCCCGCCCGCCGAGAGCAGCATGTCGGGAGCGGGGCCCGAGGAAACACACAATCCGTCCAAGGGCTGGTCCAAGGGCCCGCTGACCCTGATCATCGGCCTCGTCGTCCTGGTCGCGGCGTTCTTCCTCGTCTACGCGCTGGTTCTGTTGCTGTGACGCGGAACAGGGACCGGTGAACATGGGCGGGACCGGCGCCTCCCCGCCGGAGAGGCGCACGCCGGGGCCCGGCCCCCGAGCGGTGTACTGCGCCAAACGCCTCAATCCAGGGTCTGACGCCGCGTTTTGAGGGCACTCCTGGGTCATGCGCGAGAAGCGGCGGCTGAGGACGAGCCAGGTCGACGGGCCCGGGATCTCCCGCGTCCGTTCGGGACGTGGGTTTCGCTACAAGGACGCTTCGGGGCGCCCCGTCACCGACCCCGAGGAGAAGGAGCGCCTGCGGCGGCTCGTCATCCCGCCGGCCTGGCAGGACGTGTGGATCTGCCCCTGGCCCAACGGGCACCTGCAGGCCATCGGCACCGATGCCGCGGGCAGACGCCAGTACCTGTACCACCCGCAGTTCCGGGAGCGTCAGGAGACGGCGAAGCACGACCACGTGCTGGAGGTCGCCCGCGCGCTTCCCGAGGTGCGCGCGCACGTGACGGAGGACCTCGGCCGTCGCGGTCTCTGCCGCGAAAGGGTCCTCGCCTGCGCCGTGCGCCTGCTCGACCTCGGCTTCTTCCGCATCGGCAACGAGTCCTACCGGCGCGACAACGGCACGTACGGACTGACCACCCTGCTCAAGGAGCACGCCTCCTGCCGGAGCGGGGAGGTGTGCCTCACGTATCCGGCGAAGTACTCCAAGACGCAGACGCGCGCGCTCGTCGATCCGCCCGCCTGCAAGGTCCTGCGCGCCCTGCTGCGCCGAGACGGCGGGGGCCAACGGCTGTTCGCCTACTGGCAGGGCGGGACCTGGCACGAGCTGAACGCCCCCGAGCTCAACGACTACCTGCGCGACCGCGCGGGCAAGGACATCACCGCGAAGGACTTCCGCACCTGGCACGCGACCGTCCTGGCCGCGGTCGCCCTCGCCGTGTCCGCGCGGGTCGCCGACGAGTCCCGTACCGCACGCAAGAGCGCCGTCACCCGTGCCGTCCGCGAGGTCAGCGCGTACCTGGGCAACACGCCCGCGGTGTGCCGCGCCTCGTACATCAACCCGCGCGTCATCGAGCTCTTCGACGAAGGCCGCACGATCGCCGGTGCGTTGGAGCAGTTGGGTGACGGCGCCGAGTTCGGCCACCCCGCGACCCAGGGAGCCATCGAGGAGGCGGTCCTGCGCCTGCTGAAATGACGTGGTGTCGTGCTGGGGCGCGTCAGGAGTCGGGGTGCGCGGCGTCCTTGAGTTTCCAGCCGTGGCCGGTGCAGCCCGCCGGCGGTGGCGGGAAGCGGTGGCCGTGTACGTCGGTGCTGTAGCCGTGATGCTGCTGGCAGTCGCACTCGTAGATCCCCGAAGCGGGGACGATCTCACCGGGGTTGTAGACCTGCTTCTCGCTGTCGCTCATAGGTCCGGTGTAAGGCAGCGCCCGCCCTCCTCGCGACCCGGCTACGCCGGATGGGGCCCTCGCTGATGACAGAGCGTCACCGTGCCGTGTGTCGTGCGCGCGTGTGAACGGCGATCACTGGGGCACCCAGCCCGGGCGCACAGGGAACAGTCACCGCCGGGACAGGCCGGCAACGACGAACCACACGCCACGACGGAGGAGAACCATCGCCATGAGTCCGCGTACCGAGTCCCGCCGAGTCAGTCCCGGGCTCCCGGCTCCCCGCGGCGAACTGTCCGACGACGTGCTCGCCGCACTCCAGCGCCACGAGCCCGTCTGCCTTCCGCCGGACCGGGCGCGGCACGCCGACCCCTACGGGGATGATCTCCAGCTCGCGCTCTACGTCCTCTACGAACTGCACTACCAGGGGTTCAGGGGCGTCGGCGACGACCGGGAGTGGGACCCCGGCCTGCTGACCCTGCGACAGGTGCTCGAACAGCGGTTCCTCGCCGCGCTGCATGCGGACGTGCCGCGGCACCACGATCCGGAAGAGGCACTGGACGCCCTGCAGCGGGAGCCGTCGGGCCACGACCTTTCGAGCGTCAGTCACTACCTGCGACGTGACGGCGAGCTGTGGCAGCTCAAGGAGTACGCGGCGCTGCGCTCGCTGTACCACCTCAAGGAGGCCGACCCGCACGCCTGGGTGATCCCCAGACTGCACGGCAGGGCCAAGGCCGCGATGGTGGCCATCGAGTACGACGAGTTCGGGGCCGGGCGCGCCGAGGACATCCACGCGCGGCTCTTCGCCGACCTCATGGAGGACCTCGCGCTGGAGACGGCCTACGGCCACTACCTCGACGAGGCTCCCTCGGAGGCGCTCGCCACGGTCAACCTGATGTCGCTGTTCGGGCTGCACCGAGCTCATCGCGGCGCGCTGGTCGGGCACTTCGCCGCGGTCGAGGTGACATCGCCGCCCGGTTCGCGCCGGTTGGCCGCCGCGCTGCGCCGGACCGGTGCGGGACCCGCGGCCCTGCGGTTCTACGACGAGCACGTGGAAGCCGACGCGGTGCACGAGCAGGTGGTGCGCCGCGAGGTCGTCGGCGGCCTCCTGGCCGCCGAACCCGCCCTCGCGTCCGACGTTGCCTTCGGCCTGCACGCGACGGGCTTCCTCGAGGACCGCCTCGCCGGTCGCCTCCTGGACGCCTGGCGTCGGGGGGCCAGCGTGCTGCGCCCTTCGGCGGCCTACACGGTGGGCATCCCCGCGATGCGCACCGCACCGGCAGAGCACGCCCGCCGGGCAAGGGGGTAAAACGCGCGGGGGCCCGACCGGCGGATCGCGGGTCAGGCCCCCGGCCCTGAGAGGGCTCAGCGCTTGAGCATGAAGGCGAAGTCGCCGGAGAGCTTGCCACTCAGCCGGACGGCCGAGACGACCTTCCCCTCGTCGATCAGTCTGCCGACCTCGGCCCGCGAAAGCCCGCAGCCTTCAGAGATCAGCCGCACCGGCCGCACGGGTATCCGCGCCGCGAAGCGGACCGAGACGTCGACCACCTCGCGGTCCAGATCATCCGCACCGCCGGTGTCGAGGCGCCAGGCGTCGTCCCAGTCGAGGGCGATGCGATTGCGGCGCCGCACGACCGGGTCCTGGAGCAGCTCGGCCGCCAGGCCACGGTCGTTGGCGTGCATCCGGTCAAGGAGCTCAGGCCGTACGGAGCGCACCCGCACCCGCTCCAGGACCGTGAGCTTCGCCGTGACCCCGCAGGTGGCGCAGAGCACGAGGAGCCAGGCGTCGAGGACCTTGTGGTGCGCGTTGACGCGAAATTTTCCGTCGGTCCGGAAGCGATCGGACGCGCACACGTGACAGCGGCGCAGAACGGTCGGCAGGCAGGTGGGCATGACCACCCAGTTGTTGAGCACAGAAGTACACCGGTTTCAGTGAGAAGTCCGCAGCAAAAAGGAGCGCGGCGCACAGGTGCGACGCGCGACGATTCAGCGCTCGGGAGGACTCACACGGTGTACAACGGCACGTCCTGTCCTGGACGACTCGGTTCGCCAGCACCGTAAGCGCGCACAGCGGCGCCGTACCACTGCTTTTTGTGGCGCCTTGCGGAGGCCGCCCCCTGGCCGCTGCGGCACCTGATCGGTCTATCAGCCCGTGCCGTCGAGCACCGGGCGTTCAAGAGTGGTCGCATGACCGAGCGCTCACGACGCACCCAGGCCGCCGCCCCCCGCCGGTCGGCGCAGCGCGCCGACGAGCACGGTGTCCCGGACCTGCGGGAACTGGTCGGCGAGGCATGCCGGACGCTGACCGAACTCATCGGTCACCGCGCTGAAGGTGTGTCGGCCGTCTGCCCGACCGAGAGCGATGGCTGGCGGGTCAGCGTGGATGTGCTGGAGGTGGCTCGCATTCCCGACACCACCAGTCTCCTGGCCACCTACGAGGTGGATCTGGACGCGCGCGGACGCCTGACGCAGTACCGCAGAGTCCGCCGCTACCGACGCGGCTGGGCGGACAGCTGAGGCGCACCTTCTGCGCCGTCGAGAGGAGCAGGCCCTTTCATGACCACCACCTACAGCGAGGACGTCGTCCCGTGCGCGCCCCGTGCGGGCACGCTCTACGACGTCCTGGAACTCATACTCGACCGCGGCATGGTCATCGACGTCTTCGTGCGGGTCTCGCTGGTCGGCATCGAGATCCTGAAGATCGACGCGAGGATCGTCATCGCGTCCGTCGACACCTACCTCCGCTTCGCCGAGGCATGCAATCGCCTCGACCTCGAACACGATTCCCGCAGCAAGACCGTCCCGGAGCTCTTCGGCGGCGGCGCGGCCACGGCCGTGGGCAAGGCCGGTGCCAGGAAGGCCGCCCGGTCCGTCGGCGACAAGGTCAAGGACACCCTGGGCCTGGACTCGGGCTCCGACGACGACGATGACGACGAAGAGGAGCGCGAGGCGAGCCGCCCGCGCCGCGGCGCACCCTCGCGCTCGTCCTCCCGTTCCCGCTCCACATCCCGCGGCAGTCAGCGCCCCCGCGCACGGCGCCGTGACGAAGACGAAGAGGACTGACCGTGCCGACACCCCCCGGCCCGCCCGGCCTGTACGTGTACGCCATCACCGCTCCCGAGCACGCCGCACACGCACGCGGCTGCCGTGCCGTCGGCGACGAGAACGCCGTCGTGTCGGTGCTTGGCCGGGACGGCCTCGCCGCCGTGGCGAGCCCGGTGGCGGGACGTCCGCGCGCGCGACGACGTGACCTCAGCGCCCATCAGGACGTGCTCGCCGAACTCGCCCGGCAGGGCCCCGTCCTGCCCATGCGCTTCGGAGTGATCGCCCCCGACGAGGAGACCGTCCTCGCCGGCCTCGACTCCGCCCGTGAGGCCCATCTCGCCGCGTTGGCACGGCTGGAGGGCAAGGCCGAGTGGAACCTCAAGGGCGTGTCCGTGCCCGAGGCGCTGCCCGACGTGCTGCGCGAGGACGCCGGCCTGCGGGCGCTGCGCGAGACGACACGGCGACGTCCCGGGTACGAGGCGAACGTGCGCCTGGGCGAAGCCGTCGCCGGAGCGCTGCAACGCCGGGCGGAGCAGGCTGCCGCCGACGTGCTGGCCGAGCTGCGCCCGCTGGCGGCGGAGACGCGTGAGGGCCGCGAGAACGCCGGAGGGGCCATGAACGTCTCCTTCCTGGTGCCGCGGAGCGCCGAGACCGCCTTCCGCAAGGCCGTTGATCTGCTCGCCACCCGCTGCCGGGGGCGGATCACGCTGACTCTCACGGGACCGTTGCCCTGTTACAGCTTCGTGAGCGCCGAAGCCGTACCCGCGGGCGCGTGACATGGGACTGATCAGCGGCATCCTGCTGCTCCCGCTGGCACCGATCCGCGGTGTGGGCTGGGTCGCGGACCGGCTGATCGAGGCGGCGGAAACCGAGCTGTACTCACCGGACGCGGTCAGAGCCCGGCTCGCCGCCCTCAACGAAGCCCTGGACCAGGGCGACATCGATCTCGACCAGTTCGAACGCGAAGAAGAGCACCTGCTCGACCTGTTGGAACGTCGTCCTTACCGCCCGGCCTCCTGACGTTGTGCGCGGCGGCGTCGGCCTCGACTCACGGGAAGTTCCTGATGAATGAATGCAACCGAATCGCTCTTGGCGCAGCAGTAGCCGGGGGATACCTCCTGGGCCGCACGAAGAAGGCCAAACTCGCTTTCGCCGTGGGCTCCTATCTCGCGGGTCGCAAGTTCGGCCTCTCGCCGCAGGAACTGCTCCGTCAGGGCGCCCAACGTTTGCGCGAGACACCGCAGTTCGCCGATCTCAGCGAACAGGTGCGGGGTGAGTTGCTGGACGCGGGGAGGGCTGCGATGTCCGCCGCGGCCGGCCGTCAGATGTCGTCTTTCACGGACCGACTGGCCGAGCGCACCCAGTCCCTGAGGTCGTCGCGGGAGCGGGACGCGGACGACGACGAGCAGCGTGACGAGCAGGATGAGGACTGGGACGACCAGGACGCGCGGTACGACGACGAGGACGACGACACAGAGGGCGAAGACGAGAACCAGGACGACTACGCGGAAGGTGACGAGGAGGAAGGTGCAGACGAGGAAGGTGACGACGAGCCGTCGGCCCCTTCCCGGAGCCGGACCTCGCGTCGGCACCGCGGCGCCGCAGGCCGTGAGGACCACGACCGCCGACGCCCGAGCCGCGACGCGGAACACCGTTCGACGCCGCGCCGGAGGGCGGGCCGGGAACGGTCCGCCCCCAGGTCGGGAGCGAAGAAGCCCCAGGGCAAGAAGTCCGCGATAGCGCGTACCGAACGCGAAGGGTCCAGGGGCGGTAAGGACGGTTCGGAACCGGCTGCGGCGAAGAAGGCCTCGCCCCGCAAGAAGTCCGCGGCGAAGAAGGCCCCGGCGAAGAAGGCTCCACCCGCCAAGAAGGCGCCCCCCGCCAGGAAGTCCGCCGCGAAGAAGAGCGCCCCCGCGAAGAAGACCACCCCTGCGAAGAAGACCGCCACTCAGAAGTCGACCTCCGCCAAGAAGACAGCGGCGAAGAAGACGGCGAAGTCCACTCCCGCGAAGAAGACAGCAGCAAAGAAGTCGACGGCGAAGAAGACACCAGCGAAAAAGACAACGGCAAAGAAGACAACGGCAAAGAAGACAACGGCAAAGAAGTCCGCAGCGAAGAAGACGGCAGCGAAGAAGACCGGTGCCGCCAAGAGGTCGAGCGGCAGAGCGACGACGTCGCGTTCGAGGCAGAGGAGCTGACCGGCCATGGCCGAACGGAAGAAGAGCGCCGGCAGCGGCGAGGAGTCGGGCATGGACCGGCTGCGTGATGGGCTCACCGATTTTCTCGACGCCCAGGCACAGAACCTGACCGACAAGTTGGGTGACGCGCTGGGTGGTCTCACCGACAAGCTGCAGGACGTGGCGGACAACGGCGGGTCTCTGCCCAAGATGGGCGCCAGGATGCTGCAGGGTGACTCGCCCGCGAAAGCCGTCGTGGCGGAGAAGGCCAAGGACATCAAGGACAGCGTCGTCGGCAAGGCGAAGGACCTGTTCTCCTCCGGAGGCGGCGGGGGAGGAGCAGGCGATACCAAGGTCACCAACATCGTCGAGGTGATCGACGTGGGTGTCCCGCTGCGGACGGTCTACGACCAGTGGACCCAGTACGAGGAGTTCAGCGGCTTCACCAAAGGTGTCCGCAGCGTCTCGATGTCCGACGACGACGTGAGTTCGGACTGGAAGGTGAAGGTCGGCCCGTCCAGCAGGAGTTGGAAGGCGACGGTCCAGGAACAGGTGCCCGACGACCGGATCGTCTGGTCCTCGGAGGGGAGCAAGGGCAGCACCCGTGGAGCCGTCAGTTTCCACGAACTCGCCCCGACGCTCACCCGCATCGTCGTGATCGTCGAGTACTACCCCGCCGGCTTCTTCGAGAAGACCGGCAACCTGTGGCGTGCTCAGGGCCGCCGCCTGCGGCTCGACCTCAAGCACTTCGCCCGCTACGTGACGCTCAACGCGGACGAGGAGGTGGAGGGCTGGCGCGGCGAGATCCGGGACGGCGAGGTCGTCCGCACCCACGAGGAGGGCCTGGAGGACGACGACTACGACGACGAGGGCCAGGACAGCGACGCCGAGTCCGAGTACGACGACGAGGACCAGGACGCCGAGGACCGAGACGCCGAGGACGAGGACTACGACGAGGACGCGGAGGATGACGAGCCGGAGGAGCGGGACGAGGACGACGAGGACGCGGAGGATGAGGATGAGGAGGACGAGGAAGACGAGGACACCCGACGACCCCGCGCCCGATCCGCCCGAAGGCGGTGACCGGCGCGATGGACGACCTCGACACCTGGCGCTCGTCACCGTCACCTCAAGGGTCGGACCTGGGCCGTTCCGCTGACGGGAGCCTCGCCGACATCCTCGAACGGGTGCTGGACAAGGGCATCGTCATCGCCGGCGACATCAAGATCGACCTGCTCGACATCGAGTTGCTCACCATCCGGCTCAGGCTGTTCATCGCCTCCGTGGACACCGCGCGCAAGGCCGGCATCGACTGGTGGGAGACCGACCCGGCCCTGTCGTCGAGCGCCGCCCGTGACGACCTCCGCGAGGAGAACCGGCGGTTGCGCGCCCAGTTGGAAGAGCTCGCTCCCGCCGATGACGGAGCACCACGGCGACCGGAACGGATGAAGGAGAAGCCCCACTGATGGCAACAGCGCCCGCCCCCGCGCACGCCGTGTGTGTGTTCGCCGTCCGACGAGGCCGAGGACCGGACCTGCCCCCGGACCTGATGGGCCACGAAGGCGGCGGCCCCCTGCGCCTGGTCCCGGCCGGCGCTCTGTGGGCCGTGGTCCAGGACGTTCCGGTCGACGACTACTCCGAAAAGGCACTGCGCGCGCGGCTTTCCGAACCCGCGACGCTGGAGCGCTGCGTGCGGGACCACCACGCGGTGGTGACCGCATGCGCCGCGCGGGGCGGGGCGATCCCGCTCCCGTTGGCCACGCTGTACCACTCCGAGGAACGGTGCCGGGCCGCCCTGGTGGCGGATGTGCCGCGCTTCGAGCGGACCCTGGAACGGATCACGGGCCGCAACGAGTGGGCGGTGAAGGTCAATCTGCTCGCCGGCCGCAAGCCCGCACCGCAGACCCCGCAGGAATCCCCGGCGCGCGACGAGGCGCCCGCCCCCAGCGGACGCGCCTATCTGGCCCGGTTGCGTGAGCGAGGCCAGGAACGCGACGACCGCCGTCAACGCGCGCTGGACGCGGCCGAGTTGCTCGACCGTGCCGTCCTCTCGATCGCGGACGCGACAGTGCGCCGCCGACCGCACGGCGCCGAGATCGTCGGCCGTGACCGTACGCAGATCTTGAACGCCGCCTATCTGGTCCCCGAGCAGAGTGGACCGGAGTTCAACGCGCTGCTCGACCGGCTGCGGGCCGCGCCCGAGTTCGAGGGCTGCGAGGTGGAGGTCACCGGCCCGTGGGTGCCCTACTCATTCGTGGACGCGGCCTCCCTCACCGAAACGGACGGCCGACCGCAGCACGAAGCACACAGCGGATCACACGCCGGGAGTCGCACATGAGCCCGCACACGGCCACCCAACCGGTCGCCTGGCAGGGCCCCGAAAGCGGCGCGCCCATCGGGGTCCCACTCGTCGACCTCCTCGACCGGGTGCTGGCCACCGGCGTCGTCGTCAGCGGCGACCTCGTCATCGCCATCGCGGAGGTACCCCTCGTACGGATCTCGCTGCACGCGCTCCTTGCGTCCGTGAGCGAGCGGGTCCCCGCGCCGTGGGCCGACGGAGGGCCGCTGTGAGCGCGACTGCCCGCGTGGACCTCGACCCCGACGACGTCGGCCGCGACCTGGCCTCCCTCGTCCTGACCGTCGTCGAACTGCTCCGCCAGCTCATGGAGCGCCAAGCCGTGCGCCGCTTCGACGCGGGTGATCTCACCGACGAACAAGAGGAACGAGTCGGGACCGCGCTCATGCTCCTCGACGAACGCATGACCGACCTCTGCGAGCGGCACGGACTGCGTCGCGAAGACCTCAATCTCGACCTGGGCCCGCTCGGCTCCCTGCTGCCGCATGACTGACGCCATGCCCGGTGGCGGCCGTCACGCGCGAAAGGAGGACCAAAGTCATGCATTACTCGGGCGTTCCCAGGTACCCGAGGTGATCACAGACGAAGGGCTTCCTGTGGCGGGACAGACGACAGTGTGTCCAGCCTGGTACAGGGGCCCACGGTAAAGAGCAGCACGCCACCGACCTGAGGAGGCGCGTAAAAATGCGCGCATTGACATGGCACGGCAAGCGCGACGTACGCGTCGAGGAGGTCCCCGACCCCCGCATCGAGAAGCCCGACGACATCATCGTCCAGGTGACCTCGACGGGGATCTGCGGTTCGGACCTCCATCTCTATGAGGTCCTCGGACCGTTCCTCGACCCGGGTGACATCCTCGGGCACGAGACCATGGGTGTGGTCGCCGAGACCGGGCCCGACGTCACCGGCGTATCGGTCGGGGACCGCGTGGTGATCCCCTTCAACGTCTCCTGCGGCACCTGCTGGATGTGTGACCGGGGACTGCACTCGCAGTGCGAGACGACCCAGGTCACGTCCATGGGGAGCGGCGCCTCCCTCTTCGGCTATACCAAGCTCTACGGCCAAGTCCCCGGCGGGCAGGCCGAGTTGCTGCGGGTGCCGTTCGGCAACCAGCTGCCCATCAAGGTGCCCGACGGGCCGCCCGACGACCGGTTCGTCTATCTCTCCGACGTGCTGCCCACCGCGTGGCAGGCGGTCGAGTACGCCGACATCCCCGCCGGCGGCAGCGTCACCGTCCTCGGTCTCGGGCCCATCGGCGACATGGCCGCCCGGATCGCACGCCTGCGTGGCGCGGAGCTCGTCATCGGGGTCGACCTGGTCGACGCGCGCCTCGAACGGGCCCGGCGCCGTGGTGTGACCGTCCTGGACCTGCGTGAGCACGAGAAGGACCTGGGCGACGCCGTCCGCGACCTGACCCAGGGCCGGGGCACGGACGCCGTCATCGACGCGGTCGGCCTCGAAGCGCACGGCGCGCCCGTCGGGCAGGCCGCGCAGTGGGCCACCGGCCTCCTGCCCGACAAGCTGGCCCGCCCGATGATGCAGAAGGCGGGCATCGACCGCATGAGCGCACTGTTCGCGGGGATCGACATCGTCCGCCGCGGTGGCACGCTCTCCATCAGCGGTGTCTACGGCGGTGCGGCGAGCCCCATGCCGCTCCTGAAGATGTTCGACAAGCAGATGCAGGTGCGTATGGGGCAGGCCAACGTATGGCGTTGGATCGACGACATCCGCCCCCATCTCACCGACGACGACCCGCTGGGCGTCGACGGTTTCGCCACGCATCACCTGCCGCTGCAGGACGCGCCGACGGCGTACGCGACCTTCCAGGCGAAGGAAGACGGCATGGTCAAGACGCTTCTGAAGCCGTGACCCGCCCTGCCGGCCCCGGCCCTGTTCAGCCGGGGCCGCGCACCCTAGGAGTACGCGATGACGCGCTATGGATACTTCCTGGCGAGCGAGGAGTTCTCGCCGGCGGACATGCTCGAACAGGCCAGGGCCGCCGAACAGGCAGGCTTCGACTGCCTGGCCATCTCCGACCACTTCCACCCGTGGACCGGGGAACAGGGCAACAGCCCGTTCGTCTGGACGATGATCGGCGCTCTCGCCCAGGTGACCTCACTGCCCGTCACCACGTTCGTGACCTGCCCCACCGTCCGGATGCACCCGGCGCTGAACGCGCAGGCCGCCGCCACGGCCGGCGTGATCACCGACAATCGCTTCCGGTTCGGCGTGGGCAGCGGGGAGGCGCTCAACGAGCACATCCTCGGCGACGTGTGGCCGGCCGTGGACGTACGCCTGGAGATGCTCGAAGAAGCGGTGCACGTCATCCGTGACCTGCTGACCGGCGAGCAGGTCACCCACCGGGGCCGCCACTACACCGTGGAGAACGCCCGCCTCTACACGACCCCGAGCGAACCCGTCCCGATCTACGTCTCCGGGTTCGGCCCCAAGGCCGCGGCACTGGCCGGGCGCATCGGGGACGGGTTCGTCACGATGACACCGGACGAGGAACTGATCAGTCAGTTCCGCAGCGCGGGCGGCGGGCAGAAACCGGTCCTCGGAGGGCTCAAGGTCTGCTGGGGCACTGACCGGGCACAGGCCGTCAAGACGGTGCACCGCAAGTGGCCCACCCAGTTCCTCCCGGGGGAGCTCGGCCAAGTACTCCCCGACCCGGCCCACTTCGAGCAGGCCTCGACCCTCGTCACGGAGGAAACCGTCGCCGACCAGGTGGTCTGCGGCGACGACGCGGACGAGCACGCGTCGGCCGTCTCCGCGTACACCGAGGCCGGCTTCGACGAGGTGTACGTAGGCCAGATCGGCCCCGAGCAGCAGGGCTTCTTCGCCTTCTACCGCGCCGAGGTACTGCCTCGACTGCGCGGGGCCTGAGGCCAGAACGCCTTGAGGCGGCCGTGACGGGCATCAGCACTTGTCGTCGACGAGTTCGGCGAAGTCCTCGGTGCTCATGGCCCGGTCGTCGGCCCAGACCTGGCCCGGCCGGAGGGAGGCGAGGTCGTCGGCGGTGAAGTAGACGTGTGCCTGATAGCTACCGGATCCCTTGAAGCTCAGGGAGTAGGTCCGGCCGGACATCAGTTCCTGTGTGCCGTGGGGTCGCGCGTGCCATGCGGGCGGCGGGGAGAAGAGAGGGAAGACGCCACTTCCGTGGGTCTTCACTGCCCCTGCCCCCCACCCGCTGTCTTTCCCGTCGTTCGTGGCTTCGCCCTTCTCGGGGGTCCAGCTCACCAGATGAGCCTCAGAGAGGGTCTCGCCCTCCTCGCACGGGCGGAGGTCGACCACGGGCTGCCCGTCGTTGCCGTTGCGTACCGCTATGAGCGGCAGGTCAGCGGGGCTGCACCCACTCACCATGATGAGACCCAGCGTCAGGCACGCCGCCCCGCACATACGTCTCATGCAAACTCCCCCTAGGATGCACGCAAGGACTGCTCAGGCGCCGTGGCCGGGGGTCACTGTTCCACGTTGCGTGCCAGAATTCCGAGGGTCGCGCGGAGGCCTGCCTCGGGGATGACCGGGAAGATGTTCGCTTCCCGGTAGCGTTCCTCGATCTCGCTCCAGTCGTAGTACGAGGTCACCAGGGTGCCGCCCTCGCGGGCCTCGAGGCGGTAGCCGTACAGGTGGCGGATGGGCGGCTGTATCTGGCCGGAGATGGTCCATTCGATCAGAGCGGCCTGCTCGTACCGCGTGATGATCACCGTGACGTCGTACTTGCCCAAGGGGTAGTCGTTCAACGCCTCGCGGTCCATGTGGACGACGAACTCGTCACCGGCGCCGCGGACGGGCTTTCCCTCGGCGGACTGCAGCATCCCCGAACTGTCGATCGCCACGTGTCCGGCGGGCTCACACAGCAGCGCGAAGATCTTCTCCGGGGAGGCGGCCACCTGACGCTGCACTTCGAATCGCTCTGTCGTCATGCGGGTCACCCTCGCACGATCATGCGACCTGGGACCAGTAGAAGCCGATGAGCCCGGATTCAGCGGGCGACTGACTCGACGTCCCCCATGGCGATCACCGGCTTCATGCCGGGGTCGAGCCATTTCAGAAGCTCGGTCATCTCCTTGCGCGGCAGTGCCACGCAGGCCTGGGTCGGCCCGCCGTGGTCCATGTGGATGAAGATGCCTCCACCGCGTTCGGCCCCCAGGGGTCGTACGAGGTCCCTGGGCGGGGAGCCGGGCTGACGGTTGTAGTTGATGGCCACCACGTGGTCGAAGGCCCCTCTGAGTGACTGGCCCAGGAAGCCGACGCCGTCCTCGTCGTACACGGGGGACTGGTCGTAGGGCAGCTTGGAACCCGGGTCGGGCAGGAGCCCGCCGGCGTCACTGAGCCCGAACACCCCTACCGGGGTGCTTCGGTCGCTCGCCGTGTGGTGCTCGGTCCAGCCGCGTTGGCCGTTGCGGGCCGGCCACGGCTCGAAGACCCTGCGCCATCCGCCCCGTGCGTCGCGTTCGAACAGGTGAACCGTCGCGTAGCTGGAGTCGGGTGCGTCCCCTGACACGAGGACCACCTGCCTGGCGCCCCGACGGTCCACGGCCTTTTGCATGTCCGGCCCGAGCTGAGGGATCGCCGTGGTGCGGCCCGGCGGCGGGATTTTGCCGTAGGCGTTGTGCGGCGGCGCATGATGGCCCGACCGGCCGTCGGCCGGAGCTCTTTCGTCGCTGCATCCGCTGAGAGAAACCGTGCAGATGAGCAAAGGGAGAATCAGTCGGGGCAGCGTGGTTTTGAGCACCCTCGCATTATCAGCCAATTCCATTATTTCGCCCGGAAGCTCGAGGCGTGTCGGACTCGACATCACACAACTGATGGCCGGTCATACCCCTGCCAGGCTCTGCCCCCTTGCTACGGTGCCGCGCGTGACCAACTCCTATGACGCTCTCGCGCCGCACTACGACCTCATCATGACTTCGGGGTATTACGACTACGAGGCCTACGCGAGGGAATTGCGGGGGCTCATCGGCGACCGGAGGGACGTCCTGGAACTCGGCGTAGGAACAGGGCTGGTGTGTGATCAGTTGCTCGCGACGGGGTCCGTCGGCATGCGGCTCACCGGAATTGACCACACCGAAAGCATGCTCACCCAGGCTCGGAACAGACTCGGGGACCGAGTGACGCTCGTGGAGATGGACATTCTCCGCGCCGTTCCCGAATCGCAATTCGACGTCGCCTACTCCGTCGGCGGCATCTGGTACTGCCTTCGTGACGGCGACGAAATCAACCTGGGCAGCCACCTGGTGGAGAAGAGCGACAACATCAAGGGACTAGAGAATCTCGCAACTGTGCTCCGTCCGGGGGGACTTCTGATTCTGGCGGTTCAGGACGCGCATCACGCCTTGCGGCGGACGTTGCCCGGAGGGCTCGTCTACGCCCAAGAGTCCCGGGCCGAAGGAGGAGGCCGTTTCATCAAGGACTACTACGTGATGCGCGAGACCACCGTGGTGGCGCATCAGCGCTCGGGTTACCGCGTATTCGGTGCCGCCGACGCCGACCGGCTCATGGAGCGGTGCGGTTTCCGTCGTCAGCCTGGCGGCGAGGGGCGGTCCTGTCAGTACGTGCAGTACGTGCGGGTGTAGGGCATCGGCAGGTCAGACCCGGGGAAGGGAAGGGTCGGGCTTCCAGGGTGACGGCGCGGTGATGGACCACCGTTCGTGGTCGCGCCAGGCCCCGTCGATATAGAGATAAGCGGGGGAGAGGCCCTCGTAACGAAAGCCCAGACGCTGGACCACGGCCAAGGACGCCCGGTTGCCCGGTTGAATGTTGGCCTCGAGGCGGTGCAGGCGCAGGTCGTCGAAGGCGTGCCGCAGGGCGACGGTGAGACCCTCGGTCATGTAACCCCGCCCCGCGGACGGGGCGAAGGCCGCGTAGCCGAGCGATGCGCCCTGGTAGCGGCCCCGGATGATCGAGTTGATGTTCACCATCCCGGCCACCTCGCCGGTCTCCTGAACACGGATCAGAAAGCCTTGGGTGGTGCCGTCACTGAAGCGGTGCATCCAGTCCTGGAACTCCGCCGCGGTCGTGGGAAGTTGCATCCACGGTGAATGGAGCTCGGCGCTGGCCCGCACGAGCGTGCAGAACTCATCCTGGTCGGCGAGGGTAAGCGGGCGCAGTTCGACGCGTGACGGGTTGTGAGGCATGGGCCGATGCTAGGACTTCTTCTGGAGGAGTGGATCACCCTGGTGATCCACTTTTCCGTAAAGGCTGCTCAGTCGAAACGTTGCGTGCGCGGCGCGAAGGTGTTCTCGGGTCCGGCGGCACGGCCGACGGACCACACCGTCGACGTCCCCGGCACCGGTGCGAGCTGCAGCGTCCGGGAGTCACCCTCCCCGGCCACCGCCGGTTCGCTGTGCCCGGTGAAGGACTGGCCGTCCCAGGACAGGAAATCCGGCCCGGACACCAGGGGCGGGTAGCTGCCGGGCGGACCGTACTTCTGCGAGTTGGCCACCGAGACCCAGCCCAGCTTGCCGTTCGCGGCGGGAGCGAACGAACTGATCGAACCGAAATCGGTGGGCACGGTCACCCGGCTCCACGCGTTCCCGTCCCAGCGCATCAGCAGGGGCGGGATCGGCTTGCCCACCGGACCACCGACGAACCCGGCCGTGCCACCCGCCCACACCTCGGTCGGAGAGACCGCGAACACACTGCCCACGGCCGACCTCGGGAACCCGTCCACGATCGTCTGCTGCCACTCCTGCCCGTTCCAATGCGAGACCGCCGCACCCGAGTTGGTGGCGCCCGCGGCCCAGATGTCGTCGTCCGCCACCACGTGCATGCCATAGACGGCTCCCGGCGGCACCGGCATGTCCTGCCAGCCGCTCCCGTCCCGCCGCAGCAAGACCTGCGCGCCGTCCCGCGATCCGATCAGCCAGGTCTCACCGCCGCCGCTGACGACCTTGGTCAGCAGGACACCACGGGGCGGCCGGCTCTCGCGCCAGGTGCTGCCGTCGTAGCGCAGCAGGCGGGCGCCGCCCGCCGAGTCGCGGCCGACCGCCCAGATCGCGGTCGCGGAGGTCGCGGCGATGGACAGCAGGTCTCCCTGCCAGCTGACCTTGGGCAGACTCTGGCGCTGCCACGCGGTTCCGTCCCAACGCAGCATCAGCGGGAAGCCCGGTGCCTCGCGGCCGACGGCGTCGGAGCCCACGGCCCACGCCCGGTCAGGACCGAACGCCACGGCCTCGTTCAGCCCGGCCTGCGGGCGTACCTGTGCCGGGACCGGCACGTGTCGCCAGGCACCGGGCTCCGCCGCGGCCGAGCTCATGACGGTGATGACGGTCATCGCGACGGCGAGAACCGCGACGAGAAGTCGGCGCACCATGGTCAGCCTCCCAGCCGCTCGCTCATCAGGTTTGGTTTCGAGCCGTAGATCTCGACGGTCCCGAAGGACAGCAGCGAGGACCCGGCCCTCGTCAGTGCACGCGGTTTCACGTCGATCGCGTTCGTGCGCTCAGGGCCGTAGGAGAAGGTGGTGCGGGAGCCGTCGATCCGTGCGTACTTCGACTGGAACGCGCGGTCGCTGCGCACCGGCAGCCACAACGCGCCGTCCGGGCCGCGCACCATGGCCTCGGTGTAGGTGTCGCCCAGGGGCGGGTAGGTGGTGCGCCAGGTGTGGCCGTTCCAGGTCATGAGGTAGGTGCGTGGCGCGCCGTCGACGTACTGGCTGCCGCCGATCGTGACGCGGCCGGCCGGTTCGAGCAGCATCGTGTGGATGTTGCTGTTCGGCGGCAGCGGCACCTTCGCGTCGCGCCAGGCCGTGCCGTCCCAGCGCAGGACGGTGCTCCCGTTCGTGGTGTCCGCCCAGGCCCAGGCGTCGGTGGCCGAGCGCGCGGTGATCCCCATGACGTACAGCACGCCGTCGGGGGTGGACTGTGTGGTCCAGCCGGAGCCGTCGTGGTGCAGGACCTTCAGCCCGGTCTCGTCCTCACCGACCACCCAGGCGGCACCGGGCACGGCGGCGAAGTCCTGGTAGGTCCACAAGGTCTGCGGCAGCGGGAGTGTGCTCCACCCTCCCGAGCCGCCCGATCCTCCGGCCGAGCGGCGCAGGATCTCGCCCGCTCCGTCGCGGTTGTGCAAGATCCACGTTTCCTTGCCGACGAACTGCACCTTGCCGAGCCAGCCCGACGCCTCGGCGCCGGGGAAGCTGCTGTCCCGGCTCCAGGCCGCGCCGTCCCACCGGTACAGCATCGGCCGCACCCAGTCGGTGGTGTGCTCGTACCCCGTCGCCCAGACATCGCCCGGCCCACGGGCGGCAAGATCGGACACGGTCACGGGCCGTGTGGCCGCGGGCACGGGCAGCGCCGACCAGCTCGGCGTCACGTTCGGGGTGTCGGCTTGGGCGGTCGGCACAGCCGCGGCCGGCGAGACGACGGCGACGGGCGACACCACCGCGGCACAGGCGATCACAAGGCAGATGATGACCGCACGGTGACCACGAAGATCACGGCGACCACGGAGACCGTTCATGAGACCCCCCAGAACGCGAAGGTCGCTCACCTTATTGGCATGCACCCGTCCGTGAATAGACGGGTGCATGCCAATTCGGGGGTCCCTTGCGGGAGGTCCCGACAGCCCTGAGCCCCGGCACGCGCGGCGTGCCGGGGCTCAGGGCGATCGAGACCGGGATCCCCTAGTAGGGGCCGTTCACGTTGTCGATCGAGCCGTACCGGTCGGCCGCGTAGTTGCAGGCGGCGGTGATGTTGGCGACCGGGTCATAGCTGTCCAGCGAGGTGCCGGCCACGTGGTAGGCGTCGAAGGTCGGGGCGATGACCTGCAGGAGCCCCTTGGACGGGGTGCCCGCGGCGGCGTTGACGTCCCAGTTGTTGATGGCCAGCGGGTTGCCGGAGGACTCGCGCATCACGTTGCGGTGGATGCCCTCGTACGTGCCGGGGATGCCGTGCTGGGCCATGACGTCGAGCGACTCCTTGATCCAGCCGTCGAGGTTGTTGGCGTACGTCTTCTTCGCCGGGGCGACGGCGGGCTTGGCGGCGTTCGTGCGCTGGGAACGGTCCGCCCGCTCGTCGGAGGCCCTGGAGGCGGCCTTCTCTCCGATGGTGATCTTGAGGCCGGGGTGGATCAGCTTCGGGTCCCCGCCCAGAACGCTGCGGTTGTCCTCGTACAGCTTCTTCCAGCCGCCGCTGACCGAGTGCTCGCGGGCGATCTTCGCCAGCGAGTCGCCCGCTGCGACGACGTAGGTCTTGGGGGCGGCGGCGGGCTTGGCGGCCGCCGCGGGCTGCGCCGCGCTGGCGGCGGTCGCGCCGATCACCGGGAGGACGAGCACGGCGCCGCCCGTGCCTGCCGCGGCGATGCCCCGGCTGAGCGAGCTGGACTTGGGGCGGCGGTGCTTACCCTTTGCAGGCATGACGAATTCCTCTCCGTCGCCTACGAGGTGAGCTGTCGGGTTCGGACGGGAGATGTCCGGTCGCACGAATGCGACTTCACCCCGAGCCGTTCCGGAATCCGGATCGGCGGCTTACCTGGGTCCCCCGCTCCTGCCGTGCGTAAGTGAGTGAGTACGGGAAGGGTTTCCGGACAGCGGCAGGATTCGGCGTTCCATCCGGATTGACGGTGACGTTAGGCGAGAAAGCCCGGACAGAACAAGGCGGGAATTCACTCGGGGAATGCGCGAGGGCCATTCTCGGAGTCCGCGGCCCGTGCCCCCCATTGATCAAATGGCCTCAACTTTGTTTGCGGGAAACGAAAATGCGCTGGGCGGATCTTGGGGCCTCGATCTGCGGGTGTGACTCATTCCACTGCGGCGCGATGCCAAGTGGGTGCAGACGTGGCCTTATTCGCAAAAGCGGACATAATGCGATCCCTATTTTTCATGTCAAAACGGGCATCGTTTCTGGTGGGACCCGGTGGTGACGCCTCAAGGTGAGCCTGATATGGGCTCTCAGTTCGTGGGTATAAAGCGGGGCGGGGGCGGGATATTGGGCAGCAATTCCCACAACGGCCGTGCTCCTGCCGCCCAGTTGGCGAGCAGGGTGCGGTCGACCAGGTGCATGTGCAGCTGCCGGGCCAAAGGAGCGCACCGCTGGGAGAAGCGTCCGTTGGTCACCACCAAGACGATGTCCGCGCCGTGCAGCTGCCGGGCTGTTCCGTTGACGCGCTGCAGGTCGGGTGTGCCGACCGGCGAACCCTGCGCTCCGTTCCTGCGGTGCTTGCACTGGACGACCCACTTGCGGCCCATCGGATCGGTGGCGAGCACGTCCGCCCCGTTGTCACCCGTACCGCCCGTCTGCCGGGCGTCCGTGCAGCCGTCGCGGCGCATCAAGTCGCGTACCGCGTATTCGAAATCGCGGTGATGTAAGGCGTCCAATTGCGCTATCGCATAACGCAGTTGCTGTCGCCGTACGTCCGCCCACAAGGCCCGTTGGCGTCGCTGGTGCAAGAGGCCAAGACTCGCCACCACGGCTGCGACGGTGAGCGCGATCAGCAACCACAAATGCGCGAGCAGCCAGTTGACCAATGAGGCGACCAGTATGAGCGCCACGGCAGCACCGGCAAGAAGCGCCACGAGTCGCGCTTGTTGCCGCTGCTGCCTTTTGGTGGGACGTCGTCGACGCCGCCGCGCAGGCGCCTGCCGCGTCACTGCCGACCGCCGTGCTGTGAGAAGAGCCTGACCATTGGCATGAGCGCCCCCCTTTGTCGGCGGACTTTTCGCCCGTCCTTCCATGCTGGCAGTCGCCACTGACAAGCGGAGTCCGTCAGACAGAGCTGAGCGGATGGGCCGCCGTCGCCGAACGCGGGGGCCAGGCGCGTGGGGCGAGGATGCCCAGGACGTACGCCCGCGCGACCAGGGCGGGGCGGGTGGTGGCGTCCAGGAGTTGTCGCAGGCGGCTCAGGTGGTAGTCGACCGTCTGCCGGGACAGTCGCAGCGAGGCGGCGATGTCACTGTTGCTGCTGCCCTCCGCCAGGAGGGAGAGGATGCGGATCTGCGCGGCGGTGAGCGAGGGATGGGCCTCGTGGGCCAGGCTCTGATGCGTGACGACGGCCCAGACGTGCCGGGCGCGGGCAGCGGAGTGGCCGACCGTCGTCAGGTGCAGCTGCGCACGGCGTTGCCGCCCCCGGGCATCGACGAGCACGGCGGACGTCTCCACCCGTCTGGTGCGGCGGGCTATCAGACCGTTCCACCTGCGGTGCAGCCCATCGAGGTCGGAGGCGGGGGCGGGGGCGAGCAGCGTGTGCGCGCGGCGGCCCACCAGGTCGGGCAGGGCGAGGTGGAACAGATCGGCGGCCGCCGAACTCGCTTCGATCACCCGCCCGTTGGCCGAGAGCAGCGCGCAGGGCAGGCCGCTGTGGTCGCGCAGCGCCTGCAGGTTCTCCTCCGCCTCCTGGCGCTGGACCAGGGCGCGGAGGTGGTCGGTGATGTCCACATAGATTCCGGCTATGCAGGTCTGCGTGTCCTCCCGTACGGGGAAGCGGTGGCCGGCTGCCCGGCCGACGCTGCCGTCCGGCCGGCGATAGCCCAGGGTGTGGCGTACCGGGGTGCCCCGGGTGAGGATCTCCTGGTCCAGGGCGCGAAACTGGGCGGCCTCGGCAGGCGCGTCGAAGTCTTCGATGCACCTGCCGGTGAGCTCTCCCGGGGTGGTGCCGTAGAGGTGCGCGTAGGCGTGGTTGGCCCACAGGTAGCGTCCCGCGCGGTCCCGGATGAAGGCGGCGGCCGGGGCCAGGTCGACGAGGTCGGCGAAGGCGGCGTAACGGTGCGGGGCGTGCGCGTCGACCTCCACCGCGAGACCCCGCGTGCGGCTGTGGGCGCGGGTCCCGTCCAGCGGCCAGCTCACGTCGAAGGTGCGACCGTCGAACTGCGCCTGCCAGCTGACCTCCTCCGGTGGATGCCCCGGGCCCGAGAGTTCCTCGTGCATGCGCTCCAGGAAGCGCTGCGCCGTCCCGGTGTCGGCGAAGGCGCCGCCTCCCCTCTCCAGGACCTGCCACGGCTGGTCCACCTCCCACCAGAACGCGGGCAGGTGTTCAAGCAGTGCCTTGAGATTGGAGTCGTTCACAGCGGATTCTCCGTCCGTATTCAACTGGTTGACGCACAGTCACCAAGCGATGGGTTTCCCGTGTCGATCTCGCGCATGCTCGGTTCTCGGCCGAATCGGCCGGAGCGGCCGGCCGCCTGAACCCGCGTGCGCGTGCGGCACTCAGGCATTTGCCTGAACGGCTGACGTCTCTGGTGGCGCTGCGCGCGTCTGTCGCCTGGTCCCCTTGAGTGTGCGGGTGAACACGCCCCGCAACGTACGCCCCGGTGACCCCGCATGTTCTACGCGCGTCACCGATCCGTACGACGCCATGCCCCAACCGGACGAATGGAGAGGGAACTTCAGTGAGCAAGGTGCTGTTAGTGCATGCCAAGGGCGGTCCGCCGCTCGGCCACGTCCTCACACGGACGGCCGCCAGGGCGGAAGTGCACCTGCTGGCGCTCAGCGCACTTCCTCCCGCCGTGGCGGACACGGCCGAGCAGGTGTGCGCCTCCGTCGTGACACCCGCCGACGCGCACCGCGCCGACCTGGTGTCCCTGATCGTCTCGCGGGCCGAAGCCGTGGGCGCGGCCGCGGTGCTCACCTTCTCCGAGTACGCCGTCGTGGCCGTCGCCGAGGCCTGCCAGGTGCTTGGTCTGGCGGGGGCGGGCAGCGCCGCCGCGCTGGCACGCGACAAGCGGCTGATGCGTCGCACCTGGCGCGAACACGGGCTGCCGCAACCGGAGTTCCGCCCGGTGGCCACCGAGTCGGACCTGCACGAAGCGGCCCGCGAGCTGCCCTTCCCGCTCCTCCTCAAGGCGGCCTGGAGCGCGGGATCCACCGCGCACCAGATCATCCGCACCCCGCACGAGGCATCCGCCGCGTGGCACCGATCACGCGAAGTCATGGCCGAATCCGCCCAGTTGGGATACGCGGAACTCCATGTGGCCGAGGCCGACGCGGACTTCGTCGTCGAGCAGATCGTGAGCGGCACCGCATCGGACTGGTTCGACGAGCCCGGCTGGGGCGACTACGTCAGCGTCGAGGGCGTGGTGGCGCACGGCGTCTTCCACCCGGTCTGCCTCAGCGGCCGGATGCCCACCGTCGAGCCGTTCACCGAGCGCGCGGGCATCACGCCCGCCCTGCTGTCCCAGGACGCCCAGGACCGGATCGTGGCCCTCGCCCGAGCGTCCGTCGACGCGCTCGGACTGCGTGACTGCGGTACCCACACCGAGATCAAGCTCGGTGCGGACGGCCGCATGTGGCTGATCGAGACGGCCGCCCGGTTCGGCGGCGCGATGACGGTGCCGCAGATCGAGGAGGTCTTCGGGCTCGACCTCGTGGGCATGCTCGTCGACCACCTCATCGGCCGCCCGGTCGCATGGCCCCGGCACGCGCTCACGCCCGCGCAGGCGAACGGCGCGGCGGGCTCCCTCGTCGTCCTCGCGGTCGACTCCCAGGGCGAGGCCTGGCAGGACCGCAAGGTCTGGGACTTCTCCGCCGTCGCGGCGGACGTGCCACTGAGCCACGGCAGCGATCTTTCGGTGGTCGCGGAGAGCTCCCTCACCGACGGCACCCTGGTGCCGGTCTACGACCCGGCCGCGGGCGCCAACACCATGGCCGCCCTGTGCCTGCTGTCCGCCACCGACCCGAGCACCGTCCTGCGGGACTTCGAGACCCTGGTCGACGCACTGCCCCGGGTCCTGCCCGCCGCGCAGCCCGAGGAGATCGTCCGATGACCACCCAGCTGTTGCCCGGCCCCGCCGAACCGTCCACGGACCGCACGGTCATCGGTGAGAACCTCTCCCTGCCCCTCTTCCGTACGCTCTCGGGCGTCCTGGCCGGTCACCCGTACCTCAAGGTCGTCGTCGACCGCGCCGAGAACACCTGGCACCTGCTCGACACGAACGCGCACCCCTTCCACGTCAACTACATCGCCACCCGCGTCCTGGGCATGGAACTCCACACTCTGGACGCTGAGTTGGACGCCTTCAACGCCTCCGTCTACATGGACCCCGACCGCCGTTTCCTGCTCGGCGTGCTGTCCCTGCACACCGAGCAGGAAGCGGAAGGACGCGAACGCACGTTCCTCGTCCTGGAGACGACCGAGGCCGACACCATGCACGGCGAACTACTCGCCCATTTCTACGACTTCGTGCGCGAACGCGTCGACGGCAGGCTCCCGGTACTCCTCAAGCCCGCCAACCACGGGCAGGAGGAGGAGCTCGCGGCGATCAGTGAACTGCGCGTGCCCCGCATCCTCAGCCATGAGCTCTTCGGCTCCCGCACCCGCACCGCGCTGAACCCCGGCGAGGCCACCGGGCGACTGCGGTACTTCCGTACGCACGAGGAGTACACGGCGGCGGAGGCCGGTCTCGGCTGGGCGGACATCGTGGCCATGCCCTGCCTTCCGGACGACGTGCCCCGGGTGGCGGGGTTCCTCAACACCGCGCCGATCACGCCGCTCTCGCACACCAACGTCCTCGCCTCCGGGTGGGGCATACCCAACGCGATCGTGCGCGACCTGCAAGAACTCGTCGACAGGGACCAGCTGGACGGCGCGTGGGTCTGCTACCACGTACGCGAGGACGAGATCCTCCTGGAGCGCCTTGACCACGAGCCGGCCCTGCGCGCCCCGGCCTGGCACCAGCAGCGCATACGCCTCCAGCCGCCCCTGCTCGAAGACGCCCCCGTGCTTGCCCTGCACCGTCTCCGCAGCGCGGACCGCGACCGGTACGGGACCAAAGCGGCCAACCTCGGCGAACTGCACCACGTACTCGACAGCCGTACGGCCGACCTGATCGCCTTCTACGGCCGGCCCCGCCCGCCGCGCGAAAGTCTCTACGCGCACCTCGGGGCGCGGCTCGGCCTCAGCACACCCTCCACGGCCGAACTGCACGCCGCAGCCGCCGACTTCGTGGCCACCACCGTCGACGCCCCCGAAGGAGTCGCGCTTCCCTTCGCGCTCCAGCAGCACTTCCTGGCCTCATCGCCCGCCCTCCAACAAGGCATCGGCAAACTCAAGATGGCGCTCGAACTCGACGCCACCGACGTCCTGGACTCGCTCTGCCTGCAACTCCAGCACCTGATCCGCAACACGCCCGTCCCCGAGACGGTCACCAGGCAGATCGACCAGGCATTCCCCGCCACCGCGGCCACACGCCGACGCCTGGTGGTGCGCTCCTCGTCCAACGCCGAGGACCTGCCGGGCTTCTCCGCGGCAGGCGTCTACGACTCCGTCACCACCGTCCACTCCACCGACGAACTCCTGGACGCCGTACGCCAGGTGTGGGCCTCGCTGGTGTCACCCCGCAGCGTGCGACTGCGCCACGAGGTCGGCATCTCCCTGGACGACACCTACATGGGCGTGATCATCCAGGAGTACGAGCCCGCCTCCCTCGGCGGCGTCCTGGTGACCTGCAACCCGACCCGCCGCGAGGACTTCCGCAACGTCTACCTCAACTGCTCGCCCGGCTCGCCGGAGCAGGTCGTCGACGGCTCGGTCCTGCCGCAGCAGTACCTCTACAACACGGTGGAGGGCGGCGGCCGCACCGTCGCCCTGGGCTCCTGGGGCGACCCCCTGCCCGCGGCCACCCGCGCCCGGCTCGCCGGCCTGTCGCTGACCGGACGGCTGTTGCAGTCCCACTTCAGCGGCTCCCATCTCGGCGGCTCCGACGTGGACAAGCCGCTGGACATCGAGTGGCTGATGACCGAGCGGGGCGATTTCCGCCTGGTCCAGATCCGCCCGTACGCGCTGTGAAGGCGCCCACCCACCGGGCGGGAGCCACCGGCCTGACGGACACCGCACGCCGCATCATCCGCCTCAACTACGGCTTCCAGCTGCTGTTCAACCTGCTGTGGTGGATGCCCGTCTTCTACGCCTACCAGAAGGCCGCCGGGCTGACGGACGCCCAGATCTTCGGCATCCAGAGCATCTACTACGTGGCCTTCTGCCTCTTCGAGATCCCGACCGGCCTGATCGCCGACCGGATCGGCACCCGCAACTGCCTGCGGGCCGGCGCGGTGGTCATGACGGCGGCCAACCTGGCTCCGGTCCTCAGCGCCTCGTACACCGGCTTCCTCGTCCACTTCCTCGCCATCGCCGCGGGCCGCTCGCTCACCTCGGGTGCGGCAAGCGCCTATCTGTACGACGGGCTGCGCGCCGAAGGCGGCGACGAGCACTACCTGAAGGCGGAGGGCACCGCGCGGGCCCTGGGCCTGGCGGCCAAGGTCGGATGCTGGCCGTTGGTCGGACCCCTGATGTCCGTCGCCCACGCGGCTCCGTACGTGCTCAGTGCCGCCAGCGCGGCGGGCTCCCTCGCCTGCGCGATCGCCCTGCCCCGGCTCGCGGGAGCGAACGAGCGGACAGACAAGGCGGCGGCCTCCGGCGGAGGCCGCCGGGGCGGGGCCTTCCTGCGGGACGCGGGCTCGGCGCTGCGCTGCGTCGCCTCTTCGCGGTGGCTGGCCATGGTGATGGTGCAGGGCGTGGCGGTGTTCACGCTCTCCCGCATCTGCCAGGTCAATCTCTTCCAGCCGATCCTGCTCGACCACGGCATCGCCGAGGCCTCGCACGGGGGAGTGCTGGCCGCGATGACGGTCGCCGAGGCGGTGGCCTCGGCCCGCCCCCAGTGGCTGAGCCGACGCCTCACCCCGGTCGCCTGGGTCTCGATCCTCAGCCTCGTGCTCGCGGGCACCCTGGCGGCCATGACCCTCGGCGGGCCGTGGGCGGTGGTCGCGCTGCTCTGCCTGTTCGCCGCCGCGACCGGCTTCGCGTACCCGGTGCAGCGCAAGCTGGTGAACGACGCGGTGCCCGCGCACGCCCCGCGCGCCACACTGCTGTCGGTCGAGAGCATCGTGGACCGCGCGGTGTGCGCCCTGGCCGCGGTCGCCGCGGGGGCCTATCTCTCGGCCGGGCACTTGGACGCCCTGCTGTGGCACAGCGCGTTGGCGACGGCCGTGTTGCTCGGAGCCTTCCAACTCCTGTTGCGCAGCGGGGTGGTGAAGCGTTCCGCGGCTTCGGACACGGCGGACGCGAACGAGCATGGCCCATCCGCCCGCGCTGCCCCCGGCGTATCCGGAGGCGGACGCCGCGGGCGGCGGGCCGACGAGTAGCACCAGCCTGCGGGGGACGTGCGATCAGCGGGGCCGGTGGCCGAGGAGTTCGATCAGCCCGACGGGAAAGTACGCGGGTCGGTGCGGACGGCCGACCTGGTACGGCACGAAGCCGAGCGAGGCGGCGACATCGATCTCCTCGGCCGTCTCGGCCTGATAGACGACCCGGCAGTGGCCCGCGGAGGCCTTCGCGCGCTGCCAGAGCACGGGAGCCGGCTTGCGTTCCGCCTCCGTGCGGGGGGTCAGGACGCGATCGCCGAAGTCCTCCCAGGCGAAGGGCGCGGAGCCCCGCCAGGTGGCGTCGACCTCCTTCTTCAGCCGGGCGGCACGCTCGGCGTCGGTCGCGCCCCAGGAGGGCGGAACGTTGGTGATCAGACCGATCTTGATGTGACGTGCGCGCAGGGCACGCAGATAGGAGGCCGCCCCGGCCTGGTAACTGGTGGCGCCGTCGTCGGCGGTGTGCACGAGGGTCTCGCCCAAGTCGAAGTACACGACGGGGCAAGCGCGTTGCGTTTCCGCACGGGCGGCGGCGGAGGAGGCCGTCGCCGTGCCGCCGCTCGCGTCCCCGGGCACGGCCGCGCCCGCCGTCGCGCACAGCACGGTCGACGTCAGCGCCGCGCAGAGCGCGATGCTCGCCCGCAGGGAGCGCTGTAAGGCGGATCTGTTCATGGTGTCGTCGACGCCCTTCTTCTGGCACACCCCGAGGATGTGCATCTGTCCAGTACATGACACGTCGACGCGGCTGGTAGTGCCCCAGCAGCGCCGAAGTGACCGGCGGCTCGCACGTCGATTCGCCTCACGTCGATTCGCCGATCTATCGCGCTCTACCCCCGAACCCCGCGCGCCACTCGGGACCCGCCTGCCGCAACATGATCAGGCCACGGCCGTCGAGGCGGACGTGCTTCAATGCGGCTCTGCTGCGGGCCAGTTCGCCTGTCCGGCCCGCGCTCGTGACGGAGGATGACCCACGATGAAGCTTCCCGCGCCCTTGCACGTGTTCAACGAAGGGCTGGCGTTCCTTCTGGAAGTCGTCGCCCTGGTCGTGCTCGCCTGGTGGGGCTGGCAGAGCGTGGACCCCCTTGCTCTGCGGCTCCTCCTCGCGGTCGCCGCACCTGCGGCGGCCGCCACCCTGTGGGGCCTGTTCGCCGCGCCGAAGGCCCGGATAGCGGTGCCGCTGGCGGGCGTTCTGGCGGTGAAGACGCTGGTGTTCGGAGCCGCGGCCGTCGCTTGGTACGCCATGGGCCGGCACACGTGGGCCACCGCCTTCGCCGTCGTGGTAGCCGTCAACACCACCTTTGCCACGCTGGACCGCCGGGCGGCGATGCATCAGCGGACCTGACGTCCGGTTGTGGCACATGGCGCGGCCTCCGGTCGCCGGCTGAGTACCGCTACTCATGTGCCGGCTGTCGCCTCGTTCGTATCGTCAGTCCCTGAAGAAAGCGGCTCTGAACGGACCTCGGGTTGCGCAGGTCCTCCTCGGGTCGCTTGGGATTCGTCAACGGGGAGCTGCACATGCACACGAGACTGCCGGCCAGGTCACTCGTCCGTCTCGCTCTCGTCGCCGCCGTGGTGGGCGCCGGCCTGACGACGGCGGGAAGCGGGATCGCCGCCGCGGCGGAGACACCGAGGGCAGCAACTATGTCCGCCACGGGCGGCGTCACCACGCAGGCAGTGGTCAACCTCGGCCTCGACCGCAGGCAGGCCAGGGCCGTCCAGGAGTGGCTGGCCGCACACCACGGCTACAGGGGCTCCATCGACGGCTACCTGGGCACCGGAAGCTGGCAGGCGTTTCAGCGCCATCTCAGGGCGCACGGCTACAACGGGGCGATCGACGGAGTCGTCGGAAGCGGCACGGTCAAGGCCTTGCAGCGCAAGCTCAGCCATGACAGCTGGGACTACAACGGCGCCATCGACGGGATCGCGGGAGTCGGGACCAAGGCGGCCTTCGAGCGCTTTGCCCAAGGTCTCCTGTGCGAGCCCTGCACCACCCGGTGACGCAACTGGCCCCGCACGAGGCGGCCGGGCACGGCGGTTTTCTAGTGCTGTGACCGCATAGGTTCGCCGGGTTGCGTCAGACTGCGGTTTGAGGGGGCATCCGCTCAGCGACTGCCTTTCTCGCTTTGGATGCGGGCGCGGTCCTCGCGCTGGGCGGCGAGTACATCAGGCGTCGGCGGAGACATCTGAGCTCTGGATGTCCTGAGCTGAGAGTGGCGGCTCGTCCCCGACGGCACCGCGTGGTCGATGACCGAGTTACTGCTCCAAGCGGCGAACCTGGAATGTCAGTCCCTCTGGGCTGCTCAACCGCACAACACGATGACCGGTCTCTTCGGACCAGGTGACCAGGTCTTGGCCGTGGTCGTGTGCGCGGGCGACGACGCTGTCCAGATCACCGACGTCGACCGCAAGTTCCCACTGCGGGGTGGATGCGCTGGGTCCGAGTGTGGCGATGAAATCGGCGCAGATCAGAGGGGTGCCAGTCGTCTCCTCGTAGAAGTGCCGGGCTTTGTCAGGCTGATCGCAGGCCAGGATCATGCGGTGGGGGACACCCGCCAAGTGGGGCGGGAACCTCCATCCGGTGAAGTGGTATGGCTGCCACAGTGAGAAGGCGGCGCCAACCGGATCGATCAATGTCGCTATGCGGCCCTGATCGCCCGCGTCGAAGGGAGGCACGACAAGGCGAGCGCCATTCGCCGTCGCCGCTTCGGCACGGCGATCGACGTTGTCGACTGCCAAGTAGTAGGCGATGTGGGCGGGTGTTCCCGGTGGGTAGAGCGGGTTCGTCAAGTCACTCACACCGCCGACCAGGTGGCCATCGATGGCTATCTTGGTGGCCTTGCGCCAGTCCTCCTCGTCCACCGCGAAGCGCCAGCCCAGTGTCTTCGAGAAGTAGGTGGCCGTGCCGGCTAAGTCGCGGGTCTTGAGGTCCATCCAGCAGAATTCGTTCAATGAACCCAGACGGGTCGTCATCCTGTGCTCCTTGTCGTCTCGATGCTGGATATCGGGTGCCCAGCCGACTCCGCAAGAGATTTTCAGCTGCTGCGCATGCAGAAGAGCCGGCGAGGAGCCCGTTTCTGCCGCACTGGTGTGAGCCTTCGCGGGCGGGCCGGCCTTCGCCGGATGGATCAGGCTGCGGGATTAAGAGGGCGTCCGCCCCAGCGCATGCCCTTCTCGCTTCGGATGCGGGCGCGTTCCTTGCGCTGGGCGGCGAGCACATCGGGGTGGCGGGCGTTGGCGTTGCGCCAGCGCAGGTAGCGGTGCAGAACCTGGGTCTGCGCGGGGTGGCTGCGGTGGTGGGAGTTGGCGAGGGTGAATTGCCGTAGAGGCCCGAAGTGCACCTCGATCGGATTGGCCCAGGAGGCGTTGGTCGGGGTGAAGTACAGCTCGACCTTGTTCTTCCGTGCCCACAGACGGATCTTGCTGCCCTTGTGTGCGGAGAGGTTGTCCATGATTACGTAGATCGGGGCACCGTCCGGGCGTGCTGCCCGGATCGACTTCAGTGCGGCCAGGGACTGGGCGGTGCCCTTGTGGCGGCGGTTGACGCCCCACAAGGTGTCGTCGCCGACTGAGTAGCAGCCGTGGAAGTAGGTGACTCCGTGGGTACGGTGATAGGTCGCCGGGATCCGGCCGGGGCGGCCCTGCTTGGCCCAACAGGAGCCCCCGGTGGGGCGGATGCCTAACGGTCCGAACTCGTCGAAGGCGAAGACCCTGTCGGGGAAGTGGTCCAGGACGTGCTCGATCCGGTCGTTTGGCGTCGCGGTCCGGGTCGGTGGATTCCTTCCAGGTCTTGGTTCGCTGGAAGGTGATCCCTCGGCGGGCGAGCAGGCAGCGCAGGGCCTCGCGGCCGATGCGGATCGCCTGGCCGTGGACGCGTCGCAGGTAGGCGCAGAGTTTGCGGATCGACCAGCGGGTGAAGGGCTGACCGAGCTTGGTCGGGCGGGTGGTGGTCGTCGCCACGACAAAGTCCTCGTCATCAGGGCCGAGTTGGCGGGGACGGCCTCCCGCCCACTTAGGGTCCACGCAGGCCAGGCCGATCTCGTTGAACCGGTGGCTCACGTCTCGGACTGCGTCCTCGTCGGCCTGCACCAGCTGGGCGATCGCGGGCACCCGGTTGCCGCCGGCTGAGGCCAGCAGCATCATTGCGCGCCGGTAGCGCACCGTACTGGTACTGCCCCGGCGCACGATCTGCTGCAGCCGCTGCCCCTCCTGATCGGTCAGCCTCCGCACACGAAACGGGCTCGGCCACCGCACCTCCACCTGCTGGATTGGATGTCGCCTAGCATCCAACCGGTCCAGCGGTCCTGGCCGCGAGCAGCAACCCGGCGAACCAATCCGGTCACAGCACTAGTAGGACTCCGTTAGGTCTTCCCGTTTGCGCTGATCAAGAGCATGTTGAGGAGCGTGGACGTACATGAAGTGGAGCGTATGCGGGCGGCGT
>NZ_JBFBAT010000030.1:0-17559 GCF_040682375.1 Streptomyces sp. NPDC051214
TGACTTTTGGCACGCTGTTGAGTTCTCAAGGAACGGACGCTTCCTTTGTACTCACCCTCTCGGGCTTTCCTCCGGGCGCTTCCCTTCGGTGTTTCGTTTTGTTTTGCTGTCTTGCGTTTCCGACTCTATCAGACTTTTTCGTGTCCGATTTCCTCGGTGCCTTTCCGGTTCCCGCTCCGGCCTTTCGGCTTTCGCGTTTCCCTTTCCGGCGATTCCGACTTTATCAGAGATTCTGAGTCGGAATTCCCCCGCCCCCTTCGAGTCGCTCCGTGCACGTGAGTGCCGGGTGCTTCCCTCTGAGGCGGAGACGTAAACGTACTGGAGCGGGGCGCCCCGATGCAAATCGAGGCGCCCCGCTCCTAGTTCACGCAGTGTCGGGGTCAGACCTCGACGACGACGGGAAGGATCATCGGTCGTCGGCGGTAGTTGTCCGAGACCCACTTGCCCAGCGTGCGGCGGATGAGTTGCTGCAGCTGGTGGGGCTCGACGACACCGTCCTGGGCCGACTTCTCGAGGACCTCCTGGACCCTCGGCATGACTGCCGAGAAGGCCGAATCCTCGATGCCGGAGCCACGGGCCTGGATGTGCGGGCCCCCGGTGATCTTGCCGGTGCTGGAGTCCACCACCACGAAGACCGAGATGATGCCCTCGTCCCCGAGGATCCTGCGGTCCTTCAGCGCGGGCTCGCCGACATCGCCCACGGAGAGGCCGTCGACGTACACGTAACCGGCCTGGACCTTGCCGACGATCTTGGCCTTGCCCTCGACGAGGTCGACGACGACGCCGTCCTCGGCGATCACGATGCGGTCGTGCGGGATGCCGGTGAGGGCACCCAGCTCGGCGTTGGCACGCAGGTGGCGCCATTCGCCGTGCACCGGCATCAGGTTCTTGGGCTTGCAGATGTTGTAGAAGTACAGGAGCTCGCCGGCCGAGGCGTGACCGGAGACGTGCACCTTCGCGTTGCCCTTGTGGACGACGTTGGCTCCCCAGCGGGTCAGGCCGTTGATCACGCGGTAGACCGCGTTCTCGTTGCCGGGGATGAGCGACGACGCCAGGATCACCGTGTCGCCCTGGACGATGCGGATCTGGTGGTCGCGGTTGGCCATCCGGGAGAGGGCGGCCATCGGCTCGCCCTGCGAGCCCGTGCAGACGAGCACGACCTCGTGGTCCGGCAGATCGTCGAGCGTCTTGACGTCGACGACGAGGCCCGGCGGGACCTTGAGGTAGCCGAGGTCCCGCGCGATGCCCATGTTGCGGACCATGGAGCGGCCGACGAAGGCGACCCTGCGGCCGTACTCGTGGGCGGCGTCCAGGATCTGCTGGATGCGGTGGACGTGGCTGGCGAAGCTGGCGACGATGATCCGCTTCTGGGCGCCGGCGAAGACGCCGCGGATCACGTTCGAGATGTCGCGCTCCGGCGGGACGAATCCCGGGACCTCGGCGTTCGTCGAGTCGGAGAGAAGGAGGTCGATGCCCTCCTCGCTCAGCCGCGCGAACGCGTGCAGGTCCGTGAGGCGGCCGTCCATCGGCAGCTGGTCCATCTTGAAGTCGCCGGTGGCGACCACCATGCCCGCGGGGGTGCGGACGGCGACGGCCAGGGCGTCCGGGATGGAGTGGTTGACCGCGACGAACTCGCAGTCGAACGGGCCCAGGCGCTCGCGGTCGCCCTCGACGACCTCGAGCGTGTACGGACGGATGCGGTGCTCCTGGAGCTTCGCCTCGATGAGCGCGAGGGTCAGCTTGGAGCCGATCAGCGGGATGTCCGGCTTCTCGCGAAGGAGATAGGGGACACCGCCGATGTGGTCCTCGTGGCCGTGCGTGAGCACGATGCCGTCGATGTCGTCGAGGCGGTCCCTGATGGACGTGAAGTCCGGCAGGATCAGGTCGATTCCGGGCTGCTCCTCCTCGGGGAAGAGCACTCCGCAGTCGACGATCAGCAGGCGACCGTTGTACTCGAATACGGTCATGTTGCGGCCGATCTCACCGAGGCCGCCCAGCGGGGTGACCCGCAGGCCGCCCTTGGGGAGCTTCGGCGGGGCGCCGAGTTCAGGATGCGGATGACTCAAAAGACTCTCCTCACCACACGCGCCACGTACCTCCGGGGCACGTGGCGCGCATGACGTTCGTGCAGTAGCAGTTGTTTGGTGTGGGTGCAGGACGGCGTTGATCGGTGTCCCGCGGTGTTTCGCGTATTCAGTTGTGAAGTCTGTGGTCAGAGCTGTACCCCGCCGGCGGCGAGGTCGATCTTGAGCTGGGCCGTCTCGTCGTGCGACAGCTCGACCAGGGGCAGCCGCAGCGGGCCCGCGGGGCGGCCCTGCAGGGTGAGCGCCGCCTTGGTGGTGATCACACCCTGCGTACGGAACATGCCGGTGAAGACCGGGAGCAGCTTCTGGTGGATCTCGGTGGCCTTCTGCACGTCACCCGTGGTGTACGCGTCGATCATCGCGCGCAGCTCCGGCGTGACCACGTGGCTGACGACGGAGACGAAGCCGCAGGCGCCCACGGAGAGCAGCGGGAGGTTCAGCATGTCGTCGCCGGAGTACCAGGCGAGGCCGGAGCGGGCGATGGCCCAGCTGGCGCGGCCGAGGTCGCCCTTGGCGTCCTTGTTGGCGACGATCCGGGGGTGGTGGGCGAGGCGGACGATCGTCTCGGTGTTGATCGGTACGCCGCTGCGGCCGGGGATGTCGTAGAGCATGACCGGCAGCTCGGTGCTGTCGGCGATCGCGGTGAAGTGCCGGAGGAGGCCCTCCTGCGGGGGCTTGTTGTAGTACGGCGTGACCGTCAGGAGGCCGGTGGCGCCGACACGCTCGGCGTCGCGGGCGAGCTCGATGCTGTGGCGGGTGTCGTTCGTGCCGACGCCCGCCACGACGTGGGCGCGGTCTCCGACTGCTTCCACCACGGCTCGTACGAGATCGGCTTTCTCCGCGTTGCTGGTGGTCGGCGACTCACCCGTGGTGCCGTTGATGACGAGGCCGTCGTTGCCTGCGTCCACCAAGTGGGCGGCGAGCTGCTGCGCGCCGTCGAGGTCGAGTGCGCCGTCCGCCGTGAAGGGCGTGACCATAGCGGTGAGGACCCTGCCGAAGGGGGTCTGCGGAGTGGAGGTCGGAGCCATGGGTAACACGCTACTCGCTGCTCAGCGCGTGGTCCCCCCTCGGGGGATGTGTGCGGACCTGACAAGTGAGGAGCCCGGCACTGCCTGCTCGGGGGTTCAAGCAGTGCCGGGTCCGTTTGATCAGGCTAGATGAACTTCTCGAAATGCCGCAATACGGACACCTCACTCAGCCCACCCGTACATCAGTGCCTTACGGAGCCACACGTCCATTGGCATTGAACGCCGCATGGGTGAGGGGCATGAGCTTGGCCCACTGCTCCTCCATCTTCTCGCCGACCATCTCGATCTCCCGCTGCGGGAAGGACGGGACCTTGGCGAGCTCGTGCTGCGTGCGCAGGCCGAGGAAGTGCATCAGCGAACGGGCGTTGCACGTCGCGTACATCGACGAGAAGAGGCCGACCGGCAGGACCGCGCGGGCGACTTCGCGGGCCACGCCGGCGGCGAGCATCTCCTGATACGCCTCGTACGCCTGGCGGTAGGAGTCCTCCATGACGCGGCCCGTGAGCTCCTGCTGGGCCTGGGTGCCCTCCACGAAGACGTACTTCCCGGGGCGGCCTTCCTGGACCAGCTTGCGGGACTCGTCAGGGACGTAGAACGTCGGCTGGAGCTCCCTGTAGCGGCCCGATTCCTCGTTGTACGACCAGCCCACGCGGTGCCGCATGAACTCGCGGAAGACGAAGATCGGGGCGCTGATGAAGAACGTCATCGAGTTGTGCTCGAAGGGACTGCCGTGGCGGTCCCGCATCAGGTAGTTGATCAGGCCCTTGGAGCGCTCGGGGTCCTTCTGGAGCTCCTCCAGGGACTGCTCACCGGCAGTGGAGACGCGGGCGGCCCACAGGACGTCGGAGTCGGTCGCGGCATGCTTCACCAACTCGACGGTGACCTCGCTGCGGAAGCTGGGCTTGAGGTCTTCGGTGGGGGTCTCGCTCACTGGCGGGGTCCTTCCATGTGCATCACTCGGGCGGCGCCCACTCTATGGCCCGGCACCGACAATCGGCCGTCCGGTGGCCCGCCACGACAATCTTCGGCGAATTTGGCGAAACCGGGCACCAATTGGCCGTTTCGAGCGTCTATCTGGACAACAGAGTTAAGTTCGAGTCGCGTGAGGAGAAACGCACCCCATGTTCCGTCGGCGCGAGCCCGTCCCGTTCGCCTTCATCGCCGAAGCCGACAAGTTCCGCAGCAATGTCACTCCCCCACCCCGAGAGCGTGCCTCGGCCGCTCAGGTCGTGGGCCGCACCCTGGTCGGCCTGGTCGTGGTCGCCGGCCTCGCGGGTTCCCTGCTGTTCGGCATGCCCGCCCTGTCACCCGATCAGTCGCCCGCGCAGAACCAGCAGTCAGAGGCGTCGGACGGTCGATGACGCCCTGACGCACCCCCACTGCCCTGAAAGCGTGGGAGGTACCCCCATGGCCCCCCAAAGGTGGTCGGCGGGAGCAGGGCTCGGTAGCCTCACCGGGCACAGCCCGTGCGTGGATCGAGTGAGGATTCAGTCGTGCCCCTGCCCTTCCTGACGGCGGACCGCGCCTTTGACGAGTCAGCGGACGACGCCGCGCTGCCGTTCGACGACCGCGATCACTGGCGCCGGCCCTATCGGCCGGGCCCGTGGCGGGTGGGGGCGGCCGCGCTGCTCCTGCTGCTCGCCTCGTACGTCCTCGTCGCCGCCGTCATCATCGCGTTCGCGGACTCACTGGCGGGTGCCGCGATCTGCGCGGCGCTCGCCGTGGCCATCATCGTGAGCGCGCTGCGGCTGCTGCGGATGGGCACCTGGGTGAGCGCGCACGGACTGCGTCGTGTGGCTTTCCTGACGACGCAGACCGTGCCGTGGGCGCAGGTCGTGACGGTGCGTACGACACAGCAGCCCGTGCGGTGGCTCGGGCTGCCCCGCACCGTGCAGGGGCAGGCACTCGTCCTCGTACGCCGGGATCAGCCGGCCGAGGCGCAGCAGCAGTTGCTCACCGACCGCAACGCCGACTTCCTGGCGCGCTACGAGGCGTTCAACCGGGCGGCCGACTCCATCGAGGTCTGGGCGGACGAATACCGCCGTACCGCCTGATCCGAGCCGCTAGACGTTCACCGGCCTGCCCGCGTGCAGCGCGATCGCGCGCTGCATCGCCTGCCGCGCGCGCGGGGTGTCCCGGGCGTCGTGATAGGCGACGGCCAGGCGGAACCAGCAGCGCCAGTCGTCGGGCGAGTCCTCGGTCTCGGCCTTGCGCCGGGCGAAGACCTCGTCGGCCGAGTCGCGGTCGATGCGGCCGCCGGGCGTGCGCTTCAACTCGTCGACGGGCAGGCCGCCTTCGGCCTCGAGCTCGGCGGCGAGACGGTTGGCGCGCTGGACGAACTGCGTGTTCTTCCAGAGGAACCAGACGCCGATGAACGGCAGGATGAGCACCGCGGCACCGAAGGTGACGGTGAGCGCGGTGCCGTGCTGTATCAGGAGCACGCCGCGGCTGCCGACCAGGACGAAGTAGACGACCAGGACGGCAGCCGTGACGGCGTAAGTGATCTTTGCTCGCATGTGGGTCAGCCGGTCCGTGTCAGTTCAGGTCCAGGAAGTGTTCCAGGCCGAACGTCAGGCCCGGAGTGCTCACCACACGGCGTACGCCGAGCAGGATGCCCGGCATGAAGCTGCTGTGGTGCAGCGAGTCGTGCCGGACGGTGAGTGTCTCGCCCTCGCCGCCGAGCAGCACCTCCTGGTGGGCCAGGAGGCCGCGCAGGCGCACGGAGTGCACCGGCACGCCGTCGACGTCCGCGCCACGGGCGCCGTCGAGCGCGGTCGTCGTGGCGTCCGGCTGCGGGGCGCTGCCCGCTTCGCGGCGCGCCTCGGCGATGAGCTGGGCGGTGCGCGTGGCGGTGCCGCTGGGGGCGTCGGCCTTGTTCGGGTGGTGCAGCTCGACGACCTCGACGGACTCGAAGTACGGCGCCGCGATCTGCGCGAACTTCATGGTGAGGACCGCGCCGATGGAGAAGTTCGGGGCGATCAGGACGCCCGTCTTCGGCGATGCGGCAAGGGCGGTCTCCAACTGCGCGACGCGGTCGTCGGTCCAGCCCGTCGTACCGACCACGGCGTGGATCCCGTGCCGTACGCAGAAGTCCAGGTTGTCCATCACCGAGTCGGGGTTGGTCAGTTCGACCGCGACCTGGGCGCCGGTCTCCACCAGCGTGTCCAGCGAGTCGCCCCGGCCGAGCGCGGCGACCAGTTCCAGGTCGTCGGTGGCTTCGACGGCTCGGACGGCCTCGGAGCCGATCCGGCCCTTGGCTCCGATGACCGCCACGCGCAGCTTGCTCATGTGCCTGATTCCTTAAGGGAGTAAGGGAGTGCGGAGACCGCTGAGGGCCTAGGAGACCGCTTCGTGCAGGCGGGCGGCCTGCTTGTCCTTGAGCGGGCCGATGGCCGACAGCGAGGGACGGTGGCCGAGGACCTCACGGGCGACCTCACGGACGTCGTCCGGGGTGACGGCCGCGATCTTGGCCAGCATGTCGTCGACCGACATCTGCTCGCCCCAGCACAGCTCGCTCTTGCCGATACGGTTCATCAGCGCGCCGGTGTCCTCGAGGCCGAGGACCGTGGAGCCCGCGAGCTGCCCGATCGCGCGTGCGATCTCGTCGTCCGACAGGCCGTGCTCCGCGACCTGGTCGAGCTCGTCGCGGCAGATCTTCAGCACGTCGTGCACCTGGCTCGGGCGGCAGCCCGCGTACACGCCGAAGAGGCCGGTGTCGGCGAAGCCCGACGTGTACGAGTACACGCTGTAGGCCAGGCCGCGCTTCTCCCGGACCTCCTGGAAGAGGCGTGACGACATGCCGCCGCCGAGCGCGGTGTTCAGGACGCCCATGGCCCAGCGGCGCTCGTCGGTGCGGGCCAGGCCCGGCATGCCGAGGATGACGTGGGCCTGCTCGGTCTTGCGGTTGACGACCTCGACGCGGCCGGCCGTGCGCAGACTGCGCGAGCCCTGGCGCGGGGCGACCGGGGTGGCGTCGGCGCGGCCCAGGGCGCCCGCCTTCTCGAAGGCGGCACGGACCTGACGTACGACCTTGTTGTGATCCACGTTGCCCGCGGCCGCGACCACGAGGTGGGTCGGGTCGTAGTGCTTCTTGTAGAAGCGGCGGATCCGCTCGGCGGTGAGGGCGTTGACCGTCTCCTCGGTGCCGAGGACCGGGCGGCCGAGGGGGGTGTCGCCGAGCATCGTGTGCGCGAACAGGTCGTGCACGCAGTCGCCCGGGTCGTCCTCGGTCATCGCGATCTCTTCGAGGATGACGCCGCGCTCGGCGTCGACGTCCTCCTGGAGGATCAGGGAGCCCGTCAGCATGTCGCAGACGACGTCGATGGCGAGCGGCAGGTCGGTGTCGAGCACGCGTGCGTAGTAGCACGTGTACTCCTTCGCCGTGAACGCGTTCATCTCGCCGCCGACCGCGTCGAGCGCGGCCGAGATGTCGAGGGCGCTGCGCTTCTTGGTGCCCTTGAAGAGCAGGTGCTCCAAGTAGTGCGTGGCGCCGTTCAGGGACGGCGTCTCGTCGCGGGATCCGACGTTCGCCCAGATCCCGAAGGTCGCCGAGCGTACGGAGGGCAGGGTTTCGGTGACGACACGGAGGCCGCCCGGCAGCGTCGTACGGCGGACCGTGCCGATGCCGTCCTTGCCCTTGAGGAGGGTTTGGGTACGGGCGACGGCCCGCCCCTCCGAAGAGGGGCGGGCCGTCGTCGTGGTGCTACGCGACGTCACTTGTCGGTGTCGTCCTTCGTTTCGTCGCCCTCTTCGCCCTCGATGACGGGGATGAGGGAGAGCTTGCCGCGGGAGTCGATCTCGGCGATCTCGACCTGGACCTTCTGGCCCACGCCGACGACGTCCTCGACGTTCTCCACGCGCTTGCCGCCGGCGAGCTTGCGGATCTGCGAGATGTGCAGCAGACCGTCCTTGCCCGGCATGAGCGAGACGAACGCGCCGAAGGTCGTCGTCTTCACGACGGTGCCCAGGTAGCGCTCGCCGACCTCCGGCATGGTCGGGTTGGCGATGCCGTTGATCGTGGCGCGGGCGGCCTCGGCCTGCGAGCCCTGGGCGGCACCGATGTAGATGGTGCCGTCGTCCTCGATCGTGATGTCGGCGCCGGTGTCCTCCTGGATCTGGTTGATCATCTTGCCCTTCGGGCCGATGACCTCACCGATCTTGTCCACCGGGATCTTGACGGTGATGATGCGCGGCGCGTTCGGGGACATCTCGTCCGGAACGTCGATCGCCTCGTTCATCACGTCCAGGATGTGCAGACGCGCGTCACGGGCCTGCTTCAGCGCGGCGGCCAGGACCGAGGCGGGGATGCCGTCGAGCTTGGTGTCGAGCTGGAGCGCGGTCACGAACTGCTTCGTGCCGGCGACCTTGAAGTCCATGTCGCCGAACGCGTCCTCCGCACCGAGGATGTCGGTGAGGGCGACGTAGTGCGTCTGGCCGTCGATCTCCTGGGAGATCAGACCCATGGCGATACCGGCGACGGCGGCCTTCAGCGGCACACCGGCGTTCAGCAGCGACATCGTCGAGGCGCAGACCGAGCCCATGGACGTCGAGCCGTTGGAACCGAGGGCCTCGGAGACCTGACGGATCGCGTACGGGAACTCCTCGCGCGAGGGGAGCACCGGCACGATCGCGCGCTCGGCGAGCGCGCCGTGACCGATCTCGCGGCGCTTCGGCGAACCGACGCGGCCGGTCTCGCCGACCGAGTACGGCGGGAAGTTGTAGTTGTGCATGTAGCGCTTGCGCGTCACCGGCGAAAGGGTGTCGAGCTGCTGCTCCATACGGAGCATGTTGAGGGTGGTGACGCCCAGGATCTGGGTCTCGCCACGCTCGAACAGCGCCGAGCCGTGCACGCGCGGGATGGCCTCGACCTCGGCGGCGAGCGTACGGATGTCCGTGACGCCACGGCCGTCGATGCGGACCTTGTCCTTGATGACGCGCTCGCGAACCAGCTTCTTGGTCAGCGCGCGGTAGGCACCGGAGATCTCCTTCTCGCGGCCCTCGAACTGCGGGAGCAGCTTCTCGGAGGCGATCTCCTTGACGCGGTCCAGCTCGGCCTCGCGCTCCTGCTTGCCGGCGATGGTCAGGGCCTGGGAGAGCTCCGACTTCACGGCGGCGGTGAGGGCCTCCAGGACGTCGTCCTGGTAGTCCAGGAAGACCGGGAACTCACCGGTGGGCTTGGCGGCCTTGGCGGCGAGGTCCGACTGGGCCTTGCAGAGGGCCTTGATGAAGGGCTTCGCGGCTTCCAGACCGGCGGCGACGACCTCTTCGGTCGGGGCCTCGGCGCCGTCCTTCACCAGCTGGATGGTCTTCTCGGTGGCCTCGGCCTCGACCATCATGATCGCGACGTCGCCGTCCTCGAGGACGCGACCGGCGACGACCATGTCGAAGACGGCGTCCTCGAGCTCGGTGTGCGTCGGGAAGGCGACCCACTGGCCCTTGATGAGCGCCACGCGCGTGCCGCCGATCGGGCCCGAGAAGGGCAGGCCGGCCAGCTGCGTGGAGCAGGAGGCGGCGTTGATCGCGACCACGTCGTACAGGTGGTCGGGGTTGAGCGCCATGATCGTCTCGACGATCTGGATCTCGTTGCGCAGGCCCTTCTTGAAGGAAGGACGCAGCGGGCGGTCGATCAGGCGGCAGGTCAGGATCGCGTCCTCGGAGGGACGGCCCTCACGACGGAAGAACGAACCGGGGATCTTGCCGGCGGCGTACTGCCGCTCCTCGACGTCCACCGTGAGGGGGAAGAAGTCGAGCTGGTCCTTGGGCCGCTTGGAAGCGGTGGTGGCCGACAGCACCATGGTGTCGTCGTCCAGGTACGCGACGGCGGAGCCTGCGGCCTGCTTGGCCAGGCGGCCCGTCTCGAAGCGGATGGTGCGGGTGCCGAAAGTGCCGTTGTCGATAACAGCCTCGGCGTAGTGGGTCTCGTTCTCCACTAGCAATTTCTCCGTTACTTGTCGTCTTTCGTCCCCTCTGCCCGTGTGGCACGGGGACGGTGGTGGAGAAGCGCATCCTGCTGGTGCGGGCCGGTCTTCGATCGAAGCACCCGGGTCCTACCCGGGGGCCACTACCGAGGACCGGCGGCGGCTTTCCTTGAGGTGCGCTTCCCCTCGTTCGGTGTGACGTCGTCTCGTCGCTTGTGCGACGCCGTTACGTCCATGAACCGTGCAGTCCGATTCTGCCCAGTCCGATGAGGGGTGTGCGTATGACGTTGTGCGACCAGACTACAAAGCGCCGGTGACACTTCGCACGTAGAGCATGCGGGCGTCACGCTTGATCTCGCGTACAACGACCCCGCATACGGCAACCCGCATACGGCAAAGGGAGCGGTCCCCTCTTGCGTGGGAACCGCCCCCTTCACGATGTCTTACTTGGCGCCCGCCGCACCGCGACGGATGCCCAGACGGTCCACCAGCGCACGGAAGCGCTTGATGTCCTTCTTGGCCAGGTACTGCAGCAGACGGCGGCGCTGACCGACCAGGATCAGCAGACCACGACGGGAGTGGTGGTCGTGCTTGTGGGTCTTGAGGTGCTCGGTCAGGTCCGAGATACGGCGCGAGAGCATGGCGACCTGGACCTCGGGGGAGCCGGTGTCGCCCTCCTTCTGGCCGAACTCGGTCATGATCTGCTTCTTCGTAGCGGCGTCGAGCGACACGCTTACTCCTCGTAGTCTTTTCGTGGCCACCGAGTGCCCCTGGTCTACATCGCAGGGGAGCTTCCATGACTCGGGTGGCTAGGTCCGCTGGGGGCTGCCTCCAGGTCCTTGGTCGGAGTCTCGATGAGCCTCGACCTTGGGGTCCGGGGGCGCGTACACATACGGCCGCTTCATAGGGTACCAGTCGGCTGGGTCAGCCGGTCATGGCCCGTGCTGCCGCGTAGACGTCGAAGACGGCCAGGGTCAGCGGGACCAGCGTCAGCAGGACGAAGCCCTCCGCGATTTCGGTGAAGCGTCCCCAGAAGGGGGTGGTACCTCCTCGGCGCGACGTGATCAAGCCTATGGTCGTGACCAGTGCGGAGGCCGCCGCGATCGCGGCGATCAGCCACAGCGTCCGGACATTGAGAGCTGCGTTGTCGCCGTGCAGCGCATCACGCATCAGCGCGTGCGGCGGATTGACGCAGAGACCGAGTCCGAGCAGCACCAGGGCCCCGAGGCCGGCGGCCAGCGTGGCCGTGACCTGCGCCGTGTACCGGAACAGCTGGGCGCGCATCAGCATCGCGATGCCGGTGGCGAGGGCCAGCAGCTGACCCCATACATCGTCGCAGAAGCCGAGTACCGCCGCGGATCCGACGGAGACCAGGGCGCAGCCGCCCACCAGGCCGACGAGCAGTTCGTGACCGCGGCGGGCCTGGGCGGCGATCCGTTCGGCGTCGATCGGCTCCTGCGGCTCCGGCTCGGCGTCGTACTCGTAGCGCGCGGCGTGCGGCGACTCGAAGCCGATGGGCAGCCGCGCGAACCGCATGGACAGACCCGGCAGGAAGGCGAGCGCCCCCACGGCCAGGGGCGCGCACAGCGCCGCGGTCTCGATCGGCTCCAGGTTCCAGAGCGTCGCGAGGAACACCGTGAGCAGGCCGACGGAGGAGGCGACGACGAAGGCGACGAACGGGCCGTCCCCGCGCGGTGACACCAGGGTGAGGATCACCGAGGCGATGAGCACGGCCGCGCAGGCAAGCAGGAACTGGAGCCTGCCGATGCCCTGGTGCTCGGTCAGGGGCAGCAGTCCGGAGCCTGCCACCGCCACGTTCGGGAGGGCGCCCAGGCCGAGCGCGACGGCCGAGGCGCGGTCGTCGTAGATTCGCGCACGCACGCAGGCGAGTGTGAGAAGCAGCAGGCCCGCGACGGCTGCCAAGATCCCCGGGAGGCTGTGCATGTCGTGGCGGGGTTCCGCGGTCCAGGCCACGAAGGCGATGAGCGCCGACAGGACGGCGCCGCCGACGAGCCCGGCCACCCGCGTCAGGCCGCCGTTCCACAGCGTGCGGTCACGCGTCACCGCGGAGGCGATGGCCTCGGAGACGTCGTCGAAGACGGCGGGCGGCAGCGATTCCGAGAACGGGCGCAGGGTGAGGAGCTCGCCGTCGAGGATGCGCTGCGCAGAGAAGGAGCGTGCGCTGTCGAGCACGGCGCCGTCGCGGCGTACGAGGTGGTAGCCGACGGGGGCGCCTTCGGCGGGGCTCTGCCGGGAGAGGCGCAGGATCTCCGGGTAGATGTCGGCGACCGGGATGTCATCGGGCAGCGCCACGTCGATCCGGCTGTCGGGCGCGACGATGGTGACGCGGCAGAAGCCGAATCCGGTGCCGTTCCCGGAAGGAGTCCCCGGAGGCGTTCCCTGGCCGGGCCGTCCCGTTCCGGTGGCCGTCGCGGAGGCCGTCATGCTCACCTTGCTGCTCCCCCTCATGCTGATGGTCCTGATGGAGATGTCATCAGTGCTGGTGTCGCGTGCGCGCCGGTGGCGCTGATGCCACGCACGCGGCAGTGGTGCTCGTGCCGCCGACTCGATGTGTCCGCCGACTGTGCCGCATCACACGGTGCGTCGCGGCGCAATCAGGTCCGGCTGGCCGGTTCTTGGCGGCGGCCCTCACCACATACCGCTAAATGCGCTGATTCATCGCCCGGTTGACCGGATGCGTCTTCGGCCGGATTAGCAGGTGCTCACGCGCACATCGGCACCCTACCGCCGACCGGTCACCACCTGTATCAGTAGGATCACACAGCGGCCTGCGTCCGCCTGAAACGGGGCGGCGGACGGAACACCTCGGCCCTGTCAGGGAATTGGTGCGTAGTGAGCCACATCGTCGTGAAGCGCCCACCTCGGGCTCTGCCGTCCCACGTGCCCACCGAGGAGATCGTGCTGCAGCCTCCGCCCGAGCTGCCGCGTGGGCAGCAGGAGGGCGCGATGATGCAGCTTCTTCCCATGCTGGGCATGGGCGGCTCCGTGGTGTTCTTCTTCATGCCCAGTTCGCATCCGTTCATGAAGATCATGGGCATGGTGATGGTCGCCTCGACGGTGGCCATGTCCATCGCGATGCTGATCCGGTACCGGCGCGGGACGCAGGGCGAGTTGGCCACCATGCGGCGTGACTACCTGCGGTACCTCAAGCAGACCCGGCGGCAGGCCCTGGACACCGCCAAGGCTCAGCGTGACGCGCAGTACTACCTCCACCCCTCACCCGAGCAGTTGTGGGCCCTGGTCGCCGAGGGCAGCCGTGTCTGGGAACGCCGCGCTGGGGACGAGGACTTCGGGCAGGTCCGCGTCGGGCTCGGTCCGCAGGCACTCGCCACGCCTCTCGTGCCGCCGCAGACCGCTCCGGTGGACGAACTGGAACCGCTCACCGCGGGTGCGATGCAGCGCTTCCTCGCCGCGCACAGCACGCTGGAGGACCTGCCGATGGCGGTCTCTCTGCGGGCCTTTTACCACGTGACGGTCAGCGGAGACCCCGGCACGGTGCGGGGTGCGGCCCGCGCTCTGACCGGCTCCCTTGCTTCGCTGCACTCCCCCCAGGACCTGGTGATCGCGGTCGCGGTCGGCCGGACGGCCGCCCCGGAGTGGGAGTGGTCCAAGTGGCTCCCGCACTGCCAGACGCAAGGCACCGCTGATGGCGCGGGCAGCCGACGCCTGATCACCGGTGACCCGATGGAGCTCAAGGCGATGCTCTCCGCCCGGCTGCAGGGCCGCCCCCGTTTCCACCCCGGTGGGACTCATCTGCCGGATGAGCCGCACATCGTCGTCGTGCTCGATGGCCTGTCACTGCCTCCCACGTCGGTCCTCGCCTCCCCGGAGGGGCTGCAGGGAGTGACAGTCCTGGAGGTCGTGCCGGGGGAACTAACTGGCGCGCGCGGCGGGTTGTCCCTCGTCGTGCAGCCGAAAGCGCTGCGCATCGAATCCGGGCACGGCCTGGTGTACGAGGGCACGCCCGATCTCCTCTCCTATGCGGCCGCGGAGGCGCTGGCCCGGCAGCTGGCCCCACTGCGCGTGGCATCGGGCGGTGACGACGACGAGCCGCTCCTGGCCAATCTCGAGTTCACGGATCTGCTGAGCCTGGGTGACGCGAACTCGGTCGACACGGCCCGGACCTGGCGCCCGCGCGCGCAGACGGAGCGGTTGCGCGTACCGATCGGCGTCGGCGAGGACGGCCGCCCCGTGATGCTGGACCTCAAGGAGGCGGCACAGGAGGGCATGGGCCCGCACGGCCTGTGTGTCGGGGCGACCGGTTCCGGCAAGTCGGAGCTGCTGCGCACGCTGGTGCTCGGCCTCGCCGTCACCCACTCCTCGGAGAACCTGAACTTCGTCCTCGCCGACTTCAAGGGCGGTGCCACCTTCGCGGGTATGGCCCAGATGCCGCACGTCGCCGCCGTGATCACCAACCTCGCCGACGACCTGACGCTCGTCGACCGTATGGGCGACTCCATCCGCGGCGAACTCAACCGCCGTCAGGAACTGCTACGCGACTCGGGCAACTACGCGAACATCCACGACTACGAGAAGGCGCGCGCGGCCGGCGCCCCGCTCCAGCCGATCCCGTCCCTCGTCCTTGTCATCGACGAGTTCAGCGAACTCCTCACCTCGAAGCCCGACTTCATCGAGATGTTCGTGCAGATCGGCCGCATCGGCCGCTCGCTCGGCGTGCATCTGCTGCTTGCGTCGCAGCGCCTTGAGGAGGGCCGGCTGCGCGGCCTGGAGACCTACCTTTCGTACCGCGTCGGCCTGCGTACGTTCTCCGCGGCCGAGTCACGCGCGGCGCTAGGGGTCCCGGACGCGTACCAGTTGCCGAACGTGCCCGGCTCCGGCTATCTGAAGTACGGCACGGACGAGATGGTGCGTTTCAAGGCGGCGTACGTCTCCGGGACGTACCGCTCGGGTTCGCAGCAGGCCGCGGCGCTGGGCGGGCCGCGCCCGGTGGACCGCCGCCCCGTGCTGTTCACGGCCGCCGAGGTCCCCGTGCGCTATGCCGCGGCTGCGACGGTGCCGGAGCCGCGTACGCGGTCGGCGACGGACCCGGACGACGCGCTGGCCGACACCGTCCTCGACGTGATCGTGCGCCGCCTGGAATCACAGGGCCCGGCGGCCCATCAGGTGTGGCTGCCGCCGCTGGACAGCCCGCCGTCCCTGGACCAGTTGCTTCCGGGGCTCACCGCCGTTCCGGGGCGGGGATTGACGCAGCCGGGTTATGAGGGAGCGGGGCGGCTCGTCGTCCCCCTCGGCTTGGTCGACAAGCCGTACGAGCAGCGCCGTGACCCACTGTGGTGCGACTTCTCGGGCGCGGCGGGCCACATGCAGATCGTCGGCGGTCCGCAGTCGGGCAAGTCGACCATGCTGCGCTCGCTGATGGCCTCATTCGCCCTCACGCACACCCCCCATGAAGTGCAGCTCTACGGACTGGACTTCGGCGGCGGCGGAATGGCGGCCGTGGCCGGGCTCCCCCACGTGGGCGGCGTCGCGTCACGCCTGGACCCCGAGCGGGTGCGGCGTACGGTCTCCGAGGTGTACGGCGTGATGACGCGTCGCGAGGAGTACTTCCGTACGTCCGGCATCCCCTCGATCGCCGACTTCCGGTCGCGCAGGGCTCGCGGCGACATCTCGGTCACCGATCAGCCCTGGGGTGATGTCTTCCTGATCATCGACGGGTGGGGCAACTTCCGCTCGGAGTACGAGGGTCTGGAGCCCGCGGTCCTGGACATCGCGGCGCGTGGCCTCGGCTACGGCGTCCACCTGATCCTCAGTGCGTCGAGGTCGATGGAGGTCCGCTCGAACCTCAAGGACCACCTCATGAATCGCCTCGAACTGCGCCTCGGCGACACCATGGATTCGGAGATCGACCGCAAGGTCGCCGCCAACGTGCCCGCAGGGGTGCCCGGCCGGGGTCAGTCCCCGCAGAAACAGCACTTCATGGCAGCGGTCCCGCGCATCGACGGCGCCTCGTCCGACACCGACCTCGCCGATGCCACGTCCGCCCTGACGGCCGAGGTGACCCGCCACTGGACGGGGGCGGGCGCGCCGGCGGTCCGTCTGCTGCCGAGGGAACTTCCCTCCGAGCAGTTGCCGCCGGGCCACGTCTTCCCGGACCGGGGCGTGTCCTTCGCCCTCGACGAGACCAACCTCGAACCGGTCTTCGTGGACTTCGAGCAGGACCCGTTCTTCCTCGTCTTCGGGGAGAGCGAATCGGGCAAGTCGAACCTGCTGCGCCTGCTGATCACCCGCCTCACCGAGCGCTACAGCGGCGACGACTGCAAGCTCTTCGTGGTCGACAACCGCCGCTCCCTCCTCGACGTGACCCCGGCATCGCACCTGGCGGAGTACATCCCCATGTCCAACGCCATGGATCACCACATGACGGCCCTGGCCGACCTGATGAACCGCCGCACGCCCACGGCCGACGTCACCGCACAGCAGCTCCGCGACCGAAGCTGGTGGCGAGGCCCGACGGTCTACGTGGTCGTCGACGACTACGACCTGGTGTCCACATCCAGCGGCAACCCACTGGGCCTGCTCACCGAACTGCTCCCCTTCGCCCGCGACGTGGGCGTCCGCTTCATCATCGCGCGGTCGTCAGCGGGGGCGGGACGCGCGGCGTACGAGCCGTTCATGCAACGGATGAAGGAGCTGGGCGCCCAGGGTGTGGTGCTCGCCGGGGACCCGGGCGAGGGCGACATCCTGGGCGGCGTACGACCGCGGCCGATGCCGACGGGCCGGGGAACCTTCGTCTCACGAAGGCGGGGGAAGCCGTTGGTGCAGACGGGGTTGGTGGCTGGGGAGTTCTGAGTGCCGCGCGCCTGGCTAAGGAGCCTGCCAAGGCCTCATGAACTCTAACCAGGCAATGGGCCAAACGAACACGTTCGAGAGTTGTGCCGCGGTCCGCCAACCGCGCGGTGGTGCCGGATGTCCGTCCCGACGGGCCTCAGGCCCAGCCGCCCGTATGACCGGCGCGCAACCACATGCGAACGAATACGGAGTGCGCCCCCAAGCGCTCCAAGTAGGCTGAGCTCAGCGTCCGTTGGCACGTCAGGAAGGGGCCGCTGCACCATGGCCGAGGCACGGGACCAAGAGTCCGAGCAGGACATCAAGGCGCGCAAGGAGCGGGAGAAGGATGAGCTCTACGCTCTCGACATCTCCGGCGTCGAGTGGCACAGCGCGCCGGGCACCGAGGCGCACGAGGAGCGCGTCGAGATCGCGTACCTCCCCCAGGGCGCCGTCGCCATGCGGTCATCCATCGAACCGGAAACCGTTTTGCGGTACACCGAGGCGGAGTGGCGCGCGTTCGTACTTGGGGCGCGCGACGGGGAGTTCGACCTGGAGTCATCGTCGCTGAACGGTGGAGCAGCCCCGGAGTAGGCAACAAGCCGGGGTGGACACCTCCCGCGCGTGTCCCCCGTTATCTTCTTCGCGGTCCTGCAAGAGGGCCGCTGGCCTCCGGGCCCGGCATGGCTGGTCCCCCCTGTCGAAGCGATGACCTGGGGGGTG
>NZ_JBFBAT010000031.1:0-1883 GCF_040682375.1 Streptomyces sp. NPDC051214
ACCACTGTGGGAATCGGAGATCACCAGCTGGACATTGTCCAGGCCACGGGCCCGCAGGCTGCGCAGGAACCTCGTCCAGAACGGCTTCGACTCGCGGCTCTGGCCGGAATCTCGGGACGGTCACGATCGCTTGCAGTGTCGATCACGGTGTCTGGTGGGAATCCCCTGGTCGTGGGGGACTTGTCCGTGCTGAAGGAAGCCCTGCTGCCGAGAGCGGTGGGGCTGGTGCTCGACCGACTCACCGAGGCGGACGGGCTGGTTGTGGTCGAAGCGCACTGCTCCGTCGAGGAGTTGGAGTGCCCCGACTGCTCGACGGTTTCTGGCCGTGTGCACAGCCAGTACGAGCGGCACCTCACCGAGCTGCCGGTCGGCGGGCGCCGGGTGGTCGTGAAGCTGACGGTGAGAAGGTTCTTCTGCGACGATCCCGGCTGCCCTCGCCGCACATTCGTGGAGCAGGCCGAGGGCCTGACCACCAGGTATGCCCGTGCCGGTCCCGGAGTGAAGGTCTGGTGGCGAGCCGTCGCGCTCGCCTTGGGCGGGCGGCCTGGCATCCGGATGTGCCACGTCTTGGAAGTGCCGAGCGGACGCGAGCGCCTGCTCGGGCTGCTGCACGCGCCCCCGGTTCCAGACCGCAGCCCGCGGGTACTCGGCGTTGACGACTTCGCATTCCGCCGGTCTCGGACCTACGGGACCATCGTGTTGGACGTGGAGACCTCCACGGTCATCGATGTGTTGCCGGACCGTACTTCACCGACGCTGGCGGCCTGGTTGGCCGCGCACCCCGGAGCGGAGATCGTTTGCCGGGACCGGGCTGGCCCTTACGGCAAGGCAATACGACGCGCCGCCCCGCAGGCCCGGGAAGTGGCAGACCGGTTCCATCTGGTCCAGAACCTCACCAAAGTGCTGGAGAAGATTTGCCGCGAGCACATCCCGTGCCTGCGCAAACACGCCGAACTGGAAGCCCGGCTGACGACCTTGCCTAACCGCATCCCGCTGTTCGACTACCCAGGCACCGCACTGCTGGAGAGGACCAGACGGCGCTTCGAGGAGATCCAGCGTCTGCACGGAGAGGGCAGGACCCTCAACGCGATCGCCCGCCAGCTGAACCTCGATCCTAGAACCGTGCACCGCTACGTGAAGACTTCGCTCGATGAACTGCTGGCCTCGGCCGACAACCGACGCCCGAACGGCAGACTCGAACCGTTCAAGGCATACCTCAACGAACGCCATGGCCAGCTCGGTGCCGATGCGGTCGCCGCCCGCCTGTTCCGAGAGGTCCGCGAACGCGGCTATCGCGGCAGCCAGCGGAGCGTGCAGCGCCACCTCGCCCGCCTCAGCGCCGGCACCGTAGAACCGGTTCGTATCACCGCCCCCACCCCGAGGACCGTTGCCGCCTGGATCACCCGCCCACGCGAACACCTCTCCGCCCACGATCAGAAAGCCCTGCTCAAGGCCCGGCTCGCCTGCCCCGACATCACCCGAGCATGTGACCTGGCCTGGGCTTTTCTGGAAATGGCGCGACACCAGCGCGGCACGCTCCTACTCGACTGGATCAGGGAAGCCGAGCAGGACGCCCCCAGGCCCCTGCGCGGCTTCGCCGCCTACCTCCGCCAGGACCTTGACGCCGTCACCGCCGGCCTCACCCTCCCCTACAACTCCGGTGTCGTCGAAGGGCACGTCAACCGTTTAAGACGATCAAGCGGCAGATGTACGGCCGCGGATCCTTCCAACTCCTCCGCACCCGCGTCCTCTTGCGATCGTGACCGTCCCGAGATTCCGGCCAGAGCCCGACTCGCTGTCGCCGACCATCAGCCCCAGGATCTCGCGGTGACCTCCGGCAGAAATCCCGGTCGCGATGACCACCGCCTGAGACACGATCCGGT
>NZ_JBFBAT010000033.1:0-1721 GCF_040682375.1 Streptomyces sp. NPDC051214
CTATCAGACTCTTTCGTGTCCGATTTCCTCGGTGCCTTTCCGGTTCCCGCTCCGGCCTTTCGGCTTTCGCGTTTCCCTTTCCGGCGAGTCCGACTCTACCAGATCCTTTCGGGCCTGATTCCCAGTCAGCGGGCCTTGTCTTCCCGGCTGTTGGGCCGTTCCGACGAGTGAGACTTTAGCGGAATCCGGCTCCCCGACCTAATCGGGGGCGTCCTTTCGAACGCGGATTCCTCATTTCGCAAAAGCGCATGAAAACGAGCAGACGACGGGGCATCGAAGATGACACGGCATCGATCGTTTGAATGGTTGTGCGGAATGGTTGCCCGGGGACCGACCAGGAGTCGGCGCTCACGCCGGACAACTCGGAGAACACTACGTACGCGGTCTGGGCGTGTCAACCCTGGTCCACGACGACCCCCTGGGGCTACCGTAGGGACGTGACCACACATGCGCACACCCCACAGTGGTGGGCCGCCTGACGGCGGCCGTACACACGCATGTACTCAACGGCTGCCTACTCGGCGGCCGTTTCTTGTTTCTCCCCTGGAGGACCCGGAGCCCGGTCGTCGGGCCGGCGGTCCTGACCAAGAGGTGGAGAGATGACGAGGATCTTCAGCGGGATCAAGCCGACCGGGCACCTGACCCTGGGGAACTACCTGGGCGCCGTGCGCCAGTGGGCAGAAGTTGACCAGCACCGGGCCGAGTCGCTGTTCAGCGTCGTCGACCTGCACGCCCTGACCGTCGACCATGATCCCGGCCGGGTGCGCAGGCTCAGTCGGCAGGCGGCGACGCTTCTGCTCGCGGCGGGGATCGATCCCGAGCGGGCCACCGTGTTCGTGCAGAGTCATGTGGACGAGCACGCAAGGCTCTCGTATCTGCTGGAGTGCGTCGCGACGGACGGCGAGATGCGGCGGATGATCCAGTACAAGGAGAAGTCGGCGCTGGAGCGGGCCCGCGGCGGGAGTGTGCGGCTTTCGCTGCTCACCTATCCCGTGCTGATGGCGGCGGACATCCTGGCGTATGGGGCGGATGAGGTGCCGGTCGGGGACGACCAGGTGCAGCACGTGGAGCTCACCCGGGATCTGGCGGTGCGGTTCAACCAGCGGTACGGACACACGTTCGTCGTACCCCGGGCCACGTATCCCAAGGTGGCGGCCAGAGTCATGGATCTGCAGGACCCGATGTCGAAGATGGGGAAGTCCGGCGATGCCGGTGCCGGGATCATCTATCTGCTGGACGAGCCGGACGTCGTGCGGAAGAAGATCCTGCGGGCCGTGACCGACAGCGGGTCCGAGGTCGAGTACGACCGTGAGGCCAAGCCGGGGATCTCGAATCTGCTCGAGATCCTCGCGGCCTGTGAGGGTGGGAACCCCGAGGGCTTGAGCGGTGTGTACGCGTCGTACGGGGCTTTGAAGAAGGACACCGCCGACGCCGTGGTGGAGATCTTAAGGCCCCTGCAGGCGAAGCACAAGGAGCTGGTTGCTGATCCCGCGTATGTGGAGGGGGTGTTGCGGCGGGGAGCTGAGCGGGCCAGGGAGATGTCCAGGCCGACGGTGGACACCGCCTATCGCGCCATCGGCCTGCTGCCTCCGGTGGACGGGGCGCGGTAGGCGAGGCGCGGCAGGTGAAGTGGCGGGGCCGGTGTGGGGGGGGGGGGGGGGCCCCCCCCCCCCCGGGGCCGGGGCCAGGTGATATAAGTGATGCGCACCCCGACCAGAACC
>NZ_JBFBAT010000034.1:0-1604 GCF_040682375.1 Streptomyces sp. NPDC051214
GGGGGTTGACGGCCATCGAGACCCCTGGCAGGTCGGATAGCGGTGAGAGATCTGACCTGTGGAGCCTCGATGTCTTGTCATCGTGTCACCGCAACGGGAGTGGATTCCAGGGTCGGGCAGCGGATCGCGGCGGCGCGGGTGGCGGCCGGGATCCGGCTGGAAGCGCTGGATGAATTCGTCTCCCCACAGGCGGTGGAAGAAGCCGTCCGCTCGTGTGGGCGGGATGAGAAGCGCTGGTGTGCCTGTCTGCCGGCCAGCGCGGTGGTCTACTTCGTGCTAGCGATGTGCCTGCACTTCAGCGACGGCTATGCCGAGATCCTGCGCAGGCTGACCGACGGGCTGCGCACCGCCGTTCATACGAGAGCCTTACGGGTGGCGGGCACCTCCGCCGTCTCCAAAGCCCGTGCGCGACTGGGCCCCGGGCCGTTGAAAGTCCTGTTCGAGCAGGTGCGCGGCCCCTTGACCGCATCGCAGTCACCCGGCGCCTTCGCCTTCAGCCGACGCCTGCTGATGCTCGCGCTGGACGGCACCGTCCTCGATGTCGCACCCACACCGGCCAATATCAAGGCCTTCGGCTCACCGCCCGGCGGCAGCCGCAAGCCCGGACACTATCCCCAGGTCAAGCTCGTCCTGCTGATCGCCTGCGGCACCCGCGGCATTCTCGACGCGCGTTTCGGTCCGCGCCGGGACAACGAGGTCGCGCTGGCCAAGCAGCTGGCAACCATTCCGACCCTGTCCGGCGGGCAACTCGTGCTGATGGACCGGGCCTTTCACGGCCACGACGTCCTCGCCCGCATCACCGCCTGCGGCGCCGACTTCATCGTCCGCGCGCACTCCCACCACTGGCTGCCCCACCTGCGCGAACTGGCGGACGGGAGTTTCCTGTCCTGCGTTGCGGACCGGGCCTCCGGCCAACGCCAGGCCGCCTTGCGCTTCTGCAACCGGCGCATGCCACCGGGCCACCCGCACGGCGTCGCGGTGCGGGTGGTGGACGCCGACATCATCGCCACCCCTGAACACGGACCGCCCCGCACCCGCCCGCTGCGGGTGATTACCAGCCTGCTGGACCCCGACCAAGCCCCGGCTCAGCAGATTGCCGCCGTCTATGCGGAACGCTGGAACAGCGAGACCAGCCTGCTCGAGGTGAAAATCCTTCAAAGCGACCACCGGCCCCTGCTGCGGTCGCAGACCCCCGACGGCGTCGTGCAGGAGATCTACGGACTGCTCATCACCCACCAATACCTGCAAGCCCAGCGCGCCCGCGCCGCCCAGGCCAGCCTGGATCCCACGACCGGCCAGCCACTGGACCCAGACCGCATCTCCTTCACGGCGGTCCTGCGCACCACCCGCCGTCACCTGCACTACCGGCCGGCCGCGGGACAGCCCCCGCTGATCACCCTGGTCCAGGTCGAAGCCCTGGCCCAACTGATCCCCCGCAGACCTCACCGCGTCAGGCCCCGGGCCAGACAGGCACCCAATCACCGCATGCGAGCCCCCGGCCCGGTGCCCACCGGCAACGTCACCTACACGATCACTATCTGCCGCAGAGACGAGACTCCCCGCGTCACACCCCAACCACCAGCCAAATAGCGACGCGACATTAG
>NZ_JBFBAT010000035.1:0-1552 GCF_040682375.1 Streptomyces sp. NPDC051214
GCCCCCGTTATGTTTTCCGCGGCTCCGCAACGGGGTCGCTGGCTTCCGGGCCCGGCATGACTGTGTCCCCCTGTCGAAGGCATGACCTGGGGGGTGGTGTCACCAGGTCCGGAAGGTGTTCGTCGGAGACGCTGATCAGAGGTCCGGCCACCGCCCGGTCCGGCGCAATGCCGGACAGCACGCGGGCGGCAGGTCTGCATAACGTGGATGCGCGAGTACGACACCCGAGTCGAGGCCAGCACCGTCAACACCCCTGAAAGGGCGCGATGTTCGAGATCGAAGACGTGGGCGTGTTCCTCGGCCTGGACGTCGGCAAGTCCGCTCACCACGGCCACGGTCTCACCCCGGCCGGGAAGAAGGTCTTCGACAAGCCGCTGCCCAACAGCGAACCGAAACTGCGGGCCGTCTTCGACAAACTCGCCGCGAAGTTCGGCACCGTCCTGGTGATCGTGGACCAGCCCGCCTCGATCGGCGCCCTGCCCCTGACCGTCGCCCGCGACGCCGGCTGCCAGGTCGCCTACCTGCCCGGTCTGGCCATGCGCCGCATCGCCGACCTCTACCCCGGCGAGGCCAAGACCGACGCCAAGGACGCCGCCGTGATCGCGGATGCTGCACGGACGATGCCGCACACCCTGCGCTCGCTGGAACTGACCGACGAGATCACGGCCGAACTGACCGTGCTGACCGGCTTCGACCAGGATCTGGCCACCGAGGCCACCCGCACCTCCAACCGGATACGCGGCCTGCTCACCCAGTTCCACCCCAGCCTGGAACGCGTCCTGGGACCTCGGCTCGACCACCAGGCCGTCACCTGGCTGCTGGAACGCTACGGATCCCCAGCCGCCCTGCGAAAAGCCGGCCGCCGCAGACTCGTCGAGCTGATCCGCCCCAAGGCCCCGCGCATGGCCCAGAGGCTGATCGACGACGTCTTCGACGCACTGGACGAGCAGACCGTCGTGGTCCCGGGCACCGGCACTCTCGACATCGTCATCCCCTCCCTGGCCGCGTCCCTGACCGCCGTCCACACCCAGCGCCGGGCGATGGAAACCCAGATCAACGCCCTGCTGGAGGCCCACCCTCTTTCGCAGGTCCTGACGTCGATGCCCGGCGTCGGCGTCAGGACCGCCGCCGTCCTGCTGGTCACCGTCGGCGACGCAACCAGCTTCCCCACCCCCGGCCACCTCGCCTCCTACGCCGGCCTCGCACCGACGACAAAGTCGTCGGGCACCTCGATCCACGGCGAACACGCACCCAGAGGCGGCAACCGGCAGCTCAAACGTGCCATGTTCCTCTCCGCCTTCGCCTGCATGAACGCCGATCCAGCCTCCCGCGCCTACTACGACAAGCAACGAGCCCGCGGCAAGACCCACACTCAAGCCCTCCTCCGCCTCGCCCGACAGCGCATCAGCGTGCTCTTCGCGATGCTCCGCGACGGCACCTTCTACGAATCCCGGACGCCGAGAAGCGTCGAGCTCGCCGCGTGACCCCAGCAATACCGAACCACCCCAAACCCGACAGGGGTGCCTTGACGAACGACATAGAGGCACCCCCC
>NZ_JBFBAT010000036.1:0-1440 GCF_040682375.1 Streptomyces sp. NPDC051214
CACCCCGACCACTCCCCCGCCAGGCCCGGGCACTGCCGTCACAGCACTGCGCAGCCGACACCCCCCACGAGGGCCGCCCTGCCCATGGTTCGCAGGGCCCGGTTCGGGCTCGTGGCATCCAGGCCGGCGGCGGCTGCGCGCGCAACCGATCAGCCGACATCCCGCAGCTGCTCACCGCCGGGCAGCGCGGGCTTGTCCTTACGCCGCGCAGCCTTCTGCGCATTCACCTCCCGCATCTTCGTCAGCTCCGGCCACAGGCCCGGCAACGGCTGCCCGGGGCAGACCAGCGCATGCTCGATCCGGCACCGCTGCTCCGCGACGGGCGGACACACGCCATACACCGTGACCCGGCCCCGCGATATCCCGATCCACCGGCGCTCCGGCGGCACCCTGTGGGCCAAAGGCCGCCACACCGGCTCCAACAAGACGGGCCCGGGGCCCAGCGTGTCGACCTGATCTTGCGGCAGCCCGCAATACGGGCACATCAGCTACGCGCGGGCCACCCCGCGACTTCGTGAATCCCCCATACCGTGAGCGTGCAGGTCACCGTCCCGCTCGACACGGCGCGAACCCGTCGGGGCATATGCGGCATCAGGAACCGGATCGCGCACAGGAGTTGAAAACCGAACCACCCCGGCCCTCGGGGCGCAGCAGCGACGGCCGAGCACGCATGGCAGAGAGGCTGATCCACGCCTCCCGGCAGAACGGCCCCCGCCACATCCGCCCAGACCGGCCCGCACACCGCAGGGACCTGCGCCGCCAGCCCGCTGCCCCCACGGCCGTCGCCGCCTCCCGCGGCGACACGGCCCGCAGCCCCACCCGACAACCACCGGCATACCTTCACCGCCCGCCAGCCCGTCGGCTTGTCGTCACCGCGGCCCTCGCTTTCCCGCCCGGCCAGCTACTCGCTCGGCGCCGGCCGGTTACACCGGGCGTGAGGTGACGCAGACGGGCGCGAGCTTCCCTCGATCGATACGGCCCTGCCAGGCGTGGAGCACGAACCCCGGCACGCCCACCGTGCCGTTCAGCGCCAACCGAGCATGGCGCGTCCGTGCCGCACTTGATGCAGCGCGCCCGTGACCCAGTCCCAGCGGATTGCGTAGCACGGCCAGACCCCGCCCTGCCGTTCGGATCTATGCCTGCGCGCGGCGGACGAATCCGGCCCACTTCGCACACTTGGCATGCAGCGCGATGGATGCTCCGCCCGCCGCGATGAAGACCTTGGCGAAGGTGGTGACGGGCCGGGCTGGCTTGATCGGCTCGTCGCACTGCCAGCACAAGCACGCTCCGACGGCACTCACCGACGGACCTCCTTGAGCGTCTGCCTCAGTGCTTGGCCCTCGGTGCGATGGTGTCCCACCGAGTGGTGTAGGCGGGCCGGGCGTTGGAACGCGCGGTTATCTGCTCGGGGCGTGCGCCTGCTGACGGCGTCTGCTCCCT
>NZ_JBFBAT010000037.1:0-1415 GCF_040682375.1 Streptomyces sp. NPDC051214
AGTAGGACTCCGTTAGGTCTTCCCGTTTGCGCTGATCAAGAGCATGTTGAGGAGCGTGGACGTACATGAAGTGGAGCGTATGCGGGCGGCGTTGGCGTTGTTCGTGGCGGATGTGTTTGCGTCGGTGCCGCGCAAGGACCAGCGGGCCAAGAGCGATTGTTATCTGCGGGGCCTGATGATGGACGGCCGCCGTAAGTCGGTCCAGGCCATGGCCTCGCGGCTGCCGGACGGCAATGAACAGAACCTGCAGCAGTTCGTGAACCAGTCGACCTGGGATGCGGTGCCGGTGCGCCGGCGGATCGCCGAGCGGCTGGTGCCGCGCATCGGCCCGGACGCCTGGGCGATCGACGACGTGTCCTTCCCCAAGGACGGGAAGATGTCGGTAGGGGTCGCCCCGCAGTACTGCGGGGCGCTGGGCAAGCAGGCCAACTGCCAGGTCGCGGTGAGTGTGCACGCGGTCTCCGATCGCGCCTCGTGCCCGCTGACCTGGCGCCTCTTCCTACCGGCGGAGTGGGCGCTCGATGGCGACCGGCGGAGGCGGACTGGGGTGCCCGAGGAGGTCACCCACCGGGAGAAGTGGCGCCTCGCGCTGGACGCCCTGGATGAACTGGCCGCGTGGCAGCTGTCGCCGCCGCTGGTGGTGGCCGACGCCGGCTACGGTCAGAACGCCGACTTCCGCGCCGCCCTGTCCGAGCGGGGACACCACTTCGTGGTCGGTATTCGCGGCGACCTGATCGTCCAGCCGGATGCGGCGGTCCCTGTATTGCCGACCTGGTCCGGCATCGGCCGCCGGCCGGTGTCCCGTTACCCGCAGCCACCGGTGTCGGTGGCGGAATTGACCGCTGGCGCCGGTCGGGAAGCGTTTGGGGAAGTGATCTGGCGGGAGGGCTCACGCGGCCCGATGGCCTCCCGCTTCCTCGCGCTGTTGGTCCGGCCGGCCGGAGTGCGTCCGCGCCGGATGACCAAGGCGGCCGCGGTGGCCGCGCACGGCCGGTGGGACGGCGTCCTGCCCCAAATGCAACTGCTGGCCGAGTGGCCCGACGGTGAGGACACCCCGGCCCGCTTCTGGCTGTCCGACCTGCCCACCGACACTCCGATCGCCGCCCTGGTCCGCCTGGCGAAGATCCGCTGGCGCATCGAACACGACTACCGCGAACTCAAACACGGCCTGGGCCTGGACCACTTCGAAGGCCGCTCATGGACCGGCTGGCACCACCACGTCACCCTGGCGACCGCCGCCCACGCCTTCCTGACCGAACAGCGGCTCGCCCCAAAAGTGCCCGCACCGGCCTGACCCTCTACCAGGTCCTCGACATGCTCCAGGACACCTTGAGGTGCTGGACCGGTATCTGCACCACCTGCCAGCAGCCGCTGCCCAGAAACCGCAGATCAGCACCAACTTAACGGAGTCCTAC
>NZ_JBFBAT010000038.1:0-1334 GCF_040682375.1 Streptomyces sp. NPDC051214
CTTGAGTTCTAGCGGTCGTCGCAACACCCCACTTCAGGGGTGCGATGGACTTCAGGATCCGGGACGACCGGAATCCGCAGGGCCGGAGGCAGTTGGTCCGGGAGCGGGAGGCATACCTTCAGCTTGTGGATCAAGGAACTCCCTACGAGGACGCCTGCCGGATCGTCGGCATCAACTCGAAGACCGGCAGGCGATGGCGTAACGGCCGCAGTGCTGACCGCCGTTCAAAGGCGGCACTACCTATCACCGGGGTGGTGCCGCCTCACCTCGTTCCCGTGGCTGCGGAGCCGGCCGGCTCCTCGCGCTACCTGCGTGAGGCCGATCGCATCCACATAGCTGACCGGTTGCGGGAGAAGGCTGCCGTCCGGACGATCGCAGCCGAGCTTGGCCGCAGCCCGTCAACCATCAGCCGGGAGATCCGCCGAAACCGGACCGTCCTCCCCGGCGGCCGCTGGTACTACCGGCCGCACGCTGCCCAGCGCCGGGCGGACAAACGCCGTCCGAGGCCCAAGGTCGCCAAGATCGGGCAGAACCCCGAGCTGCGGGACTTCATCCAGGACCACCTGGCCCGGCGGTGGAGCCCGGAGCAGATCTGCCACGCTCTGCGCAGACGGTTCCCTGACCGGCCGGAGATGCACGTGGTTCACGAGACGATTTACCAGGCCCTCTACGTCCAAGGCCGCGGTGAACTCCGACGCGAGCTGGCCCGCGCACTGCGGACCGGACGAGCCGTCCGCAAGCCCCATCGCCACTCTGCCCGCCGCAGACAGCGATTTCCGCACCCCATGGTGATGATCAGCGAGCGGCCCGCCGAAGTGGCCGACCGGGCTGTCCCCGGCCACTGGGAGGGCGATCTCATCGTTGGCAGCAGCTCCCGCTCAGCCATCGCCACACTCGTCGAACGCAGCACCCGCTACCTCATGCTGGTCCACCTCCCGAACGGCCACGCAGCATCGGCCGTCCGCCAGGCGCTGGCCGACACCGTCCAGACCCTGCCGCCCCACCTGAAGCGGTCACTGACATGGGACCAGGGCGCTGAGATGGCCGCCCACCACGCTTTCAGCCTCGCCACTGACATCCCGGTCTACTTCTGCGATCCGGGCAGCCCCTGGCAACGCGGATCAAACGAGAACACCAATGGCCTGCTGCGGCAGTACTTCCCCAAGGGCTCTGACTTGTCCCGGCACAGCCGGGACGACCTCGAGGCCGTCGCCGCCGAGCTCAACAGCCGCCCACGCAAAACGCTCGGCTGGGAAACCCCAGCCGAGCGCCTCGCTAAGCTCCTGGCGACAGCCAGTTGATCACTGTGTTGCTACGACCCCTGGAATTCGCCC
>NZ_JBFBAT010000039.1:0-1288 GCF_040682375.1 Streptomyces sp. NPDC051214
TGAGACCTGATGCCGAGCCGATTGTGGTGAAGTGGATGATCCTATGCTGTCGAGAAAAGCCTCTAGCGAGTTTCATGGCGGCCCGTACCCTAAACCGACTCAGGTGGTCAGGTAGAGAATACCGAGGCGTTCGGGTGAACTATGGTTAAGGAACTCGGCAAAATGCCCCCGTAACTTCGGGAGAAGGGGGGCCATCACTGGTGATTGGATTTACTCCATGAGCTGGGGGTGGCCGCAGAGACCAGCGAGAAGCGACTGTTTACTAAAAACACAGGTCCGTGCGAAGCCGTAAGGCGATGTATACGGACTGACGCCTGCCCGGTGCTGGAACGTTAAGGGGACCGGTTAGTGCACTTTCGGGTGTGCGAAGCTGAGAACTTAAGCGCCAGTAAACGGCGGTGGTAACTATAACCATCCTAAGGTAGCGAAATTCCTTGTCGGGTAAGTTCCGACCTGCACGAATGGCGTAACGACTTCTCGACTGTCTCAACCATAGGCCCGGTGAAATTGCACTACGAGTAAAGATGCTCGTTTCGCGCAGCAGGACGGAAAGACCCCGGGACCTTTACTACAGTTTGATATTGGTGTTCGGTTCGGCTTGTGTAGGATAGGTGGGAGACTTTGAAGCGGGCACGCCAGTGTTCGTGGAGTCAACGTTGAAATACCACTCTGGTCGTGCTGGATGTCTAACCTGGGTCCGTGATCCGGATCAGGGACAGTGTCTGATGGGTAGTTTAACTGGGGCGGTTGCCTCCCAAAGAGTAACGGAGGCGCCCAAAGGTTCCCTCAGCCTGGTTGGTAATCAGGTGTTGAGTGTAAGTGCACAAGGGAGCTTGACTGTGAGACCGACGGGTCGAGCAGGGACGAAAGTCGGGACTAGTGATCCGGCGGTGGCTTGTGGAAGCGCCGTCGCTCAACGGATAAAAGGTACCCCGGGGATAACAGGCTGATCTTCCCCAAGAGTCCATATCGACGGGATGGTTTGGCACCTCGATGTCGGCTCGTCGCATCCTGGGGCTGGAGTCGGTCCCAAGGGTTGGGCTGTTCGCCCATTAAAGCGGTACGCGAGCTGGGTTTAGAACGTCGTGAGACAGTTCGGTCCCTATCCGCTGTGCGCGTAGGAATATTGAGAAGGGCTGTCCCTAGTACGAGAGGACCGGGACGGACGAACCTCTGGTGTGCCAGTTGTCCTGCCAAGGGCATGGCTGGTTGGCTACGTTCGGAAAGGATAACCGCTGAAAGCATCTAAGCGGGAAGCCTGCTTCAAGATGAGTATTCCCACCCCCTT